>LNBW01000066.1 GCA_001567255.1 Bacteroidetes bacterium OLB9 | reverse complement strand
TATTAAAAAAGGCGCTTCGCATCAAAAGCCAAGACAAGTTTAGAAGCCGTCGTGTCCGTATATTCCATACAATGGAGTTATAACCGTTAGAGAGACAATTTTTGTTAAGTATTGTTTTAATATTGGGTCGATTTTCAAGGGATAAAGACACAAGCTATCAAATTAAAGCTGGTCATTTACCCATACTTGGGTTTGCTACCAATAATGTAGTAAGTGGAGCATATATATCTTTACTCGATGCTATTATTACGCTAAACATTTACAACTATGATCATTTTAGAACGAATCCGCTGAAGCGAATATTTCTAAAGTGTCATACAATGAATGATCGAGTTTTTACTTTTACCAACCTTTCTAACCTTGGGTATGTTTAATGAGCAAGCATTATATATTTCAGTAAATGAGGTATTATTGACAAAATATTAGGCTATTTTTATTGCATTAATTTATATTTTAATAAAAATCATAATATATTAAATTTATGGAATTAGGAATAGGAATGTTTGGAGATATGAGTTTTAATTTTGAAACTCAACAATATCAAAGTGCTTCCGAGAGACTAAAAGAAATTATTGAAGAAGTGAAGCTGGCGGATGAGCTAGGTATAGATAAGTTTGTGATGGGTGAGCACCATAGGAATGATTATGCAGTATCAGCACCTGAAATCATGCTGGCAACCTTAGCCGGTGTAACCAAAAGTATCAAGCTTTCGAGTGGTGTCAATGTTGTGAGTTCGGCAGATCCGGTAAAGTTATATCAAGATTATGCTATGATTGACCTTATTTCAGGCCAGAGAGCTGAAATTATGGCAGGGCGAGGCAGTTTTATTGAGTCATTTCCACTTTTTGGTTATAATCTTCAGGATTACAATGAACTATTTAGTGAAAAATTGCAGTTGCTTCTTGAACTCAGATCAAAAGAACGGATAACATGGCAAGGTAAATTCCGAGCTCCTATTCAAAATCAGACCATCTATCCACGACCAGAGCGACAGATTCCTATTTCCATAGCTGTTGGCGGAACGCCTGAATCAGTACATCGCGCTGCTAAATTAGGATTGCCGATTGTTTTTGCCATCATTGGCGGGATGCCTATACAATTCAAATCGCTTATTGATTTTTATAAAGAAACCTATCTAGAGTATGGTCATGATTTAAATAGTATGAGTATAGGCATACATTCTCATACATTCATCGCAGAATCGAAAGAGATTATTTTAAAAGATTACTTTCCGCGATATGCGCATTCGATGAATAAGATCGGAGGAGAGCGTGGATGGACCAGTAGATATACACAGCAGAGTTTTGCAGCAGGAATGAGTCCTCAGGGAGCACTTTATATGGGAAATGTTGATGAAGTCACTGAAAAAATTATTCAAACCCTGGAAATGTTTGATATCAGACAATTTATTGCCCATATCGATGTTGGGGGTCCAACTCATGCTCAGATGTTGAAAACCATTGAGTTGTATGGTACAAAGGTTGTCCCTGCGGTAAGAAAACACTTTGAAAGTCGATAAAGAACATTTGAATATGTTTCCGTTTTTTTTTATAATACACTAATTATCTTATTTTTACCCTAAAATAATCCCTTGGAGTATAATTTTTTTGACCATTTGTTGGCCTTTTTTATCATGGTGATCCTTCCCATGATGTCGCTGCGTTCAGGTCCGCCGGATAAGGATTTAATAGCCTTTTTACCGCCTAAAAAACATCTTTTTTATACCAATGGTCTGGTACTTTTGATCGGAGCATCATTAGTACTTACCGCATGGAATATCAGTGGTCGACCATGGCATATCTTTGGTTTTAAGTGGCCTATTATTAATAATACGGTCATCTGGGCGATTGTCGCTGTTGTGGTGCTGTATGTAGGCGATGTTGTTGTGAGCTTGATTTTTTAAAGATCGCGAATCTCAGAAAATTGAGGAAATATCCTATATTATTCCTCAGACGTGGACGGAATATAAACATTACATATTTTTGGCATTGGCCGCAGGCATAGGTGAAGAAATCGTTTATAGAGGATATCTCATGAATTATATTCTCGAAGTGGGCAAAACTTTTGAGTTTGTGTGGTGGATGGCTCTGATTATTCCTGCATTGGCATTTGCTACTGGCCATATTTATCAGGGATGGCTAGCGGTGATCAAAATTTTTTATCATGGCATTGTTGTTTGGGATTATATTTTTGTACTCAGGCTCGCTATTTATAGTCATTGTACTGCATACTTTGGTTGATCTGGTATCAGGCATGGCCGGCATTTTATTTGCAAAATCTGATGATAAAAAATATCAATTTCAGAATGCTGATGAAGAAGAATAGCTTTTAAATAAGGGAAGAAAGAGACCTTTTTCAATAAAATGTTACTAAAATCTCGCCAAAAAGATATCTTTAAGTTTAATTTTACATTGATTAAGTTTTATTTTGGGTGATTAATAATTGAGATAGGTAAGGTCGAGAAGTGGTGGTATCCAAATTTATAGATGAATAGCTTTTCTTGTTTCATATCATAGCGCTCTAGGATATGTGAATAGTAAACCATACAATATGACTGCAGCTTTCAGTAATGTGACATACTGGCCTGAATGGGCCAAAGCGTCTTCACTATATGAAGTCAATATACGCCAATATACTCCGGAAGGCACTTTTGACGCTTTCAGTCATCATCTGGAGCGCCTGAAAAATATGGGTGTGGATATACTTTGGTTCATGCCGGTTTTTCCTATCAGCACTACCCGCCGAAAAGGTAAGCTCGGTAGTTACTATGCAGTAAGTGATTATAGAGCTGTCAATCCTGAACTGGGTTCAAAAGCGTCTTTAAAACAATTGATTGATCAAATCCATGCATTGGGTATGTATATCATCATAGACTGGGTACCTAATCATACTGGCTGGGATCATGTTTGGATGGAGCAACACCCTGATTTTTACACCAAAGATATTTCGGGTAAAATATCCGAACCCCTTGATAATACTGGCAAGTCAATAGGTTGGACAGATGTGGCAGATCTGAATTATGACAATCAGAAGATGAGGCAGACCATGATAGAAGATATGATTTATTGGCTGACAGAAATGAAAGTCGATGGCTTTAGGCAGGATATGGCGATGTTGGTACCGCTTGATTTCTGGCGTGAGGTTTCTGATGAGTTGAGAGTAGTTAATCAAGATGTGTTTATGGTAGCTGAGTCCGAAGAAGCGGAACATTTACGTTCAGGATGCTTTCATGCTATTTATGGCTGGAATGCCCACCACTTATTCAATTCTATAGCTCAGCACAAAGCACCTTTTCGAGTCCTGGATGAATGGTTGAATGTTTACAATAATATGAATTTGCCGGGTAGTTATATGTTTTTCACGTCTAATCATGATGAAAATTCATGGTCTGGTTCGGAAATAGAACGTATGGGAGAAGCACATCAGGCTTTTGCTGTGGTATCCTTTACATTGAGTGGAATTCCTCTAATTTACTCCGGTCAGGAAGAACCGATTCCATACCGACTCAAGTTTTTTGATAAGGATTTGATTGATTTTCGTCATTTTGCATATGAAGGTTTTTATAAATCGTTGCTGCAGCTCAAACGAGACAATAAGGCCATGTGGAATAGCTACTTTGGTGCTCCTGTGCAAAGAATAATGATCGATAGTCCGATTTTTGCCTTTGAGCGTGAAAAAGATGATAATAAAGTTTCAGTTTTAGTCAATCTTACTCCTCAGCACCAAAAAGCAGCTTCTGATCGTGTGATATCTGGAAAAAATGCATTTGATCAAAGTGAAGTGTATTTTGAACCTGGCCATGAGATTCAATTACTACCCTGGGAATGGCTGATAGTAGTGAATAATAAGTAGTTAGAAATAATCAAAATTCCGGACAATTGTTGTGTGTAGCAGCTTTACAAGGGCCACACCACAGTTTCACAATTTAGAGGTCAGTAGATCAATAATCTTCCGAATTACAATTATTTTCAATAGTATGTATGGTTAATTGTTGGCTTATCTTATATTTGTTGCCGGCATACATATCTATTGAGCAGTTTAAATACAATCTAATGAAAAAACCCTTATTGTCGCGTGCAGCTATCTGGAATATGAGCGTTGGATTTCTTGGGATTCAGACAGGGTTTGCCCTGCAAAATGCCAATGCTTCACGCATATTACAGACACTCGGAGCGGATACCGCACATTTAGGATGGTTCTGGTTAGTGGCTCCGATCACAGGTATGCTGGTACAGCCGATCATCGGCCACTACAGTGACCGCACATGGACAAAAATGGGAAGAAGAAAACCTTATTTTTTATTGGGAGCTATCATGGCATCGATAGGTTTGATAATGATGCCCAATGCAGGGCTTTTTACGGCTATTTTGCCTGCTTTGTGGGTAGGAGCAGGTATGTTGATGATCATGGATATTTCTTTTAATATATCAATGGAGCCATTTCGTGCGCTAGTAGCCGATAAGCTTTCGACAGATCAACGTACAGCAGGATTTGCCATTCAGACAGTGTTGATTGGGCTCGGTGCAGTGGTTGGTTCATGGTTGCCTACGATCTTGGTCAATTGGTTTGGTGTCGCGGCTGTTTCACCTACAGGCGGAGTGCCTGACAATGTTATTTATTCGTTTTTTATAGGCGCCTTGCTATTGATGGCTGCCATATTATGGACGATTTTTACCACAACAGAATATAGCCCGGAAGAACTAGCCGCATTCGATGACGGAAGTATGGCTGAAGAGCCAACAAAATCCGGTATGTTATTGACATCAATATTTAAAGACATCAGTAAGATGCCACACACTATGCGTCAATTAGGACTTGTTCAGTTTTGTGCCTGGTTTGCCTTATTCGGAATGTGGGTGTACAGTACACCGGCGATCGCCGAACATGTTTATGGGCTAGCTGCCAATGATACACAATCACCTCTCTATCAAGAAGCAGGCAATAAGGTAGGTTATATCTTCGGCATATACAATTTAGTATCTGCGGTATTCGCATTTGCTTTGCCGTCTATAGCTGGAAAGATAGGCCGGAAATATACCCATGCATTGGCATTGCTTGTAGGCGGACTCGGTCTCATATCTATCTATTTTATCAGTGATCCAGACTTGCTGATATTCCCTATGATTGGTGTCGGCATTGCTTGGGCGAGTATTCTTGCTATGCCGTATGCGATGCTAGCAGGTGCTATTCCTGCCCATAAGATGGGAATCTATATGGGTATTTTCAATTTATTCATCACCATTCCTCAGATTGCAAATGGTCTTATCGGTGGGCCCATGTTAAAGTTTTTCTACAATGGTCATGCCATTTATGCGCTCATCATTGCTGGGATATTTATGTTGCTGGGTGCAGTAGCTTCTGTCTTTGTAGATGATAAAGACGATGTCGCATTGCAAAAAGGATAATTTGCATCATCTGGCTCCAAAGATAGCACTCCCAACCCGTATCATGGTTGACCCTTCTTCGATGGCTATTTTGTAATCACCCGACATACCCATGGAAATATGCTTGAAGACTTCACTTTCGTGGAAAAAACGTGCTTTTAAGCGATCAAAATATTGCTTTAACCTTCTAAACTCCTCTCTAATCTGGTCGGTATTATCAGTAAATGTAGCCATACCCATGACACCGACTATCTGTATGCCTGATAATGGACGCTGCTCCATATCCGTTAAAATACTTTCAGCCTCTTCGATGGACAGTCCAAACTTAGTCTCTTCATCGGCGATGTGAAATTGAAGTAAAACAGGAATGACCCTTTTATTTTTTAAAGCTTCTTTATGAATGACTTTAAGTAGGTCATTACTGTCAACAGAGTGAACCAGCGACACAAATGGCGCTATGTACTTTACTTTATTTTTTTGTAGGTGACCTATGAGATGCCATTCAATATCGGTAGGCAGCAGCTCATATTTTTCGACCATTTCTTGTACCCGATTTTCACCAAAGATGCGCTGTCCTTGATCGTACAGTTCACGAATCAAGTCAGCAGGCTTTGTCTTGGATACAGCAACAAGTGCCACATGATGGTGGTCTGCGTATGCTCTAATGTTCTGATACATGGTCCATTATAGTAAGTCCATCAAAAGAGTCCGTGGATTTCGGCATCTATCTTTTCAATGACCGTGCCGAAGTCTTCAGGATTATTCTTAAAGTCCAGATTGTCATTTTGTATAATCAGTAGATTACCATGGTCATACCCAGCTATCCAATCTTCATATCTTTCATTCAACTTTTTAAGATATTCGAGACTCATGTTACCTTCATAATCACGACCTCTGGTCTGGATGTGATCGACAAGCTTAGGAATACCGCACCTTAAGTAGATAAGTAAATCCGGTGGTTGCACCTGTGATAGCATGAGCTTAAACAGCGATGTATAATTGTTAAAATCCCTGGTGGACATAAGGTTCATGTCATGAAGGTTAGGGGCAAAGATATGGGCATCTTCATAGATGGTCCTATCTTGAATGACGGTATTCTCGCCTCTGCGGATATTCAAAATCTGTTCATATCGGCTATTTAGAAAGTATATCTGGAGGTTAAAAGACCATCTTTGCATATCTTCGTAAAAATCTGAAAGGTATGGATTGGTGGTAGTATCTTCAAATTGAACATCCCAGTTGTAGTGTTTTGCAAGCATTTCGGTGAGTGTGGTTTTACCGGCACCGATATTGCCAGCTATAGCTACGTGCTTAAGTGATTTCATTTAGTTGGTGGTTAAGATTGAGTATTCGTTTTTTGAATCGGTTGTCGAGATTTTTAATACTTAATGAGTGCCAAAAATAATACTTAACTCAAAAATATGGTAGTTTAAGCGATTGAAAAGTCTATATTGTCTATAAAATTTACTTTTTTTTCTTGCTGCCCTCTTATCTTAGCGTCAAATAAAAACAAGGGTTTTGTGCTAAATTGTACCTTTGTATTTCCGTGACTAGATCACTTAATGATATTTCATGAAAGACAATAAAGTTATCATCGCGATAAGAGACATTTCTCGAAAGTACCACATGGGTACAGAGATTATCCATGCATTGAAATCTATTTCTCTTGAAATTAGTCTCAACGAATACGTCGCTCTTATGGGACCATCCGGTTCAGGAAAATCTACGCTGATGAACATTCTCGGTTGCCTTGACAGCCCATCTGGCGGTACTTATGTGCTGAATGGAATCGATGTATCTAAGATGACCGATGGAGAGCTTGCTGAGGTGCGCAATAAGCAAATTGGATTCGTGTTTCAGACCTTCAATCTCCTACCTAGACTGACAGCATTAGACAATGTAGCGCTTCCACTTGTATATGCAGGTGATGCTAAGAAAATTAGAAATGAAAAAGCAGAAGAGGCACTCCGAAAAGTAGGTCTAGGAGATCGTATGCACCACAGACCTAATGAAATGTCAGGTGGTCAACGGCAAAGGGTAGCGATAGCTCGCGCACTGGTAAACGATCCTGCCATCATCCTTGCTGACGAACCTACCGGTAATTTAGATACCAAAACGTCAATTGAAATTATGGGCATTTTTGAAAAAATCCATGAAGCCGGAAATACAGTAATATTAGTAACCCACGAGCCGGATATTGCGGAGTATGCTCATCGAATCGTCAGACTGCGCGATGGTTTGATTGAAGAGGATTTTGCTAATTCTAAAATTATGAAGATTGCAAATGGAGTCGAATGACACTGATTTTTGATCATTGAAAAAAATTAATAGCCAAAAAATGCAAAAATAGTCGTGCCATAATGACGTTCTTCTCTGTACTTTGGGTGGTTTTTAAAATCGTGACTGGGGTTGTGCTCTAATACAAAAAAACCATCTTCGGTCAGTGTATTATATTTGAAAACTTCATCCGGAATCGTATTGAGGTTGGGAAGCGGGTAGGGAGGCCCTGCAAAGATATAGTCGTACTGTCTGCTATTAGATTGTAAAAACTTAAAAACATCTGCTTTTACAATTTTGATGTGATCCGATATACCAAGTTCCTTTGCTGTTTTGCTTACAAAGGAGACACACCCCGGAAACTTATCTACATAGGTTACATCTTGACATCCACGAGATATAAACTCGTAACTATGGCTTCCAGTGCCACCGAAAAGATCTAACATGACGGTCTTTTCAAAGTCAATTCTGTTGTTCAGTATGTTGAATAAACCTTCCTTTGCAATGTCAGTTGTAGGTCTGGTTGGCCAGTTTTTGGCAGGAGGATTGAATCGCCTTCCACCAAGAAAGCCGCCTATAATACGCATAGCTGTCCAGCATAATGAGTGAAGTAATAAAATGGTTTGTGGCCTTGAGTAGTAGCTATTCTAAAATCAGCATCATCCATAATACTAAGATGCTTGATATAACCATTTAATTTTTTGTATATAGAGGTATCTCCTTCCATCCATCCACTTACCACTACACTGTCTTGGCTCGTATCAATACCGGTGAGTTGACAGGCAGCTAGCGTAAAGTACAAGACATCTTTAGGTCCTAGATATCTGAAAGTATTGTAAAATTGGAGAATGCCATTCTTTTGCACATAGAGTGTGATGGTTGTGTCTTCAAAATGAAGGTGCATCATTGGTTTATTAATACCCAGATAGTAGGAGGTGAGTGCAAATAAAAAATTATGCACAATGTAGTTGTCATGGCCGAACAACTCATCCAACAAGCTTTCTTGGTGTGGTGTAAGACCATAATAATTATAAGCCAATTGACCGGGCAATTTCTCCATATGGATATGTTTGTATTCTAGACCCGGAATCATTTTTATCAACTCATCGTCAGGTACTGCCAGCTGCTGATCGTTAGATGTTAAGACAACGACTACAATCCTTTCATATTGAGCTCGGAGTACTGGATCTACAACAATGCTCTGAACAGTATCTCTAGATGAGAAAAGCAAATTTGTATAAGAATGGTGTCTGACAAGGGTGCCGTCAGCGGTGAAGCAACTGTAAAACAAACCATCAGCAGTGATGAATACCGTTAGCCGATGTACATTATTTTGGCCTGATAAGTCAAAGTCTTTTTGTAACATATCTTAGATTTTGCTGTCTGTAAGTGGAACAATGATCATAGGAAAGGTCCATCATTGCTGCTCACAATCCGGCTTTTCTATTGCAAAATTATTTAATTTTTTAACTTTGTGGCGGATAATCAGTAAATCTTGTCAAAAAAGAGTGTAACTATACTAGCCATTGAGTCTTCATGCGATGATACTAGCGCTGCTATCGTCGAGGATGGTGTTGTGCTTTCTAACATCACAGCCACCCAGGATGTGCACCGCGAATACGGTGGAGTAGTGCCGGAACTCGCAAGTAGGCAACACTTGATACATATCATTCCTGTGGTGGATGTAGCCATTAAAAAAGCTGGTAAGTCTCTTGACGACCTCAACGCAGTGGCTTTTACTCGTGGGCCCGGACTGCTAGGCAGCCTAATAGTAGGTGTATCAACGGCCAAAGCATTGGCATTGAGTATGGATATTCCGCTTGTAGAGGTGCATCACATGCGCGCTCATGTGTTGGCACATTTTGCTGAAGCGCCCAGACCACCGTTTCCATTTCTTTGTCTAACGGTATCTGGTGGTCATACACAAATACTCAAGGTCAATGACTTTGATGATATGGAGGTATTGGGGAGTACTATAGATGATGCCGCTGGAGAGGCGTTTGATAAGACTGGCAAAATGCTAGGTCTGGAATATCCATCAGGCCCTATCATTGACCGATTGGCACAACAAGGTCAACCGGTGTACAGCTTTCCTGAGCCTCAAGTGGGCACACTAGATTTTAGTTTTAGTGGCTTGAAAACATCTGTTCTGTACTTCCTGCAAAAAAACATGGCTGAAGATCCTCATTTTATAGAAAAAAACCTTGCTGATATTTGCTGTTCGGTGCAGACTACAATCGTAAATATCCTGATAGGTAAACTCAAAAAAGCAAGTGAGTTGACAGGTATTCAACATATTGGTATTGCAGGAGGTGTGTCAGCAAATAGTTCTCTCAGAAAAACACTCGAAGCAACCGGGCAAAAACTGGGATGGACCACTTATATTCCGGCTTTTCAATTTTGCACTGACAATGCTGGGATGATTGGCATTGCCGGATATTATCTTTATCTGAAGGGAAAATTGAGTAGCCAACGGGTTGCTCCTTTAGCCAGGATGGAGATTTGAGTATAATTATTTAATAACATGCAGAATTATATATATAATTTTTATATAAATGCAAAGGAGTTTGTATCTTTGTGATTAGATGAAATGAAGGATATTATGAAAGTAACTGGAACATTATTTTTGATTCTTGCCTTGAGTTCATTAATATCAAATCGTAATGCACTGGAGGTTGGTCAGGTGATGGATGTGTATAATGGTGTATCTGTTTATTATAATGGTAATAAATTTACCAATGTATCAGGTAGAAATGTCACGCTCGATGGCTACAATCTCGGCCTGAAATATCAATGTGTTGAGTTTGTAAAGCGATTTTATTATCAGTATTTCAACCATAAAATGCCCGATTCTTATGGCCATGCCAAGGACTTCTTTGATAAGAATTTGGCAGATAGAGCCTATAATAAGCGCCGTGGTCTGATGCAGTATCGAAACGTGAGAGAATATAAGCCGGAAGTGAATGACTTGCTTGTTTTTGATTCCTATGCAGGCAATCAGTTTGGCCATGTGGCCATCATTTCAAAGGTGAATGATGGAAGTATAGAAATTGTACATCAGAATATGGGTAAAAAATCTCGTAGATCCATTCCACTTATACATTACTATAAATACTGGACGATCGCTGATGACAACGTATTAGGCTGGCTTCGCAAAGAATAATTAAAAATCAAGCGGCATTTTATTGAAGTTTCCGGATGTCATTAGCAATATATGACTTTCTTTATCATGCTCAATTATGGTGTGCAATACCTCTGCATCAGTTACAACTTTTTAAATCAGGATGGTGAAAGCACTCCTGGATAAATTCAGGATCTAGATCGGGCATATTTTTCATTTTTAAAGTGTGCTTATTATAAAATACAATGGCGTGATCGGCTGCTTGTAGTGTGTCTCTATATTGAGTAATGAATTCATGATTTAAGCTGGAAAATGTATGCAACTCTAGTACAGCTAAAAGCGGCCGGTCAATAAACCATGCTTTGAAAGATCTGGTAGTAGCCTGTACTTTGCTAGGCGCATGTGCAAAATCTAAATATACCATTCTACCATCTTTATCAGAGATCTTTTGCAACCTCTTGTTGGCTCCATGAAAATCTCTTACCGCCTCAAAAAACTGTTCGGTACCGACACCCAGTTCACTACAGACAAGTCTGGCTGCATTTAGGTTTTGTAGGTTGTGCTGCCCGATGATACTGACCGGGTATTGATGATGACCGAAGATAACATGCCTAGAATGGTCCGTGGTTAGAGCTCCATATGGTACACATAGAATATCTTTTAGTTGCTGGACGATTGTTGTCAAGTTGTCATCATGTTGATAGTGAATAAGGGTACCTCCTGGTTTGATGGTGTGGCAGAAGATATTAAATTGCTCTATATAATTTTCAAATGTAGGAAATACATTGATGTGATCCCAAGCGATTCCGGTGATTACTGCTATATGAGGATAGTAATGATGAATTTTTGGGATGCGGTCTAGCGCGCTGCTTAGGTATTCGTCTCCTTCAATGATAATGAGTGGTGCATCCGTCAGCTGAACCATCCTATCGAATCCGTCCAGTTGTGCACCTACCAGGTAGTCAAATCGGATACCACATTTTTTGAGTACATGCATGATGATAGCTGTTGTGGTGGTTTTGCC
Source organism: Bacteroidetes bacterium OLB9 (assembly GCA_001567255.1). Lineage (GTDB taxonomy): Bacteria > Bacteroidota > Bacteroidia > Chitinophagales > Saprospiraceae > OLB9. The sequence continues at coordinate 68,275 of LNBW01000066.1, read as the reverse complement.
ATGACTACCAGCAATGACTACTCGTTTTTTGTCCTGCGACTGTTCATAGACAAACTCCGGATAAGAGTACACTTTGATGCCCAATTCTTCTGCTTTGAGTACTTCAGGATTATCTATTCTAGCGTGCATACCCAATATAACAAAATCTAGGTCAGAAGTGATCTTTTCCGGATACCATCCGAATGATTCGGGAGCGATACCTGCTCTTTGCAGTCGCCCTAAAGATGGTTCATAAATCTCATCATCCGATCCTGTAATCTGATGTCCTTGTGCGTGTAGATCTAGTGCTATGTTGTGCATAGCAGCACCACCTATGGCAATAATGTGTATTTTTTTTTGTACTCATCCATCATTGTAATGAAAGCACAAATGTAACAAAATTATAATATGTAAAATAATAAATTTCTAGCCAATTGCAACACAACTATCTAACAACAAATTATAGGTAGCATCTTTCCTGAGTACTTCTTCGTTTCCGACGAGGATGAGTTGTTCCTTAGCACGTGTGAGGGCCACATTGAGTTTACGATCGATGCCTTCTTGTGAGGGTGAGATCACTGTGGCAAGTTGACTAGGTCTGTTGATACAGAATGAAATAATTATGATGTCTCTGGCACTGCCCTGGTATCTCTCCACAGTATCAATAGTGATGAGCTTAGTTTCTTCAAGTGACAAGCGATCTAGTGACTGCCGTATCAGGGCAATCTGTGCGCGATATGGTGTAATAATACCGACAGATTGTGACGTAAATTCCATTTGATTGAGTCTATATTGAGTGATGATATCACGGACGATAGCAACGCACCGGTCGGCTTCTGGCTGATTGGTTTTCCAGTTGACATTGCTTTCAATCGGGGTTTTGAACCAGGTTTTTCTGTGCTCCAGCCATTGAGTTGACGGTGTATATTGCTTATAATACCGAGATGCACTTAACCGGTTAAGGTTCGGCAATAGTAGGAGCTGATGTTCATAAAAGTGCGTATTGACAAACTCCATCAGTGCTTCATGCATTCTACCTTGCTCGTGGAGGATGCCATAGGCTTGATCCCACCCATTTTTGACACATTGGAGGTACAACCTTTCAAAAAGTGATACCCTGGCGTTGGTGATGCCTACTTCGATCAATGCCTCACTTTTAATGCGACTTTCATCCGTCGGCTGAGCAACTACTGCCGGTAATTGTTTATGATCACCTATCAATATAAATCGACTGAACGAGGAAAGTAATCCGCAGAGCATGGGCTCAAGGATCTGTGAAGCTTCATCAATGATGACAGTATCAAATGATTTTAACTGAAATAACTCCGGTTTATTGACGATGCTGCTTACAGTCGATATAAATATTCGCTTTGCCTGAAGAAAATCCAAGATTTCTTGCCTAGTATTGAATTGCTGGATAACTTGATCGAGGAGATTGCTACGATAAGCCTCACCGGCGGCTATACGACTACCTAAGCGGACAAATGCGTTTTTGTAATCCGTGGAGATGCTCATTACGGCTTCACAAATCTCATCTACAGCTCTATTCGTGTATGCCAGTAGGAGGAGGGTTTCTTCAGTATGTTGATGAAGGTGTCGGACGATATTTTTGAGCATAACGCTGGTTTTACCAGACCCTGGTGGCCCCCAAAGTAAGAAGTAATTTTTAGTAGTGAGTACTCTGGCGAGCATTTCTTTTTGAATGTTTGTCAATTGATCATCGGTTTCGATTTTTACATCATTTGGTGTAAATTGTGGTGGTCGTAAGCCTAAGAAAAGCTGACGATATTCGGCTGATGCTGCAGCCCAAGTAAAAAGATTTTTGTACATCGAGCTAAATCCAGAATCCAAACTGTCCTGCTCAATACGCCATGTAATATCTGTTTTAAAAATTTCTTGATTATTTTGCTTACTTCTGAGCTTGATTGTAATGGTTTCAGCTGACAAGTCCGTGATTGAGCACTTGAAAATTTGATTTTTTAAAACAGAGCGATACTGATCCTTGACATTAGGGTAGAGTACACCGATATCACCTACTCTGAAGTTGACAAGATATTGATCTGTGTCCGTCCTAGTGAATGTTATGAATGCATCATCTTGATTGGATTGGTTGTGTGTGATCACAAGACCTGATAGTAATGCAAACCGATCACGTTTTTCTTCGTCGCTTTCGAGCCATAGCGCACTGTGACCGATCGATTTATCAGTGCCGTGCTCTCCTGTTTTTGAAAGACTTTGTTCTCTAGCGATAAAGGCTGACATATTGGTAAAGTAAGCCTTTTCAACGATATCTAACGTAGAATATAAATTATTAAAATTTATAATATCTGTAAGCGCAAAGCCACTTTGTTGAGTAAAGTTTTCCGGCTTGATATATCGAAAGATAGCATCATCTTGGTCAGCAGTTTTTAGTTTTTCTTCTATCGCTATCAAATCATTCCTAAGTTTCATAGCTTCGTATTGTTGCTGTCGTACCGGAGCTGCATATCGCAGTGGTTTATCTGATTCTGCAGAATACAGTATATAATTGAATGACTTGGTCTTAGGATGAAAAGTCGATTTAATCATCAGATCATACAGTAAGGTCTGAATATAGTGGTTAGCGTTGATGCCGTAGGCATTGGGTTTAAAAATTTTTCCACTTTTCAGCTCGATAATATCATATCCCGGGATATTCCCTGGCTTCTGGTGCAGCACGTCGAGTCTTCCCTGGATGCCATAATCTCTCGAATAAAACGCCGACTCCAAAAATATTCGGTCTGTTGAAATACTCAGCGTCGGAAAATCGACTAAGATAACTTTCTTGAGGTTATTGAATTGTGCTTGAAGCTTAGCTAAGACACTCCTTACATTTTCGTCATCTAAGATTGCAAAGCCTAAAGGATTGGATCTGAATAGTTTAGATGAAATCTGTTTAAAGGTGATGCCAGGATTGGATGAGAGCTCATCCAGAATGAAGTTGACTAGATTACCGATAAGCAGTGGTCTGGTAAACTCCATGGGTTTAAACTTGCTGATTAGGTAATGAAAGGGCTCAGCTGTCCGCGTTTTGAAGCACTCTGAGATGCTAGTGACATCTAGCATATGATCGGGCTTAACTATGAGTGCAGTAGGCAGATACAAGTTGTCTAAGGTGATATTAGTATCTATGAAGTTGACATGGACGGGTAGTTTGAATGTTTTGACGAGTGATTCTACATTTTGCGTAAATAGCTCATTTCTATCCTGAATATCATAGACTGCTATCTTTTCTTTGTCCGGTTCATCCTCATCAAAAAAGAATAATTGCTTGGTTGATGGATCAATTTCAAAGATAACTGCTTCTATCACAGATTTAAAATCTCGATACTGCTCCTTCTCTTGATAGAATATTGCAATCAACTCTTCTGATGGCTCTATGTAACGCTCATCTATGATCACTTGAAAAAAGGCTTTCATCAACTGACAACATACATATCTGCCAAGATCAGAATACATTACTTCAGTGTCAGACCTGATAATGCCGCGTTCATGCGCTTTGCGGAATGTATGACACAGATACAGTGTTTCCTGCTTGAGTTTGTACTTGGTTCCGGCATAGGCCAGCCTTGAAAATAAGGTCGTAAAATTGAGCTTGTCCTCTTCAGTGGCGAGTTCCAGTATTGTACTCAATAGTGAGAAATAAGCCTTGTTTTTCTGGTAGCTGTTCAAACTTTCATTGTTGATGAGCGCCAGTAGTTCATCCTTTATTTCTGATAATTGCTCTTTTCTCTCCATCGATGAGTACTTTGAAATATTGGTGTAAAGATATAAAAGTAACCGGTTTCTACATAGGCAATTAGCCGGACAGCATTTCTTCCATCCGGCTTAAAGAAGTATAACCTTAATTGTCGTTTCTACTGAGCTTGTAAAATTCATTGACTAGAATCTCTGTAATATACCTGGTGATGCCGTCCTTGTCTTCATATGATCGGTTAGTGAGTCTGCCCTGTATGGCCACTTCATTTCCTTTGGATAGTGTTTGCGCCATCATTTCAGCGGTTTTGCCCCAAGCTACAAGGTTGTGCCACTCCGTTTGCTGCACTTTTTCACCTTTATTGTTGGTGTAATAGTCATTGGTAGCGATGGTGATTACTGCTTTGACTCTGCCTTTATCAAATGTGGTAAGCGCTACATCTTTACCCAGATTGCCTATAAGTTGAACTGAATTTTTAATTATATTTGCCATGATATTATTTTTTATAAATGAATGAATAAGTAATAAAATTAATGATATTAAAAAGGAACAGCTTCCGAAGTATTGGTAGTGACCTTTGCTATTTTGTAAAACTCATTGACGATGATCTCCGTGACGTATTTTGTGGTGCCGGAGGCATCTGTATAAGTTCGGTTGGATAGACGACCGTAAATTGCCACTTCTGCTCCCTTTTTTAGATAGGCTGCGAGGTCTTCTGCGGTCTTGCCCCATGCGATGATTTTGTGCCAATTGGTTTGCTTGTTTTTCTCACCTTTACTGTTGGTGAAGTATTCATTGGTCGCTACAATAGTGGTAGCCTTTTTGTTGCCATTGTCAAAAGACATGAGTGAAACGTCGCTGCCTACGTGGCCAACAATCTGAACTGAATTTTTTACATTGTGTAACATGATAATTAAAATTTGTGTCCGTGATAATCGTGCATATGTTTTATTGTAATTATCACCGACGGGTGAAACAAATTTGGATCTTGCGATCGATTGATGAGGCAAAGATGGAGGCGTTCAGATTAATGATGCGTTTTTTATACGTGTAAATACGTTTGTAAACGTATCTATATGAATACAAATTAATAGAAATTTTATAATGCGCTGAATTACAATTGAATAGTAAAATTGGATTATTTATATTTTTTTTTGTAAAATTTGACCATTATTGTACAAAGGTGGCTTACAATATTGCTGGCAACAAGTATTTTTTATCTTAATTTCAATAACTAGATTGACGATACAAAGATATTTTTATCTCATATTACCCTTTAGATTTTGTTGCGAATCGAAATGATACAATTTAGCAAGAACGCTCAAATGTTTTTTCCGTAGATATAGTTTTTTACTATGTCGAGGACAGAAAACCGAGTATTATAGTAGATATGAACTAGCGTTTTCAAACAGAAAATTTATAATCCTTAATTTAGCTTAAAATACGATGGTAAGGATACCTTGCAAGCCGATACTTTTGCGACCTTCGGTTATGAACAATCACTCATTGCGAAATCAAACATGCTGAAGTATATGATCATGGTTGCATACCTTTTCCTATGTTGCTATAAGTCACATGATCTATTCTGCAAGCTGCATTTCTAGATTGAATAGTTTTGTGCCTGCTGGTGTATCATCGCCATCTTCGCACACAAGAAAAATGACAGTGTCACTGGTAGATGCCTGCAGTGCGATTCCTTCTAATTTGTAATCATTGCTTATCACGACAAAGTCGGTCATTTGTAAGGTTTTAGCATCGATTCTACCTATAGCGCTGCCCGCTACAGCACCATCCTCATATACTGAGCGGGTATCTTCCGCTGTGGCTAGAAAAAAGATAGCATCGTCTGTCAGTACGGCATCAGAAAACGTACTGTCAAAGCCATTGATGGTGGGTAGTTGCATGGGTAAGTATCCGGTGACCTTACTGTGATCTTTGTACCAATGTGCAGTTGTGATGATGCCATTTTTACGGTTGGGTCCATTGCCGCGATTGAAAAATAAAGCCTTACTTTCAGAGTACACTACAGCTGCTTCTATATTGAAATCTTCAATGCCAATGCCAGTAGCCAGCATCATTTTATGATACAAGGGTGCTAAAGACTTGCGTTCGAGGAGTACAAAATCTTGGTTTAGAATGGCCATTTCCATTCGGTTTTCAGTTGATCCTGACCCGATAATGTAATGGTGACCATCATATGAGCAACAAGCTTCAAAATCAGGCTTTTGGGGTTTGCTCAGGTTTTCTTCTAGCTTGCCATCCATGTGCAAACTTATTTTCTTATCTACTATTCCTTTCTCCAGATTGCATTGATACAATACATTTGAGCTATCAGAGACGATATAGCATTGGTCTCCATCAAGGATTAATCCCGAACCGCTACCTACTTCTTTAATTGTTACTGTAGGATGAAGTATATGATTTTGAATTTTTTTATGTGGCATAGATTAAAATGGCAAATATAACTTGTTTTGCTATTGGTCTAGGAGGTATAGTATTAAATAAAAAAACCAACAAAATCATGATCGATCTTATTGGTTTCTTTTTGTCAATTTCAATTTACATAATCTATCAATGCTCGTGCCCGATGATATTGCGTTGATCCGGAATGATGACCTCTATGTATGCGTCTTCATCCAGTATCACACACTGACACCCGAGTCTTGACTCTACTCTTGGATTGATGGCACGATCTATAAAATCTTCCTCTTTATCAGAGATTTCCTCTACGGCATCTTCGCCTTCTATCATATATACATGACATGTCGAGCAAGCACACACTCCACCACAGTTGTGATTGAGATGCACATCATTTTCTTCAGCGACCTCAAGTATTGACATATCTGTCTCTACATTTTCCACTACTTTTTCTGGTATAGAGGTATCTTCAAATCTAAACTTTACTGTTGCCATATGGTTGTCTTCCTTTTTGTTGTTTGACTTTTAAACATAAGGGTCTTTATTTAGTTCAATTCTAATTAAGAAATAAATCAACAATTTTTTTTCGATCTAAATTGTATTGAGAATGGACACGGACGAGAAGTCGCAACATCCGAATGCTACTTACAGTAATTGGAAGTTAAGTGGTCAATTTTTTAAACATTTTAAGATATAAAATATTGATTGTTTAACTATAAACTTATTTTAAAATGAATATGAAAAGCGATTTTCATCATGTCGAAACGACAGTTGATGTTAATAGCAAAATATATCACACCATTTATACTCCTGAAGCTGTATCTGTTAAGGGAACGGTATTGATTTTGCATGGTATGCAAGAACACAGTGGCCGATATGATGCTTTAGCAAGATTCCTTACGGAGCATGGATATGCTGTACTGACGTATGATCATCCGGGACATGGAAGGACAGCCGGCAACAATGACAACATGGGCTTTTTTCAAAAGCACAATCCGACGGGTTTTGTATTGAATGTAGCTAAGGCTATGGCGACGAAACTTGAGCAACACTTTCCGGATGTTCCACACTTTATACTTGGACATTCGATGGGGTCATTCATTACTCGTTGTTTGTTGCAAGAAGAAAGCCATCGTTTTCGTGCTGCAGTGATTGTAGGTACAGGAGGCAAAATGCATGGCGCGACCATTGCAAAAAACTATCTTAAAATGCTCAATAGCTTACGTCCTGCTCAACGCAGCTGGGTGCTCAATAATGTCTTTAGTAAGATGAATAATATGCGGTTTTCATCTGAACCCGGCGGTGACAGTACAAGCTGGCTAAGCTTGAGCAAGACCAACCGAGAAGATTTTACCAGCGATCCCATGAATGGTGTTCCTTTTACCTATAATGGATTTTATGGGTTGATGTCATTTGTAGATCGGGCTACGCGAAGAGATTGGGCCAAAAGCATCTCGCATGATTTTCCATTTCTATTTATTAGTGGAGCCCAGGATCCAATTGGCGATTTTGGCAAAGGAGTGAAAACTACCGTTGCGCATCTTCAAAAGGATGGATTTAATGACATTACACTGCACTTATACCCTGAGATGCGCCATGAAATTCTCAATGAAGATATAAAACAAGAAGTATTTGAGCGCTTGCTTGCTTGGCTGGAAAATCACCTATGATCACCTCGTTTTGATGTAGAATCATCAACCAGTATGAATAGGACGAAATGAACACGCTAAAGAATCAGGTTTTGAATTATTATACATTAATATTCAATGTTTTATATATTGATATTATCAAAAAATAAACCAGTTATTTTTTTACATATTTAGTGTGTAATATTATATTTTTTTCGTATCTTTGCGAATTGTTTTTGATAACTAATATATAAATATATAAATGGCTAATCATCAAAGAGTTATCCCGATAAGTATTGAGGACGAAATGAAGTCTTCATACATTGACTATTCGATGTCAGTGATTGTGGCAAGAGCATTGCCGGATGTCAGGGATGGATTAAAGCCCGTGCATAGAAGGGTGTTGTACGGCATGTCAGAATTAGGTTTGTCTTATGGCAAGGCACATAAGAAATCCGCAAGAATCGTAGGTGAAGTCCTTGGAAAGTACCATCCACATGGAGATGGTTCAGTATATGATGCGATGGTGAGAATGGCTCAGGAATGGTCACTTCGATATCCATTAGTACATGGTCAGGGCAACTTTGGATCGATGGATGGAGATGGTCCTGCGGCTATGCGTTATACAGAAGCTAGGATGGCGCGTATCTCTGATGATATTTTGGCGGACATTAATAAAAATACGGTTGATTTTCGATTGAATTTTGATGATTCATTGGAAGAACCTACAGTGCTACCGACTAAGATTCCTAATCTTCTGATCAATGGAGCTTCAGGTATTGCAGTAGGTATGGCTACCAATATGCTACCTCACAATTTGTCGGAAGTTGTTGCAGGAATAAAGGCAGCAGTAGATAATCCGGATATTTCGGTTGAAGAATTGATGGAGCACATCAAAGCACCGGACTTCCCGACTGGTGGTGTTATATATGGCTATTCAGGAGTCAAAGAAGCTTTTGAAACTGGTCGAGGTAGAGTGGTGGTCAGAGGCCGCGCCGAAGTTGAGTCTGGACACAATGGTAAAGAAGTCATCATCATTAGTGAAATACCTTATCAGGTCAACAAAGCTATGCTGGTAAGCAAAATTGCTGAATTGGTCAATGAAGGTAAGATAGAGGGCATATCGGCTATTCGCGACGAATCAGATAGAAACGGACTGAGAATAGTGATCGAAGTTAAGCGTGATGCAATGGCGAGCGTAGTACTCAGCAAATTATATAAATTTACACCGCTTCAATCATCATTTGGAGTGAATAATATTGCCCTGGTCAATGGCCGTCCTATGTTGCTCAACTTGAAGGATCTGGTGTCAGAGTTTATTAAATTTAGATTAGAGGTGATAGTGCGTAGAACGCAATACGATCTGGAAAAGGCACTAGAGCGAGCTCATATCCTTGAAGGATTATTAATTGCGCTGGACAATATAGACGAAGTCATACGCATCATCCGACAGTCTAAAACTGTAGATGACGCTAAGGATGGCCTCATGTCTGCATTCCAGTTGAGTGAGATTCAGGCCAAAGCTATACTCGAAATGAGATTACAACGATTAGTTAGTCTCGAGATAGAAAAAGTCAAAGAAGAATATCAAGAATTACTTGCCAAAATAGAGCATTATAGAAATATCCTAGCCAGTGAAGCCCTGCAGCGTGGTATTATCAAGGAAGAGTTGGACGAAGTCAACGAAAAATATGGTGACAAACGAAGAACAGAAATTTCTTATGCCGATGACGAAATCAGTATAGAGGATCTGATACCAAATGAAGAGATGGTCATCACAATATCTCATCTTGGCTATATCAAGCGTACTAAGACGGATGAGTTTAGACAGCAGAGCAGAGGTGGTCGTGGATCTCGTGGCGCAAAGACTAGAGATACCGACTTTGTAGAGCAGATGTTTATTGCAAATAGTCATGATTACTTGTTGCTGTTCACAGAGCAGGGCAGATGTTTCTGGTTAAGGGCTTTTGAAATCCCGGAAGCCAACAAGAGTGCTCAGGGAAGAGTCATTCAAAATATCATGGCCATACCACAAGATGATAAGGTCAGGGCCTACATAAAGATTGAAAACCTGGGTGATGAAGACTTTATTAATAATAACTATATCATCTTCTGTACTAAGAAAGGATTGGTTAAAAAAACCATTGTAGAAGCCTTCTCTCGGCCAAGAGTCAATGGAATCAATGCTATAACTATCAATGAAGGAGATCAGTTGCTAGAGGCTAAATTGACCAGTGGTGACAATGAGATTATTATAGCCAATAAAGGTGGTCGAGCCATCCGCTTCAATGAGTCAAAGGTAAGGCCGATGGGTAGAACAGCCGCCGGCGTAAAGGCCATCACCCTCGATGATGAACATGATGAGGTAATCGGTATGATTGCTGCTGATCCTACCCGTGCAGATTTCTCTGTGTTTGTTGTTTCAGAGAAAGGTAATGGAAAACGCTCTCCACTTGAAGATTATCGAATCACCAACCGAGGTGGAAAAGGTGTTAAGACAATCAATGTCACGCCAAAGACTGGGAAGTTAATAGCTATTAAGTGGGTGAGTGAATTTGATGATCTGATGATTACCACAGTGGATGGCATTGTGATTCGTACTCCGGTATCTGACATTCGTTTGATGGGACGTGCCACTCAAGGTGTGAAAGTTATCAGAATCGGAGACAATGAATCTATAGCAGACGTGACGGTAATCAGGCGGGATGAAAAGGAAGAAGAAGAGGAATAAGCAGCATTTGTGTGCTTATTTAGACAAAAGATTTAGAATGTTTTAACAAAAGATTGATAAAATTTTAACTTGATATGTAGAAAGTTTATCTTTGTCTTACGTCTTTAATGTGATATTGTAGGATATGACAATAAATTATTTTCTACATACGTACTTATATTTTTAACAAAACAGAATTTACGATGAAACAAATTTTTTTAGGGGCTCTTGTCTTTTTGGTTGCTATTTCTGCTGCTAATGCCCAGGATTATTTAAAACAATTGAAAAAGGCAAATAGAGCACTGGGTAATTACTACATGGATCCAGTTGCTAACAAAGATGATCTTACAAATGCACTGAAATCAATTGATGAAATTTTTACATCAAAAGAAGCTCAAGCTGACCCTGATGCTTGGAATGCGAAAGGCCAGATTTATAATGAGATAGCGAGAGCAGAAATGAATAGAAAGGTACTTGATCCTTCATACCCACTGACAACACCAGAAGCAGGATTGATAGCTCAACAAGCATTTGAAAAAGCATTGTCAGTTGCAGTTAAAAAATCGCAGAAGAAAGACGCTCTGGTAGGATTGAAAGAGAATGAAGATCATGTTAATAATATCGGTATTACATTCTTTCAAGTCAATGATTACGACAATGCATTTAAAAACTTTAAAGCAGCCATACAAGACTATGAAATTCTAAAGGAAAGGCAAGAAAAGAGCCGTTTGGATGACGCTGTTGCTAGAGGTGATCACTATTTTTATACAGCTGCAGCTGGATACCTGGGCAAGTATAAGCAAGAATCCTATCCGTATTTTCTCAAACTATATGAAGAGAAATATCCTCAACCTTTAGTGTATGAAGCACTTTTTACCCTGACGGTGGATAAAGATGAAGCAAAAGCAATGCAGTATCTTGAACAAGGCAAAACACTTAACCCGGATGACAGTAGCTTGTTGTTCGCGGAAATCAATTACTACCTTAGAGTTCAGAAACTGGATGCACTGATAGGAAAGCTCGAAGCCGCCATCAAAAAGGAACCAGACAATGTGTCGGTTTATACCACTATGGGTAATGTATATGATCAGCTGAATCAAAATGAAAGAGCACAAGATAATATAGCTAAAGCTGATGAGTATTTTGATAAAGCAATGTCTTATTTTAACCAAGCGGTGGAACTCGATCCAAAGTCTTTTGATGCAGTGTATAGTCAAGGAGCATTATATTATAATAAAGCTGCCAGCCTTACCAGTAAACTCAATGCTCTGAGTGATGATATCACGCCTGCCGGTACTAAGAAGTACAATGACATCAAAAAGGAAATGGATGGTTACTTCCTACAAGCTAAACCCTATTTTGAAAAAGCAGAGAAGCTGGATCCTAATGATGTGAACGTAAAAATAGCATTAAAGGAAATCTATGCTAGAGAGGGTGATTTTGAAAAGTCTAATCAGTACAAATTAAAACTTGAATCTATGGGGGGCAATTAAGTAGTCACCTATAGTTATTCATTAAAATAAAAATGGGGCAGTGGAATTATTTTCTTCTGCCCCATTTTTTTGGATAGATTGGTATAATGTAGTGTTGATGTTAAAATCTGATTAAGACGCTTTAGCGTAATATCGAAAGAGATTAAAAGGATTACTGATCACCAAGGCCTGTTTTTCTAACGTCACACTGGTATGGACAAGGTGGCGAGTCTTTTTGTTGGATTGAGGTGTAGCTACATAATCTGTACCTTCATTTCCATTATTGTCGATAGTGCTCATCATGTAATATACAACATTTTCTTCGTTAGAATAACCATAATACAATCTATAACCTGAAATATTTTTTTGCTCAATACTATTAGCAAGTGCCATTAAAGTTTTTAGATCTTTTGTGCTTAAATCGATATAGCCATGTGTTGTATCTTTTACCATTCCATTTGCTGTAATGTAGCCCATCTTTTTCCTGAAGTTATTGAAGAGTGCCTTTGCGACTTCTTTGTTCACAGGTATGAATGATTGCGAAGGTGGCTCTGAAGTATCTTTTATATGTTTACTGCAAGCCAATGCGAAGCCTAAAATAATCAGGCATAACAAAGATATTCTTAAGTTTCTCATAATAGGTGGTTGAAAATTTTATTAAAAAATATTTATTCAGCGTTAAAATTATGAAAATAGATGGAAATGAAGAATATTTGTGTTATTTTTATTTTGTATCATGAAAAATTATTACATAATATTTATCTCAATTGGTTTTTTGTTGCTTTTTGCAGCATGTAACACAGATTCAGATGTCAAAACAAATTGGCGGAAGGAATTGAGTGATGATCATACAATTCCTGAAAAAAGAATACCAGCATTGCTCAAAGCAGCACAATTTTACATAGATTCTACAGTAGATGAAGAAAATAAGGGATTAGCTGCTCTGAATGAAGCCAACAAGTTAGCTATTCAAATATCAAGCAACGAGTGGGAGTATAAAGTTAGAACAGCATTAATTAGGTATGCAAAGCCTAAGAGCTCAAGTGATTCCAGTCAAATGGATAATTTTATAAAAAATACACTGGTCTCTATCAATAATCTGACTGTACCGACACAGATAGCGCTATTACAGGTGGCCTCAGAATATTATTTGAAGATAGGCAATGCAAACCAAGCGCGCACTTTGATTGATGATTTAGGCAGAATAGGTAATTTGAGCACAGAAAACAAAATCAAATTGTTGTCGCTGAGGGCAAAATACTATGAACTTTTGAATCAACCGGCTGAAGAATTGAAATTTTTATTGGAGGCAAGGAATCAAAGTTTTTTATCTAAAGATAATTTGTTATTAAAGAGAGCACTTGAAGAATTGGCCTTTTATTACTTCAAACAGAAAAAATATATTACTGCACTATCGTTTTTAGAGGAATGCAAAAACCTGATTATTTCAGAGCAGCCTGTAGATTCTTTGGCATACTATTCAAATATGATGGTGATAGCCATATTTGAGAATAAATCTGACAACTGGGATGAATCTTCAGTTAAAAGTAATTTGGTACTTAATTTTGCTCATTCAAAGCAATATCCTAAGTTATTTGAAAGTGCTGAATCAGAACTTCGGAGCGCTTTGATGAATAAAAATGATATACAAGGGATTGCCCATTTATACACAAATAGACTTCCTAATAGACTCCAGGAAATTGGACATCAGGACTCAGTGTTGTATTATAGGATTAATGCCTATATAGCTGAAAATGTAAAGGATAATCCATCTGCTGTAGCTAATTTTTTACGAGCAGAAAAATTGCTTGACACCAAAAATGAAGCATACACTGTAAATTTTTATATTCGCCTGGCTGAGTATTATAATAGGCATGGTGACTTTCCTATGATGTTATACAATTATAGAAGGGCTTTTGATATGGCCGTAAAAAATAATAATTTTTTTACCGCTTCTGAAATTGGGGCTGTTTTGCTCCCTTTGATGAAAGATCTGGATCGACCATTTTTGCTACAATTAAACAAAGCCAAAGATGAAATTTTGACTATCCATAATAATGAGTACATTAGAGATATAGAACTCAGTAATGTTTTGAAGAATAAAGAACTTGAGGAACAAAGGTTGATTGAAGATCATAATAGAAAATCTAACCTACAAATTCAGGTCTTAGTTTTATTGATCATATTAGCATTTATGTCAATGATATTTATCTCTAATTTTAAAGTGCCGAAATGGTGGTTTAAAATCATGAGCTATATATCGCTGATTACTTTGTTTGAGTTGATAATATATTTATTAGCTGATCAAATGGTTTCTATTACTCATCATGAGCCAATGAAAGTGCTAGCAGTTAAGGCATCGATTATTGCTCTGATCACACCTTTGCATCATTGGATTGAACATAGTTGGGTGAAATTTTTGAGCGAGCATAAAGTTTTAAAGGAATTTGGCAATAGCCTGAAAAAGATGGTCAGAGATACCATTGACAAGATAAGATCTTAATCTTACGTGAGTTCGATGAAAATCAAAGACTTAGTGTAAGCTGAAGTATTGCTACGGAGAATTTTCTTACTTATATTAAAATTCTCGTTTTTCGGTAAAAAAAGAATAGTCAAAAAGTGTTCTTTAAGCTATTCGATTACAGCCTACAAATGGATGAATTTTGAAGAGTAAGCCCGTATCACGCTCATCGAAAATAGAAAATATATGACAACCATCAAATACTAGATGGGACAGATATCCGTATCGTACAAGATTTTTTAGGTCATAATGCACTATAGACAACAGATATATATACGCATATTACAGATAAGTGGAGAAAAAATATAAAAAGTCAATTGGATAGTTTGGATATATGAAAAAAATGAATTACTTTTATACGGAAAATATACGAAATTTGGCGTATATATAAATTATGTGTGATGAAAAAAAATAAATGAAGAGGAATAAATTAAAACTTCTATCTGGTCTATTACTAATTTTACTTATAATAGTAGGGTGGTTGGCACTTATAGTTATAAATAACTGGAAAGTAGGTGGTGGTGTCATTATAGTAGTTCTTTTCTCATCTGTAATTTCGTGGATTTGGCAAAATATGATTTTGCAAAAAGAAAAAATAGTAATTACTGAACCTGATTTAAAAAATGTAAACAACTATCAATCGGATCAAACTGCGCCAAAAGTTGAAATTCCAAAATTTGAAATTGAAAGAAAGCCTCTAATAAAGTCTTTTTTTTGGTTGATTTGTAAATTAGTTAGTTTTAAATTAGCTTTTCATAAAGAGATAATTAATGAAGGAAATAGAAGGTTGTTAATTATAATATCATTATTTGTTCCGTTCCTCTTAAGTATGTTGTATTGTAAGTTTGATACCGAAGGAGATTATTATATCGATCATGAATCTTTTTATTTTGCATTTTTCTGGTTATATTTTTTAATTCATATAGCTGTAAGAATATATAAATGGGTAATAGATGGGTACAATTTTGGAAAAAAAGAAAATTAAAAATTAAATCATGGAATCAAAAAAAACAACTAACATATTACTATTATTCATAGCAATAGGAATATGGGTTATTGCTCTACAAACATTTTTTAGTATCACCTGTAAAAGTAGTAGGTGGTTATGTTGAAGTATCAGGTTCGGTAGATGTTGAGAATACTGTTTCAGTATCTATTGACGAAGTTCTTGGCAATTATGGTCAATAATAGGTAGGTCAATACAATGCAAATTATATATAAAACTATCATGAAAAATCATTAAGCAGCGGCAAGAATAGGCCTATTTTTGTCCAATTCATGAGACATTTTGATGGACGGTTTCTTTTCATAAGTTGGATGAGATATTTATGAACTCAAGTGAAAACAGACATCCATAGTCATTCTCTCAGAGAGGGCAAGAGGAGACTTTCTGTTTCTTCTCTTGATTGGATTATCTAAGCTTTGCTTTTTCAAGACAAACTGGTCAAAACCGTTAACAAGATCGTCAATATTTAGAAAATTTCAATAACTTTGTACCTACGCATAGGAGGTTTTTAATTTAAAATATTGTATTTCAAACGTAAATATATTAAATAATCTCCTATGCTTATAATTTTTATGCTTTTTTCTTATCCATTATTCACGTTAAAATAGGAATGCTGTGGTATCCAGAAGTATATAATTAAATAAAAAAATCTAAAAAATATAAGCATCAAAATGAGAAAATTAATATTTGTATTTTACTTGGTAGTCATAAGTAATTTATTGTATAGCCAAAATAAAATGGTGATAGATATCGAAAAAGGCACAATTAATGGTGTCGACGCAAGATATTTAACAGATGATTTATGTATAAAGGCATTTGGAAAACCTAGTGATAGTCAAAAAATGATACCTAACGGTAAGCATTTTAAATATTACAATTTGGGTTTATTCTTTATGTTTGATGATGGAATTAACTCTAAAATAAGGAGTTTAAGAATAGATTTGAATGATGAAGATACATATGTAAAAAATTTTTTGAAAGTGGGGCAATTAATACCTAATTTTAGTGGTACCGTCACAATAACAGACTTTAAGAAGCAATTTTTAAGAAATAAAATAGAAATAACTGAAAGTCCAGTCGCAAATACTTCTTCTATAATGAGGATTTACTCAAATATAAATTTAAATGAAATTTTTATTTTTTACAACAATATTACTGGAATAGTGCATCATTTTGAGATTAATTTCAAATAGAAAATAATGAGTTTATTTCAAAAATATAGAGCTTTCATCTATTTACTCTTTGCCATTTTTGCACTGGGTTGTAAAAATGATAATACCAAAAATGATTATCAAGATGTAGAAACAGATGTTGTAGTTGACACCTTATCAGTTGAACAAAATTACATATCTATAAAAATAATGGGTATGCCAGAAACAGAAGGTGTGATGACTATTACAGACTATGTAAGTGGAGAATCCAATTTTACGCCTAAGTTTAAACTATTAACGCTGCCTGATAGTAATTCTGAAAGATTATTTGTACAGTATTTTTCAGGTGGTGCTCATTGTTGCACAAATTTGCAGGTGTACAAGTTTAATTCTGATGCAGATGCTTTTGAGTATTTGGATGAATATTCATACGATGGCGATCCCGCAGAAATAGAATATCCTTTTAGAGTAAATTATTGAATA
The DNA here is from genome assembly GCA_001567255.1 of Bacteroidetes bacterium OLB9. Taxonomy (GTDB): domain Bacteria; phylum Bacteroidota; class Bacteroidia; order Chitinophagales; family Saprospiraceae; genus OLB9. The sequence goes on along the minus strand of LNBW01000066.1, from coordinate 51,192 downwards.
GACTACTTTTATACAGCATATGCTAATGGTGGTTTTATAGAATGTTCAGAGAGTAATTTTACAAGGAATTTATTTCTTGTAAATGATAAGTTTGAATTTAAAAGCACAGGAAACTACAATGCAATGAAAAGATGTCTGATAAACTATTTACAAACTACAAAAATTCCAGAATTAGCAGACCACTCAAATCTATCAGATAGATCTTTTATGTTTGATAATGGAGAAAGGGAAACGGTTGTAAACTTTATGATAGAAATGTTTACACTCAATAATGAGATTGATCTTTTACAAGATATTTATATGAAGTACTTTTCAAATGTATCTGATAAACAAGCGCTTTGGGAGGAAATCTCAGCTATCCTTCTAAAAAATAGTATGATCCACCCTACTGAACAGCTTGTCAATGCATTAGTGAAAAGTAGAAAGGAAGAGAGTATAGCTCAAGACAAGTGGCAAACGACACCTAATACCATATCTAGAAACACATTTAATAGCAATGCATCTGATGAATTACCTTCAGATTGTGATGAACTTTTAGAATTTATCCAAAATGAAGGAGATAGAATACGATATTTAGATGATAGTGATATGAATAGCACAGCTCTGAATAATGTCTCCTTGTATGAGTATGATGGTATTTATTATGTAGTCATTAGATTTCAAGATGGTAATCATGAATATATATATTGTGATATAGATCTAAGCTACTGGAATAGGTTTGCAGATAATGTTGAAGATTCTTATGGTAGAGGATATCAAAACTGGATCAGACCATATACAAGTTGTGATTGTAGTAGGTAGTCCGATAATCCAGTCCGATGGTATTATAAGGTTTCTGATCGGACTGAACTGAGAAGTTTGCACATATTCTAAAATAACAATAAAGAAAAATATATTTAATAATAATGAAAGCCAGGCATAAAAGTAAGAAAATAAGTGGAGCTGACTATTTCACTACTATACCCATAGAAAATAAGAAAATAAATGTAAATTGTAATAGGTACGACTTATTCTGACAAGAGGTCTATTTTTATCCAATTCATGACACATTTTGATGGACGGTTTCTTTTCTTAAGTTGGATAGGATATTTATGAGCATAAGCGAAAAGAGACATCCATAGTCATTTTTTCTAAGAGAGCAAGAGGAGACTTTCTATTTCTTCTCTTGATTGGATTGTCTAAGTTCAAGGTTAACTGGTCAAAACCGTTAACAAAATCGTCAATATTTAGAAAATTTCAATAACTTTGTACTTACGCATAGGAGGTGTTTTTAATTTAGAAAAAAAATGTATTTCAATTGTAAATATATTAAATAATATCCTATGCTTATAATTTTTCCATTATTCACATTTAATTAGAAGAAACTCGATGGCTGAAAAACAAAAACTTATAGAAGCTTTTAAATCTTTGGACTTTGAAGCATTACAAAATCTATTAGATGATAATAGGTCGTATATGCGTGTGTCCAAGGATTTATTTTTATCCAGATTAAAACAAAAAGTAGATGTGTACGAAGATTTGAAATCCTACGACGTGGTGGTCGAAGGAATATGCAATCATTGTTATAAAGGATGTAAAGCATACAAATTTAAAGCTAAAAACTTACCGTCATTACCTCTGTTTTTTGAAGAAGAAGACGGAAAAGTTACCGACATTTGTATATGCAATGATTTAATCGAAGATAATCCGGACGAAGACGATTGGAGAATTATGCTTAAGTTTTGCGAAGATGAAAAAGTAGATTTTAAGCCTTCCTTAGAATACAATATGATTCTACAATTAATTGATGAAGCAGTTGAAGCATTCTATGCTCTTAATAAAAAAGGTGTAGCGACTATTGAAGGGGTTGTTGACTGGTATAACCAAAATCAAAATTTGGCAAGCGCAATAGGACTAGACCTTCAAGTTTTTTTTGGATTACAGTATAAAGCATATGAGCATATTGCATCTATTTATAGTAAAGTTTCCGATTTGGTTAGCAATTTTGAGAGAAATGATGTAGCAAAAAATGCTTTGGAGGCATACCATAAAATAAGTGCAGATGACGAAAAAAGTCTTGTAAAATGGTTGTTAGACAATGCCGATAATCATTTTTATGAATTACAAAAGACGGACTATTGGGAAAGAACAGGTTTACTAATTTTAGAAACGAATCCAAATCTACTTGTTGATTGTAGCGGATATTTAGAAGGATTTCTTCTACGTGAAATTTATACTAAACACTTTGATGAAATGATGGAAAAATATCAACCGACAATGGAACATTATATGCAACATGGAGGATGGATCGACACTTCTTTAAAAAACTATTTAAAGGTTCATAATAAGTATTTAGACTTACTATAAGTGTGATAGCACTTTTGCATCATTGCTGACTTACAAAGTCAAAAAAGAATATAAAAGTGCTCAAACCCACGTACCACGACAGACTAAATAAGCGAACGAAAACATACAGATTCAAGCGTAACCCTTACACAACTGCCATTTTCAGAATAAAACAGCTCAAAATCCGTTGCTTTTTTCGTGTTTTAAGCGATGGTTATTGTACAAAATCTTTTCTTCATAGCATATGACAAGGTGTGATTTTTTGCCTGGACAAACTAAAAATGACACTTTTTGCAGTGGTGTTCTTATTGTTTTGCTTACTTTTGTAGGTATTGCACAAAAACCAAATCAGTTTTCCAAAATGCCTGCTATCGCTGTGGAACATCGGGAAGCAATGAGGTTGGGTGGCATACAAATAAACCTAACCATTCAAATTAAAGTATCGAAATTGACCAAAAAGTATAAATTTGACTCGTGAGAAAACCAAGACTTTATTTTGACACTTCTGTTTTTGGTGGAATTTTTGACATCGAATTTAATCACGAAACTTCCATGCTTTTTGAAATGGTAGAGAACGAGGAAATCATTTGTGTTTATTCTGACTTGTGTGAACTCGAACTCGAAAATGCTCCTGAAAAAGTTAGAAAACATTTTTTAAGTATAGACAAAAGGAATACTCAATTTGTTGAACTAACTGAAGAAGCGAATAAACTTGCAGAAGAATATATTAAAGAAAAGGTAGTTGGGGAAACAAGCATTAATGATTGTCGACACATCGCTTGTGCAACGATTAATAATGTGGATTTTTTAGTGAGTTGGAACTTTAAACATATTGTAAACGTTTTTAGAATTCGAGGTTATAATTCCATCAATATTAAAAACGGATATGGATGGTTAGATATTCGTTCACCCAAAGACATTATTAGAAATGAATAAAAAGAATAAAAAAGAGAAAGAATTTGATACAGTAAAATTCTTCAGAGAAGTAAAGGAAAAGATTGCTAAGGAAACAAAAGGAATGACTTTTGAAGAATTGAAAGCCTATATCAACAAACGAAAGTTACGTCTAGCAAAATAACCACTCCTATCGCCCAACAATCAAATCATCAAGAGAGCGGACGAAATGCTTCTCTGCCAGTCGGCGATGAGGACTGAACTTTTGTAAAAAATTAAACGATTGTAATTTGATTTAACTTTTGTACTTAAATGCCGCTGCCTTACCGATTTACAAACCATTGTGGGTAATATAAATAGGTAATAATGGCATACGTTACTCTAGCCAATTCGAATATATGATTTTTAAGAACGATACTCAATAACGTGAATAATGTTAAAAAAGCAATAATAATAGGCGAATAAGTTTTATTTTAATATATTGATATTCAAAAATAAATATATTAAATATATATCTATGTTTATAATTTGTACATCATTTCCGTTTGTCGATCTTACTTCTTTTTATACGGTCGGATGATTAAACGTAAAGTTCTGTCGTAGGTAAAATAATTGTACAGCCATCCTACAGTAACATAGATTTTATTTCTAAAACCGACTAAACTCATTACGTGAACAAAAAACCAAGCTAACCAAGCAAAAAAACCACCCATTTTTATTCTGTTTATTTCCATAACGGCTTTATTTCTGCCCACCGTGGCCATAGAGCCTTTGTCTAAGTAACGAAATTTCTGCTGTTCTTTTCCATTGAGTAGTGCTAAGATATTTTTTGCCACTAATTTACCTTGTTGAATAGCAACAGGCGCAACCATAGGATGACCTTTTGGAAACGCATCGCTTACCATTGTAGCTACATCTCCGATAGCAAAAATATGATCAAAACCATTTACTTGACAATGCTCGTTCACTAAAAAACGATTTCCATCAACAATACAATCCGATGCAAAACCTTCTACTGTATTTCCTTTTACGCCGGCTGTCCAAATCAATGTATTGCTTTTTATCTTCGTGCCATCTTGCGCTGTCAATTCATCGCCGTTATAGTCGGTTACCATCGTATTTAACCAAACATTTACACCAAATTTTTTTAAGTATTTTAAAGCTTTCGCTGAATTTTCAGGGTGCATAGGCCCTAATAATCTATCTCCGGATTCGAAAAGGTGGATTTGCATTTTTCTAAAATCAATTTCCGGATAATCTTTAGGCAAGATATTTTTTTTCATTTCGCCTAAAGCGCCAGCCAATTCAACGCCGGTTGGACCACCGCCGACAATAGAAATATTGATTAATTCTTCTTTTCTATTTTCATCATACGTGAGCAATGCTTCTTCAAAATTTTCCAGTATAAAACTTCTTAAATCTAATGCTTGTGGAATATCCTTCATCTGCATCATCTTAGAAGAAATCTCTTTCTGAAATTTGAAAAAATTAGTCATACTTCCAGTGGCAATGACCAAATAGTCGTATTTCAAATCGCCAATATCGGTATGTATTTTTTGATTTTTATGGTCGATATTTCTTACTTCAGCCATACGAAAAAGCCCGTTAGGAATTTTTTGCATTAACTTGCGAAGCGGATAAGCAATACTATCCGGCTCTAAACCACCGGTTGCCACTTGATAAAGTAAAGGTTGGAAACAATGATAATTATGCTTGTCTAATAAAACAATTTGAACCTCTTTATCGCTCAATGCTTTTGCAGTTTCGATACCACCAAAACCACCGCCGATAATAACAACGCGTTTTTTTCTGTGTCAAAGGTATTTTTAAGTCCACTCGTATAATTTTATGTTTTGTGCTTACGATTTAACAAATTAAACGCGGCAAAGTTATAAGAACAATATTGATAAATGGTAATTAGGTACGAATTGATCTAACCTGAGGCCTGTTTTTATCCAATTCATATGACATTTTGATGGACAGTTTCTTTTGAAAAGTCTGATAAGATATTTTTGAGCTCAAGTGAAAACAGACATAAATAGTCATTTTATAAGAGATAATAAGGTGAGACTTTCTGTTTCTTCTCTTGATTGGACTCCCCAATAGTTGCTTTTTCAGGACAAACTGGTCAAAATCAGTAGCAAAATCGTCAACATTTAGAAAATTTGAATAACTCTGTCCTTACGTATAGGAGGTGTTATTTAATTTAATATATTGAATATAAAATGAAAATATATTAAATAATATTCTATGTTTATAATTTTTCTATTATACCATGATCAATCTTCAAAACTGATATTCGATTTTTACAAGATTGATTTTAGATGATTTTTCGCTGGGTACAATAAAAGCAGTTGAACTGGTTTGCACTGCATCGTGAAATCTCAGTCTAAGGTTTTGATATTCAGTACTAAGGACACTCTTTCGCTCATAATTGCCGGAAGGATCTATTACGTATTCAGAGACCGTGTTTTCGTTTTTGATTTCATCATTATAGATAAATCTGAGCCGTGAGGGCGTTTTAAATAGGAAATATGACGAAAAAACGCCACTATCATCCTGTGAGAATTGTTTTTTAAACAGTACTTTTTTCCAGCATTCGGAGCCATCTGCATAATTATTCAGTAAGATGACATCTTCATGATAGTAGTCAACATAACCTCTATATGGATACCCGCTGTCAAATTGGCCAGGTCCGATCATCTGATTCCTACGTACAAATTCTTTGACCATTTCTGCCAGGAGTAGCACTCCACCATCTTGTCGTACTATGATGTCTTTGATGTGATAATCACTAAGATATTTGACCTTTTTAGCTGCTTTGCCGGTTGCCTCTGACATAAATTCTTTGCTAAACTTATTGATGATGATCTCGGCTTCATCGGGAATCTGTGATGGTGGTAGTGAAAAAGCAAAGTAGCCTATCGCCAGGCTTTCGTCTCCGTTGGTAATGAATCCACCTAGAGCGATTCTCTTGTTCTTTTCGTCAAATGCCATGACTACTTCTGAGATTTGATCAGATTCAGGTACGAAATTCTTAGCAATAAAATTGCCCTTTGATAGCACGTGGATCAATTTAAAACCTTTACTGGAACTTCGGCTCCAGAGCGAGCTTTTATGAGCTATGATAAATATCTCTCCGTCATTTGTGATAATGAGTTTTTCAAAATCTTCTTTCAAATTTAAGTCAGGAACAGAAAGAGTGTAATCATAAATTACAGTCATAGATCGATTGTCTATCATCTGTAGATACAACATTTTATCCATAGGAGTAAACAACAGCACTTTTGACTTATCAGACGATACTGCAAATCTTGCACTGGTATTCAACATTTTTTTGTCTTTTACCGATAAAGTGACGGAGTCCTTCATTTGCACATACTTATCAAAAGCGATTGCTCTAGTCACTATTTCATTGCCAGACCTGAAGGAATAGTAAAAGTGAAACGTAGAGTCCATTGCTACAGTGGCCAAAGGCTTGATATTTTTTACTTCAAATTCAGGCATGGATGCTCTGATGAAGCTGAGATTCTTATCATACACCTCAAAGATTTGTTCGGTGCCACGATCGTGGTAAAAAATGATGTGATCACCGACGTTTGGAAGGATGTCATAAGCAAAATTATTACGTACGCTGATTTCTCCGGAAACAGTTACTTTTTGAGCGTAAGACCACTGAACTGTAAAGACTAGAAAAATGAGCCATTTTATTTTTATCACAATACCTTTCTGTTTTAAAATCAAAGATACATTCTTTTTGTTATCCTTATTGAATTATTGAAGATCATTTGGCAGCAAAGTATCTTGGTAATTGCTAATTTTGCACGATAAAAATTCAAATCATTTATTAAAATTATATACTATGCAGCAACTCATAGAATGTGTGCCTAACTTTAGCGAAGGTAGAGACATGAGCATCATAAAACAGATTACTGATGCAGTAGAAAGTGTGGAAGGTGTCAGGCTGCTCGATGTAGATCCAGGCAAAGCTACTAACAGAACAGTAGTGACTTTTGTAGGCGCACCTGATCTAGTAGTAGAAGCTGCTTTCAGAGCCATCAAAAAAGCCGCTGAAGTCATTGATATGTCTAAGCATAAAGGTGAGCATCCTCGTATGGGTGCTACGGATGTATGTCCGCTGATTCCGGTATCCGGTATATCGATGGAAGAAACGGCTCAGTATGCGCATCAACTCGGTAAGAGAGTCGGTGAAGAACTGAATATTCCGGTATTTATGTATGAAGCGGCAGCTACACGACCAGAGCGAAAAAATCTGGCAACCATCCGTGCAGGCGAATATGAAGGGCTTAGCGCCAAATTAAAAAATCCCGATTGGCAACCGGATTATGGTACTGCTGAATTCAATCCCGGTGCAGGTGGAACGGTCATAGGAGCAAGAGATTTCTTAGTAGCTTATAATGTTAATTTGAATACCACCTCGGTAAGGCGTGCTAATGCTATTGCCTTTGATGTACGCGAAAATGGACGTGTCAAAACCGATACAAAAGGAAAAAATGTACTAGACGCTAATGGAGAAGTAGTGCGCATACCTGGTGCATGTAAGTCAGTGAAGGCCATCGGCTGGTATATTGAAGAGTATGGTGTCGCTCAGATATCTATGAATCTCACTAATATCAATGAGACACCACTTCATATTGCCTTCAATGAGTGCTGTAAGAGTGCAGATCGAAGAGGTATCCGCGTGACAGGCTCGGAGTTGGTAGGTTTAGTGCCTAAATCAGTTTTATTAGATGCAGGCAAATATTTTTTAGAGAAGCAAAAACGGTCAGCAGGTGTATCTGAGCGAGAATTAATTCATATAGCCGTTAAATCACTCGGTTTAGCTGAATTGGCACCTTTTGATCCGCAAAAGAAAGTCATAGAGTATCTGCTGGAAGATAAGACATCCAGTCCGTTGATTCACATGACACTTACCGATTTTGCAGATGAAACTGCGTCCGAGAGTCCGGCTCCTGGCGGTGGTAGCATTTCTGCTTATGTAGGTGCGCTGGGTATTTCTCTCGGTACGATGGTGGCTAATCTGAGTGCACAAAAGAAAGGATGGGATGCTAAGATTGATTATTTTTCCGGAGTAGCGGAGCGAGGCCAAAAGATTAAAAATCAGTTGGTCAAGCTGGTTGATGCTGATACACAGGCTTTCAATCAAATCATGGAAGCGATGAAGATGCCTAAAGCAAGTGACGATGAAAAGGCAGCCAGAAAATCAGCCATGGATGCAGCGACAAGAAATGCCATTGAAGTGCCGCTTAAAGTCATGGAAACATGTCTCGCCAGCATGGAGGTCATCAAAGAGATGGCTGTCAGTGGCAATCCTAATTCAGCATCAGATGCAGGTGTGGGCGCTTTGTGTGCGCGTACAGCTGTGCAGGGAGCCGCTCTTAATGTCAGAATCAACTGTGTAGGATTTGACGATGTGACTTTTGTCGAAAATGCTTTAAAAAAGGCAGATCACCTCTTGAATAAAGCACGAGTAGCCGAGACTGAAATCCTAGCAGCGGTAGATCAACATATCGGCATCTGACGATGATGAGGCTGAAAATCTTAATGTAACTCAACTTACAAAGCCATTGATTTATAGGAGGAGTTTTGTGGCATTTCAGCTTTAATTTTGTATCTTTGTGACGCTTTATTCAGAACACATTACGATAGTGTTAGAATCTTCTTTTTAAAAGCAATCATTATATAAATAATCAAATCTTATTATCGGAATGAATACATCATTTTTAGAAAAATTAGGGCTGTTAGCAAAGAATGAAGGGACATGGACTGGAGTCCGGTCGATCAAGTCGGAAAAGTATATAGAATCCTACTCGCCAGTCGATGGGAAGCTGATCGGCAGTGTGAGTGAGACTACAAGAGAAGGATATGAGACGGTCATTGCCAAGGCACAGGAAGCTTTCAAAACCTGGAGATTGATCCCTGCTCCTAAGCGTGGAGAGATCGTTCGCCAGTACGGAGAGGAATTGAGAAAATATAAAGAACCACTCGGCCAGCTGGTTTCTTATGAGATGGGTAAATCTCTCCAAGAAGGTATGGGCGAAGTACAAGAGATGATTGATATTTGTGACTTTGCAGTGGGTTTGTCTCGCCAATTATACGGATTGACGATGCAGTCGGAGAGGGCACATCATCGCATGTATGAGCAGTGGCATCCACTAGGTATTGTTGGAATCATATCTGCATTTAACTTTCCAGTGGCAGTATGGTCATGGAATTCAATGATTGCCTTGGTATGTGGAGATGTATGTGTATGGAAAGGCAGTGAAAAAGTACCACTTTGCGCTATCGCTTGTCAGAATATACTCCATAAAGTACTCGAGGCCAATAATGTACCGGAAGGCGTATCTTGTATCATCACCGGAGATTACAAAGTAGGAGAGTGGATGACGCATGATCCTAGAGTTGCTTTAGTTTCAGCTACGGGTAGTACAAGGATGGGTAAGATTGTAGGTGCTGCTGTAGCAGAACGTTTAGGAAAGAGTTTGCTCGAATTAGGAGGAAATAATGCCATCATTGTAACACCTACTGCAGATCTTAATTTGGTATTGATAGGCGCCTTGTTTGGAGCAGTAGGTACATGTGGTCAGAGATGTACTAGCACAAGAAGACTCATCGTACACGAAGATGTATATGAAGAAGTAAAAAATAAATTAGTAAGTGCCTATGGACAGCTGCGGGTAGGTGATCCGCTGGATGCTCATAATCACGTAGGTCCACTGATCGATAAGCAAGCTGTTGACAACTACCTCAATGCACTGAAAGCAGCAAAAGAACAAGGTGCGAATGTACTAATAGATGGTGAAGTATTAAGTGGCCCGGCTTATGAAAGTGGATGTTATGTCAAGCCTTGTATCGTTGAAGGTCGCAATGATATGGCGATTGTGCAGCATGAGACTTTTGCACCGATATTATACTTAATAAAGTATTCAGGTGAGGTAGAAAATGCTATTGCACTTCAAAATGGCGTTCCTCAGGGATTGTCATCTGCGATCATGACAAATAGTCTAAGAGATGCAGAACGATTTTTATCAGGTGCAGGGTCAGATTGTGGTATAGCCAATGTTAATATTGGTACTAGTGGTGCCGAGATCGGTGGTGCTTTCGGTGGCGAAAAAGAAACCGGTGGTGGCCGAGAATCCGGTTCAGATGCATGGAAAGCATATATGCGCCGTCAGACGAATACCATCAATTACAGCTTGGATCTTCCTCTGGCTCAGGGCATCAAGTTTGACTTATAATAAAGCAGTACTTCTGTAGAAATAAAATATATCCCGATCATATGTATGGTTGGGATATGTTTTATGGTATAATTGGTAAAAGTTTATATTTGATAGTTGTATGCTCAAAACTAATACCTCGGCAACAGATACTCTAATAAGATGTGCACATTGTGGCGATGAGTGCCCACAGGATCATATCATCTATGACGACAAGGATTTTTGTTGTAATGGCTGTCAAATGGTATATGAAGTGCTCAAGAGCAATGGACTAGAAGATTATTATCAGTATGAGGTTAATCCTGGCGTTAGTCAGAAGTCGGTTTTGAGAAAAAACTATGCTTTTCTAGATGATGAAGATGTGGTCAGTAATTTGCTTGAATTCAAAGAAGAAACACTAGCTAAGATCAGTTTTATGCTGCCACAAATACATTGTGCATCTTGTGTGTGGCTTTTAGAGAACATCAATAAGTTGCACGCTGGCATTCTAGGCTCTCGCGTCAATTTCCTGGCTAAAACAGCGACTATTTCCTACAATCCACAACTCATATCACTGCGAAAAGTAGTGGAATTGCTGTCTATGATAGGTTATCCGCCAGAACTCAATCTACAGCGTCTTTCATCGGCAAAGTCAGGGCTTCAAGACAGAAGCATATATTACAAACTTGGATTGGCAGGGTTTGCTTTTGGTAACATCATGTTGCTAAGTTTTCCGGAGTATCTAGGATTTGAGAAGGCATCGGTCAAATTTTATTTGGGTTATATTAATATTGTACTGGCATTGCCGGTCTTACTGTATAGCGGCATCGACTATTTGCGGTCTGCATGGTGGACGATAAGACTCAAGCAGATTAATATAGATATCCCAATAGCGGTAGGCATGCTGACTTTGTTTATTCGCAGTGTGTACGAGATTCTCACTGCTACAGGCGAAGGATATTTAGACAGCCTTGTGGGTTTTATCTTCTTTTTGCTCATTGGCAAGTGGTTTCAGCAATATACCTTCTATTCGATTTCCTTTGACAGAAATTACAAATCTTATTTTCCTATATCCGCACTGGTCAAGATGGAAAACGGTTGGCAATCGCGGAGCCTAGATAAACTCGATGCCGGTGATATTTTATTAATTAAAAATGAAGAAATTATACCCGGTGATGCTATACTCTTGAAAGGCAATGCCAGAATAGATTACAGCTTTGTAACAGGAGAGTCAGATTTGATCCGAAAAGAATCAGGTGATAAGCTCTTTGCCGGTGGCAAAAATATCGGATCGAATATTCAGATTCAACTTATCAAAAAAGTGAGTCAATCATATCTAACTAAGCTTTGGGATGAAGATACCTTCCGCATCGACAAAGAATCACAAACGCAAACGCTGATAGGTGTCATTGGCAAGTATTTTACCATTACGATTATGAGCATTGCTGTGTTGACGCTTATCTACTGGCTTATGCACGATCAGAAGCTTGCCTATAATGCATTCACGGCAGTATTGATTGTGGCTTGTCCTTGTGCACTAGCGCTTACTGTGCCCTTTAGCTATGGCAATATACTTAGGATTCTTGGACGAAAGTCCTTCTATTTGAAAAATGTGCAGGTGATCGATCGTATTCAGCAGGTGGATGAGATCATTTTTGACAAGACAGGCACCATCACTAACAATAAAAAGATGACAGCGACTAATATCGGCAGGACTTTAACATCGAAGGAAGCTTTCTTGATCAAAAGCGCCGTATTTCAGTCCAATCATCCGATGAGTAAAGCCATCTTTCATCACCTGGAAGACATTGATTATACGACGGAAGTGGCTAGCTTTGAGGAGTTTACAGGCAAGGGCACACATACAGTTGTCGATGGTCATGAAGTGGTTTTGGGTTCTGCTGCTTATGTGAGTGGTGATGATCAACGACAGGAGCAGGGCGTTTTTGTATCCATTGATGGTCAATATGTCACTCTATTCCAGATTGAAAATACACTCCGAGATGGTTTAATAGAACTCGTCAATACGCTAGGCAAAAAATATGGTGTCACCATGTTGTCCGGCGATAACGATAAGGATAAAGATCGGCTTGAGGTGATATTTCCTGCACCTATGCGTATGATTTTCCATCAGAAACCTATCGATAAGCTTAATTATGTCAAACAGCGCCAGGATAAGGGTCATAAGGTCATCATGATCGGCGATGGTCTGAATGATGCAGGAGCACTGATGCAAAGCGATGTAGGCATTGTTATCTCTGAGGATGCTAATAATTTTACACCAGCATGTGATGCTATCTTGGATGCGCGTGCATTTCCGAAACTCCTCGACTATCTTACAAAACTTAAGCAGGCACGAAAACTGATCATAGGTGCATTTATCCTGGCATTTATATATAATGTCGCCGGTTTGTACTTTGCAGTACGAGGCGAATTATCACCCATTGTTGCAGCGATTTTGATGCCGGCTAGTTCTATCACAGTCATGGTGTATGGTTTACTCGCCAGTACCTTCTTGTTTCGCAAGGATGAAAGATAAATTTGAAGGTTTAAAATTTATTAAAACTCCTAAAGTCACTTATCCCTACCTCAAGATATAACTTCGATCTAAGCACTGCATTGATCACACCAGGTTGCAATTCAAAGCTTTCTAAATCGATACGACCAATACCAACACGCAATGCTATGCCATAAGCCGTATAAAAGTCTTTCAGAAAAACATCAATATTCTTTTGAGCATTTGAAAGATAGCTATTGATAGGAAATTTCAACATACTTTCAAGTTCCTTGCGGATTTTTCCTTCTCCTATCCAAGCAGCAGCCTTGTGGATCACATTTTTAGTTCGTAGCTCTATATCAATATTATCCATATAAAACTCGTTTTTTCTTGCATCATACTGGGGTTTGCCTTTGATGAGTAGGGTGCCATTGATCGTGCCGGCTACATCTGTTGTTACCTTAAAATATTGATAATCACAGTTGGTGACAATGTTAGAAAGGGTGATGGATTTTCCACCTTCCGTAAAGGTCTTTCCTTCCAGATTGGCTTTAATAAACGGATTAATATCAAAGGTTTTTATATCTGCAACAATCCTAAATATGGAACTATCAGGTATGTGTTCAGACCAGAAGACTTTAGGCAGAGATGGTACGGATTGTTGTACTGGAGGTTTGTAAGTGGTGAAAGTGGAAGTTCCTTTGACCTCAATTTTGCCATATGCTGCAAATTGTTGATTGTTCACTTTGTTGATTCTAAATGCTTGTGGTTTTATACTCAGCCATCCATTCATAGAGGTATCGATGCGGAATGGCTCTTTGAAAATTTTCATATTTTCAGCCATTTTATCCTTTAGCGTCAAATTTTCTTTAATCGACTGATCTATAGCCGTCTCGATATATTGTTTACTCTGTTTTATAGCTGCATTAGCAATGGTTTGTATCGGAATATTAACACCTGCTATTGTCAGTTGAGGTCTATTGATCCATTTATAGTCTGAAAGAATGGTTTTAGTGGATAAATTCCAGATAGAGTCGATGTCAATATTGGAAATGAAACTCATCTGGAGAACACCATGTGCTGAAAGCGTAGTCAGGAATGTCTTTTTTTCAAGGTATAAACCAATTGGGACCTTCACCAGAATGTCTTTACCGGTTATCTCTACTGTGGCAGTGGATGGTTTGCTGAGGATCATTTTTATATCATATTCCGGAATGTCAAAGTTTCCTCTTAAGGCTTCACTGATAGCGTTATTAAATGTATCCTGAATGCCTGTTTTGTCGAGTTTATAATTGATGACGAGGTCAGTTTGAAAGTTTTTTTCTATGATGCCCAATGTGGTAGGGACAATTTCTTTTTTTGTAGTACAGTTAGTAAAGAGCATGATCGTTATGAATGAGAAAACGATGCCTGTATAAAAAGAAAAAAACCGACTTCATAGCATAATTAATTTTAGTGCAAATATAACGAGATAATATTCAAAAAAAGTGCAGCATGTCTTATACATTACCATATTTTAATTTTATTATTTATTGAGTAATAATTTTTTTTATATATAATATTTGTTCAATTATAAAGAATTTCTACATTTGCAGAATATTTATCTTTTACCAAAACTTATATCAAAATGAGAAATCCTTTTGTCTTGTTATTACTCTTATGTATAACTACTTTAGCTACTGCCCAAAATAGATCTGATAAGTTTTGCTATGGAACGTTGGAGCGCGATGCTATTTATGAGATTGTAGAAGTGAAGCATTATATATTTACAGGAACCGATACTACGGGACTAAATGTTAAGGTGACAAAAATCCAAATTGTCGAACCCAGAAGAGAGTTGGTAAAGAAAAAGGTGAAAAATTGTGATGCCCCTGATCCAAAAGATTGTTATATCGAAGTAATACAGGATATTCCACCAGTGACAATGAATATGTACACCTTGTCCGGTCCGGAGGTCACTCCTGAACATGATGTCAGAATCGAACGGGTAGAGCGAGTTAAAGAGCCTGCTGGCCATGTAAGTATTCCTGTAGTTTGTCCTAAAAACCGCTCTAAGGTTTTTATTAAAAGGCTTCAAGAGGCGTTAATTGCTCAAGGCTACCCAGTCATTGTCAATGGTATTTACGACCAAGCAACACAACTATCTATTACCGATTTTCAGCGTTCAAATAAAATGGCTTATGGCGATCTTTCTCTAGAGGTAGTCAGTTTGCTGGGTGTTAAATAAACGCTTTACATTTCTGATGCGAAGTAAGAGAGCATTTTGTTGATTGCATCGTTAGTATTGAATTATATTGTCTTCGTATTTAGCTCCAAAGAAACTAAGATTGATTGCTAGACTGAGTTATTTAAGCAGTTTGAACAGGATGATTTTGAGTGTTGCTTTTTTTAATTTGAGTCTGCTGAAAAAAGTCAATTGAAGTAAATATATACATCAAAAATGAACCTAGTTCTAAAAATAAGCGATAATGGATAGGAACGAAGTGAAATGCGTAGCATCAAACGCAAATTCTTTGACGAAATGAACCGATTAAGGGTGGATAGGATCAGTGCCTCTTTCGCTCTACTGCATAAAGCAGATAAATATAAATAGAATTAAAAAGTTTATTCTTATAATTTTAAAGGACGTTAAGTTAATTCAGTTTTAGCAAACACTAATTCAATCTAAATTGACAAACACCATGGGAAATAAAATAGTATTTGAGGAAACCCAAAGATTCAAACAATGGTGGATTTGGGTTATACTATCGGCAGTCAACGGCTTGTTTTTATTTGGTGTATTTCGTCAGGTTATAGGAGGGCACCCATTCGGCGATAAGCCCATGAGTGATTCTGGACTTTTGTTTTTAACTGTTATGATGTTGGCTCTGACTATTGCTTTTCTTTTTTTCAAGCTTGAAACATTCATCAAAGAAGATGGTATTTATGTACGCTTTTTTCCGATGCACTTAACTTTTAAGCATTACACTTGGGATCAAATCAAGAAATCGTACGTTCGAACGTATGCGCCACTGGCAGAATTTGGAGGTTGGGGATTACGGTTCGGTCTATTTGGAAAAGGTATAGCCTATAATGTTTCAGGCAACCAAGGATTGAATCTTGAATTTATCGACGGAAAGAAAATACTTATCGGTACCAACAAACCGGATGAAATAACGGAGGCGCTCAAGAAAATCGGTCAGCTTAAAACATAGTTGCTGAGCTATAAGCTTATTATCAAGCAACCTGCTCCATCTTACCGATGGTCATATCCTTGCTTGCTTTGCGATTGAATGCAGGGTTTTTAATGAAAATATAGAGTAACACAAAAAGAGCTATTACAAATGCTGATACTTCTTTCCAGTATGTGATAGGCTCAATCCAAATTTCATTAAACAATTCCCAACGACCCAGTACCTCTACAAAATTCCAGAAAATGATCACGGTCGGCACGGCATATCTAACGGCATAATCAAAGGATTGTATTCTAAGCAGTCTTGTTATTAAGTATAACGACCACACCAGAGAGCCAAAACCTACAATATAAGTGGCTATATGTCGGTCACCAGCGATATCAGGATCATAAACCACTAGCAATAGAATGTAAAAGAACCACAAAATCATGATTGTCTCAATAAATGTTGTAACAGCGAGCGGTTTTTTGTATCCTGTCTGCATCATGATTTCTTTGCGTATGCCTGAGAATCGCTGTAACCATATAAAAAAAGTACAATTGCTTCGCGAAAAATAATAGAAAAGCGTGACGGTCACAAGCAAACCTAGTGACGATAGCATGACGAGATACTCTCTTTTTGTTGCAATTTCACCACCTTCCATATAATGAGCTACATTGTTTTTTTCAGCGACCCACATAAATGAAAACTCTATCCATCCTGTCCAAACCAGTACAGCTCCTAGGAATCCAAGTAAAGTTGCCAATGTTGGATGACTGTTTTTCTTTAAGCCCCAGATGAGTAATACTAATCCCAGAAAACCTATAGCAATAGCTCCATTATACTTTTGATCCTCAAGCACGATCTCATTCATCACCATCAGCGCATGACCTATTGGCATCAAAAGTAAAACGACGAAAAATGATAATATACCGTTTCTAACACTCCTCTTGTCCATTCTATTTTTTAATTTTGGATTGATTGGTCACGCAAAGATATTAATTAAGATTAAATCTAAATAGAAATAAGCTAAATTAATTTTTATTTAACTCATATTAATCATCAGACTTTGTGACGAAGGAAAATGATTCAAAATCGCTATGAGGCTCGGAGTTTTTATTCTTCAAGCATAATTTTGCAATGTCAAGGGCAGGAAAACGAGTACCGAAATGGATATGAAGTAGCATTCTCATGTAGTTAATTTCTAAGGTGTAATTTGGGTAAAAGTCCGTTTTACGACATTGCTCCCAGCCGTGTAATTATTATTGGGGTATTTGTGATCAAAAATTGACATTGACTGTAATGACCAATTGTGGTGATTGTTATAAAAATCATTTTGAGCAAGTGTGTTGAAAAGACTACTTTACGATATCTACTTTTTGTGCTTCGGCTTTTTTTACACCATATCTTTTATTAGGTTCAGGACTAAGTGCATCGATAATATCCTCCATACGGAGATTTTTGGCATCTGATAGCGTCGTTATCTCTTGATAGCCTTCATTGGTGAGCTCAAGGACTTTAACCTGTTTGCCTATATAGTTTTCAATGGCCTTAAGAAGTGGTTGCTCTGCCTCGTCACAAAATGAGTAGGCCATTCCTTTTTTCATGCCTCGTCCTGTACGACCTACACGATGGACATAATTTTCTGGGTGCTCCGGTAGGTCATAATTGACTACAAAATCCACATCAGGAATGTCGATACCTCGAGCGCTGACATCGGTAGCAATCAACATTTTTACTTTACCGGATCTGAATTGATTCAGTACATCCAGACGATCTTTTTGGTCCTTGCCGCCATGCATAAAGACCGCATCTATGCCTACCCGTTGCATGGCCGCTTGTACACGCTCACATCTGACTTTAGTGCGCACAAAAACTAAAATTTTACTTTCCGGATTTTCCTTTACCATGCGTTCCAGAAAAAATCGCTTGTCGTCCATATCTACAAAAACAACGGAGTGATCGACATTTTTAGAGACTGGATCTTTGGGCGAAACCTGGATTCTTATTGGATTTTTGACAAGAGAGTAGGCGAGGTCTTTGATTTTTTCATCAATCGTTGCTGAGAAAAATAGCGTTTGCCTTTTTTTAGATAGAAATCGAATCAGATCGCGAATATCTTTAATAAATCCCAGATCTAGCATATGATCGGCTTCGTCTAGGATGAGTATTTCAGCACGATGGAGTTGAATATGTCCTTGACTGACTAGGTCAAACAATCGCCCAGGTGTGGCAATAAGAATATCCACACCTTTAGCGAGTTTAGCTATCTGAGGATCTTGCTCTACACCGCCAAAAACAGACATCGATGAGACTCTTGTATTTTTTGCCAATGTTGTAAATACCTCATTGATTTGGATGGCTAGTTCTCGTGTAGGAACCATCACTATACATCGGATTCCGGTCTGTCGCTTGGGATTGATTTTGCTATGTAAGATATGTATCACTGGTATGGCAAAGGCGGCAGTCTTGCCCGTGCCTGTCTGAGCGATGGCGAGCAGATCTTCACCTTTCAGAATATTGGGGATACATTTATACTGGATGTCCGTGGGTTTTTTAAAGCCCATCTTCTCCAGATTATGCTTGATTTCGTCAACAAAGTGATATTGTGAAAAGCGCATTGTATTGATTATTGCAGCAAAAGTAAGGAAAATTTGTCTTAGGGATGATGGTTTAACCCATAATACTCAATAGACTTTGTGACAAAGGGAAATGATACAAAATAGCTATGAGGCCCAGCGTTTTTTATTCTTTAGGTATAGTTTTACTATGTCGAGGACAAGAAAACGAGTGCCAAAATAGATATGAGGTAGCATTTTCATATAGTCAATTTTCAATGCATATTTTCGTTTTAAGAATCTAAGGTGTAAAGTATGCTTATTTTTAAATGGCTGTACAATTAATTTTCTAAATTCTAAATATGTCATTTTATTAATAGCAAGATTATCATTTCCTCCTTAGGGAACTGATAAAAGGATTTACACGTTTAAATTCATGT
The DNA here is from genome assembly GCA_001567255.1 of Bacteroidetes bacterium OLB9. Taxonomy (GTDB): domain Bacteria; phylum Bacteroidota; class Bacteroidia; order Chitinophagales; family Saprospiraceae; genus OLB9. The sequence continues at coordinate 32,109 of LNBW01000066.1, read as the reverse complement.
TAAAACTCATTGTATAAACCATTTCAATCTTCATAAATAAAAATATATGTTACTCTCTACTACTCATCAAATAGAAGGATATCCAGTGCAGACCTATCTCGGTGTTGTGACTAGTGAGGTCATCATTGGCGCTAATTTTGTCAAAGATTTTTTTGCAAAAATAACAGATGTTGTCGGTGGACGCTCTTCATCTTATGAAAGCATTCTTTACGATGCTAAAGAAAAGGCACTAAAAGAGCTGGAAAAGAGAGCTCAAAGGATGGGTGCTAATGCCGTCATTGGTATAGATATCGACTATGAAACCGTAGGTGGCAAAGGAAGCATGTTGATGGTAGCCATCAGCGGTACAGCTGTGATTGTATAACCTATTTTGCAGTATCTTGTACAAATCGGATGCTCTCTACCCAGTGCACCGGTGTCCTGTCGGTAAAGTCATTGATTTGGTGTCGGCAACTAAATCCACTAGTGACAATTAAAGTTTGATCAGCGGTTTTATTGATTTCGGGTATGAGTACCAGGTCAGCTACTTTTTTAGATACATCATAGTGTTCTTTTTCGTAGCCAAAAGATCCGGCCATGCCACAGCATCCTGAATCAGGTTCATAATATTGTAAGCCTTCGATACTGTCGTAAATGTGGTGCATGCCTGCAGTGCCAAACAGTGATTTTTGATGACAGTGGCCATGCAGTAGAATATGGTCTGAAGTTGCTACAAATTTACCCTTCAACGCACCTGATTCCAAGGCTTCACTCAGGAAGACATCTATCGCTTGTACATGATTCTGAAGCTGGTCTGCCCATGCATCATTTTCCAGCAGGTCGGGGATATCATCCAGAAAAGCCGAGGTACATGATGGCTCACAGACTACGATTTTCAGCCCTTGCTCCATATAGGGAATGAGTTGCTCAACTACGGCTGTTCCTGCAGCCTTGGCTTCTTTAAGAAATCCATTAGAAATGCGTGGACGTTGACAACAGCCTACAGCGGCTAACAGTACCTCATAGCCACAGTCATTTAGGAGGCGAATAGCAGCTTTACCGACTTTAATTTCGTGATAGTTGATATAGGTATCAGCAAACAACACAACTTTTCTATCGTAGCCCTTGGGTTTATAGTGCTTGTGGTACCATTCCTCGAGCGATGTTGTGGCATAGAGTGGTAATTGTCGCCTTCTGTCGATACCCATCCATTTTTCAGCCATTCGTTTAAATAATGAATTTTTCAGGAAAAAGTTAAATATTGGCGCTTTCCATCCGGCTATTTTTGCTGACATTGAAGCATTTTCTCTAATAGCTTTTTCTTTCAAACTGATTTTGCTTTCATCGTGTTTGAGTTGAAGTACCTCACTTTTAAGTTTAGCCATATCTACATTAGAAGGACATTCTGATTTACAGGCCTTGCAGGATAAGCACAAATCTAGTGTATCTAGTACTTTAGGATCAGTAAGCGATGAAAATCCAAACTGCCCGGAAATACCTAATCTTAATGCATTGGCACGACCGCGAGTAGAGGACTTTTCATCCAATGTAGCTCGGAAGCTGGGACACATGCCGCCACCATAGTGATTCCTACATACTCCAAGTCCTGAGCAATTATGAACGATGTTTTCAAAAGATCGATCCTTTCGATATTGATATACGAAGTCGTATTTTTTTTCTTTGTATTCTGTACCATATCTCAGATGTTCATCCATAGGCGGAACATCGATAATGATGCCGGGATTAAGTAAATACTTGGGGTCAAAAGCTTCTTTTACTTCGCGTAAACATTGATATACTTCTTCACCAAAATATTCTCTAAGTTTGGGTCCGCGATTTCGACCATCACCGTGCTCACCAGACCATGATCCTTTATATTGCTTGACGAGTTTGAAGACTTCACTAGAGATCTTTTTCATAATTTCGATATCTTCTTGCTTAGTCATGTCAAGCTCAGGACGGACGTGCAGTACACCTACGCTTGCATGGGCATAAAGTACCGTTTTTACATCATATTTGTCGCAAATATAGAGTACGGCTTGAATGTAATCAGCTAGATGTTCTAACGGAATGGCTTGATCTTCAATAAATGGTATAGGTTTACGACCTGTAGGATCACCCATGATCAGTCCTAGGCCTTTTTTGCGCAGTTCGATAGCTGCATTGATTGTTTTTTCTTCTCGATATAGTGGAAAGGCATATCCGCTGCTGTTTTCCTTGAGCCAATTGCCAAAAGCTGTGATTTGTTCATTTAATTTTTGTTGGGTATCAGCATAAAACTCGACAAAAAGTGTGGCTTCCGGCTTTCCTTCGATCAGCATCTTATGCAATTCTTTAGTTACATTGTTACGAATGCTCTGTCTGAAGACATTATAATCCAGCATCTCGACCGCTATCGGATGAAAGTCAACTATTTTTTGAACTTCGCGGATGGCCTTCATTCTGTCATTGTAATGTACATTATACGCAGCTCTAAAGTTTGGAAGCGGTTCAAGATGAACTTTGGCTTCTAGAATGATACCAAGACTGCCTTCAGAACCGGACAAGATCTTTGCAAAATTCCATTGGTCAGTTCCTATAAACTCATCTAACGGGTAGCCTTGAACCCGCCTTAAAACTGTAGGATATGCTTCTTTGATAGCACCTTTATTGTCATGAATAATGCTTCTAAACTTTCGGTAAATGGCACCTTCTCGGTCTTTTTGCCGGCATTTTTCATCATAGGCATCTGGTGTGAGTGCACCCATGCGGAGTATCGTTCCATCCATTAGCAATACTTTGAGCTCTAATAAGTGGTCGATGGTTTTGCCGTATTTAATACTGCGTGTTCCCGATGAATTATTGGCTATCATTCCACCAAAGGTCGCTCTACTAGTGGTAGCTGGATCAGGTGCAAAATGCAGTCGATGAGGTTTGAGCGCATCATTGAGCCAGTCACGCACCACTCCGGGCTGCACTATGGCATACCTTTCTTCTACATTGATTTCTAGGATTTTGCTAAAATATCTGGTGAAGTCTATGACCAGTGATTTATTAACGGTTTGACCGGCTAGACTGGTAGCACTGCCCCTAGGTAGCACAGGGACTTCGTATTGATTAGCAAGTCGTATGATGTCAATTAATTCTTTTTCATCTCTGGGTATTGCTACTGCAAGCGGAAATACCTGATAAAGTGAAGCATCGGTAGCATACAGTCCCAGTGTTTGAATATCTGCTTTTACAGTGTTAGGAGATATCGCCTGTACTTCTTTAAGAAATTGTTGAATTTTCTGTGATTTGGAGGAATGCACTTCTAAACTATTTATCCTACAAATGTAAGGAAAAATGATGTTGAACAGAATGAAGTTAGATATTTTTCAAAAATAGTGTTGTTATAAGTAAAAAAAGTGCGGACAACCAATAGAGTTTCAAAGCCTTTTGGCCAAAACCAGTTGAAATCGTCTCGCACTTTCGCAAGTTACAATATTTTTTTGAATTTGACAATACCTGACGATAAAAATTAATGTATGATAAGAATCATTGTTGATATTGCTCCCGTTGAATCCATATTGCTCTTTAGGTTTTGATGCGAATGGAATGGCTACCAAATAGATGGGAGGTTCGGTATTTTTAATCAATAGGCAAGGTTTTAATAATTGAGGAAAGAAAACCGAATATCAGATAAGATATGATAACGCTCATGATATCCTAGCCCAGTCTCTATTTTTCTTACTGAGCTCAATTGTGTGCCTTTTGATGTTCTTATGAATATCTTTTTCTAGTTTGGGATCATTTTCTATGATGCGGATAGCAATATTTCTAGCAGCATCCATAATCGCTCTATCCTGGCCGATATTTAAAAGTTTGAAATCCATGATGCCACTTTGTTGTGTGCCTTGTATATCACCTGGCCCGCGCAATTTAAGGTCTGCCTCAGCTATTTCAAAACCATTGTTAGTACGAACCATAGTTGCTATTCGTTCACGGGCTTCTTTGGATAGTTTGTAGCCGGTCATCAGAATACAATACGATTGCTCAGCACCTCTGCCTACGCGCCCACGCAATTGATGCAATTGTGAAAGGCCAAACCGCTCTGTGTTTTCAATAATCATAACTGAAGCATTAGGCACATTTACGCCAACTTCTATGACGGTAGTAGCGACCATTATCTGGGTAGCTTTTTTGACAAAGCGTTGCATCTCCCAGTCTTTATCCTTAGCCTTGAGTTTGCCATGAATCACACTAATCTGATAGTCTGGCATAGGAAAATACTGGAGCAAGTATTCATATCCTTCTTGAAGATTTTGAAGATCTAGTTTTTCAGATTCTTCAATAAGTGGATAGACTACATAAATCTGGCGGCCTTTTGCTATTTCATTGCGCATAAACTTGATGACTTCTGGTCTATCTTTCTCATATTGATGAATAGTTTTTATTTCTTTTCGTCCTGGAGGTAATTCGTCTATGATTGATACATCCAGATCTCCATATAAAGTCATAGCCAGCGTGCGTGGAATAGGTGTTGCTGTCATAACGAGGATGTGTGGTGTAAAATCATCGTTCTTTTTCCATAAGCTGGCTCGTTGTGCTACTCCAAACCGGTGCTGCTCATCAACAATGGCTAGTCCGAGATGCTTAAATACGACAGTATCCTCTATCAGAGCATGTGTTCCTATGATGATGTCAAGAGTACCATCGGCGAGTTCATTTAGTATTAATTCACGCGCTTTGCCTTTGATACTGCCTGTGAGCAATGAGACCCGAACATCCATATCACCGAGAGCAGTTGTGATCGACTCATAGTGTTGTTGGGCAAGAATTTCAGTAGGCGCCATTAAGCAACTCTGGAATCCATTATCTTTTGCGATAAGCATGGATAAAAGCGCTACGATGGTTTTACCACTTCCAACATCGCCCTGCAACAATCGATTCATTTGAGCGGTTTTGCCCATATCTACTCTAATTTCACGAATGACTCTTTTTTGTGCTGATGTCAGCTCAAATGTCATATTTTGATGGTAAAATGTATTGAAAGATGCCCCAATTATCGGAAATGGCTCGCTTTTGTATTTGTGCTTTCTATACATCTTGCTTTGCAACAAAAGTACCTGGAGGTAGAAAAATTCCTCAAATTTAATACGGTTGATAGCCAGTTGTTTTTGGTCTTCATTTAAAGGAAAATGAATCCATTGTAGAGCCTGAAAACGACTGCAAATTCTGAGTTTTTGCATGACATAGTCAGGTAGCGTTTCAGGGTAATCTGCTTCCGTCATAGTACTAAGGATGGCTTTAATAAATTTACGTCTGGCTTTACTGTCCAGACCTTTTGCATCCATTTTTTCAGTACTGGAATATATAGGATCAAAACTCTTTGTCAGATTTGTATTGACTTCGCTGATGAGTTCCATTTCGGGATGAGCCATACTTTTTTTACCATTAAAAATAGTAGCTCGGCCATAGACAATATATTCCTGTCCTATGTGGAGGATTTTTTCTAGCCAGTTGATTTGCTGAAACCATACCAATTCTAAGGTTCCCGTTTCATCCTTAAATAAGCCTTGAAGCCTGTATCTATTGTTTTTTCCTTTTATCTTTTCATAACTCATTAATTTTCCTTTGAGTTGAATAGTATCTCCATCAGTTCGTATATCAGCTATGGTGTAAAACATAGTCCTATCAATATATCTGAAAGGGTAAGAATGGATTAAGTCTCCAACTGTGTGGATGTTTAATTCCTTGCGAATTGTCTCGCCTTTTGAGGGACCTATTCCTTTGACATATTCAATAGGTGTATCCAATATGTTATTATAATTGCCCAAAATTATTGTCTTTTCTAAGCCTTATAAACACAAAAGTATTAATTTTACGCAAATTAATTGAGAATAGTGGATAGTAAGCGACAATCTCAGATAGGTGAATTGATCAAAAGGAACTTTGCATCTGTATTGATGGAACAAGGCAGTTACATTTATGGTGCTGCGATGGTGACTGTAACTTATGTAAAAGTTTCTCCGGATCTTGCACAAGCTAAAATTTATCTTAGTATTTACAATGCTGATGATACTGATGCTGTATTACAAAAAATTATTAACCATACCCATGTATTGAAGCAAGCTTTAGTGCCTAAGATAAAGAGTCAGATCAGGAGAATTCCTCAAATATTTTTCTTTTATGATGAAACAGTAGATGAAATGTATCGCGTAGATACATTATTTAAAAATATAAAAGAAATGTACCCACCTTCTGTTCAAGAAGAGGAATAAGACACTCCAGGCAATGATTTGTTTTTATTGATTATTGGGATTCATCCCTTTTGCCTGATTGATGATGCCGTTATAATAATTTACACCAGTTTCAGTCATATAATTAGCATAAATCGGTTTGCCTTTTTGATCAACAAAAACATAAAAATGGCATCCATTGAGTAGATACACATCTACATCATATACAATTTGTCCTTTGATATGGAAAAACTTACGAGCATCCGGTTTACATCCTTTAGGGATTCTTTTTAGCGGTCTTTCAAAGTCTATAAAACTAATACTTTGCTTGATGCTGGGGTCTTCATTCTGACTCAAACTAAAAGGTAATTTGTGAAAAATATAATCCACATAATCACACTCATTGAAAAGTTTGATTAAAACCTCTTCAGGGACACCCGGAATTTCCGGCGTATTGGTTTCATCAGCAACTGTCGGTGCATTATGCTTATTTTTTGGTTGATTTTCTTGACCGGACTTACATGATATTGCAGTGATAATCAGTAAAATACCAAATAATTTTAAATATTTTGTCATGGCATAAAATAATTTAAAGTGTGATTTCTGCACGCAATGTTAAGAAATAACTTTTAAATTTGGGCAATTCAGCCTCCTTTTGATGTAAATCAACCATAGATGAAGTGTAGCGGAGTTTCATCCCGAGTTTTTTGGTAAAATTTAATCCAATTCCTGCCAGCCAGCTCAAGTCGTGTGTGTTAAAGTGGTCAGTATTAAATCCATTAGCTTCGGCTTTGAATAAGTATCCATACGAAATACCACCCTCAGCATGTACTTTATAATATTTCCCTGATTCTATATACCAGTCACGCAGACTAAAGATAACCGGTATTTCAAGATAGTTGAGTTGAATGCCTTTAACATTGCGGTCGCCAAAGAATTTTAGTTTTGATCCACGCTGACTATATAACATCTCAAGGGCGACATCCCACGCTTTTTCATTGGTGTATGAAAGCCTACCACCTAAGGTGAGTCCGGGACGATTGAAACCATATAGCGTATCTCCATCTATTTGTGATGCATTTAAACCGACGACTGCCTTTGCTATGAATCTTTGGCTATGAGCTTCATTTATCACTGCACACAACAGAATTGAACATATAATTGTTATTCTTATCATAACTTCCTAATAATTGAAATAGCAAACGAAGAAATCACTTAAAATATTGATTTGAGGCATAAAGCGGAGTGTCTTCTACGTTACATATTGTATATTTGTGGCACAAAAGTATCAAAATATCCCGAATGAGGTATGAATAAGTTTACCAAACCTACATTGCAGAAACTAGAACAAATATTTAAGGAACTTGATTATGTGATCAGGTATGAGAAGGGAACATTCAATTCCGGATATTGTATTGTTGAGAACACAAAAGTAGTAGTCATCAACAAGTTTTATGATACGGATGGAAGGGTAGGTGTACTGATGGATATTTTGGAGGTTATTTTAGAGGATGACACATTGCTGAGTGATAAATCTAGATTATTTTATCGCAATATGATCAAAACATACAATAACATCTCTCAATGATCTTTCAGGTATGCGTGTCACATTCTTAGGTACAGGTACTTCACAAGGGATTCCGGTCATTGGTTGTTCGTGTTCGGTATGTACTTCTACCGATGACAGAGATAGGAGACTTAGAACTTCAGCAGCGGTAGAGAAAGACGGCAAAGTGATTGTCATTGACGTTGGGCCTGACTTCAGACAGCAGATGCTGACGAACCATATCGGAAGAATTGATGCAGTGTTGATAACGCATGAACACAATGACCATGTCACGGGCCTGGATGATATCAGACCCTATAATTTTATGCAATCAATGAAAATCCCTGTCTATGGCCTCGGAAGGGTATTGGAAAATATTGAAAGCAGGTTTCCTTATATTTTTGATAAAGATCCTTATCCTGGTGCACCCGGCGTTATGACTCATATTGTTAAAGCTGATCATCCATTTAAAATATCGACTGGTATAGAAGTAATTCCAGTTCCAGTCATGCATGGCGATCTGCCTATCATTGGCTATAGGATAGATTCATTTGCTTATATCACGGATGCTTCTTATATAAGTGAGTCAAGTAAAAAAATACTGAGAAATTTAGACATTTTGGTACTGAATGCACTTAGATACAAAAAGCACCATTCCCATTTTAATTTTGATGAAGCCATAGAAATGGCTCAATTGATCGGAGCCCAAAAAACTTATTTTACCCATATTTCACATGAAATGGAAACCTATGAAGCTATTTTACAAAAATGCCCATCAGGGATTTATCCGGCTTATGATGGATTGACTTTAGAAATTTAGATACCATTGTATAGTTAAATTCTCATCTTTTTTATTGACTTTTTAAATTCAGAACAAAAAGTTACGTATTATTGTATTTATATCATGATAAATAGAATTGCAAATTGGATTTTTTGCTGTGCACTAGTTTTGATGGCACTGTCAAACGTCTCTGGCCAGCAGTGGCCTTTGCAATCTCATTACATGCTTAATAAGTATAGAGACAATCCGGCTTATGGAGGATTAGAGCGATCTCTGAGTGTTTTTCTCAATTATCGAGATCAGTATAATTCATTCACAGGCAATCCTAAGACATTTTATATCGGAGCGGACATGCCATTTTATATATGGAATGGTGCTTTAGGATTTTCCTTATACAATCAAAGTGCGGGAGTTGCTTCTAATACAAGTATCAAAGGTTCTTATAATTATGTCTTGGGAACACCCTATGGATTTTTGAGTGTGGGAGGTCGTTTGGGCATTGATATGTTGAAATACAATAGTAAAGGAATTATCACGCCTGATGGTGATTATGATGATGGACTTAATCACAATGACCCTACATTGGAAAATACAGGATTTGGTGGTACAGGACTGTCTTGGGAATTAGGAGCGTATTTTTATGGTGCTAATATTGAAGCAGGTATTACTATCACTGACTTACCTGAGCATTCTTTTGATCTTGGGCAATCTATTTATCGCAAAGGAATGAGTACTACTATTTTTGCTCAGTATAAATATAATTATAGCGATCAGTTAAAATTTCTTCCATCATTATTGATTAGGGCAGACAAAGCAGTTGTACAAAGTGAGCTGAGCCTCACTGGTCGGTATAATAATACCTTTTTGGGTGGAATTGGACTAAGAGGATATCATGTTAATTCGCTAGATGCTATTTATTTGGTCATTGGAACAAATATTAGTGAAAAATATTTTCTGACCTATAGTTATGATTTTGGAATTTCTCAACTTCGCTCCTATCATCAGGGCACACATGAAATTACGCTTTCATATAATCTTCAGAGATTAATAGGACTAGGGCTTCCGCCAAAAATTATTTATAATCCACGTGATTTATAAAAATTGGGTAAAGAATAAATATTTCATTTTGCAAAAATCCATTTTTTAAAATTTTAAAAATAATCGTTGATGGTAAAGTTGGCAAAATACAGAATATTACACTGTAATAGGTTTTAAATCATACGAGTTTGTAGTAGACTTTATTTTAATAAATAAGAGATAACAATACAATAAATGATTAAAATTGCCGTTACAAAACCGCTAAAGAGTTTTTTGAAGATAGAAAAATATTTAAAAAAACAATTTTAAAATAGTTGTAGTTTTAAAATACTGGTTTATCTTTACGGCGCTTTATTTCAAAAGCCCATTATTTTAATGAGTTAAATCGCTAAAAGAAAATGAAAAGTTTATCAAGATTAAGCATTTTGCTTTTTATTACTATTCTTATTGCCACGTCATGCGGTAAACAACAGACTGGAGAATTGATTGGCGTCCAGAACCGCCCGAAGTGGGGAGGTTTTAACCCTTATGGTATGGTATATATTCCATCTGGAACCCTGACTATTGGTCAGAGTGATCAGGATGTGTTTTATACTTACACGCAAAGGCAGAAAGCCATTTCAATATCAGGTTTCTTTATGGATGATACTGAAATTACTAATAATGAGTACCGACAGTTTGTAGAGTGGGTACGAGATTCTGTTGCTCACGAAATTATGGGTAACAAAATAGAAGATGATTTTGGAAATGAGCGCATTGACTGGGAAGTAGCATTAGATTATTCTGATGAAGAATTAGGAGAAATGTACTATCAAGGCGATATGGCTTTTGAAGGAAGACGAGAACTAGATTATGCTGGTTTGAAGTATAAATATCAGTGGATAGACTGGCAAAAGGCAGCTCATGACAAGACGGCTACTCGTGCATCTATTATAAATAAAGCTGAGGTAAATATTTTTCCTGATACATTATGCTGGATAAGAGACTTTACATATTCATATAATGAGCCACAAACAAGAAATTACTTTTGGCATCCTGCATTCGATGATTATCCGGTGGTAGGTGTAAACTGGAAGCAAGCTACTGCTTTCTGTCATTGGAGAACAAAAATATGGAACATGTTCAAGCAGGATGAACCTAATACAGAAGTCTTCAGATTGCCTTCTGAAGCAGAGTGGGAATATGCTGCTAGAGGAGGTCACGATATTTCTCCATACCCATGGGGTGGTCCTTATATCAGAAATGCAAAAGGTTGTCTTTTAGCTAACTTTAAGCCAGGTAGAGGAAATTATCCTGAAGACGGTGGCTTACATACTGTCAAAGCTGACGCCTACTTCCCTAACGATTATGGTCTGTACAATATGGCAGGAAATGTAGCGGAGTGGACATCTTCTGCGTTCTACGAAAATGCATATGCACATGAGCACGATTTGAACTCAGACATAAGATATGACGCTAAGGATACTGATCCAGAAGCATACAAGAGAAAGGTGCTTAGAGGAGGATCGTGGAAAGATATTTCTTACTATTGCCAGACTGGTACTAGAACATGGGAATTTCAAGATACCTCTAAATCTTATATTGGATTCAGATGTGTAATCACTTATCTAGGACGTTCAATCCACGATTTCTAAAATTTGTTTACATTTAATTTAAGGCTAAAGATAGATTGACAATTATATTTGCCAATCGATTTTATAACAATTTATTATTAACTAATCACAAAATTTAAATTAAAATGAGTTTCGTTCACACAGCTAAATTTAGGTATTTAAAGAATCTTTTGATTGGTCTCGGCGCATCAGTCGTCATGATTGGTGCATTGGGTAAATTGAATAGTACTTCTTGGGGTGGTCCAGCCATTACTTTGGGACTTTTAACTGAAGCATTTTTGTTTGCATTGCTAGGTATAATAGGTCCTGATAAGGAATATTACTGGGAGAAGTTGTATCCGGGTCTTGATAACTACAATGCAAATCTTGCTGCTCTTACAGCAGGCGATATGGGTACAGGTGCACCAAAGCAATTGAATGCAGAAGTAGTAGAAGGCAGACTAGGTAACATGTTGACTGAGCTTCAAGCTATGTCAAAGAGTCTTGGTTCATTAAAAGCACTTCAAGAAGTTGATTTCTCAAAAACTGGCGATCAGCTGAAAGCCATGAACAACTTCTATTCAAGAATGAATGATGCAATGGCTTCATTAAATGCTAGCGTTGAAGACACTAAGCAGTACCAAGCACAGATGGCAAGTCTTAGCAAAAACCTGACTTCATTGAACAGTGTATATGGAAACATCCTTTCTGCTTACAATGTAAAGGCGTAAGGCTTTAATTAATTAATCAAAAATTCTTTAACAATTAAATAATAAGATATGTCAATTCCTAAGGAACCGCGTCAGTTAATGATTAACGTAATGTATATCGTTCTGACTGCGTTACTGGCACTGAACGTATCCGCTGAGATTTTCAACGCCTTCGATATGGTGGATAAGGGATTGGTAAAGGCCAATGCTGCCTTAGATTCCGCGAATAGTGAACTTCCAGCTGAGATTAAAAAGAGTGCTGAAAAGGGATCCCAGTTTAAAACGTATGCTGATAGAGTAGATTTAGTAACGGCTTTGTCAAAAGAGGGATCTGATTATGTAGATGGTATTAAAAGTTATTTGATAGAAACAAGTGGTGGATATGAAGAAGTGGATGGGAAACAAGTTTTACATGCGGGGAGAGATTATGATGTTACCACTAGATTGTTAGTACATGATGGAAAAGGAGAAGAATTAAAAGCAAAGATGCTTGAAATTAAAGATAAATTTTTGCAGTTTGTTGATGAAGGTGACCGAGCTAGTTTTGCTGGTAAAATCGCTATCAATATTGATGATGAAACCTGGAAAAAAGGTGTAAACAAGAAAGCAAACTGGGCTGACTTTACATTCGGCCACATGCCTTTAGCAGCATGTATGCCTATATTTTCAAAGTTTACAAATGATATTAAGTCATCAGAAGCAGCTGTGTTAAATTATCTTGCAGGTAAAGTAGGTTTAACTGAAGAAGTAGTATTAGATCAGTTTAGAGTAGTGTCATCTCCGGTTAAGTCTTATGTTATTAAGGGCGAGAAGTTTGAAACAGATGTATTTTTATCTGCCTCTGCAGGAACTAGCTCAAACACAGGGATCAAAATTAGTGTAAATGGAGCTAATCTTCCAGTTGGTACAGATGGTTCTGCTAAATGGTCCACTATTGCAGGCGAGATAGGTGTACGAAAATACACTGCAGTAGCAGAAGTATATAACCCGGTAACAAAAGAAACTAAATCCTATAAGTCTGAATTTGAGTATGAAGTAGGTGAGCGTTCAGTAACCGTTTCGGCTGCAAAGATGAATGTGCTGTACATCGGAGTGGATAATCCTATCGAAATCTCAGCTGCAGGGATCCCTTCAGCTCAGGTAAAGGTTTCTATGGACGGAGGTAACATATCAAGGACTGCGAATGGTACTTACAATGCAACTGTTCAAACTCCAGGAAAAGCCTTTATTAAGGTATCCGCACCTGGTATTACATATAGCAAGGAATACCGAGTAAAGAGAATTCCTGATCCTACACCACTTTTAGGTGGTACACTTAGAGGAGGAGCGGTAGGTAATGGTACATTCAAGGGACACACTTCTTTGCTTCCTATTTTGCAAGACTTTGATTTTGATGCAAGATGTAATATGGCTGGATTTACTTTAGTAAGAGTAGCTAAGCGACAGGACCCTGAAATCGCACCAAATTCTGGCGCTACGATTAGTGGTAATGCTAGAGCGATTCAGAATAAAGCTGTTCCTGGTGATAAATTTGTATTTCAAGATATCAAGTGTAAGTGTCCTGGAGATGTTGCAGCAAGAAATCTTGGACAATTAGTATTTGATATTCAATAATTTAGCTTAAGTTTAAGCAATAATTAATATTCAAAAATATTTTAACAGATGAAGTCGTTTATTAATTTTTTCGCTCTGTTATTTTGTTCATCAATGGTGATTACAAGTAGTTATGCACAGAATAATCAGCTCATTGGTGAAATTAAAACAGAATCCTCAGTCCCGACGGAAGAATCTTTTGTGGATGATTTAGTCTCAAAGAGATTAATCGTTGAGAACAGATTATTGCTCCAACAACCTATCAGAGAAGCTGATATCGCATGGGAAAAGAGAGTTCAGAGGGTAGTTGATACAAGAGAGAAGCTTAATCTCCCATTTGTGAGTGAAGAATTGAATCTATTCAATACTTTTAAAACAATGATCATGAATGGTGAAATTTCAGCATTTAGCGATGAGTCGTTTAAAAATCTGCTTTCACCTGAAGATATTGAAGGGAAAATGATTAAGATGGATACAACAATGACGTTGGACCCTGAAACTTATGAGGAGAAAATTTTGATTACCAGAAACGACGTCAATTGGAGAGATATCAAACAGTATAGAATTAAAGAAATATGGTATTTTGACAAGCAAAGATCTGTGATGGACGTTAGAATTATAGGCATTGCTCCTATCTATCAAAGCCATCAAGATAAAGAAGCAGGTATTCCACCCGCGCCTATGTTTTGGGTTTATTATCCGGAATGTAGAATGCCTTTGTCAAAGCATAGAGTATTCAATGATGAGAATGATATGGCACCTATGACTTGGGCAGATTTATTTGATCAGCGTGTTTTCTCTTCTTATATTTATAAGAGATCTAATGTTTTGGATTATCGTCTGAAAGATTACTATGTTCCAGATCCAAACGCTGAGGAGGATAGAACTGGAATTGACATTCTTCTGTATTCAGAAAAAATAAAGAATGAACTGCTCAATTTTGAGCATGATTTGTGGGAATATTAATTATTTAATCAGAATATTAAATGGGAAGTTGCAATAAACAACTTCCCATTTTTGTTTTATATTAGCATCATTATTAATTTTAGACATTATGGATATAGTTGTTAAAAATGCGTTGATTTCAGTGTATTCTAAAGATGGACTTGAAGTTTTAGCAGGTCTTTTACATCGAGCTGGAGTGGTGATTTATTCCACAGGTGGCACTCAGGAATTTATCGAAAGTTTAGGTATTCCAGTGAAAAAAGTTGAGGATATCACCGGTTACCCATCTATTTTGGGAGGACGTGTTAAGACATTACATCCTAAAGTTTTCGGTGGAATTCTGGCTATTAGAAACCAAGAACATTTATCACAACTACAACAATTTGATATTCCTACTTTTGATTTGGTAATTGTTGACCTTTATCCTTTTGAAGCCACGGTAGCAGCTGGAGCTCCTGAGCCTGACATTATTGAGAAAATTGATATCGGTGGTATATCATTGATTAGAGCTGCAGCTAAAAATTTTAATGACGTGGTTGTGATCCCGTCAAAGAATGAGTATCCGTTTATCATTGATATTTTGAAAACGGTTGGCAATATATTTACTTTAGACCAACGCAGATATCTTGCAGGAAAGGCATTTGCAGTTTCCGCATATTATGATACTGAAATTAAGAAATTTTTGACCGGAGATAGCGAGAACACATTTACTATATCTGTGCAACCTAGACTCAGTTTGCGCTATGGTGAAAACCCTCATCAAAGTGCAGCTTATTATGGAGATATGAGTAAAGTAGTTCACCAATTATGTGGTAAAGATTTATCGTATAACAATTTAGTTGATATTGATGCTGCAGTTCAGTTGGTTAGAGAATTTAAAGATGCCGAACCTACTTTTGCCATATTAAAGCATACTAATGCCTGTGGGGTTGCCACTAGAAAAACGGTGTCAGAAGCCTATGAAGCTGCACTTGCTGCCGATCCCATCTCTGCCTTTGGTGGTATTTTGATAAGCAACTCAAAAATTGATTTAATTACAGCTAATAAAATTAATGAGTTGTTTTATGAAGTGCTCATTGCACCTGATTTTGATGAGGAGGCTTTCCTCCTATTGTCTTCTAAACCGAAAAGGGTCTTATTGAGATTAAATAGTGTTGATGTGAGTGCGCAGTCATTTAAATCGCTTCTCAATGGTGTTATAGTACAGGACACCGATCTAAGTACAGAAGGCAGAGCACAATTTGAGATTAAGACGAGTGTACAACCGAGTGAAAAGGAATGGTCAGATTTGGAATTTGCTGTTAAATGCGTAAAGCACCTTAAGTCTAATACTATCGTTTTAGTTAAGGACGCACAGCTACTGGGCATGGGATGTGGTCAAACTTCTAGGATTGATGCTTGTCAGCAAGCTATAGCTAAAGCTAAGCATTTTGAGTTTAATTTAGAAGGAGCAGTTATGGCATCAGATGCTTTCTTTCCTTTTCCTGACTGCGTTGAACTGGTTAATCAAGAAGGAATTAAGGCCGTTGTGCAGCCTGGAGGATCTATTAAAGATCAGCTAAGCATTGATTATTGTAATGACCACAATATGTCAATGGTATTTACCGGAATCAGACATTTTAAGCATTAATGAATTTAATTGTAGATCAGGGTAATACCAGAGTAAAATGTGGTGTTTTTGATGGTGACGATCAATTGGTCTTTTTGGAAAGAACTGCCAAACGATCAGCATCAGTACTTGTTGAGTCTGTCATTGGAAGATTTGATATTACTCGTGCTATTTTAAGTCATACGTCCACGCCATCTAAAAGCTTGCTCGCCTTACTGGAAGCAATCCCTTATTTCATTCATTTTGATCACTCAACAGCTATACCTGTGATCAATGATTATGAAACACCTGCCACTTTGGGAAAAGATAGACTTGCTGGCGCTGTGAGGGCTTACGCTTTATTTCCAGAAGAAAATGTGTTAGTCATTGACATGGGGACATGTATCACAATGAATCTTGTGCATGCAAAAGGCCGATTTAAAGGAGGTAATATCAGTCCTGGCATCTCCATGAGATTACATGCTATGAATGCATTTACAGATGGTCTTCCGCTTGTTCCTATAGATGTTCCATCTACACTATATGGAATGAATACAATTCAGGCATTGCAGAATGGAGCTGTTAAGGGAGCATTTTGGGAGATTGAAACGTTTATTAAAGAGTCTGAAGCTGAGTTAGGAAAAATTTGTGTAGTTTTGACTGGTGGTGATGCAATTTACTTTGAAAACTGGACAAAATACAAGATATTTGCAGCCCCTAATCTTGTGCTTGAAGGGCTGAACGAAATTTTAAATTATAATGCAGAGAAAGTTTAATTTTTTATTGACAATATTTTTGTGTGTTTTATTTTATCACACAACTTTTGCTCAAACAAATGATAATAGTCCATATTCAAGATATGGTATAGGTGATTTGACTGACAATCACTTTGGTGGACTCAGACAAATGGGTGGACTAGGAGCTTCTTATATTGATGCTTATCAACTGAATATTGTCAATCCTGCATCTTATAGCTTTTTGAATGCGACGGTTTTTGATGTCGGAGTGTTTGCAAAGCATACTTGGCTAAATGACAACATCAATACCAGCAAGACATGGACTGGCAACCTGGAGTACATTTCTCTAGCATTTCCACTTACAAATCCTATTAACGCTAGATATGACGGAGTTCAGAAGAATTATAAACTGGCAATGAACATTACCTTGATGCCTCATTCTACTGTCAACTATAATGTTGCTTTTGCTGATTCACTAGCTGGATTTCCTGCATTTACACGAAACTATTTAGGTAATGGCGGTACCTACAAATTATTATGGGGTAATGCTATCAATTACAAAAATAAGTTGTCTTTTGGTTTGAATCTTGGATACCTTTTTGGCAATTTGGAGTATGAGCGTAATATACTTTTTCCTAGTACAGCGTATTTGTATAATGATTATTTTACTACGGATTATAACGTCAAAGGTTTTTTGTGGAATGCCGGAATTATTTATTCTGATATTATTAATAAAAAGGCTATAGAAGAAAATAAATCACTGCCAGCTAAGCGAATTTCAGTGGGTATTAATTTTAATTCAGCCAACTCCTTTAGGACTAAAAGTAACATCAGTCACATGCTTGAACAAAGAATTACTGCATCTGTGGTCGTTCAGGATACAGTCCAGCTGGTGTCTAATGTTGCAGGGAAAGGAAAGTTGCCTGCTGAATTTGGAGCAGGCGTTACCTATTACCATGGCGAGAAGTTAGCTATTGGATTCAATTATTCGAGTGCATTTTGGGCCGATTATTATAATGAGGCTTCTGGGGAAAGTAAGGGAAGTCTTTCAACTACTCAAAAGTTTGTACTTGGAGGCTATTATCGACCTAATTATAAGTCGTTTGACAATTATTTTGATCGTGTTTACTATAGATATGGTGCTTATTATGGCACCGATCCACTGGTTGTCAATGATAAGAGAATTGATACGTATGGCATTACATTTGGTTTGGGTATGCCATTTATCTTTCAGCGTAAAGTGTCAAGTGTCAACCTTGGCGCGAATTTAGGTATCAGAGGAAAAAATAGTCCTATTTCCGAAAAATTTATAAAGATTTCTCTCGGCGTCAATTTTAATGATGATGAGTGGTTTCTAAAGAGAAAATACAACTAATCCTCAGATAAGATTTGCGATATCATTTACACCACCAAAAACCACCCTTCCTTTTTCGTTTTTGATGACATGACCACAAGCAATATCTGCATCGTGCTCAAAGAAAAGAAAATGTTTTCCATCTGTAATGCTCTCATATAATGCAGCTTTTTCATCCAAAGTCTTTAAAGGTTGCACGTCATATGCCATTACCCACGGAATTGAAATATGGTGATGGGATGGGATTAAGTCTGCACTATAGATAATTGTGTTGCCTGATGGTAAGTGGATAACCGGTAGCATCATGGCTTCAGTATGACCATATACAAAACGTAACGTTATGTGATCTGAAAACTGGATACCTTCCTGAACGTCTATCATTTGCAGGACACCATGATCATGAAGAGGTACAAAGTTTTCCTTCAAAAACGAAGCAGCCTCACGAGCATTGGGTGAGTATGCCCAGTTGTAATGGATTTCATTAGACCAGTAGGTTGCATTAGGAAAGGTAGGCACGAGATCACCATTTGCATCTATTTCTACTGCTCCTCCAGCATGATCAAAATGTAGATGGGTGAGTAAAACATCAGTGATTTCTTCTTTTGTAAGCCCTACCTGTGCTAGAGCACTTTCAAAGGATACTTCATCGTGAGGATAAAAGTGACTCCTAAATTTTTCGTCTTGCTTGTTGCCTATACCTGTATCGATTAGGATCTTCCTGTCACCATCTTCTACCAGTAAGCATCTCATTTGCCAAGTACACATATTGTTTTCATCAGCTGGATGGTATTTATTCCACATGCTCTTTGGCACGACTCCAAACATTGCTCCTCCGTCCAGCTTAAATTTACTACTTTCTATGGCGTGCAACTTCATTCTATTGTTTTTTGAGTGTATTAATAACCAATTCTATGCTTTTGGGTATTTTTTATGTCTTGTGACAAGCGGATCATTTTCAGTGCAGTATGCGCTGCTTCTATTCCTTTATTGCCATGTTTTCCACCAGCTCTGTCGAGCGCCTGTTCCATGTTATTGGGCGTCAATACGCCGAAAATCACAGGTTTTCCGGATACTACTGATAATTGCATGATGCCATTTGCCACGGCATTGCTGATGTATTCATCGTGTTTTGTTTCTCCTTTGATCACACAGCCTATACAAATTACAGCATCCAGTTTTTCATTAGATAGTAGGAGTTTGGCTGCTGATGGTAATTCAAATGTTCCGGGGACAGTTACACTGTGAATGTCTTCAATGGCTATTCCATAACGCATAAGCTCACTTATACAAGCCTGATGCATCGATGAGGTTATCTCATGATTCCACTCAGCGGTGACAATACCGATTTTTGCATTTGTGATAGTAGGAATTTCACTTATAGAAATCGAAAGATTCTTATCTATGCTTGACATGAAGAAGTGATTTTAAATATAAAAGGCAGAGTTCTAACAAAAACTCTGCCTTTCTAGTTTATATTTTGACTTGATATTATTGTAATCTTGCTATAAGCTTTTCTGCTTCTTTAAATTCAGGTGACTCCGGATACTTAGTTGTGATGACTGCGAGTTGATCTGTAGCTTCTTTGGTTTTTCCTTGAGAATAGTATAACATCGCGATTTTCATCATGTAGTATGGAGCGATCATATTATTGTCGATTTCTGCTGCTTTTTTATAAAAACTCATCGCTTTGTCCATATCCTTCAATTCAGAATGAGCATCACCAAGAGCTCCTGCTTTCATTGATGCAGTGATAGCATCTTTTGGAGAATACATATTTAGATATTCAATAGCATCTTCAAACTTGCCCATATTAAGGTAACAAATACCTGCATAGTATTTAGCAAGATTGCCGGTTTTAGTACCACCATAGTTGTCTATGATACCTAAAAACCCATCAAAGCCACCACCTGGATTCTCTAGCGCTAGAGCAAATGAATCTCTAGCAAATTGCTCCTCTGCTTTATACATTGCATTAACAGCTGCTTTTTCCTTTGGTGCCTGGTACAAATATTTATAACCTAAAAATAGAACCACCAAAGCAGCTATACCTAATATAACGTTTACTATAAGTTTTTGATTATCTTCTATGAAATTGGAGACTGAGAAATTACTACCTTTGACTTCAACAACATCTACAACCTGATCTGAAGCCGCTCCAGCTTTTCTTTTTGCCATAAAATTTGCTTTTATAAAATTTTGCGCAAAAATAGTGTTTTCATTTGTATTATTGATATTAATTTGTGAAAATAATATACCTACGACTCAAAAAAGTAGTAATTTTACATTGCAAAATTAAGTTTTGCTATTTTGAATATTAACACAAAACATTTAAACACAGCTATTGTTAAAGAATACGGTTAGAATTATATTTTGTGTAATAAGAATTTATTTATCAAACAATCAATTATAAAATGGTAACTCAAAGAATAGCAATAAATGGATTCGGAAGAATAGGTAGATTAGTCTTTCGACAAATCTATGAAATGGAAGGGATAGATGTAGTTGCAATCAACGATTTAACTGAACCTAGGGTGCTCGCACACCTTTTAAAATATGATACCGCTCAAGGTACTTTTAAAGAGGAAGTGAAAGCAGGTCAAGATTCAATTTTTGTTGATGGTAAGGAAATTAAAATTTATGCTCAGAAAGACCCAGAACTGATACCTTGGAAGGATCATGATGTGGATGTAGTACTGGAATGCACCGGCTTCTTTACAGATAAAACAAAATCAGAAGCACATATACGCGCCGGAGCAAAACGAGTGGTGATTTCTGCTCCTGCTACCGGAGATTTAAAAACCATCGTTTTTAATGTCAATCATGATATTCTAGATGGTACCGAAACTATCATCAGCTGTGCTAGTTGTACAACCAACTGTCTGGCTCCGATGGCACAGGTTATGGACGAGCAATTTGGATTGATGTCAGGGTTTATGACTACGATCCATGCTTATACAAATGACCAGAATACGCAAGACTCTCCTCACAGGAAAGGAGATTTGCGAAGAGCGAGAGCTGCAGCTCAAAATATTGTACCTACCGGAACTGGTGCTGCCAAGGCTATAGGTCTTGTACTCCCTAATCTTAATGGTAAGCTTGATGGCATCTCTCAGCGAGTACCTACACTGACCGGTTCTATTACAGAATTGACATGTGTGCTCTCAAAGAAGGTGACAGTAGAAGAGGTGAATGCGGCGATGAAAGCTGCGGCTAATGAAAGTTACGGATATAATGAAGATGAAATTGTGAGCTCGGATATCATCGGAATGACTTATGGTAGTTTATTTGACGCTACCTTGACGAAGGTGATCTCTAATGGAGATACTCAGTTAGTCAGAGTCACAAGCTGGTATGATAATGAAATGAGTTATGTTAGTCAGCTTGTGCGGACTTTGAGCTATTTTGCAAGTTTAATTAAGAAGTAATATAGTAGAAATCTGAAGGACAACCCATATAGGATTGTCCTTTTTTTGTAAATTGGAAAATTAGCGATATGTTACAGTTCAAAAATACTAATTTTAAAGGTAAAAAGGTTGTAATGCGGGTGGACTTCAATGTGCCACTGGATGAAAATTTTGAAGTGACAGATGATACGAGAATTGTTGGAGCTATACCTACAATCACTAAGATTCTTCATGATGGAGGATCAGTAGTACTCATGAGCCATTTAGGACGGCCTAAGGATGGGCCGGAAGACCGATTTTCACTAAAACATATTACTCGTGTTTTGCAGCAATATTTTCCAAATAATAATCTATATTTTGCGAGTGACTGTATCTCTAAAGAAGCTTTTTTGATGTCTTCTAATCTTGAACCAGGCGAAATATTATTGCTAGAGAACCTGAGATTTTATAAAGAGGAGGAGAAAGGTGACGTAGCATTTGCGGAGGAACTGAGTAAGCATGGAGAAATTTATATCAACGATGCTTTCGGAACAGCACATCGTGAACACGCATCTACAGCTACGATTGCGAGATTTTTCGATACTGACCATAAAGGATTTGGATTGTTGATGGCCGCAGAAGTTGAAAATGCACAAAAGCTATTGAATCATCCGGACCATCCGGTCACTGCTATTGTAGGTGGTGCAAAGGTATCTGACAAGATTTTATTGCTCGAGCAGTTGATAGATAATATGGATAATATATTAATCGGTGGCGGAATGGCCTATACTTTTATTAAAGCACTCGGAGGTAAGGTAGGCAATTCTCTTGTTCAGGAGGATTATTTGAATCTGGCATTAAAGATTATTGATAAGGCAAAAGATTGTAATACTTCACTTTATTTGCCGATTGATAATATTGTAGCCGATCGGTTTGCAGCTGATGCTAATACACAAGAGGTGGATTGCTATAATATACCTGATGGATGGATGGGTCTTGACATCGGCCCGCAAACAGTCAATAAATATAGTAAAATCATCAAATCTTCTAAAACAATTCTATGGAATGGCCCGATGGGTGTCTTTGAATACGAGAAATTCGCTTGGGGTACATTTGCTGTGGCAGAAGCACTAGCAGAAGCAACTGATAACGGTGCTTTCTCACTCATCGGTGGAGGAGATTCAGCCTCAGCTATCAATAAGTCCGGATTAGAAGACAGAGTGAGCTTCGTGTCAACCGGCGGGGGAGCCATGTTGGAGTTTCTAGAAGGAAAGGTGCTTCCCGGTATCAGAGCTATTGAAGAATAATATTAGATTATATAAGTTTTGGATTTCCGGTCAAATATGATGGTTTTTGACCGGAATTTTTTATTAGTAGGAAGACCCCAAAGTACGTCACATCCATTTTCTTTTTAATAATACTCCTTCTTTTCTATTTTGACGCTCGTTTTTTTGCAATAGGTATAGTAAAACTATGGCTTTGGAATTAATATTAACGACTACATATCTATTTTGAAGCATGCTTCTTTATGAAAATGTCTATTGCGGAATCTTTAATATCTTAATCAAATAATAATAAAAAAGCCTTGCAAATGGATGATTTACAAGGCTTTTTAATTGGCTTTCGTAGCCCGTAGGGGAATCGAACCCCTCCCGCCAGGATGAAAACCTGGTGTCCTAGCCGATAAACGAACGGGCCATCATTAAAACTATGCTGCGTAGCATTCTGCTAAAGCGACGCAAAGATATTACTATTTCAACTATTGCAAAATATTTTGATTAAATTTTTTCTAAAATTTTCAAAGGTCTATTATAACAATACATCTACTGCGCCTCCTCCATTTTTTGTAAAGAAAAATTTAACTTGATGAAGCATTTTGAGCTGATGTTCTATGGCTTCTCTCAATACACCTTGACCTTTGCCATGTATGATGGTAATCTGTGGCAAGCCATATTCTATAGCATTTTTAATAAAAATTTCACTTTGTTGCAGTTGATACTCAATGATTTTACCGGATGGTTCATTTTTCATGTGCGGTGCCAGCTTTTCAATATGAAGGTCCAGTGTTTGTTCCGGTCTGGTTTTTAATTTTTTAATTGGATTATCAGCTATTTCATCATCATCTTCGTCATAAAATAGATCAAAATCAGGAATGAGTTCTTTTTCAGGTACTAACTCCAGATTGGAAGCTTTGACTAACAAAATTTTACCATGATGAGCTATGCGTGCCTTGCCGGTAGGATGAATTCCTTCAAATTTCCCTATTTTGCCTGAAGAAATAATACGCACCACATCTCCAATCCATAAATCCCTCAACCGAATCATGGCATTTAGAATTTTATTTTTAGCTGCGTTTTAATTTCAGTCATGGTGTTGCCATTGATGAGATTATTGCCTGAGCTGATGGATTCAAGATTGTCGTAATAAGTGCGACCTATTCTAAATTCCCAAGTATAATTTCGCCCCAATCGAAAACGGGTATTAATGTAAAATCGGTTTCCTCTATTGTAATAAAAAGGAATATAATATTCATACAGAATGTCATTATCAAATGCATATATCCTGGCGTCGAAACTATTGATATCAAATATGGCATAACGTGCTGTGAATGAGTAAGGCTTAGCTATCGGCTTGTATATCAGATCCTGATACATGAGCATACCACTGGAAGAGGTGGACTGTTTGAAAAATGAAAATTCTATTCGGTCTTTAATTTCCCATTCTTTATTGATTTTATACCCAAAGTGCAATCTTAACCTTTGCAAAGTTTGATCTATGGGGTGATTGATGATTTGTTCATCGCTTGCATTTTGCTGTTTGTACTTGTATCTGTACTGTGCATATAACTCCAGCTTGCGCTTTTGGATATATGACAACTTTATCATAAACTCCTTACCGCCTGTAAGCCCATCACGCCGATATCCCAGCCATGGGTGACTCCAGAAATCAGCGTAAGTACTAATCAAAACACCACGTAACGGGCGAATTTCCATTCCAAGATAAAATCCTTTTTCATTGATAGGCATGGAGGATTCTGCAAATGCATTTGCATTCAGTACCTGGTAATCGGGATCAAAATTTCGATAAATAGCAGAAACATCAATGGATTTATCAAGACCCAGTAAAACACCATGTAGATTAGCAAAACCACCATTGTCGCTCATAGCTGTTTCACCAAAAAAGGTGGCATTTCGATAACGCCATGAATAATCTACACTGGTATTGAGTAGACGCTGACCTGCGAAAAGGTATTTTTTGTATAAAGAAGCATCTCTAATTAATGGTATGTCAAAGTTTGTATAAAGACCATTGAATGCTAGCTTAAGATTGCGCGTTTTATACTGTACCTTTGTGCCAGCGTTGAATTCATGAATAGCGTTTTTATTAGCTATCTCGGATGTAGTACGATGATATCCATCTGAGCGGATAGACCCGAAGTAATCGAAATCCGTATTTTCAATCGTGTCTAATGCAGTAGTTGTTGAAGCATCCGTTGGCCGATAAGATACAAATACAGCAGTTTGCCATGCTTTGCCAAGGTTTATCACTGTGCCTCCACCTCTGAAAAAATTAGTTTCATTCACAGAACTGTATGGACGGAGGGTTCTACCTGCCTTCTTAACATTCATCACCAGTGATGACTTGCGGGTACCAAAGTCATTGTGCAAGATTAATCCCTGTCCCATGCTTACAGCAAAATCACCGAGTGAAACAATACTGAATGTCTTGTTAATATCCTTTGCATAAGCAAAAAAAGAATAAAAGTCAAACCCATATTTTGAGCCTTCACCAAAGAATTTTTCTCCGGGATCTTTTTCCATCGTAAGACCTGCTTTAAACGATTGTCCATATTCATATCGATACCTTGCATAAAAGTGGTTAGGGTCACCGGCATACGGTTTCGTGCCGGTATCGTCTTTGACAAATCCTCGTCTTTCTTGTAGGACTCTTTTAGCTTTTAGATAAAGTAGCGAATGACCTTTAGTCAGGGCATCCTTAAAGTTTAGATTAAAATCAGCTGCTGCAATATTACATGTCAAGAAAGGTTCCAAATTTTTGATAGTTTCAAGGTCCCAGCTGGGAATGGACTGGAGTTCATAAATGCTCAAAAACGCCCCAAAATCTGCCTTGTGCTGAAAAAAGTCACTGATTTGTAATTCATTAAGCAAGAATAAATCTCTTAAGTCTTGTTCGCGAGCTGAGTTGATATTGAGCGGATGGCTGGCATAATAATGCAAATTTTCAAATATAGTATTGTAGTCAAATTCTTCCTCTTCATTGGATTCAATAAATTCTTCAATGATGTTGGCGATGAAATCAGTTGACTCCGGATCAGTTTGTGCTGCCAGATTTATGGATAGGGTGACCACCCATCCTAATATGAGTATCAACTTTTTCAGGTTCACTGCCTATTTATTTGCAGTAAAGATATACTTTTTCGGAAATTAAGAGGTAAAGACGATTTAGTTTTTGGTAAAATTCATTTCTGAATCAGGCGTCGGTACGCACCCATTTGAAAGCTTTGCCGATATGAGCAATAATGTCACTGGCTGTCAGACTCTCAAGGCTTTCATCCTGTAATGCAAGCGTACCTGCTAGACCGTGGAGATATGTTCCTATTATCGCTGCCTGATGCGGTTCGTAGTTTTGAGCAAGCAGACCTAGAATAATTCCTGTCAACACATCGCCAGTACCAGCCGTAGCCATACCTGCATTTCCGGTAGCATTGATAAATGTACGGCCATCAGGAAGAAATATTCGGGAATAGGCACCTTTCAATACGATGATGAGGTTATACTCAACAGATTTTGAAATGGCCAATTCAATATTCATTTTTTCATCAACAGCTACCCCAAAGAGTCGTTCAAATTCACCTGGATGAGGCGTTAGTATGCTGTTTTTGGGCAATAGATCGAATAGCTGTTTTTTCTGGGCCAATATGTTGAGCGCATCCGCATCGAGCACCATAGGTTTGCTTACAGATTGCAATAATGACTCAAATAATTGAATTGTTTCAGGATGTGTGCCTAGTCCTGGCCCGACACCGATAGTATATTTGTCTAAGTTGTCCGGGAGCTGGCCTGAGATATGATGTTTTTGATGGGGGCACATAGTCATAGCTTCGGGCAGATGATGAAGGAGGACTTGTGCGGTGTCTTCTGTGGTGAATGCTGTGACGAGTCCTGCGCCGGTTTTAAGGCAAGCTTTTGTGCTCAAAATACAGGCACCTGATTTTCCGGAACTACCTGCCATCATTAACGCATGTCCAAAAGTTCCCTTATAACAGTGTCTCTCTCTATTTTTAAGCGAATTTTTTAGCCAAATATTGTCAGTTAAAAATGTATTAGTTGTAATGGTGTGCAAAAAATCAGGCTTCAGTCCTATATCGCCAACTATCCATTCTGGACAAAATCGATCATTTTCTTTAAAGAAAAACTAAGTTAGGTACCTGAAAAGTAAATACTTGATTAGCGATTACACAAAAATCCCTACAAATATCATCGGTCGGCATACCAGAGGGCATGTCTATTGATATGACCGGATTTGGAAGTGAATTCATCAACTGTATCCACCGGCGTGGAGCACCGGATATAGGTCTACTGATACCAGTTCCAAAAATAGCATCAATAATAATACTATTTTTTTCTTAATGATTGTACGTCATCAGCTGTCCAAACTATAGGAACATCGCCTAATGTAGAGAGCCTATTTAGATGGGTCGTAAAGTCAGGACTATCATGATCTGTACACCGAATGATATAGACGTTTACATCATAAAATGCATTTCTGAGTAGTCGTGCTGCAACAAGGCCATCGCCTCCATTATTACCATTGCCACACACAATATCTATAGGTGAGCTAGTGTCAGGATAAACCGTCATGAACCATTCGACGAAAGTCGCTGCCGCCCTTTCCATTAGATTGGTGGAAGTAATAGGCTCATGCTCTATCGTATATTGATCCCATTGTCGTATCTGATTAGCAGTAAGGAGGTGCATGTTTGTATTTTTGTCTAAAATGCTTCATCAAATTCATCGTAAAAGAACATATCCTTAAACTCATCCATCTCTCGACGTTCCTTTTTGGTAGGCCTACCATCACCTTTTTTGCGAATTTCAGCTGTAGCCTTGATGTCAAACCAATTTCTGTATTTATTGAGCTCCTCCTGTGATGTCATGTCGTCAAAGCAAGGTGCTGCTTGGACAGCGGAGACTCTCTTTTCTAGTAAATGATTGACTTTAAAAACAAAATTAAAGCCATTTTTCCTAACTTCAAGTACTTCACCAGGAGTCAAAAGATAAGAAGGTTTGAGAGCTGTTCCTTTTGATTTTACTTTTCCGGCTTTACAGGCATCAGTAGCCATAGTCCTGGATTTGAAAATACGTACAGACCAAAGCCACTTATCTAACCTGACCTTAGTGAGTTCACTCATTTTTCCGGCTCTAGTGCAGGTAATTGTGGATTCATGTCCTCCAGGGTCTTCAATACAGTTTTGGCAATGAAGTAATTTCTGTACCATCGCTTATCACTAGGAACAATATGCCAAGGTACTTCACTTTCGTTGATGGCATATTCGTAACATTTCATGTACTCATCCCAGTGTTCACGCTCTTTCCAGTCATCAGCTTTATGTTTCCAGTTTTTAGATGGATCATCTATTCTCTCCTGGAGCTCCACTGCCTGCTTGTCATAGGAAATATGCATATAAAATTTTAAAAGCCGGGTATTGTTATCAAACTGCAAAAGGTCTTCAAAGGCATTGATGGCACGCATACGCTTTTCAGCTCGCTCGTCATCAATCCATTTATGTACACGCTGAACCAAAATATCTTCGTAGTGCGAACGATTGAAAATCATGATATTACCTTTTCGAGGTAATTTTTGATGTACACGCCATAGGAAATCATGTGCCATTTCTTCTTCTGTAGGCTTTTTAAATCCATAAGTGTCAATTCCGGTAGGGTTGCAGTCAGCAAATACGGATTTAATAGAACCATCTTTGCCACTGGCATCCATACCTTGCAAGACCACGAGTAAACTTTGTTTGCCTTCAGCATAAAGTTTGTTTTGCAGCTCACCTATTTTGATAATCATATCTATCGTCTTGGATTCTGTTTTTTTCTTTTTAAGGTCTGATGGTGGCGTTGTGGGATGATCGGACAATTTGATTTTAGACATATTTTAAATTGTTTTGTTAATAGCTGAGAATATATTCAAGTCATAAAAATAATAAAAATACTATTGATCAGAGTAGTTCTAATTTGAAAATTATTTCATTTTATTGCGCTTGACGAGATAGTTTTGTAATACTGGCACAAATCCATCGTTGATGTCTGCCTCTACAAAATCGATTTTGTACTGGAGACACTTCATTTTGAGCTCATTTTTATACGCTTGCACCTTATTGACATAGGCTTCCTTTACTTGACTGTATTGCAATTTGATTTCTTCGCCTGTTTCCAAATCAATAAACTGATAGGGTCGGTTTTCAAATTCAAAATCAAGTTCGTGGCTCTTGTCAGTCACATGAAATAGGATTACTTCATGCTTAGCATACTTTAGGTGTTGGAGAGCAGAAAACAAATCTTCAGTATGATCCGAGTTTTCAAACATATCACTAAAAATCACTACCAGTGAGCGTCGGTGGATACTGTCAGCCAACTGGTGCAGAGCAGTAGCTGTGGACGTGGTTTTTTGCTTTTGTGGATCATGGATGAGCTGCTCCAGATATGTCAGCAACAATCGATAATGAGAAGTAGAAGATCGACAGCTGGTGTGAATTTTGACCTCATTGTCAAAGACACTCAAGCCAAACGCATCTCTCTGCTTTTTAAGCAAATTCATGATGGATGCTGCAGCCAGGGCCGAAAATTGAAGCTTATTCATACCGCCTTTGCTAGTGCGCTCCGGAAAGTACATCGACGAAGAAGTGTCAACGATAATCTGGCACCTGAGATTGGTTTCTTCTTCAAATTTTTTGGTAAACATCTTATCCGTCCGGGCATACACTTTCCAGTCGATATCTCTAGTAGATTCTCCCTGATTATAAAGTCGATGCTCCGCAAATTCGACAGAGAATCCGTGAAATGGACTCTTGTGGAGTCCTATAATAAAACCTTCGACTACTTGCTTAGCGAGCAATTCGATATTTTCAATCTGTCTGACATCATAGCTGTCAAAAAAACTCATTGCTATATTAGTGTTATCATTATGGATAAAAAAAACTCCTGAATCTACTGATGACGCAGGAGTCTTGTATTGTTATATCTGTAACGTTGTTGTACAGTATTGATTACAGATGTGCTTCTATTTTAGCCTGTAATGCTGCCTTAGTTGTTACACCTACCTGCTTGTCCACAACCTCTCCATCCTTGATGATGAGTACAGTAGGAATACTTCTAATGCCATATTTAAGTGAAACTTCAGGGTTTTCGTCCACGTTGACCTTGCCTATTTTTGCTTTTCCATCATAAGTCGTGGATAATTCATCAATGATAGGTCCTATCAGTCTGCATGGTCCGCACCACTCAGCCCAAAAATCTACAACTGCTACTCCGCCTGCAAGTGCTGTATCCTGAAAGTTACTGTCTGTAAATTGAAGTGCCATTTTATCTTAATATTTTTTATAATGAATGAATAACATTACCCTTAACGTAAGTAATTACGCAAAAGTTTTAAAAACTCGGCTAAATTGTATTAACAAAAACCTAAATGAACAGTTTTACACCACTCAACTACTAGTTTTATTACTTTTTATTAGTATTGATGCCCAATGCAGCCCATATAGGACAAAAGCTAAGGAAGGCAGTCAATGCAAAAATGATGGCTACAATACCCAGCACAATGGCTGTTGTTCCCGTAATTTTACCTGTATAATATAAAATTGCGATCAGTGCTACGACTGCCAGACGGATAAGTTTGTCAGTTCTTCCTACATTTTTTGTCATGATTCTGATTTTAGATGAATTGAAAATAAATGATAGTCGATTATCCCGAGAAAATATTTTAGTCAGGACAATGTTACAAAAATACAAAGTATTGATGGATTCAATATGTAATTTATGTTACTAAAATGATGTAGCGTATAACTTTTAATGAGTATAGGAGGATTTTTAATATTAAAAAGGCAAAATGGACGTAGATGAAGTATTTAATTTTACTAATTTTGGCCAAATGTTTAATTACGCTTTTCGATATGAGTTTAAATGTGCAATTTGATACACAACCTATCCTACAAACAGAGGATTATCTTTTGCTGCCCGTCAAAGAAGAAGATTTTGAAGCAGTATATGCAGCTGCTTCTGACCCGGAAGTGTGGTCACAACATCCTAATAAAAACCGTTGGCAGCGAGATGTATTTTGCAATTTTTTTGAAGGAGCTCTTCAAAGTGGTGGTGCATTTAAGATTATTGATAAAAAGAAAGATGTGGTCATTGGCAGTACTAGGATATATGACTATAATACTAAAGACAATTCAGTGCTCATCGGTTATACTTTTTTTGCAAAAGCATATTGGGGATGTGGTGCTAATCAAGCTGTCAAAACGCTGATGTTGGATTATCTTTTTCAATACGTAGATAAGGTGATATTCCATATCGGCAGTCTAAATATGCGTTCGAAAATCTCCATAGAACGGCTTGGTGCTGTCAAAACAGGAGAGTTGGATATTGCCTATCATGGAGAGCCTGTCCGTCATAACGATATCTATGTTATTACAAAGGAAAGCTGGATGAATCGGTGATTTTATAGTAAAAGTGTATAAGATAGAATATGTAGGTTGTCATGCTGTGCATTTACAAACATCTGGCATTGTTAGACTAGGTGTAACAGAGTGTCCCCAATCGACTACAATCAAAACTGCTTAAAAGAAAACTAACCAACTCTGCCGTACAAACAACTGTATTTTCAGCAGCACTCGCTCAGGTGTATGAATTAATTGATAAAATCCATCAGGCAGAACCATCTTTGACCTATTTAAACCCAAATTACGTATTAGAAAATTACCTACATGAAAATGCTCCTTCATATCTGTTTCATCATTTATTTTTCTATCCTCGACATGGTAAAACTATGGCCGCAGATTAAAAACTCTGAGCCTCAAAGCTACTTTGTATCATTTTCCATCGTAACAAAGTTTAATAAGTAATATGGGTTAATAATGAGAATTGACAGAGGGTTTTGTGCTTGAAGGCAACATGGTGTTGTTGATTTTTGGTGAAATGGTCACGCTTAAGTGCCCATAATTCAATTATTCCAAATTTCTCTATGCTCTACCTTCAACTCATTTAATCATTGACCATTTTTATGACCTTTTATAGTTTCTTATTTAAAATATTATAAATATTACTATATAATTATACTATCATATTATTTTTTATTTAATTATATTATTATTAAAGTGCATATATTAAAAATTGTTTTACAATTTATAATAGATTATGTTTGTAGTCAAATTAAATACATGTATATTTGCGTAATATTTAAAATATCCAATCTTATTATCCCGAGTGGATATTTCTCCCAACCAGTAATTTCTCTATTTTGACATCAATATTATGATGATGTGTCATCAAATTGATGACAATAATTACAAATTGATAAAAATAATATCATATATTTTTGTTTGATTTTAATTGTTTTTTTGGGAAAAAGTTGGAAGAAA
>LNBW01000065.1 GCA_001567255.1 Bacteroidetes bacterium OLB9 | reverse complement strand
TGAGTGTCCTGATGAACCTGGAACAATTGATACTAATGGTTGCCCTGACAGAGACCGTGATGGCATACCTGATAAGGATGATAAATGCCCTGACAAACCAGGTCTGCGCATTTATAGCGGTTGCCCAGACACGGATGGTGATGGCATCCCAGATCATCTGGACGAATGCCCTAATGTGCCAGGGTCTGTAGCCAACAATGGCTGTCCTGAGATTAAAAAAGAAGACAAGAAAACACTGGATATAGCAATGCAGGCTGTACAGTTTCAGGTAGGAAGCGCTGTGTTGAAACCTGAGTCTCATAGGGTACTGAATCAAATAGCAGGTATTATGGCCAAATACCCTGATTTTAATATGCAAATCAGTGGTCATACAGATAATACAGGTAATCCAACCTTAAACCAAAACCTATCAGAGAAACGTGCAAAAGCTTGTTATGATTACTTAGTTAAAGAAGGAGTAGATCCTATGCGAATGACCCATACCGGTTATGGTGAATCAAGACCTATTTCTACTAATGACAATGAGAAAGGAAGGACACTCAATAGAAGGGTTGAATTTATACTTGTTCCAAGAAATAGATAATTTTTGTACTATTTATAATCCCGTAAGAGACAGAGCAATTATTTTTTGGTCTGTCTTTTTTTGTTTTGAGCGTTTTGAAATTGATGAAGTCAGCTATACAAGTTTTTATTGATGCATTGTGGACAAATAATAATCGACGTCTACTATAGTTGAAAAATAATGAATAAAGGTTCGAAAGGTTAAGATTTAAAAACAATGTATTGGATTTGAAATAGATAGTAGCCCACATTTTCAACCTACAATAGTTGAGTCCACTAATAATGGTGCCCTTGCTTTTATTAAGCAATGGAGGAAAAGACGAATTTGCAATGACCGTTATTCCAGATTTCTTATTGATTTTATTATGAATGAATTGGAAACGTCATAGGCTTGTAGCTTGGATTATTTTTATTCCGCTTACATAGTTTTATAAAGTTGATGACAGAAAAACGAGAGAGGAAATAGAACTACAGGAATAGCACTTTAGTGTGGTATTTTTCTAAGGTGTGAAGGAGACAAAAAAAGCCCTTTCACAATAGAAAGAGCTTTTATTCTTTACGATAACAGCGTGTGCTATCTTATCCTTTTTTTGCGCTGCAGCAAGATTTTCCTTTTTTCTGACCTGCACATGCTTTTGTTTGTACTTTATTGCCGTTTTCATCTTTTTCCATAGATGCAGATGCTACTCTTGTAAAAGTTTTGGTAGCACTATCATACTCAACTTCTGCCCAGCTTTCTTCACCAGTTTCAGCATTGACAGCCTTTTCAAAGTAAGTAGTATTACCTGACATTTGGCAAGTTTTTTTGGTGATTGTACCATTAGAAGCAGCCATAGCAGCATCGGCTTCAGATAGATTAGCATCAGCTTTAGTGTCAACAGCAGCAGCCTTTTTAGATGCACAACAAGACATTTGGGCACCAGCTGCACCTTTGTGGCATGATTGTGCATTAGCAGAAAGAGATGCAACTAAAACAAAAGAAAATAACAAAAGTAATTGCTTCATTTTTTTAAATTTTTTAACTTTAATAGATTATAAAAATAAGAATGATATAAATTGACAGTGTAAAGATAGTGTTATTTTGTTGTTGAGGTCATAATTTTTACTTATTTATTATAATTTTAACAATGATGTACCTCATGTTGGATGGTTTTGACGTTGTATAATGGTTTGGGAATTAGAGTGAAATATTATTTTATATATAACCTGGAATTATTGAAATAAAAGTTATAATTTTGCGCCCTTATGAGGTTAATTCAGATTTTAATTATTTTTGTTGCTGTCTTGACTGCTGGTTGTAAATCAGAATTTGAGACTTTACGCACTAGCAATCAACCGGAAAAGATATATAAAGCAGCTAATAAGTATTACGACGAAAAGCTATATGACAGAGCTATTGCGCTATGGGATGTCATCATTCAGCATTATAGAGGTCGACAGGAAGCTGAAGAGTTGTTTTATAAATATGCGTATGCACATTATTATCAGGGTGACTATATTTTGGCATCTGTGTATTTTAAAAACTTTGCGACCACATTTGCTAATAGCGTGAATAAACAAGAAGCAGATTTTATGGCTTCTTATTCTAATTATAAAATGTCTCCAAATTATAAATTAGATCAATCATACACGCTCAAAGCTATTGAAGGGTTTGAACAATTCGCAACACAATATCCGGGTACTGAAAGAACCGAATCAGCAAATAAGTTGATTGATGAAATGCGTAAAAAGCTCGAGAAAAAGTCATTTGAACAAGGTGTGTTGTATTACAAAATGGGGCAGTATCAGGCTGCAATGACTTCTTTTGAAAATACATTGAAAGATTTTGCTGAGTCTGACCAGGTGGAGGAAATTAGATTTCTGATCCTAAAATCTTCGTTTATTCTTGCATCTAATAGTATATACGAAAAGCAGGAAGAGCGATACAATAAAACACTGGACAACTATAATACGTTTATAAGAAGGCATCCGGATAGCAAGTTTGCTAAGGAAGCTAAAAGTATAGAAAAACAAACATTATTAGCATTAAAAAAATTGAAAGGATGACCACAGATATCAAGTCAAAAGTTCAAGGACTAGATCCAAGCGCAAAACCTAGAGATATCAGAAAGATTTCTGGAATGACCAGTAGCATCTACGAAACTATTGCAGTCATTACTAAGCGTGCTGAGGAAATTTCTGATGAGCTTAAAAAAGAATTACATAGCAAGCTGGATGAGTTTGCTACTACTTCCGATACTATTGAAGAAATCCTGGAAAATAAAGAACAGATAGAAATCAGTAAGTTTTACGAAAGACTTCCAAATCCTTCGGTGATAGCTACTGAAGAATTCCTCAATGGAGAACTGAAGTACGAATACAGCGAAGTGGAGGAGGAAAAAAAGGGAGAATAATTTTTGATTACAAGTGGTATTGAAGGGTAAAAAAATATTGCTCGGCATTACCGGGAGTATAGCTGCGTATAAATCTGCAGTACTCTGCCGATGGCTAATGAAATCAGGAGCAGAGGTTCGTATTATCATGACTGCCGCCGCCAAGGAATTTATTACACCTTTGACGCTGTCCACATTGTCAGGACATAAGGTATTATCAGATTGGAAAGAAGATGGTGTTTGGACAAATCATGTAGAAGCAGGGTTGTGGGCAGATTTGATGATAGTAGCACCCGCTACAGCAAATACAATATCTAAGATGTCTCATGGTGAGGCTGATAATATATTATTAGCCACCTACTTATCTGCAAGATGCCCTGTTATGGTTGCTCCTGCAATGGATCTGGATATGTGGGCACACCCTAGTACTAAAAATAATTTAAGTCTGCTAGAATCCTATGGCAATATCATCATTCCCGTCGGACATGGATTGCTAGCGAGTGGCCTCACAGGTGACGGACGGATGGCAGAGCCGGAGGAGATTGGATCATTTATCACTGATTATTTTAAATCAATGGAGGATTTACAAGGTAAGAAAGTGCTGATCACAGCAGGGCCGACTTATGAGGCTATTGATCCGGTGAGGTTTATAGGTAATCATAGTAGTGGTAAGATGGGTTATGCAATTGCTGAAAATTGTGCCATGCGTGGAGCAGAAGTAGTACTTGTGAGTGGACCGGTTGCCTTGACAGTTAAACACGGTGGCATCTTGCTTGAACGAGTGACATCGGCAGAAGAGATGGCACTCGCAGTTGAAAAACACCAATCCACCTGTGATGCTTTTATTCTCGCAGCAGCTGTGGCAGACTTCAAACCTGAAAAGGTAGCTGGACAGAAGATCAAAAAGCAATCTGACACATTGGAATTGACACTGGTCAAAACCGTAGATATAGCTGCAAGGATTGGCCGGTCAAAAAATGAAAATCAGATTTTGGTCGGATTTGCATTGGAGACAAATAATGAAATTAACAATGCAACCCTAAAACTACACAAGAAAAATATGGATTTTATCGTTTTAAATTCATTGAGTGATCAAGGAGCCGGATTTAAGCACGATACAAACAAAATTACTATACTGGATAAAGATGGTAGTATGGTACCTTTTGAACTCAAATCAAAAAAATGGGTAGCCATTGACATCGTCGATTATTTATCAAAAAAATGGAATGAAAAGTAAAGTATTATTTTTTTCAATTATTTTGCTGACCATATGGAGTCACAGCTCACTTTGGGGTCAGGAGTTAAATTTTAAGGTGACTGTTGATAAGTTGCCAATAGCCAGCTTGCAGAAAAGTGATCCTAATTTTATGAAAATTCTGGCTAAGAAGGTAGAAGAATTCATGAATAACACTAAATGGGGTGATGATGAATTTAAAGATTATGAAAAAATCAAAGGCAATATGCTGATCGTCATTACTGAAGAGCTATCAGATAGAGTTTATAAGGCGGACTTGTCACTCCAAACTGAACGTCCTGTGTTTAATTCTACCTATGTGACACCTATGCTCAATATTCAGGATAAAAACATTACCTTTACCTTTGATGAGATGACATTTTTCCAGAAAACCATCAATACGTTTACGGATAATCTCTCTGCTGTATTGAGCTATTATGCATTTATGACTTTGGGACTTGATTATGATTCGTTTAGAGCTAATAGTGGTGATCCATTTTATAAAAAAGCTCAGGAGATTATCTTGTCACTACCGCCCAATGTTGCTTCCGATGATGGCTGGAAGAGTATTCGCCAAGGAGATAAAAATAGATATTGGCTCAATGAGAATCTACAAAACCCACTTTACAGACAATTTAGACAAGCATTTTATGAATATCACCGTCATGGCTTAGATGGCATGTATTCTGAACCCGATAAAAGTAGAGCTGTCATTTTAAGTGCTTTGACTGCTATAGGCCAGGTCAATCTGGATGTCCCTAATAGTTACCTGATTCAGGCATTTTGCGATGCTAAATCCTACGAGATCATTGAGATATTTAAAGTGGCAGACAGAGGCCAGAAAGATAAGGTCAGATCAATCATGAGTGATGTGGATGTAATTAGAAAACGCGACTACGAAGTATTGCGCTGATGGCAACTCCAATGCCTAGGAACATTAAAGTACATCTCGCTATTTTTGCTTCAGGCGGAGGTAGTAATGCACAGCAAATTTGTTCTTATTTTAGCCATCATCCATGGATAGACATAAGTCTCATAGTCACTAACAATCCAAATGCTGGCGTCCTGAAGGTGGCAGATGCTTTTGGGATACCTAGTTGTGTACTTTCAAAAGAAAAACGTAGCGACAAGGAATATATGTTTACATTGCTCAAACAGCACCATGTAGATTACATCATTCTTGCTGGCTATTTATTGCTGATACCTGACTGGCTGATTGCAAGATTTCATAATAAAATATTGAATATTCATCCGTCATTATTGCCAAAATATGGAGGCAAAGGCATGTATGGTCATCATGTACACCAGGCCGTTTATGATCATCGAGATGCCATCAGCGGAATGACTATCCATGTAGTGAATGAAGAATTTGACAAAGGCGAAATCTTGTTTCAAAAGAGTGTAGCTATTACTGAAGATATGATGCCTAATGATATTGCATCGGCGGTGCTTCGTCTAGAGCATAGATTTTACAGCGAGGTGATAGAAAAATATATCACTTCTCATCAGTAAAGATATTAAATGAAATAAAATTCTGTTAATCTTCTTTTATTTATGTTAATTATTGTTAATATTATTGATAATTTAATATTAGGCATATAAAATTTTGTACCTTTGTGGTGTGAAAAAGAAATGAGTGTAATAAGGCAAGATATTTTCATTAAGAAAAATAATTTTATCAAATTTATATTAAAATGAGCATTACTAAAAAATACCAATCTACTAAGAACAACTTTAAAGTTGTATTTTCTCATCCTGCTACTGAAGGTGTAAGCACAGTTCAATTATTGGGCGATTTCAATAACTGGGATTCTGCAAATGCACCAAAACTTAAAAAGAGCAAGAATGAGTTTACCCATACTATTGAGCTTCCTGCAGGATCAGCTTATGAATTTAAGTACCTGGTAGATGGTACAAGATGGGA
Organism: Bacteroidetes bacterium OLB9; assembly: GCA_001567255.1. Classification (GTDB taxonomy): domain Bacteria; phylum Bacteroidota; class Bacteroidia; order Chitinophagales; family Saprospiraceae; genus OLB9. The sequence continues at coordinate 4,305 of LNBW01000065.1, read as the reverse complement.
AAATGACCACAATGCTGATAAGTATGTTGTTTCTCCATTTGGAACTGAAAATAGTGTTGTAGTTCTTGAAGCAACTGCAGCTCCTGTTAAAAAAGTTGCAGCAAAAACGGCTAAAACAACAACACCTAAAGGTGAAAAAGCACCTGTTGCTAAAGCTGTTAAAGTTTCTGAGGCAAAAGTTGAAAAGAAAGCAAAGCCTGCAGCAAAGAAAACAGCAACGGCTGCAGTGAAAACAGAAGTCAAAGCTGAGGCTAAAAAAGCAGTTAAAAAGACAACTACTAAAACAGCTGCTACTAAGAAGTAATACTTTGAACTGACGTATAGAAAAAGAACAGATTTCCCCAATCTTGTATCTGTTTTTTTGATAGTACTGAAGACAAAGTAAAATACGATTTTGTTAGATTATAATTCCATAAAAAAGCACCTTTTCTTTAAGAATAGGTGCTTTTTTTTTATAGTTAACTGAACATTACACGTTGGAAAATTGCTACAAGAAAATGCTGTTTTATATCTATTTCGGGACTCGTTATAATGCCCTATACATAGTAAAACAGTACCAGTGGAACATTAACTCCGAAGCTTATAGCTATTTTGTATCATTTCCATGCTTAACAAGATCGAAAGCGTAAGAAGGGTTTAATTTCATGGTTACTGCAACTGAAGGTACTTTTGATTCCATAATAAATTGTATTTTCGTGCCATAAAACAGCAAATTATGAAATACCTGTCTGTATTTATTATGTGCATACTTATGGGTGCAATGGGGTGTAAACATACTGACATTGCCGACAGTGTGATTATAAATGCCAATATTTATGCGGTTGATACAATCTATGATGCCAATGCTATAGCGATCAAAGGTGACAGGATTTGGAAAATAGGGAAATGGGAAGCTTTGGAGCCATTTACCGATGAAAATACTCAAATCATAGATGCTCAAGGTCATTTTGTGATGCCTGGATTTATTGAAGGACATGGACATTACAATGGCTTAGGTAAAAGCCTTATGAACCTTAATTTTTTAAATGCTAAAAGTTGGGAATCTATTGTTGACGATGTAGCTGAAAAGGTGAAAGAAACACCTGCCGGAACATGGATTATAGGCCGTGGGTGGCATCAGGAAAAGTGGGATAGTGTGCCTGCGCGCAATATATATAAGTATCCCTTTCACGAGGCACTCAGTAGGGTATCACCTGACAATCCTGTAGTTTTGTACCATGCCTCCGGTCACGCTTTGTTTGCTAATCAAAAGGCTATGTCTGTGGTCGGTATAACTAAAGAGACGCCCAATCCTGTAGGCGGAGAAATCGTGAGAGATATTAATGGAGAAGCAATAGGTGTTTTTGAAGAACGTGCAATGGATATTTTCAATAATAAATATGATGAATATATAGCATCACTCGATCCAAAAGTATTGGACTCAATATGGTTAGCAGGATTTAAGCTTGCTGAAAACGAATGTCTTAAATATGGTGTGACTTCATTTGAAGATGCTGGTAGCAGTTTTAGCGATCTAAATAAATATAAAAAGCTGGCTGAAGATGGTAAAATGCGCGTTCGTCTCTGGGCTATGATGTTGGAGCCAGAAGATAGTCTAGCTACAAAAGCCATCAAGTATAAGGCGATTAATGTAGGTAATCATTTCTATACCTGCAATGCGATCAAATGTTTTGTTGATGGCGCACTAGGGTCATTTGGAGCATGGCTATTAGAACCTTATTCGGATAAACGTGGATTTACCGGTCAGAATACCACTGATTTGTCAGAATTAAAGCGGATAGCAGATATGGCCATCAAGGATGATGTTCAACTTTGTGTGCATGCTATTGGCGATAGAGCAAATAGGGAAGTACTTAATAATTATGAAGAAGTATTTAAAAACCATCCGGATAAAAAGGATCTCCGTTGGCGAATAGAACATGCTCAACATCTACACCCGGACGATATGAAACGATTTGTAGATTTGGGAGTCATCGCTTCAATACAGGCTATTCATTGCACTTCAGATGCCCCTTTTGTAGTGCAAAGACTGGGTGAGGAGCGAGCTCGTACAGGTGCTTATCCATGGAGATCATTACTCGATCTCGGTGTGACAGTAATGAACGGAACGGATGTGCCGGTTGAGCATATCGATCCGTTTAGAAATTTTTATGCAGCAGTGACCAGAAAAAGAGAGGATACTGGCATGGCGTTTTTTCCAGAGCAAAAAATGACACGTGAGGAGGCGATCAAAGCTTATACTCTTTCTAATGCCTATGGTGCTTTTCAGGAAGATGTTAAAGGTTCACTCAGGTTGGTAAGCTTGCTGACATCATTATACTGGATCATGATTTGATTCATTGTACTGATGAAGAAATTTTGGATACTAAAGTTTTATATACCATAGTAGGAGGTAAAATAGAATATCAGCAATAATCCACGTTATATAGTTAAATTCAGTTCTATGATAAGTCAAATATTCTCAATGCTAGGACACTTTTTAAACTCATTTGGAGATACAAAAGGTAGTGCTTGGAAATATATGATATATAGCGGGCTAATTGCGGTTGCATTACTGACGATCATGGTCTTTGGGATATGGAAGTTATCTGCAATAGGTGGTGCATGGATTGCCTCGCTTATTCCGTGGCAATGGGCTCACGAAACTGTATTGTTTTCCTTTGTTATAGGCATTGCATTTGGATTATTGTGTTGGATTGTGATGAAGTATATTATGTTGATAATGATGTCGCCATTATTGAGTCTGGTATCTGAAAAACTAGAACAAAAGATTAAAGGTGTACCAGTCAAAAGTCGTTTCAATGTAGCAGGGTCATTAGCTAGGACTATTAGGGTTAATTCTAGAAATTTACTTCGTGAGGTAGTTTTTTCTGTTTTTTTATTACTTGCTAGTTTGATACCCGTTCTCAACGTATTTGCCATAGCGTTGCTCTTTCTATTACAAGCTTACTTTGTAGGATTTGGGATTATGGACTATTACCTGGAGCGACATTATACCTATCGTGAGACAGTGACTAAAGTGTACCAACATAAATGGGCTGCTATAACGCTCGGTGCGATATTTATAGGGATGATTCTGATTCCAGTTATTGGCGCTGTCATGGCTTCCTATTTTACCACAGTGGCAGCGACACGCTATTTTTCAGTTATAGAATCAGAACAAACTGCTTGATTATTCATTGTGGTATTTTTCATTGCGCAAGATTGTAAAAGCCCTATATAGTTGTTCTGTGAGAAAGAGCCGTACCATCTGATGTGAAAATGTCATCATAGAAAGTGAAATAGCATGATTAGCGCGTGCCCTAATTTGGGCATGATGACCATAGGCGCCACCGATCAAAAAGATGACATGCTTGACTGCTTGTAACTGGAGTTTTTCAATAAAAGCTGAAAATTCAACTGATGTATAGCTGTGACCTCGTTCATCCATAAGGATCAGAAAATCATCAGATTTTAATTGGGTTAGGATCATATCAGCTTCGCGATGGGTAGTTTCTTCAGGTGTAGATCCCGGTTTGACATCCTTGTATTCAATCCATTCTACACGAGCATAATGTTTCAGTCTTTTTAGGTATATGGCCATGCCATCCTTGAGATATTTTTCATCTGTTTTGCCGATACACCAAACGGATATTTTCATGAATTAATAATGAATTTAAACGAGGTGTCAAATATATCAAGAAATGAATTAATCCATTTGTAATGCATCGATAATTTTGAAAGAGGGTGATGAATTGATTAAATTTAAAGTTGTCCGGCAATAACAGAATAGTCAAATAGAGTTCTTTAAGCTAATAGGTTACAACCTAAAAATAAATGAATTTTGAACAGTAAGCCCGTAACACGCTCAGCCAAAATAAAAGAAGACCATCTTATACTAGATGGGACAGAAATCCGTATACTACAAGAGCTTTTAGGCATAACGCACTAAAGACAACAGAAATATATAGGCACATTACAGATAAGTGGAGAAAGAGTATAAAAAGCCCATTGGATAGTTTGGGTATTTATAAAAAAAGGATTACTTTTACCTTAAAAATATATGCAATTTGGCGTATATACAAATGTTACCACCAATGCTAAAAAGACAGACGACACAGCAAGACAATGACTGAAAATGGAATCGACATACAGACAACATCGACCAAACGGACAGATAAACAAGCTGATCGTGTTTTGCTATTGGGACAGTTGAAAGAAAAGAAAAGAAAAAACCAACCCTTCGCATCTTTTTAAATTTCTTTTAGCCAACCGCACAAACGGCACATTTGGTTTGCCCGACACACAAGCCGACCCTAGCAAAAC
>LNBW01000064.1 GCA_001567255.1 Bacteroidetes bacterium OLB9 | reverse complement strand
TGATATTATTTATCCTATTTCCTCCTAAAAATTGTTTTCCACAGTTGGCGCATTTGTATAATTGAACACCGTTTACTTTCCCATTTTTCTTGGTAAATCCCTTACCACAGTAAAAGCACTTTTTTTATTCATAACCTTTGATTGTCTTCAAAGATAGGTACAATAAGACTTATAGCGATTTTGAGCCTAAAAAAATGTCCATTAAGCCTAATTATTTAGAAAGGTAATACCTTTGCATTAGAAAAGTGTATATTGTGCACGATTCTGATAGATAGAACCATAAATAAATGCCTGAGAATGAGAGTGTTATGCTCAAAACTACTATCGTGGTGTCGAATGTCTCAATCCAGTAATACTGGGGCGATATTTTTTTTCTTATCTCTATATCAAAAGGCGATTTATTTGCCAAAGAGGATCGATATAGAAAAAGCTACACATCATTTTACAAGAGTTAAAAAGTTGAATAGGAATGAATATGCTTCATTCCGGAATATTCATTGTTTTATATATTTACTATCCATCAATCAACATTGGCAATTAATAAAGACGAATTAGTTGCTAATGATAAAATTTATTAAAAATTTAGAGAGAACATTTTACAATTTAAAATTATGCCAAAGCTTACACTTTCAAACAAATTGTTGATCATAAACCTACCATTTTTGGTTAGTTTATTTTTATTTATGTTTGGTACAACCTTCTTATATGGTCAGGTTAATGTTTCTGTAGGTAATACTATGACCGAGGATTTTAATGGTATAGGCACCAATGCTAATGCAACTTTACCCTCCGGATGGAAAATGAGTAAGAGTACCAGTGCTAGAACCGTGAATTCATATAGTTCAGCTGTTACAGCAACAGAACAAAGGGCCGGTGATAATATGTCAAGTTCTGCACCAAATGGTCTATATAACTTTGCAGCAGGTGATCCTACTTCTGCCCCAGATAGAGCTTTAGGTGGACTATCTTCATCCAGTGCTAGTAGAAGCGTTAATATATATGTTGATCTATACAATAATGGTAGCGATGATATAGACGAATTCGTTATCTCTTATGAAGTGGAAAAATATCGTAATGGTACGAATGCTTCTGGGTTTAGTATTCAAATGTATTACTCTACGGATGGAAGTAATTGGACTTCTGCAGGAGGTGATTTTCTAACTTCCTTTACTGCAGATGGTAATAATAATGGCTTTGCTTCTGCACCTGGATCAACAGTTTCTGTCAGTGCAAAGACATTAAATGTGTCACTTTCTTCTGGAAGTCACCTTTATCTTGCGTGGAACTATTCTGTTACATCAGGGAGCACAACTTCAAATGCTCAAGCATTAGGTATTGATGATGTGTCGATTACTGCAAATGGTGGCTGTGCACCACTTGATGTAGAAATTACAGGAGATGCACAAATTTGTCAAGGGGAAAGTACAACATTGACAGCAAGTGGTGGGGAGACATATGTATGGAGTACGGGTGCCACAAGTGATAACATTACTGTAAATCCAGCAGTAACAACAACCTACATAGTTACAGCTACAGATGGGAGTGGTTGTACAGGTACCGCATTTATAGAAGTAACAGTAAATGATTTACCTGCTACACCGGTGATTACAATTACAGACAATGTATGCCCATCAACAGATGGAACGATCACTGCAACAGGTTGTGGTACAGGAACTACTTTAGAATGGGCGACAAGTGCCTCAGGACCATGGAGTACAACGACGCCGACATATACTACATCGCCAATCACAGTATATGCACGTTGTGTTGATGATGTCACAGGATGTGTAAGTAGTGTCGCCAGTGCTACGACAAATCCGACTAATTGTAGTAGTCCTGGAGATTGTGAGAATATGTTTATATCAGAATATATTGAAGGTACTTCAAATAATAAGGCAGTCGAAATATATAACCCTACTTCAAGTCCAATTAATTTGAGTGGAGGATATATACATATTTATCATAATGGATCATCTACACCTACTGCATCAATTGCTCTTTCAGGAACAATTATGCCTTTTGGGACATTTGTTGTAGCATCTACATTAGCAGATCCTACATTGCAAGGAATGGCAGACATGCTTGCTGTAACATTATTATTTGATGGAGATGATGCCATTGCTTTGGAATACAATAATTCCATATTAGATGTTTTAGGGCAGATAGGATTTGATCCTGGTAGTCAATGGGGAGGTCCAGGTTTAAGGACAAAAGACCAAACACTCAGGAGAAAATCGACTGTTCAGCAAGGAGATTCGGATGGTTCTGACGCCTTTGACCCTGCTGACGAGTGGGATCCATACCCGGTAAATACTTTTAATGGTCTCGGACTCCATCTCTCAAGATGTGAGTGTGACGTAATGGTCGTAAATATAACAGGAGATGCGCAAATTTGTCAAGGAGATAGTACCACATTGACAGCAAGTGGAGGTTCGACATATTTGTGGAGTACAGGGGATACTGTTGCAATTATTAATGTAATACCCACAACAACATCAACCTACGTAGTTACAGCTACAAGTGTCAATGGCTGTACAGGTACAGCATTTATAGAAGTAACAGTAAATGATTTACCTGCCGCACCGGTTATTACAATTACAGACAATGTTTGCCCATCTACAGATGGAACGATTGCGGCTGCAGGTTGTGGCCCAGGAACAATACTAGAATGGTCGCATTATCCTACAGGACCATGGAGTACAACTACACCTAATTATGCTTTGTTTTCCATTCCTGTTTATGCAAGGTGTGTAGATACCTTGACAGGATGTATTAGTCCCATAGCCAACGAAACTACGAATGTTGAATCATGCACAATCATAGGGGATTGCGAAAGTATGTTTATTTCTGAATATGTTGAGGGTACTTCAAATAATAAGGCTATTGAAATTTATAACCCAACTTCAAGTACAATTAATTTGAGTGGAGGGTACATAAAATTATATACTAATGGATCTTGGACGCCTACTAAAATTATTACACTTTCAGGTAGTATTCCTCCATTTGAGTCATTTGTAGTTGCATCTACATTAGCAAATCCTTCATTACAAGCTTTGGCAGATATGCTCGACGCTGGATTACTATATGATGGGGATGACGCCATTGTCTTGGAATACAATAACACAATATTAGATGTTTTTGGGCAGATTGGTTTTGATCCTGGTAGTCAATGGGGTGGGCCCGGCTTAAGAACAAAAGACCAAACACTTCGTAGAAAATCAACAGTTCAAAAAGGAGATACCAATGGATTAGACGCCTTTGACCCTGCCATAGAATGGGATCCACAGCCGGTCAATACATTTGATGGGTTAGGAGAACATATATCGGAATGTGACTGCCCTGGCTTAACAGTAGCACCGGAAAATGTAACAATTACCAATAGTTCTTGTACAGATTGTGTAGTTGATGGTGGAGTTATAATAGCTCCTGTTGCCCCATGTCCAGGAGGAAGTGATTTAGAATATTCCACTGATGGTGGGGTTACTTGGACTACTGATTTACCTGTTTATAATCAAGAAGGTCCTGCCCAGACAATTATAACAAGATGTGTATGTGAGAAGGATCCAACAATGGTAAGTCCTAGTAGTGCCGCTGTAACAACAGTACCGGGCGAATGTCCTTTATCATGTTTTTATACATTTGAGATTACAGACCCTTGTTCATGTAATAATGACGCTACTGTAGCGGGGAATGATGGTACATTTGATGAGGTGATAACTGTAACGGGTCCTACCGGTCATATCATTACTGCCTCTGTCACAGGCGGAACTCCAACAAGCATTACATTTACTGAAAGTACTCCAGGTGTATATGTATCGATACCATTTCAACATATTGATAATATTGGATATACGGCATTAATTTACGCTGATGGAATCTTAATAGGACCGATTAGTAATAAATGTGCTTATCCAGATGTAGCTATTGATATTACTGGGCCAATAGAAAATTGTCTTAACAGTGATGATATTCCTCTGACTGCAACGATTTCAGGTGATGATGGGTCAGGTACTTACGTATGGTCAGGCACAGGGGTTACAGGTAATGTATTTAATCCATCAGGGTTACCTGTTGGATCTATCACTATCTCGTTATCTTACACTGGTGTAAATAATGGGAATATTTCTCCAGATGGTGGTATAACACCTGCTTATCCGGGTTGTATCCAGCCTGCTGAAAAATCTGTAGATATTATTGAAGGAGCGCCTGCTCCTGATATAGATGATATTGAGGTGTGTGAAGGCGAAAGTACATTAATAATAGCCGGAGTTAGTGGAAGTATAGATACAACCAACACATTTACATGGGATTTTGAGGCAGGAATTACTGGTCCGGGTGTATCTGAAGACTTGACAATTGCAGACAATGGACCTACTCAAAGTGTAGGAAGTGGCGTAAATGGAGTTATAGCGCAGGGAGCAGGTGCAGGTTGTACTGCTGCTATCTCAGGGACCGGCTTTGATGATGTTGATTTCGCAACAGCGGTAGCAGAAGATAAATATTTTGAATTCTGTGTTGGAACTCCACAATCAGGAATTATATTTGATGGGGTGAGTGCGGTGAATTGGATTCATAGAAAATCAAATTCCGGTCCTGTGAATTGGGCACTTGTGTCAGATTCAGACATTAATACTCCATTACTCACAGGTATGTTAGGTAATAATAATTGTACTTCAGCAGGAGGAGCTATTACCTTGAATACTGACGGATGTTATAGATTGTATTATTGGGGAGCATCAGGTGCATCTGGGACATTGCGCGTATCTGAGATGGTAATCACAGCTAATTACCAAGTTCCTACTGGAGTTTTCAATTTCTATAATGTTGATCCCGTGAGTAATCCGGGCGCTACTCCTGTTGCCATGGGTACTAGCTATGACCCTGGAACAACTCCTTCATCAAGCCCAGATACAATATGGGTTACCGTTGTTGAAGGAGGTTGTGAAAGTTTGCCTACTGAGGTAGTCGTGACAGTCCATGCCAATCCTACTTTAGATGTGATGCAACCGGATGCAAAATGTGAAGGTGATAGCTTTGACATTGCTGATGTTGTGCTAACTCCTTCTCCTACAGGCGGAACTTTTAGTTACTATGCTTCTCTTAGTGATGCTGAGACAGAAACTAATCCTATAACTAGTGGGTTAGATAATATCACTTCAAATCTAACTGTTTTTGTTAGATATGAATTGCCTACTGGTTGTTATGTTATTGAGCAAATTAATTTTGTTTTCAATGCATTGCCTCCTGCACCAGATGTGCCATCTGAATTGAATGTGTGTACAGGGGAGAGTACCTTGATCACGGTCAATGATGGCCCTATAAATGTTGTTACGAACTGGGGATTTGAAAGTGGACTTACTGAGAATGGAATTTCAGAGGATCCAAGTGTTACATCAGATGGTCCTGTGCATACACTAGGAAGTGGAGTGGGGTCGCCCGTTCATCAATCAGCAGGCTCCGGTTGTAGCAATGCTATATCTATGTCAGGGTTTGACCCTGCAAATACGACTTTAGCACAAGCTATTGCTGCAAATCAATACATCGAATTCTGCCTAGGAACTACTCAACCTGGCTATACCTTTGATGGTGTGACCTCGATAGATTGGGAACACCGAGCATCAAACTCAGGTCCACTATCTTGGGCATTATTAGCTTCCACAGATCTTGGTACTACCATTTTAAGTGGTACCATCAGTGGAGGAGGAAGTTGTAAAGTAGGAGGAGGAGCTATTTCCATAAATACAAACACGTGTTATAGAATTTATTATTGGAATGCATCTAGCGCTTTAGGCAATGTGAGAATAGATAACTTTGCGATAACTGCGCAATATTCAAGTGGAGCAACCTATAACTGGTATAATGTTGATCCTGCTACAAACCCTGGTGCAACTCCTGTTGCTACTGGCAATAGCTATGATCCTGGCACAACTGCTTTTACTTCACCTGATGAAATTTGGGTGACTGCAATATTAAATGGTTGTGAAGGACCTGCTAGTAAAATTACAGTGAATGTTGGAATAACACCAACAATTAATGATGTAGCTGATCAAGAGCATTGCGCTGGAGCTTTAACTGATGCAATTGATTTTACAGGTACACCTGCTGATAGTATGATTGTATTCAACTGGACTAATGACAATACTAGTATTGGTTTAGCAGCTAGTGGTACAGGAGATATTCCTTCTTTTGTAACCATTAATAATGGTTCTACTACTCAGGTAGCCACAATAACAGTTACACCTTCACTAACTGTGAATGGTGTTACATGTAGTAATGATTCTATCACCTTCACAATCACTGTTCATCCTACACCTACAGTTAGTATTAGTATTGAGGATACTTCCGGAAATTTAGATAATGATGGAGAGATTTGCGAAGGAGATAGTGCAACACTTACTGCTAGTGGTGCTACTAGTTATGTTTGGAACACAGGTGCTACTACACCATCTATCACTGTTACTGCAGGTGGAGTATATACAGTCACAGGCCAAAATGCTCAAGGATGTTCAGCTACAGCATCTGTTACTATAATGGTTCATCCTGTACCGACACCTTCCATTACTGTAACTGAAAATTCACTTATACCAAATGACGGGACTGTAATCGAAGGCGCACCTGCAACTTTAACAGCAACAGGAGGAGGAAGTTACCTTTGGAACACAGGTGCCACCACACCTTCTATCACTGTTGTTAATAATGTAAGTGGTACTTATACATATACAGTTACAGTTACAAATGAATTTGGATGTACAGCAATAGCAAGTCAAGATATTATAGTTATTCCTCCACCATGTAACTTAGTATGTTCAGGTAATCAACAAATTACACTTGCGCCTGGCAACTGTGAATATCAATTACCAAATCTTGTTACTTTGGCAGGTATCTGCGAAATTTATGAGATTGTCCAGATTTCAGGACCTACGGCAGGAAGTTTTATTGCTCCGGGGACATATGAACTAAAATGGGAATTGAGAAGGAGAAGTAATGGAGAAGTGATGGATGAATGTACAACAACCGTTACAGTTGTGGGTTACCCAAATCCTTCTAGAACTCTAGCGTGTAACAACCACATCTACATATCAGCAGATGATCATTGCGAAGTAACGCTTTATGCAGATATGTTTTTGGAAGGAGGACCTTATGGATGTTACTGGAATTACCAGTTAATTGTTGATGGTCAGGCAATACCACAAGGAGAAGGATTAGCACTGGGATTGGGTAAGCATACTTATGAGGTGGTTGACCCTGTAACTGGCAATAGATGCTGGGGAACATTTACAGTAGAGGATAAGTTGCCTCCGGTAGTAGAATGTAATTGTTCAAGTGAACCTGCAGATGTTAGTGGCTTTACAGAAATAGGAAGATTTGGTGGAAAAATATATTATCTTTCTAATAACAATTATACATGGACAGGTGCATATGCACATGCTACTTCGGTTAACGGGACAATGTTGAGCATTGGTAGTGCTGATGAAAATACATTTATCGTCAATGCGATGCGCAATGCTGGATATACAACTGATTTTAGAATATGGATAGGTCTGACAGATGACGAGAATTATGGTGGCACAGAAGCTGGCTCAAATCAGGTTAATGGATGGGTATGGGCAAGTGGAGAACCTGTAAATTATACGAACTGGAATAATGGAGAACCAAATAATTCAGGCAATGAAGATTATGTAGAAATGTTTGGTAATTTGACCAATCCAGGAGTATGGAATGATTCAAATAATAATAGATCACAGAGATATATAATGGAGGTAGAGGATTGTTCGTTTAAGTGCTATGAATTTGACGTAGTATCAGAGGAGACAGTGTCAAAGTTGTTTGATCCAAATTATAAATATAAGTTAACGACACCACCTACAGCAACTGATGCATGTGGGCCAGTAAATGGTACCTTTACGGATGAAATAATAAATCATGGTGCATGTGGAAGCAAGAGAATCCTTAGACACTGGACGTTTACAGATGCAGCAGGATGGACAGCAACCTGTACACAAATCTTTACATTCAATCCGATAAGTGTGGAAGATTTGACACCACCTGCAGCGCTAGTAACGTTGTCATGTGGCGAGGACACAAGCCCTGCTGCAGTAGCAGCATTTAAGGATGTGGATAGCCGAACAGGTGGACCATCAGCTAATAATGTCGGAGCATTCTATGACGATTATGGACAAACACCATCGATCATAGAGTTACAAGAAGGCCACCCATACGGTTACTTTACGTATCCACATATAGGATGGGATGGAGAAGATCACCTACAGAAAGTAGATCCAAGCGTATGTAACATCTACGTATCGTACACGGATGTAAATA
>LNBW01000063.1 GCA_001567255.1 Bacteroidetes bacterium OLB9 | reverse complement strand
AATATATAATTTTTTTTCCTAATAATGTTACCGTTTAATAAAAATAAGATATATCTTTGCGCTCCGATTTAGAATAGTTAAATTGTAAGCAAGATGAATTTGATCAATTACGTACATGAACAGTTAACTCCACAGCCTAACTTTCCAAAGTTCAGAGCAGGAGACAATATAGCAGTGAGCTACAAGATTATTGAAGGTGCCAAAGAGAGAATACAGATATTCCGTGGTGATGTCATTCAGATTAGTGGCGAGGGTGCAACTAAGACATTCACAGTAAGAAAAATGTCCAATGGGGTAGGCGTAGAGAGAATTATTCCTTTTAGCTCGCCTGCAATAGCAGAAATTGAGGTTCTTAAAAGAGGAAAGGTGAGAAGAGCTCGAATCTTCTATTTAAGAAATCTTACCGGTAAGAAAGCCAAGATTAAGGAAAGAATGCATACAGCAAAATAATAGAGCATTATTAATAAGAACACAAAGGGAGGCAGCGATGGTTGTACTCCCTTTTTCTGTTTTTGATGTATTTGTTCTATCGGCTTGAATAACTCGTAGTGAATAATTGAGCCGGTGAGTTATGAAATTTTATAGGGTCTTATTATCTTTGTGCTTCAACAAATCATCTATTGACATGGGACACGGTTTATTAGCAGGTAAAAAAGGAATTATTTTTGGTGCGCTTGACAGCAGATCTATAGCTTGGAAGGTAGCAGAAAGATGCGCGGAAGAGGGTGCCCAAATTGTGCTCACCAATGCTCCGGTTGCAATGCGACTTGGAGAGATTAATGAGCTGTCAGAAAAACTGAATGCACCCATCATTCCGGCAGATGCAACGAGTCTAGAGGATCTTGAAAACCTCTTTACCCAATCCATGGAACATTTTGGTGGAAAAATAGATTTTGTTTTACATTCTATCGGCATGTCGGTTAATGTTCGTAAGAAAAAGGAATATACTGATCTGAATTATGAATGGATGAAAACCACTTTTGATGTATCAGCCATGTCGTTCCATAAGGTGATGCACATAGCCTATAAGCTAGATGCTATGAATGAATGGGGTTCGATTGTTGCACTCACGTACATCGCCGCACAAAGGACATTTCCTGATTACAGTGAAATGGCAGAATCTAAAGCATTATTAGAGAGTTTTGCTAGAAGTTTTGGTTATCATTATGCCAAAAAAGCAAAGGTTAGAGTAAATACTATATCTCAATCACCGACCATGACCACAGCAGGATCAGGTGTAAAAGGTTTTGGTGATTTCTTTGGTTATGCAGATAAGATGTCTCCACTGGGCAATGCCTCAGCCGATGATTGTGCCAATTATTGTGTTTCTATGTTCTCTGATTTGACACGTATGGTTACTATGCAGAATTTATACCATGACGGAGGCTTTAGTAGCATGGGTATGGCACCTGAATTGCTTGAAGAATAAGCTTGATCATTGCAGAAGTTGGATCTAAAAATCCAAATACCAGAATAGAGCTAATGTACCTGTTACTTTGGCTGAAATATATGGAGTAGCTTTTCTAACATTGAAAAGATGTCAATCAATGTTGAATCTGTATAATATCCTATTAGAAGAGTGAAAAGCGATACTTCAGTTGCGCATACTCATCAATTGACATATCTTGCACTACCAGTGAATACGCCTATCGCACCTAGCACTGCAGTTACTATGGTATCAGTGATTACGAACCATGCTGGAAACTGGTGATTAAAAAGATAGAATATTACAATTCCAAATAGCAGCAAAACAGCGATAAAACCTGTGAGGATTCTTCTTTTTGTCGAAACCAAACTACTGATTAGTCCTGCAGAAAATGCAGCAATAGCATGACTTATAGCTATAATCACAAATGCGCTAGCTGGCAACTCTACCATCATGCAGCCACAGCTTTAGGATCAGAAAAATTAAGACCTGGTGGAGGCGGAAAAATTCCTTCACGTATCATTTGTGCCATTAAGACTATAAGCCCCGCTGTAGCTAGTGCTGTAAATACTCCAAATATTTGTTTCAACGATTAAAATTTGGGTTATAAACAGACAAAAATATGAAAAATAAAACTATGCACCAACTGATGTCAGTTCAAAAATTGAAGTCGTATGATATACAAAATGATATTAAAAACAAGTATTATGCTTATATATTTCGACATTAATGGATTGCATCCAAAATAATACTTTAACCTAAAGTTAAAAATATTTATTTGCCGAAAACCTTTTTGAGCAATTCACTTGTACGTTGATTCACATCCGATCTGATGCCTTTTTCCTTTACAGCAATCAATGCAAAAATTCCATCAAGCGCCTTGTTATTGACGTGGTCATCTAACTCAGAGTTAACTTTTTTGACAAATGGAATTTTGTTATAGGCATCTACCACTGTTTTCCAGTAAGTTCTTGCATTGACATAGTCTAAGTTATCCTGAATAATTGGCAAAAACTCTTTATACAATGAAGCTCGTGTAGTTTTGCTCAAGTAATTAGTAGCGGCATCGTCAGGTCCTGACAATATTTGCTTAGCATCCAAAATTGACATATCTCTTATGGCACTTAAAAAGATAGGAGCTGCTATTTGTGTGGCTCGCTCAGCTGCCATGTTCATACGTTCAATTAACTTTTCTTCAGCTCCCTGAAAACCTGGAATCGTTTTTACTTTTTCAATGACTTTTTGGGCCTCGTCCGGGAGTAAAATTTTATATGGTGAGTCTAAAAAGCCATTCTCCACACTTAATTGTTGTACTGCTGATTCTACACCAAGATTCAGCGCTTCTTTCAAGCCTTTGCTGATTTCTCCATTTTTACCTGAAAGAAAAGATGCAGAAATTTTTGCATCATTGAGTAAGTCTTTGAGCTGTGCCTGTGCAGGTGATACAAGCATGATTAAGGCTGTCCATACCCAAAATATTCTTTTCATCATTAATGTTATTGTTGTCATTCTAACGAAATACTAAACGAATATGTTTCAATAAATTCCTAGTAAATCCATGTTTTGCCGTTAAATATATTATGTTAAAACCCTTATCTATCAGGGCTAGTTAATTTAGACACACTATTACTTCTTTGACCTTAAAGTTAAAACTAACTACTACACCATTGAATTATACCTCTAAACTGCATTTAATAACGAGGCTAATATGGCCAGTTCAAAGCTTTACATAAAATAAATTCCACTACGATTGCATAATTTTAATATCTTTGTGCTCATTAAAAAGGTGACAGCTGTACAGGTAAATTTTATAATAGATCTTTACCTTACGACGTCACACCATTAATTACAAAATGTCCATATGTCAAGAGAAGCAAAACTTGGGATTTTGACCTTTATAGTGTTGGTAACCATGATTTGGGGTTATACTTTTCTTAAAGGCAGAAACTTGCTCAGCCATTCAAAAGAATTGTTTACCACTTATGATGATGTGACAGACCTCAATGTTTCTTCTCCTATTCTGGTTAATGGTTATAAAATAGGTACAGTTACAAAGATCAAACTCAATCCAAGCAATGTAAAAAAGATGGACGTGTACTATCTTGTAGATGGTGCATATAAGTTGCCTAAATCCACAGTAGCCGTATTGAAAAGTACTGGAATTATGGGCGGAAAAGGTATTTTTCTTGAGTTTGACAAAGAATGTTCCGGAAATAATTGTATCGAAAATGGTGATGAATTAAAGGGTAGAGTAGTTGGCTTGCTAGGCTCGATGCTAGGTGAAGAAGATATGTCATCGTATAGTTCAGAACTTACTGAATCTGCTAGAACGATTATAGCCAATATAGGTCGAAATGGAGAGCCAGGAGCAATCAATGAAACAGTACGTCAGCTTGAATTGATCTCTAAAAATATTGCCAATATAACTGCAAGTACCCAGCAACTGATGAATAATTCATCTCAAAATTTAAGCAAAACAATCGAAAACTTAGCGACTTTATCGACTGCGCTTGCTAGAAGTAATCAAAAAATTGAAAGTATGCTGGCCAATATAGATAAAATCACCAGCGATATTGCAAAGGCAGATTTAAAAACAACCATTGGAAAAACAAATGCAACCCTTGATCAGTCAAAAATGGCCATTGCCGAGCTAAAAACAACACTGGAAAGTACAAATCATACAATGAAAGACTTAAGTGCTGTTCTGCAAAAAATGGATAAAGGAGATGGTTCGATGGCCAAACTGATGAACGACAAACAACTCTACAATAACCTAGCAGCTACCACAAAAAACCTCAATCTCTTATTACAGGATTTAAGATTAAATCCTAAGCGATATGCGCATTTCTCACTTTTTGGTAAAAAACAGGAAAAATACGTCAAGCCAGAAGATGATCCTGCTAATGAGTAAGAAATTTCCTCTAATCCGAGCTTAATATTTACATAATTTTTTGTTGTTGATATATATTAAAACGCATTATCTTTGTATTGATAATTCATTTGTTTTAAAATTAAACAACAAGTTATGGACAGATTAACAAAATTTGCGCTTTTTATCGCATGCTTAATTTTAGCGTCGTGTAGCCCTAAATATTATGTACCCAATACGCAAAATGTCCCACTATTAACTTCTAAAGGAGATTTTTCAGGAGGCGTTGCAGGTAATGGTTCTCAATTTGAAATTCAAGCTTCTTATGGAATTGCAGACCATATAGGTTTAATGGCAGATGCATCATTATTCAAGCAAAAAGATGATGAGAATGGAAGTGGAGGTTCAGGAAAGTATTTTGAAGGAGGTCTTGGATATTTCAGCCGTTTAGGTGCAGCTAGCCCATGGATTTTTGAAACATACGGTTTGTTTGGTATCGGAAATATGGAAAACCACTTTCCAAATACAGTGAATAAATATCCTAATACAACAGGTAAGATTGAGGCAAACGTTGCAAGGTTTGCTTTACAGCCTGCAATAGGTTACAAACATAAATACTTCGAAATAGCTGCTTCTCCAAAATTGAGTTATATTAATTACAGTGACATCAAAGGTAGCCTTATCTTTGATGATCAGGACCAGATTAAGTATCTTATTGACAATAAATCCAGTCTTTTATTTGAACCTGCCTTGACCTTACGATTTGGTTTGAAACAGTTCAAACTGCAATTGCAACTGAGCAAAAGCCTGAACCTGAGTAATGAAGATTTTAAACAGGACAAGTCCTTTATTACTGTCGGTTGTGGGTATCAGTTTACTAGGGATTAATTATATGGATGCGCTAGATTACTTGTATATTAATACTTGTCAATGGAGAAATGTTATGGTTCAGGATTGACCCTATAAAATCCTGAAGTAGGTTTCTTTTCTAGCATATTGACATAATCGAGACTCCCAAGCCTGAATCTAAGATTAATATTGCTACTTTTGTTGAATTTGTATTCCATCTTACAAAAGATCGGAAGATTTTCCGAATTATACTTTTGAATGCTTACGTCATCCTGATCTAATCGAATGACTGGCTTGAAAACTTGTCTTATATTTATATCTGGTGTCTTTAGGCTGTCCGATAAGCTATTCTGACTCATCACAACACATGGCAGTGACAATATCAAAAGACAAGTCAATAAAGTCTTATTTAGAGTCATCGTTTGAAAGGTTTTGCCATTTTTGCTTTTTACTGCCTTGGTACAATACATATTTATAAAATACAGAAGGGATGCTTCCATTTAAGAGTTTTTTACGAGCTGAAGGTCGCAATCCTAGGTTTTTGATAGCTTCGTGATGACCTGACAATATCCAGGCAGTGCAATTAGTAAATGATCTTTTGAGCTTATCGCCAATGTCTTTATAAAAAGTCAGGATATCTTTCTCTTTCATGCGCTCATCATAAGGCGGATTGAAAATAAGAGTGATATTTTCATAACTATCCTGATAAAAAAAATCTTCATGGCCTAACTGAATATAATCTGATAACCCTGCTAACTCAATATTAGCACGTGATACCTCAAGTGCTCTAGGAGATATGTCATAACCGCGGATTTCAGGAATACTCTCAGGAGTAGCCTCATCCATTGCATTCCGACACACTTGATCCCACAACTCCTCGTCAAAATTATTCCATCGCTTAAATGTAAATTCCCGTTCACTGTCTTGTGGAGGTATATTGCCAGCTATTCTCGCCGCTTCACATAGAATAGTTCCAGATCCGCACATAGGATCAATCAGCGGTGTAGTTGCATTCCACTCAGAGAGTAGTACCATGCCTGCTGCCAGCACTTCATTAAGTGGTGCATCTACTTGTTGTCTGCGATAACCTCGAAGGTGTAGTGAGCTTCCGCTACTATCCAGGCTAAGCGTCACTATATTTTCTCGGATATGAACATTAATTTTCATGTCAGGGTCTTTAGAGTCCACATTGGGCCGTGCTCCACTGATTTCTCTAAAATAATCTGCTATGGCATCTTTAGTTTTGAGCGCAATAAAGTTTGCATGATTAAAGATAGTAGAATTTACCACTGCATCAATCGCAAAGGTATTCTCGAGACTAAAATATTCACTCCAGTTGATTTTCTTAACTTCATTGTATAAGTCATGTTCATTTCTGACTGTGAATTCTTTAAGAAATACTAGCACCTTTAAGGCAGTTCTAAGTTGATAGTTAGCTTTGTAAAGCAGCATTTTATTGCCTGTGCATGCGACAGCACGGTTGAGGATTTCAATTTCATCTCCGCCAAGGGTTTCTAATTCAGTGGCTAAAACCGGCTCAAGGCCTTCCATGGTTTTGATGATTAATTTCAAGGCAAAAGGTATTAATCGTATTAATATAAATGTAGTTTAAAAAAAAAAATTATCCACCACATTCTTTATGAAGTACATTCATCAGATTGTTCCAAAAATCAGTAACTTCTCCGACTTCATCTTCATCACAAAAATCAGTTATCTCAAGGATAGTTTCATTGGTGATATCAGATTTATACATTCTGTACTCCAGGAATTCATCAGGGGCAGCATCTTCCCATTCAAACTTTACACGTTCATCCTCAATATCATCAATTAATAGAGCGACTTCTGTACTTCCTGCCCAATTAAAAGTATAAGTATCATTTGTTATATCAACATCGTCACAATACCAGCGAACAAGACATGCATTAGTTGTAACAAAATTATACAAAATAGTAGGTGAAGCTCTGAATATGTATTCTAAATCTAACCTTACTCTTTTTACTGCCATTTAAATTCTGTTTTTAATAAAAATACTCCATAGGTGGAATATTAAAATTATAATTAAGGACTGCAATAAAAAATATTTTTTTC
>LNBW01000062.1 GCA_001567255.1 Bacteroidetes bacterium OLB9 | reverse complement strand
GGTTATGTACTAGAATATGGGCAAAGCTAGCAGGGTTCACAATCCTACAATTTTTAAATCACTATAACGGCAAACCACTAAATAACATAAAATATGCCCTGCTTTAATCGCACAACGGGTTATTTAACTTTGGCTGTCCAGCAGTTCCCACCGTTTGACCAACATGGTCGTAGCATTTTATAAATTGTACTTCATCATCTTACTCATCTTCACCTTTAACTCTTAACGGTTTAATTTGACTTTCCGCATATCATCTTGAGTTTATACTTGGAATCTTAGATTTTCATAGGACTTTTCCTTTCTAATCGATGCTAACGTTCCCACGCTTTGCGTTCGTGCGGGATTTCGGAGCACAAAACTGTCAACCTACCACTAAAGCCCAATTGGAAAACTGAACTTGAATGTAACCACGTCACCCCGCATGACGCAAAACGTGTGTTACCAGCATACTCTTCTGTCTGTTGTGCTAATTTGTCCATACTTTTATTATAGGTTCTCTGTATTCTTCGTCTTTTTCGTGGATTTCAATTTCTCGTTTGTCGGTATTGATATTTAGGAAAATCTCCGAATACAGATTTTCGTCATCTTCTGCAAAAAACAGTTTCAGTTTATAATAGTCATTTTTGTCAAGATTAACAGATTTTTCATTTAGCGAAAACGCTGTCGCTGAAATGGTCTGTTTTGTAAAACCTTTGTTTGTTGGTTGTTTGTATAACTCTGCCAACGCTTTTACTAATTCGTCACTCTCTTGTCCGATTGATTTAAGTTGAATAGCGTTTGCCACAAAACCGGCTTTGCCGTCTGGTTTGCCGTCAATGATGCCTGCACCAATTTTTGAGCTTACTTCAATTTGCAGTCCAACCGTTTTGTTTTTGTAAAGTCCTTTCGCAATGTAAATGTGTGAACTGTCAGTTTTTGTGTCTGCTGTAATTTTTAGAAAAATGTCACTCCAACCTTCTTCGGGGTCAATTCGTGAAGTAATTTCTTCAATTTTCGTATTATCAGAGTCGTTTGTCTTTGCATTGCTGTCGTTGTTCTTGCAACCAAATAAGAATGAAAAAAGTCCCATAAGAATTATTGCTGTTAATTGCTTTGTCATATTGTCGTCTTGTTACGTTGTTGTTTTAGAGTTGCTGGTAACGGTTTGGCTTTGTGACGTGCCGTCCCGATAGGGCGGCATGTACATCAAAGCCTGTGTTAGCTGGCGTTCTCTTTCTTCGAGAATACTATATTGTCCGATTCCAAATTATTTTCCTCCAAATATTTTGATATAAAATCAATCTTTCTAAGATTCCCGGATTTATCGATTACGAAGGAAAAGTATCCTAAAGAATTTAGTTTGTTTTCTGCTTTTTGATGCACTTCATTACCTCGCTGATCCGATAAATATTCCATGACTATAAAAGGTGAGTTTTCTGATAAATAATTCTTTAATCCATTAATCACTTTGTTTTCTGCACCTTCGACATCTATTTTGATAATTTTTGGATAGACTGTTTCATCTAACAAGAATTTATCCAAAATGACACTTTGTATATTGACTTGTTTTGGTTTGTATTCAGAAAACCAATTTTCATTTTTGAATTGGTTAATATCCAATGTGTTGTATTCAGAATATAAGTTTGGAAACTCATAAAACATGAGTTCAGTAACTTCATCAGAAACAGCAAGATTAAAGCTTTTAATATTGGTTTCATTTTGAGCGTTTCTACTTAGTACTTTAAAAGTTGAAGGTGAAGCTTCAAAAGAATACACTTTACCATCATTCCCAACTAATTTTGAGCCGAGTAAGGTAAAATAGCCATAATGAGAACCTACATCAACGAAAACATCCTTATTTTTCAAGTTATTTATGAGAAATTTGGCAAGTCTTATTTCAGAATCATGAGATTTTCCACCAGTTAAATATATATCCGTACTTGATGGAAGAAGTAAATTCATTTTTGTGCCAAAAAATGTTATACTTGAAACTACCTTTTCTACTTTCCTACGTTTGTAAATTAATTCTCGAAATAAAATTGCATTAAAGTATTTAAAAGGATGCATCAGCATCCTTTTAAATTTGGATACTGATGCAATTTTTTCTACTCTATTTAATTTTTTAATTAACTTATTTCTATTCATACTTTATTTTGAAATTATTAGTTTAGTTGACTTGACCGCCTTCCTTGTCTTTACATAAACAACATAAAGCCCATTAGGCAAGTGCTGTAAACTTAATAAAGTTTGTGACTGACCTATGTTCATTGTCTGATTAACAAAAACTTTTCCATGCAAGTCAGTTATAAGCACTTGAATAACAGCGTCATTAACTCCCTTGATTTCCAAAGTTACATAATCCATATTTGTTGGATTAGGATATAGTTGAATTTCAAAATCATTTTCAATTAGATGCCTATCACCTATGGTTCTCAAATGCAATTCATCATTTGCTTTTTGAAAATTTGTTTCATCATCTGGGTTGCTTACCAAATACATACAACAATTAGGCTCTACATCTTGTACTGCCTGATTCTCACAATGGTCGTCACCAAATTCAAAACAGTGAACCTTATTGTCTCCTGAAATACTTGCAATATAGAAAAGTTTATTTTCTATATTGAATGTCAAACTTTCTATAGGTTTTTTATTAGAAGGAGTATTCTTGAAATTAAAATATGAATAATCCCAATCATTGTTAATTTCAAAACCATGTAATTCGTTGTCTGAGCCTAAATAAGATATTGTTTGATTATCAGGACTACAAACCAATTTATTATTTGCATACTGTTGAGAGCTTATATTATGTCCATTACTATGTGCAGACCAAGATGGGCTTGTTGTCAGCCAAGATGAACCGTACTTTATGAACCCGTGAATTCTTTTTGCATTACCATTACTCGCTTCATTTGCGATATAATACAAGCGATTATCTGATGGACAAATCAATGACCCAACTGCTGTTATATTCTGTTGTTGCATAGAACTATTTGTTGGCATTGCAGAGTATGTATATGACCAATCACTATTAATTTGGAAGCGATAAATCAGTCCATTTGTACCCCGATAGTATAAATATGTTCCTGATGGATTAGCTACTAAATCTCCAGCAACTAATTGTTGAGAATTAACATTTCCTGATGCATAGGATGGACTTACAGTTAACCACACATTTCCATACTTAATATAACCATGAATTCGTTGGTCTGTTCCTATATAATACATCCTATTACTTCCAACAAAGATTAAATTTTTATTTGCAATTCCTGGTTGGGGTGAATTTGAGACATAGTTGTCCGAGAAGTCCATCCGAATCCAATCTTGAGGGCTGGAAAATTGTCCGATCCAAATATTCTTTATCGTAGCTTGTTGATTAAAATTACCTGTGTTGGCTCTATATATAGTTTCTGCACCACCAGGTGTTAGATTTATATTTCTTCTTCCAGGCATAATCAAATGCCCATTCCTATCCATACATTTGATTTTATAGTATGTATATTTCAAAACATCATTTCTATAGTATTCTGGTTGTGCCGCAAACCAACTAATCTCATCCCAACCATAAAGGTACCATGCAGGAGCACCATTGCAGCCTACTTGTGTCCCTACTCCACCATTATCCAACTCAACCAAATATGAATTACTTACAGTATGCCACCCTTGTGGATGCAAACCACCTAAACTTCTTTGGTGTAATCCTTTATCAGGATGAGGGTTTACTACAACTGGTTGTAAAGAAGAAGTACATCCAGACGTTTCTTCATATCCTACCCAAATAGAATGAAAATCCCACAATAGTTGTTTGTTCCAGTTCTGCGTATAGTTATAGTTTTGCCATGAGTTAATTGACATATTTAATGAAGGTTCGTAGTACATACCGCCCGATGGAACATGAGCATCACAAAGCACAACTCCTCTGTTTCTCGAAGTGGCATAGTCACGAATTCTATCTAATAGTTCCCAATATTCTTTATTGCCTATATCACGCCTATTCATTATTTCTGCTTGACCAAAATGAATTGCTTCGCATCCCACAGAAATATACCGTGTAGCCATATAATAGAACCACATTTGGGTTGCAGTTTGCGTAATGTCTGGAATCCATTGGCGTTCGCTTTCATTCATTGCTCTTCCATATATCGTATATTGACCAGCAGGTGCAGGGTATAGCATGGCCTCATAATCCAACCTGTGATTTGCAGGAGGCGAAATCCCAAATTCATTCCAGACATAATCAGGAATCCAAAATGTTTCGATTGTACCACTTACATACTCAAATACGGCAGCTTGACATATGACTTGTGGGTCGTTTGCTTTTACATCCGAAACATTTTGTTGAACTTTGTCAAAGAAATTGTCATGATTTGTTTGTCCCCATCCATTTTCCCACCATCCAGCAATTCTTCCTATAACTTTGCATTGATGTCGTCCAACATGTTGATATCCCTGATACGTTCTGATTCAGGTTGTAATCCCACACCTTCAATGTCTGAAAGGGTTTGCATCGTGATTGCTCGATCCAAATAATTGTCAAGAACCTCTCGACTGATTGTCCCATTAAAATTGTAATTCTGTGCGTAAGAATAGATACTCATCAATACACAAAGCGTTAAAACTGTGAAAATTCTCATTTTTTTTATGTTTTAATTGTTAATAATGCCAGCTAACGTTTGGCAAATTGGCGATGGAGCCGACTTTTAGCACAAATGTTGAATAGAATTACTAATCTTCAACATTGCACAAAAGTTCAATAGAAGTACTTCACCGGCTCTATTGCCAATTTGTTTGTTATGTGCCGTTTTATTCCATTTTATACATTTAA
>LNBW01000061.1 GCA_001567255.1 Bacteroidetes bacterium OLB9 | reverse complement strand
ATTTCTTATAGGTCGAGTTTTTAGACCCATATTAATCATTAGACTTTGTGGCGAGGGGAAATGATACAAAATAGGTATGAGGCTCTGAGTTTTTGTCACGCAGGCTAGTTTTACTATGTCGAGGACAGAAAAACGGGTATCGAGGTAGATAAGAAGTAGCATTTTCATGTAGTCAATTTCTAAGGGGCAATTAAGGTTTAAGTGTTAAATGGCTGTAGTTGACCATAAGATATTTGTAAATTTGATCCAAAAAAAACAGATGCTGAAGGGCATCTGTTTTTTTTTGATTTGACTTATTATCACCAAATTTTAGCTCTTTCTGATTCAGGCCGATACATCTTGTTTTTAGGTGTTACGTTAAATGCCTTATAGAATGGTTCAAAATTACTAAGAGGTCCATTGGCTCGCCATATACCTGGAGCGTGTGGATCTCTTTTGATGAGCATAAGCGATGTTTTTTCTCGTGCTTTGCTTCTCCAAATTTGTCCCCAACTCATAAAGAATCTCTGGTCAGGCGTAAATCCATCGATGGGTTCACCGTGCTGCCCTTGATGCGTTTTCTTAAATGCCTGATAAGCGATTGCCACGCCCCCCAGGTCAGCTATGTTTTCACCCAAAGTTAATTCGCCATTGACATGGACTGAATCAAGTACGGTATAATCATTGAACTGCTCGACCAATATAGCGGTTTTTGCCTTGAATTGCTCTTCATCCTCCGCTGTCCACCAGTTTTTTAGATTACCATCAGCAGCATACTGAGCACCTTGATCATCAAATCCGTGTGTCATCTCATGACCAATGACTGCGCCGATCCCGCCGTAATTGATGGCATCATCAGCTTTGAAATCAAAAAACGGAAACTGCAGAATAGCTGCTGGAAATACAATCTCATTGAAAGCGGGATTGTAATAAGCATTGACAGTATTAGGTGTCATAAACCACTCACTGCGATCTACAGGCTTGCCCAGTTTTTTAAGTTGTTTGTCGTATCTAAACGCCCTGCTATTCATCACATTTTGTGCATAATTGTCCGGAACAATGACCAATCCGGTATAGTCGCGCCACTTATCAGGAAAGCCGATTTTATCAACAAATCCATGTAATTTATACAGTGCTTTCTCCTTGGTAGCCGGACTCATCCAGTCCAGGCCGTTGATGCGCTCTTCAAATGCAACCTGAAGATTATGGACCAACTCTTTCATTCTTGCTTTGGCTTCCTGATTGAAATTTCTTTCTACATATAACTCGCCCAACTGATCACCTATGCTTGAATTAATAACGGACATCACACGTTCCCATCTAGGTTTCATTGCTTTTTGGCCACTTAAAGTTTCGCCAAAAAATCCGAAATGTAAAGCTTCAGCCTTATCACCTATATAGGCTGACATATTATTGAGTGTGTGGAAGGTTAGATAGTTTTTCCAGTCTTCAATCGGCGTAGATTTTAGTTCGTGAGCCAGTGTTGTATAGTAAGATATATTGCTCACTATAACTGAATCTTCTCCTTCGAAGCTCATCAGGTGGAAAAGATGCTGCCAGTTCAGTCCTGGTGTTTTAGTCGAAATATCTGCAAGTGAAAACTTATTGTACATCTTTTGAGGATCACGCATTTCGGCCGGATATAAGCTTGCTTTTGCCAGTTTGTCTTCGATGGCAAAGACGGCTTCTGCGTTTTTAACTGCTTCCTGTGGACTTTGACCATTAAGTATTAGAAAGTCTGCAATCAGTTTTTGGTAAGCTTTTCGGTTGGCCTCTGAATTAGCATCTTTATCAGTATAATAATCTTTGGTTGGCAATCCCAGGCCTCCTTGATTAAATTGAGGTATCACTTTAGTGACATCTTTATCATCGGGTCCGATATAGGCACTTAAAACTGTATAAATACCCTTTTTCGTTAGTGCAACGATGACCTCCGTCAGTTGTTCAGTATTATTGATGTTTTTGATTAAATTGAGTTGAGGACGGATCGCTTCAAGACCTAGGCTGTTGATTTGCTCCACGTCCATACCGCTATTGTAAAAATGACCTACATTATATTCTTTCGATCCTGCCGGATGCAGATGAGGTGTTCCGGAGACGTAATTCAGTAAGTCCTGGACGGCCATGTTGGTTTTATCACGCAATTCATCAAAACTACCCCATCGGGTCTTATCATCGGGAATCTTTGTGTTTTTTAGCCATGAGCCATTGACATATTCAAAGAAATTGTCTCCTGGTGCTACTGACAAGTCCATGTTGGCTTTGTCTATGAATTTGAATGACTTATCGGCTTCTGTTGTTTCGAGCACATTACTATTATTTTTTGCCATTTGCTTGGTTTTACAGGAAGATACCACAAAAATCAATATCATTCCGCTTAAGAAAAATAAAGGTTTAAATTTCATTTTTTTAGTATTATTATTGAAAAGTTAGACGATATTATCAGCACTATCTTATGGGTTTCATGAATGAAATGAATTAACTATATCGATTGTTTAATAACTAGTTTATTTTTTTGACAAAACTGGAATGCAGCTAATTATTCTCCGATAAGGATACCTGATACATTCCACGCACTAAAGCTGTTGCCTTCGGGGTGCCCTTGAGGGATTTTAACTTGAATGGTGTGCTCGCCTTTTGTTAGATCGCCAAGGCTGATGATATAAGGATTAGTCACAGTGCCCGGACACCAGTTGGAACGACTATAGTCCGATGAAGATAATCCATTGGAAAAGTTGCCCGAAACCGGATTGTACAGCCGGTAAGAACCACAATCTTCTCGCCAGGGTATCAAATCAAATACTACCTTTTTATCTAGCAATATGGTGTTTTTCTTTTGAACAAACTCATCACCATTTTCCCAGCCGCCATGGCCTGTTGTTACATAACGTAGCTTAGCATTTTTCAGCGGCTCCTTCAAGGCGAACTGAACAACCAACCCATTGTCATTGTCAAACATGGTGCCATAATCCTGACCAGCCATTTCCATGATATTCAGTGTATTGAAGAGTGGTATTGCCTTTGGTAGTGGTTGATTTCCTGCACCATCATTATGAATGGTGATATCCATGCTGATTGTATGGCCTCCTTTATCATAATTGCCTATAAATACACCGATATACACTTCTTGACCACTCATTAGGCCTGCCAAGGCGGTGATTTCTTGACGGTATGGTACTGTAGTATGCCATGTTTTACCTTTGAGCGTTACCCGATCATTGAAATGGTTGATCCCGAATGGAGTGAAGAATCGCATCAGCTCTACCACCGGGCTATACTCGGCAGTAGCAATGACGCCTTGGTATTTTTTACCATTACCATTTTCGTAAATGGGTAGAGTAGAAGCGCCGTTTTGTAAGCCGTCCATAAACGACTGCTTTTTATCTGTAGGAATGAGGAAGACCGTACCCGTTCTATCGTAGGCATCTCCGGTAGATTGTTCAGTAAGCTCTACAAATACTTGTTGTGATGATAGAATCTTAGGAAATGTTACCTTTTTGACAACAATAGTTCCATTGGCAAATCGAAGGACATCTTCACGTGGTTCATAGGTTTCAGACCAGTGAATTTGTTGATGGTCAAAAACCGGAATAGTAGTAAATCGGCTTCTCCATATCCTGTCGGTGTAGTCGAGTTTTTCAGTTTTAATGGCTGCGGTAGCCGTAATATACTCAGGCAGTATCAATTTTATTTTGGATATATCTCGGGCAGTAATTGCAAAATTACCATTGCGCACCTGCTCGAGTACCACACCTAGCCGTTGACCTAGGATGGAAGGAGCCGCATGATATGGTAATTCGTCAGTGTACCACAACACGATGGTATTGGAGTTGATGGTGGTTTGGGCTTTTTTACAGCGGTATCCTAATATGGTTTTCGTTTCATCTGTCATCACCCATTCTTGCTTATCGATAGATGAAGTATCGCTCATGCGTATAGCAGTTCCATCGGCTAGAAAAGCATATTGGTCATATCGTCCCACGTTGGGAAGAACTAGGGTCATTTCACGAGGATATTTTGCGGTATTCTCTATTTGGCTTTGATTAGTAATTAATGATTTTTTACCATCTGATAAGACGTAAATGGGATTTTGGTGGTTATCCGTTTGGCCATTATAAGTTACAAAATAAGTGATACGTGTGACCTCTTCGCCATCGAGCTGAATCTGGCCATGCACTAGATTACAGGTTATTAAAACAATTAGGATAAACAGGCATTTTTTGCAGATCATGAGCAATTATATTTTAAAAAACCAATACAAAGGTACGGTTTATATTAAGAAAATTTTGTCTGTGAGTAAGCTTGTAATTAATTAAGAAAAGGTAATGTTCAATAACTGATGGGAGGCTGACTTTTATTAACTTAACTTATTTAGCTATTCCCAAAAGAATAACGGAGGTGGGAGCAGTTAGGTCAAAAGAACGCAATTTCTATATAAATGAATTTTTATTGTGTAACCAGTATTAATCAATGATAGCATAATCAAAACAATTGAAAAATTAAATTGTTATTTAATTAAATACATTGATAATCAATAGGTTGTTTTGATTTTTTGAGTGAATTTGCATGGAATGTCAATCGGTGATTTTGTAAATACGATAGTGCAAAAAACAATTTTTAAATACCATCTTTTTATTGTCAGTATTTTGCCCTATATTTGTGAATATAAATCAGGATGATGCTAGAATTTAGGAATATAGCAGTGAAGTAAATTTAGTTATTTTAAAATTAAAAATTATGAATTTGATTGGATTAGATGATGAGAAAGCGGGAAAACTAGCTGCTCAATTGAATGAATTATTGGCTGATTATATGATTTTTTATCAAAATACCCGTGGACTACATTGGAATATCAAGGGTGATAAATTTTTTTGAACTTCACGTGAAGTTTGAAGAACTCTACAATAATATATTTTTGAAAATTGACGAAGTAGCAGAGCGTGTTTTGACACTTGGCTACACTCCGTTACATACATATCAAGATTATTTAAGCACAAGTACTATCAAAGTAGGCAAAAACATAACTGATCCGGAGGCATCGGTACAATTGGTACTAGATGCATTTCAAACATTGTTAGTCAAACAACGAGCAATTTTAGCCGTCGCTACGGATACCGGTGATGAAGGCACCAGTGCGTTGATGAGTGACTACATCAGAGAGCAAGAAAAACGGTTTGGATGTATTCTGCTTACCTTAACCAATGATCAAATGAAAGACAAAATCTTAAAAGGATGGAATTTTAATCGCGCTATCTTTTTGTTAATAGGTGCTATTATCTTTATTGATGGAATATTCACACGGGAATGGATTGCTTTATTGATAGGAGCTATTTTTACATTTATGGCCATTTTTGCCATTGGATGCGCCAGTGGTTCGTGCAGTACAACCAAGAGTTGTTGTGCTGATGCCAAGGATAGTAGCCCGATGATAGACTAACTATTGATTTGAATCATTCCTATATTTAACCATCACAAACCAATCTTTTTTACAACTTTTAATTTATCAGCACTATTGTATCGCCTTAAGACTCCGTTCTATCATACATACTGCTCGATCGATGGTGTGCCTTTTTGTTCTGAATGCTAATATGGCCATGCGTATCACAAATCTATGGTCGATGATCGATGAGCTCAAAAATATATCACCATCTGAATGAATAGCATCCATCAATTGTTTGTTTTTGGTATCTGAGTCGGCTTCAAACGGATACCAAAAGTAGCTTACTGATAAATCCGGTTCAGGACCAACATTAAATCCTATTTCGAGTAATCTATTACGAAAATAGGTCGTGAGCAATAATTTTTCTTCCAGGCATGCGATAAATGGAGCTTGACCGTATAGTTGCAATGGTAGCCACATCCTAAGACCTCTAAAATGCTTAGTAAGTTCCGGGCTGACATTAGAAGGATTTTTTAACAAATCGTCACTCATGGCATCTTGCATATATGAAGCTGCATATTGATTAGAATGAAGGACAGCTTCATAATCCTTGATTAAAACTGCACCTAATCCATAAGGTAAAAATAGACTCTTGTGCGGATCGACTATAAGTGAGTCAGCTTTTTCGATGCCCTTAAATAAATGGCTTTTTGAAGTCATGATAAAGAAACCTCCATATGCCCCATCCACATGAAACCACAAATTATAACTATGAGCTATATCCGCAATAGCATCTAGTGGATCGACCGCTCCTGTATCAGTTGTACCGGCTGTTGCCACCACCATAAATGGATAGAGTCTTAGTGAGATATCTTTTTGTATCATCTCTTCCAGCGCACTAGTCTTCATGCGATGATGCTCATCGAGGGGTACATATCGGATAATGGCATCTTCAAGGCCGATGATTCGGAGTGCTTTTTGAGTGGAGTGGTGCACTTGCTCACTCATGTATATCACGCTGCCTTGTACACGACCGTTTTTGATGCCATACCGGTCTCTAGCAGCTGTAAAAGCGATAAGCGTTGAAACAGAACCTCCTGAAGTAAGATTGCCAGTAGCTGAGGCCGGAAAGTTGAAAAGATCCTTGAGCCAATGGATGACTTCATTCTCGATAGCAACCGCTCCCGGAGAAGCAAAGTAAACTCCAGCATAAGGATTAGTAATGGCCGCAAGATAGTCTGCAAGTCCAGATGCATAAATTCCGCCTCCGGGGATATATCCTAAGTGACCGCCAGATGCTGCATTGATGCCGGATTCAGCCACGTTGTACTGATATATGTCCATTAATTGCTGCAAAGTATGCTGCTCTTCAGTGATAGCTATATTTTTAGGCTGCTTTTGAGTAAAGGAACGCACCGTAGGCAAGCCTTCGATAAATTGATTGGCGTAGTCCATTACAGTGGTTGTCATTGATTTTCTTTGCGCCTCATCAGGGTCTAGAATGATGCTGATTTTATCTAGTTCTTCTAATCTTCTGATGATGCTTTTGTTGTCCATACTCATATGCGTAAAATAAAATGGAATATTCTTATGAAAGCAAATGTACAGTTTACCTGAACAAGATTAGGTATAATATTGTAATTTTAGACATATAAACGACAAATTCTCCTCTGCCAATGACCTTTTTATCTATCCCATCAAACTTTAAGAAAATTTTAATCATTTGTTGCAACAAATAATTAAATGGTGTGTTACTTGTATAATAGAATACAACGAAGATTCTAAACGTATATTTTTAATCATTAAAACATAAAGTAGATATGGCAAAGATTAATTGGCAGGTAGATCCTGCGCACACAGAAGTGACATTCAAAGTAAGACATATGATGGTCTCTAATGTAACTGGTCAGTTTCACAAATTTGATGTTCAGGCAGAGACTGAAGGGCACGATTTCACGACTGCAAAAGTGGTTTTTACAGCGGATATTGACTCTATCAACACAAAGGTAGAACAAAGAGATAACCACCTAAAGAGTGAAGATTTCTTTGATGCAGCTAATCATCCACAACTGAAATTTGAAAGTACAAAAATCACTAAGAAAGATGATGACGAATTTGATATGGAAGGTAATCTTACGATCAGAGGCACCACTAAGCCAGTAACTTTGAAGGTCGAATCAAACGGCATCATCCTTGATCCATACGGCAATCATAGAGCAGGCTTTGAGGTGACAGGAAAAATCAATAGACTGGATTATGGATTGAAATATAACCCAGTGATGGAAGCTGGTGGGCTAGTAGTTGGTGATGAAGTGAAATTCAACTCAAATATAGAATTAGTACATACAGCTGAATAATAAAATTAGTTAGGATATATTTGATGAGCTGCTTTTCTATGGAAAGGCAGCTTTTTTTGGATCAACTGTTAGCTAATTGTCAGATTATATTTACAGCGTTTTTTCAAAAATACTACCTTTGTGGTATGGCTTTTCAACCCATCTCTATAGTAGAATTTTTACGGTTGGCAGCGTTGCATCCTGTGTTGGATGTACGCAGCCAGGAGAGTACCATCACGCACACATTCCAGGAGCAATTTCCTTACCTCTTTTTGATGACGAAGAGCGTAAGATTGTTGGAACAGCATATAAACAGAAAAGTAGAGAGGTAGCTATTAAGAT
The DNA here is from genome assembly GCA_001567255.1 of Bacteroidetes bacterium OLB9. GTDB lineage: Bacteria > Bacteroidota > Bacteroidia > Chitinophagales > Saprospiraceae > OLB9. The sequence goes on along the minus strand of LNBW01000061.1, from coordinate 28,562 downwards.
AGGTCTGGAATTCTTCGGTGGCAAAATGAGATCAATTGTTGAGCATGTCGAGCATATAACTGAACAGTGTAGTGATAAAACAGTTTTGGTGCATTGTTGGCGTGGAGGTATGCGCAGCGGAGCGATAGCTTGGTTGTTGGATTTATACGGATTTCAAGTTTATACGCTTCAAGGTGGATATAAAGCATTCAGAAATTGGGTTTTGCAGCAGTTTGAAAAGCAGTATAAGCTGCGTATATTGAGTGGTTATACTGGAAGTGGCAAAACAGAAATTCTCCATGAGATGGAGAAACTAGGAGAGCGCATTCTGGATCTAGAAGGGATTGCCGGTCATCGAGGGTCTGCATTTGGGGCACTAGGACTACCTAAACAGGGTAGTACTGAGCAGTTTGAAAATAAGCTGGCACTGAGGCTCAATGAGCTTGCTCAATCAGAAGATCAACGGCCTATCTGGACTGAGAGTGAAAGCAGCAGAATCGGTGATATTTACATCAATCACCTATTTTTTGACCAGATGAAGCACGCTGAGCATGTGCACATAGAAGTTCCGCTGGAAGCCCGACTGAAATTTATAGTAGAAGAGTATGGTGGTTTTGATAAAGAAGGATTGAAGGCCGCTACTCTAAGGATTCAAAAACGACTCGGCCACCAAGAAATGCGTCAGGTACTTGATTTTTTAGATCAAGGTGATATATACCATGCATTTGAGATTTTGATTCTTTATTACGATAGATTTTATAAAAAAAGCACCATGTTCAACTCTTCTTTTATTGAGATTGAGCTGGCGGAAACGGATCCGAAAAGGAATGCTAAGATTATTTTACAAAAGATAAATCAGAACAATGAGTGAAGAGATTTTGAGGTTGACCCAATATTCTCACGGTGCAGGTTGTGGATGTAAAATTGCACCTCAAGTACTGGATGAAATACTTAAAACAAACACAGATACAGGACAATTTAAATCGCTGCTGATTAGTCATGGCACTAAAGACGATGCAGCAGTATATCAGCTCAATGATAGTGAGGCATTGATTGCCACAACTGATTTTTTTACACCTATCGTGGACGACCCTTATCTTTTTGGTCAGGTGGCTGCAGCCAATGCAATCAGTGATGTATATGCTATGGGAGGAACACCCTTACTGGCATTAGCTATATTCGGATGGCCTGTAGAAAAGCTGCCTATTGCTGCCGCCCAGCAGGTACTGGAAGGTGCCCGAAGTATTTGCGCTGAGGCAAATATACCACTTGCAGGTGGGCACAGTATTGATACCACAGAACCTGTCTTTGGGCTCTCTGTCAATGGACGTGCCAATATCAAACATTTGAGGCAGAATAATACTGCTCTTGAAGGCAACCATATCCTGCTGACTAAACCGATCGGTGTAGGTATCTTATCCACAGCAGGAAAACGTGGCGTTCTGGAGGAGTTAGAACGAGCGCTATTGCATGGGCAACTAGTCCAATTAAACCAAATCGGTGAAATGCTAGGTAAAATACCTAGCGTGCAGGCGATGACGGATGTTACAGGCTTTGGACTAGCTGGTCATTTGATTGAAATGGCTGAAGGTTCGGGGTTGTCAGCTGAGCTCAATTACGATGCCATTCCACGCATACAAGGAATAGAAATGTACCTTGCAAAGAATACCATTCCGGACGCTACTTATCGAAACTGGAAGTCATATGGCGACAAAATTCAATTAGGATCAAATGTCAATTTTATGCAGGCATTTCAATTACTGCCGGATCCACAGACAAATGGAGGCTTGATGATTGCTGTAGCTCCGGAAGGATTAGAGGAAGTACAGGCTTTACTTGCAGAAGGAGGATATGCTCCATTTACAGAGCCGATTGGCCGTTTTATTCCAAAGAATGAGAAAGTTGTATATGTTCATTAAAAATAGGACAAACCACTGAACATAATGCATGAGAGTTAGGTTTAGAGATATTTGATTTTAAATAAATGGAAAGTGATGAAGACTTTCTATTGCTTTGAAAAATGGAGTTTACAGAAACCAGAAAAACATTAAAATTGGCTTATCCGGTCATATTGGGTGAGCTGGCTCAGATGTCCTTCTCCTTGATAGACGTGGCGATGGTAGGAGCTGTTAGTTACAAGCACCTTGCTGCTGGTTCATTGGTAGCAAGCGTTATTAACATTCCTTTTATTTTGGGTATAGGTATTACGATTTCTGTGGCTCAAATGGTAAGCATGGCAAGTGGTCAGCGTGATAAAGCATTAGTGAGTCACTATCTTTTTAATGGCTTTATGCTTTGTGGTTTGACGGCTATTATTATTTCATTTATTCTTGAAGGAGGCAAAGGCATTCTGTTTCACTTAGGGCAGGATGCAGAAGTGGCAGAACTGGCGGTTCCATATATGAGTCTGATGGGATGGTCAGTTATTCCCATGCTTTTGTTTATGTCACTCAAGCAGTTTACGGATGGGCTTGAATTTACTAAGACAGCGATGATACTGTCAGTCCTTGTGATTCCGGTCAAACTCATCCTCAACTATATGATGATTTTTGGCAACTGGGGTATGCCGAGGATGGAACTTGTAGGTGCTGGATGGGCTAGTTTAATCAGCCGATCCCTGGTTTTTATTGCTTTGGCTATAGTGGTAATGAGACATTCAATATTTAAAAGATACATCATGGTCAGCAAGCGGCAATGGTACCTGAATCGCAAGACATGGCAAGATCTACTTTATATTGGCATACCTAGCAGTTTGCAGTTGGCTATGGAATCCGGGGCATTTGCGGTGTCAGGCATTCTGGTTGGCATGATAGGTGCTCGCGAACAGGCAGCTCATCAAATAACATTGACAGTTGCTTCTATGACTTTTATGGTATCGATTGGTCTATCACAGGCAGGATCTATACGTACTAGTAATGCATTCGGACGAAAAGACTGGCCTCACGTAAGGCTGATTGGTAAGACGACCATTGGTATGGCATTGTTTTATGGTGTATTGTGTGCGATAGGTTTTACTCTATTCCGAACTTACCTGCCTCAACTCTTTAATGATGATGCAGAAGTGATCGCCATTGCATCCACACTTATGATTTTTGCAGCCTTTTTTCAGATATCAGACAGTACACAGGCTATCAGTGCTGGATTACTGAGAGGTATCAAGGATGTACAAATACCGACGCTTTTTATCTTTATAGCGTACTGGGTGATCGGTTTACCAATAGGGAGCTTTCTTGCCTTCAATTATGATATGAAAGCAGCCGGTGTGTGGATTGGATTTATCATCGGATTGACTGTTGCAGCCTTCCTACTGAGCCAACGCTTTTTCCGCATGTCTAAGGAAACTCGCATCAGCCACTCAAAGTTTAAGCAGGCAGCCCGTACGTAAGATTAATTCCTATTGTTTTTTGCATCATGGCGTCTAAGCTGGCCTTTCCTCCACCCATAATGAAAGAGGATATCAGCAAGCCAAACAGTAGGATGAAATATTCATAACCTTCACCTTTACCTTCGACACCTGCCCAATTCATAAAAAAACCATTGCCCCAGGTATCTACTATGATGATACCTATGAAATTTAAAGCTAAAAAAAAGTGCCATTAGGCGTGTATGTAAACCTGCAGCGAGTAGGATCACTCCAAAAAACTCAATGATGATAACAAGAAAACCAAGTATCCAAGGTAAGTTCTTGATTTGAGTCATAAAATACATCGTCTTTTCAAATCCACCGCCACCATACCATCCTAATAGTTTTTGTGCACCATGCGGGAATACAGCAATAGCAATAGCCACTCTGGTAAATAATGCGGCGAGGTTGTTTTTGTCGGTTTGAATTAATTTTTTTAGCATTTTGAAATTTTTATTTAATCAATTGTCCTTCAATTCGAATAGGGTTACTTAATATTTTATTAACCGGACATTTACCGGCAATTTGCATCAATCGCTCTCGTTGTTGATCATCCAGATTGCCTATCAGTTCCAGTTGAGTAAGGATATGTGTTTCATTAATATCGTTATCTCTGTGTAATTTAACATCGATTTTAACTTCATCAAGTTGCCAGCCTTTGCGATCAGCATACATCCGTAATGTTGCACTGGTGCAGGCTGCCAGAGCAGAAGCCAGCAGTTCTGTAGGAGAGAATCCTTTATTTCCGCCTCCTAGTTCTGTAGGCTCGTCAGCAATTACGACATTTCCTGTAGGAGAAGTGATTTCTACTTTATACAATTCTTTTTTAATACTTGCAGATACGCTTGCCATAAAATTAGTATTTGATGGATGGATAAGGAACAAATTCCTGATCATCGCCGGGTATTTTATCAAACTTTTGAGCTTTCCATTTTTGTTTTGCCTCTTTAATGACCTGCTTATCAGATGAAACAAAGTTCCAGTCGATGTAGCGTTCTTCAGGAAAAGGCTCACCGCCAAAGATATATATGGTACTATTGGCATGGATGGTAAACGAGCACAGCGTACTTTCCTTTGCTACAAGTAATTGTTTTGGTCCAAAAACATTGCCTTCACTCTCGATGCTGCCTTCGAGGATGTATAGTCCGGATTCTCCATAGAGATGATGACCTAAATCTACAAGTTGAGTGGTCGAGCTCTTGATTTCTATCATGTATAATTTGCTATATACCGGTACAGAAGACTGACGACCTAATGCTTCTCCAGCAATGAGCTTGAGCTCCAGACCGTCCTTGTTCCATGCAGGAATTTTTTCTTTGCTGATATGATAAAATTCAGGTGCCATGTTTTCAAATTGTTTAGGCAAAGCAACCCATATTTGCAAGCCGTGTAGCATTAACGCTGAGTCCCGAAGATAATCCGGTGTACGCTCAGAGTGCACTATACCTCTACCAGCAGTCATCCAGTTGACGGCTCCAGGTTTAATTTCTATTTCATTGCCCAAAGAATCTCGGTGCATGATACTGCCTTCAAAGAGGAAGGTTAGAGTGGAAAGCCCAATATGCGGATGTGGCAATACATCAAAGTACGCTCTTTGATGAAGCTGTACAGGACCCATGTGATCGATAAAAATAAATGGTCCGACCATGCGTTTTTGTCTGAATGGTAGGATGCGACCAACTAGGAAGTTGCCTATGAGGGCTCCTCTTTCTTCGATGATAAGTCGGATATTGGACATTTTGATGATGGATGTTTTGTCTAAAATATACTTGAATGTTTAAACAGACTGGAGCCGGATAAGTTCTAATTGACTCCGGTTACTGTTATTTTTGTATTAATGATTTATTAATATTCATACTTCAGGCACTAAACAGATGGATTTTGGTTTTTATAGATAGATTTTAAACTCAAAGTTTAATAATTGAGTTTGACATCTGATGAACTTTACTATCATTTATAAAATAAAAGCTGTATGAATATGAATTTTAGTAGTAAAATAGCACTAAGCCTAAGTTGGTTGATATTTTGCCTTTCGGCGAAAGCACAGGAAAGAGTTGAACTTCTACCTTTTGGCAATATGGAACACTGGCTAAGCCGCAATGTGATAGAATCCGGTATCATTGGCGGCAATACTCAGACACTTTTCGAAATCGGTGATCAAAGGGAGAAAACGGCTGACAACACAGCTTACGTTAACCGATTTTCGCCATGGGCAGTTTCGTCAGTTTATGCTAAAGTCAATGGTATCACAAAAGGCAGTGTCACCGTCTTTCCTGAAAAGAGAGATAAAGGTACTGTTGCAAGATTGGAAACGCATATTGAGACTGTAAGCGTTTTAGGTGTTCTCAATATCAATGTTCTGGCCTCAGGCACGATTTTTCTTGGTCAGATGCTAGAACCAATCAAAGACACAAAAACCCCTCAAAGTAAATTGATTACTGGCATTCCATTCACTAAAAAACCTTCTCATCTACAGTTTGATTACAAGGTGCAAACAGGCGGTGCATCCAGCAAGATCAATGGTCTGAGCAAAACCGGTAAACTGACAGGACAATCAGACAAGGCTGAGATACACATTTTACTACAAAAGCGTTGGGAAGATAAGGAAGGTAATGTCCATGCTTTGCGGATAGGAACAGGCTGGGAAAGGATGGAAAAGTCTGTGCTTACATGGCAAAATAACCATCGCATTCCTGTGCATTACGGAGATATAAGTCGCAGTAATGTGTACCGAGATTACATGGGCTTGCGTACTGGTGAAAAGGCGTATTACACAAAGAATAGCAAAGGGAAATCAGTCCCCATCATCGAAGAAGGCTGGGGAACAGCTGACGATGAAGTGACACACCTGATTGTCCAGTTTTCTTCCAGCAATGGAGGTCCTTATATTGGTCATCCGGAGAGTCGGCTTTGGGTGGATAATATAGCATTAGTTTATCCATGATACCTGAGACGTAATAAAAGTAACTTTAAGATCCTATTTTTAAGAAAGAGGTAAGACCAGTAAAGTCATCGTAAAGTTGCTTTGGGCGTTACCTAGAAAGTTAATATTATTTTTCCATAAAAATCGCGGGAATCCATCAAATCATGCGCCTTTGCAGCATCTTCTGCTCTGAATCGGTAACGCACTACATTTTGAAATGTAGGTTGTTCTAAGAGTGGATAAGCATGTTGATATATGGCTTCAGCTAATACTTTCTTGAATTCATAACGTCTAGCACGAAGTGTGCTTCCGGTAATATGCAATCGTTTGACCATCATTTTTTTGATATCTAATGGCGGATGGCCACCTTCCATTGCGTTGATATAAACCAGTCGGCCATCAGGACGCAATAAGTTCAGATTGATATCTAAATAAAGGCCACCGACACTATCAAGTATCAGGTCAATTGAATTGGAATGAAGCGTTGCTAGTACATCCTCATTACGATAATTCACTACTTTATGAGCACCTAATTGTAGGCAATATGCTGCCTTTTCTACACTACTTACAACAGCATAAGGCGTAGATCCATACAGGTGTGCTAGTTGTATAGCCATCGAACCTATTCCTCCTGAACCTCCGTAAATTAGCACATCCTCACCACGTTGTAAACCACCTCTTTGGAAGACATTATGCCAAACTGTGAAAAGTACTTCCGGAAGTGCCGCCGCATCTTCTAGAGGTATTCCTTTTGGTATGGGCAGGCAACTTCCTTCGTCTGCTGTGACGTATTCAGCATAACCACCACCCGGCACAAGTGCCATGACCGGATCACCGATTTTCCATCGATTGACCTTGCCACCAGTTTTTACTACAATACCAGAAACTTCTAGCCCTAGTATGTCCTGGACAATACCATTGGGAGCAGGATATTTTCCCATACGCTGGATGATGTCAGGTCGGTTGATACCTGCGGCCGCTACTTGTATAAGTACTTCATTTTCTTCCGCCTTCGGTATGTCTCGATGCTCCATGTGAAGGATATCGGCATCTCCTGGGGTATTAAATACTATGGCTTTCATTAATTTAAAATGACTTTAAAAATTTATAGAATGTACACTTGAAAGTTAAAATATAAGTAAACCTGCGCCGAAAACAAACATTCCGATTAGAAATGCAATAAAGCTATATGGTAAAAATTCCCGTGGTTTGAGTTTAGTAATGCCGAGCAAAGGCAAAGCCCAAAATGGTTGCAACATATTGGTCCATTGGTCACCATAGGCCATAGCGAGGATACATTTTGGTAGATCTGCACCTAATTGTTGTACCGTTTGAATTATGATCGGACCTTGAATAGCCCATTGACCGCCACCACTGGGTACGAAGATGTTCACCAGGCCTGCACTCAAGAAAGTAAGAAAGGGTAGTGTAGAGGTAGTAGCGATGGAGGTGATGGAGTCTGAGAAAATCACTATTAATCCACTACTACTCATGATAGACAAAATACCAAAATAGAATGGAAACTGAATCAGTATGCCGGACACATCTCCGATAGATGTCTGCAATGCTTCTGAAAAATTATTAATACTCCGGTGTAGCATTAGTGATAAACCGAGAAATACAAAGTTGATGAAATTGAGCTGAATAAACCCTAAACTACTATTGCCGGTATAGGTTACAGCCTTATAGATCCCATATACGAGTATAGCTGCCCCTAGTACCGTTCCAAAATATTTGTTGTAGTCTATTCGTTCTGCACCTTCAATGGCTCCTGGGTCTTGTGTCGAAAAATCCTCTATCAACTTGTCAAAATATGGAACTTTTTCATTGACAAATTTTTTGCCTATAAAATAAAATATAGCAGGTATTAATATCAAGCATAACAATGTTAAAGTCACATTCATGGTTGACCCAATAGTTGCTTCAAATGGCACACTATCAGGGAAATTGCCTGAGATATTGACGTTTTTCATCATTGACTGAATATAACCTTCTTCCATTGACTTTGTAGTCGCACTACCGGACAAACCACCGTGCCAGGTCATCATTGTAGCATATGCCGCACCACCTATCAAGCCGTAGTTGATGGGTTTTTGTTCTCGAGCAGATTTTTCTCCAACTTTCCGAGCAATGATAGCTCCAAAAATCAAACCCAGTCCCCAGTTGATTAATCCTAGTGCGATAGCTCCAAAAGCTACAACTGCCGCACTACTAGCTGTGGTGTTACAGTATTGCAGCAAGGACTGGATGAGCTTGTCCACGGCCGGTGTCAATGCGAGAATATGACCCAAGACAAGGATCAACATCATCTGAAAAGCAAAATAAAGGCCACCTGCAGAATTGTCCCATAGTCCGGCTTCCCATGATCCGACCAGGTGGAGAAAATAGGATCCTGCAGATATATTATCAGGTTGAGTCAGTACTTGTGCCAGCACTAAAGTCAACATCGTCAGCACTATGGCGATTGTAAATGGGCTAGGCAAAAATGTCTTGAATATTCGGGTAAATTTTTCGGAAAGTTGGCCGGACTGACGCATTGTACTTTGATTATGAAGATGGTCGATGGTTTTTGATGAGGCTAAGTTAAGCCTTATTCGTTAATTATCGGATGCTCCATTTAAAAAATCTATACGTCAGTCTTGACTTTACTATCTTTTCCTAGTACTTTTGTATTGAAATATAACAAGCGAAAATAGCTCAGTTGGTAGAGCGCCACCTTCCCAAGGTGGAAGTCGCGGGTTCGAATCCCGTTTTTCGCTCTGACATGAACAACAGTGGTTCGCTGATACGGACTACTGTTTTTTTTTATGGAGTTCAACTGTATTTAAAAGAGTCAGTTGGATTATATCTAGATTAACTAGAATCCTAAAGAACCTATGGAAATTACATTAATACCATCATTTCTGGTATAACTGATACCCGTTCCGGTAATAATGTTCAAGGACTTAGGAGGCTTAGTCTTATTAGTATCAATGTTATCCGCAAATTTGAGTAGTTTTTTTGCAGCTTCATCAATCTGGCCGGTGCCTAATTTAATTTCAAAAGCAAGCCAATCACCATTGTGTTTTTGAACTATTGCATCTACTTCTGCATGGTAGGAATCTCGGTAGTGGAATACACGGGCATCATTAGCTTGAGCATAAATACGTAAATCGTGTATAACCTGAGATTCAAATAAAAAGCCTGTAAAATTCAGATCATTCAACAAAGCTTCACAATCTACTCCCAGGATAGCTATGGCAAGACAGACGTCGGTAAAGTGCCGCTTTGGGTTCTTTCTTAAAGAAGCAGCTGAGCGTATATGTGCATTCCATGCTGGTTGATCTTCTATAATCATCAAACGCTCCAATACATCAATATAATCATAAATTGTGGGTCGAGTTAAATCAGATTTTTCATTTTCGGCAATGTCTTTGCTGAGTGTAGATATATCCACTGTAGTACCTGTATTTCGTGCTAATGACCTAAGAAGACTTCTGACTTTGATAGGATCACGATTGGTGTTTGAAACTCGGCTCATATCCACTTCAGTTAAAAGTTCGATATATGCGCGATTAAGATCTTCGGCTTGGGATCGCTTCTTATTAATTAATGCCGGAAAGCCCCCGATGATAAGTCTATCAACAATCATTTCCAACTCTGTCACTTCGTCAAAAATATCCACTTTTTGACCATTAAATAGGTCATGTAGTCGGATTTTACCCGATGATATACCCAACTCTTGCCATGACATGGTGCGCATATCCACGATAGTAAATCTGCCTGCTCCGGAGTGCATTTTGATAGTTTCCTCTGGATTAGCAGATCCGGTTAGTATGAACTGTGCAGGCTTTTTTCTTCGGTCAATTTCATGTCTAACAAGATTCCAAAGTGCAGGCATTTCTTGCCATTCGTCGATGAGCCTAGGTGTTATGCCTTGCAATAGACGCCCAGGTGCTGATTCCATGAGTGATGCAACCTGAGGGTCTTGATCCACTTGCAAAATGCTTTTTGCCTGCTGACAAGCTGATTCAGTTTTGCCGCATGCCTTAGGTCCGCGAATCAATACGCCGCCAGAAGCATTTAGCTTTCTTTCAAGTTCTATGTCACTAATTCGTGGCTTATAATTCATGGTGTATCATAATGAATTTCATGCAAATATATACTTATTTTACAAATTGTAGACGATTTACTTTACAGATTGTAGGCAATTCATTTTACAGATTGTAGGCATTTTACTTTACAGATTGTAGGATTTGCTAAGAAAATAGCCATTTCTTAGCGGTGTGTTAGCGATTTATATCACATGTGACAGTATTAAGGAGTATTTTTATTCCTTATTCTTCAAGCAAATGACGGACAAAAAATTTCCATCGCTTGTTTCTGATGTAAGGATAGTAAGATTTAGGTACAGGATGGCGCATACTCGGGACAATGAACATCTCAAAATCCTTACCAGCTTTAATGAGTGCCTCACTAAATTTAAAAGTAGCAGAAGGATTGACATTTTCATCGATACCACCGTGGATAAGTAATAAGTTACCCTTAAGTTGATCAGCCATAGTTATATTCGAATGATTGTGATAATATTCATCCACTGGCCATCCCACATACATTTCAGGCCACCAAGCTTTCTCCATGCGCCAGTCGTGGTCCGCTGATTCTGAAACGGCCACTTTGTAGGTATCATTGAAAGCTAGCAAGGCATGAGCAGCATCATATCCACCTGCCGAATGGCCAAAAATACCGACGCGATCGCCATCTATCCATGGATGTTGCTCTGCCAGCTGACGAATGGCAAGTGTGTGGTCCAGTAGGTTATTGCCCATGTTTTTGTAGGAAACATTGTGGAAAGCTTTAGATCGGCCTGCCGTACCCATGCCGTCTATTTGGACGACGATAAACCCTAGTTCGGCTAGCGCTTGTGCTGAGTTGTACAATCCATATAGACCTCGTCTGAAGGTATTTGGAAATACATTCATATGTGGCCCGGTATATGTATAATCAATGATGGGATATTTTTTGTCCATATCAAAATGTGTAGGCTTCCACATAGCACCGTAGAGGGTAGTCTTTCCATCCTGAGCAGTAGCAGTGAATACTTCCGGATATCTCCAGCCTTTTTTGAGTAAATTTTCTATATCAGCTTTTCCCAACACAGTGACTTGTTTTCCATCTGATGCACGACGCAATACTGAAAAAGTAGGGTAGTCGGCTGCTGACATCATATCTACAAAATATCGATGATCCGGTGAGAAAATGATGTCATGGTGGAGTTTTTCAGGAGTGAGTAATTGCAGACTGCTCCCATCAAAATGAACCTTGTAAAGCAAGTCATAGTAAGGATTAAAATCAATTTCTTTGCCGGATGCGGTGAAATAGACTATCTGATTTTTGGTGTCAATGGCTTTGATATCTTTTACTACATATTCACCTTGCGTGACAGCATGGGTTTGTCCTGTTTCAAAATTGATCAGATATAGTTGTTTCCATCCTGTTTTTTCTGAAGTGATGAAGGCAAGTTCTGCATCGTCCACATACTGGAAGCGCGTCAAATAGTCGATATTCGTTTTGCTTTTGTCAGTAAAGAGGGTTTCAACTCTACCAGTGGTGGCATCGATACGAATCACATCCTTTTGCTGATAGCCACGATGATTGTAAGTTGCGTATAGATACTGCCCATTAGTTGTCCATTTTAAACCATATCCAGCTAAATCATCCATAAAGTGTGGTACTGGAGGCAAGTCAATTTTAGTAGCCTGTCCGGTGGTTGCATCATAAATCAGGTAGTGGTAATAAACCACCGTAGTATCACCCGGTGATCCTCTAAAATAGGACAGCAATTCAGGCCTGTACAAGGTATCAATCGTATAATTAAGCATATACATTTTTTGTGCTCGGCGTGAATCCATGATTTGAGTCAGAAATTTGTTGCCGTCTGGTGACCATATAATGTTGAGATTGGGTTCTGGCGGTGTATTTTCTCCTTTCATTAATTGATCCCATCCATAATTACTACCATAAATGTAAGATGGATTGCCATCTTGAGACAAAGCCTTTTCACTTTGAGAAGTTTTGTCGCGAAGTATCAAATTGTAGTTGCGGATGAAGGCTTCTCTTTTACCATCAGGTGATAAAGAGCGCCCTTTATCTCGTATTTCTGTGGTGGATGGAAGCGTCTTAATCTTGTAATTCCGTACATTAATTTCGTATTGTTTACCATTTAATTCAAATGTAAATTCATTTAGATGCTTCCATTTCATATTTTTCAATTCGGTATTTGCCGGATGGATGTCAATACCCGTATGCTTTTTAAAAGCTGAGGAAAATTTTTTATTATCAAATGCCGGTTTTCGCTTATGATCGATAAATGAAATCTTATAATATTGGTGACCATCTCGACTTAATGTATGATATGCCACACCATTATTGTCATCAAACCAAATAGGCGTAACAGCAAGGTGATAAACCTGGTTAGCAATGCTGTCCCAATCAAAACTTACAGCTCTTTGATAATCCTTGTCAGTGGGTATCGATGGTCGTTGACTATACAGTACATTTAAACTAATACAAAAAATGAACAAAAGTAATACGAATGGTTTCAAATGGATCATGGCGACATTTTTTGATTTTGGTGCTAAAATTAACAAAGATTGTTAATTTCTGAGTATCCAATACAAAATAAAATTATTTTTGAAAATAATCGCACATGATGAGCCGGTGCTCTACATCATCAATTGATCTACTAATTGAGGTACACCCTCAGTGGCCTTTTTTTCTATGATTTTGACATTTTTGAGGAATCTCAGTTCAGAAGTAATATTTGGAGCTGGATCAATATAGTAAATCGGTGCTTCTTCTTTAGCATAACTTACAATGCCTGCAGCAGGATATACATTCATAGAAGTACCAATGATGATAATAATGTCAGCATCGATACATGCAAGAATAGCCGAATTGAGCATCAGCGGTTGCTCCCCAAACCAGACTACATGAGGTCTTAACTGATATCCTTCTTCACATTTATCACCCAGATGTAGGTCATCTTCCCAGTGATATATTAATTCGGGAAAATCAGTACTTCTTACCTTATTCAACTCACCATGAAGGTGGATGATACGTGACGATCCACCACGCTCATGCAGGTTGTCAATATTTTGAGTGATGATGGTGACATCGTATTTTTCTTCGAGTCGCTTGAGTGCGATATGTGCTGCATTAGGTTCAACTGTCTTCAACTGACGACGTCTTTGATTGTAAAAATCAAGAACCAATGCAGGGTTTTTATCCCAACCTTTAGGATTAGCTACTTCATTGACATCATAGTTTTCCCATAAGCCATTAGCATCTCTGAATGTACTGATTCCACTCTCTGCGCTGATGCCGGCACCTGTAAAAATAGCGATTTTTTGCATTTGTTTTTGTATTTGGTTAAGTAACAAAAATAATAATTTTCTGCCTTTTAAACGAATTTTAGGCAGCCTAAAATAGCTTCAATTAATCAAAATTGCTGTTAAATAAATATTAATAAACCACAGAATTGAATCTCGAGGTTTTATAATTTCGTTTTTTTTGTAATGCAAATTGTAAGCTTATTTTGTTAAGTGCAATAAGATACGTATTTTTACTTTTCTTCATATAATAAATAGAAGGATAAATGAAACAAATTCAGCTTTTTGGATTGACTGTAATGGCATTTTTGTTGTTTCAGGGATATATCTATGGACAAAAATTTAATGTACAATTCCATCTAAAGAATTATCACAATGACACGCTGATTGTAGGCAATTATTTTGGAGAGCGCCAGATTGTAAGAGATACTTTGTTTAAAAAAGGTGTAGGAGAATTTGTTTGGGCAGAGGATAGCATACCTCCACAGGGTGTATATCTGATTTTGCTTAAACCTTCTAATACGTTTATTCAGTTTGTGGTGGATGGTGCCGAAAGGAGTTTTGCATTGACCGCTAATGCTGACGACCCTACTGATGTTCAATTTAAGGGTAGTAATGATAATAAACTGTTCTATAGCTATATGGACTACCTTAAAGAAAAGCGGATTTATGTAGATACCCTTAAAGCTAGAAGAGAACGTGCAAAAGCTGCAGGTACATCAGATTCTGCAATAGAAGATGCATTACAAAAACTAGATCACGATGTGAAGCAACACCAACTTGAAATTATCAATAAAAATCCCGGAACCATTACAGCTCTTTTATTGAAAGGAAATATGGATATTGATGTACCGGATTTTAAAGGTCTCCCTGAGGATTCGATTAAGATTAGGAGGTATTATTATTATAAGCAACATTATTTTGATAATATAGACATGAGTCATCCTGCACTGATTAGAATGCCATTTACATTTCAAAAGATTGATTACTTTGTCAATAAGTTGACTAGTCAATTGCCTGATACATTAATTCGTTCTCTAGACGTGGTGCTGGGAAAATTAGAGCATAATCCGGAAGCTTACCGATATTTCCTAGCTGACTTTCTGAATAAATATGCAGGTATGAAAATGGTAGGTTATGACGCTTTGTATGTGCACCTGGTAGATAACTACTATCGCAATGGCAAAGCGCCATGGATCTCAGAGGAGAATTTAGAAAAAATGGAAGCCAATGCAGATGACTTACGTCCAATACTTATAGGCAAGAAGATGCCCAATATCACTACCTACAAGGAAGATGGTACACCTGTAAACCTTTATGATATTCAGTCACCACATACTATTGTCCTTTTTTGGGCACCTGATTGTGGACATTGTACTAAGGCTATGCCGTATATTGTTTCATTTTACAATAATAACAAGGATAAAGGCTTAAAAATACTGTCCATTTGTACTAAGGGTGGCGATAAATTAGACACTTGTTGGCCTGCTATCAAGGAAAAAGGAATGGAAGGATTTATTAATACTGGTGATCGATACAGCCGATACAATATACAGGTAAAAATCAAGTCCACACCTAAAATATTCATCTTGGATAAAGACAAGACAATTTTGATTAAGGACATACCTGCGGAGGAATTAGATAAGATTTTCAATGAAATAATGGCTATTGAGGAGGCTCAACCTAAGCGCTAATAAAACCTATAATTCTCATTAGACTTTGGTTGTGAATAGAAAGGATACTTAACAGCTATGAGTCTCGGCATTTTAATTCTGGAGGCATAGTTTATTTATGTCTCGGACAGAAAAACACGTAACGAATTATTAAGAATTAGCATTTTTAGGTAGTAAATTTATACTGCTTAGTTAGGATTAAAAATGAAGCCTTAAATGTCACTTTATATGTTTTTGAAAAAATCCAATCATCTTCAGTAAAGCATCTCGAGATTGATTAGCGTCAAATCCGTGGAAAGCAAAATATTCATAATATTCATTTTCAACACCTTGGATGTCCAGTTTTTCGTGCAGTAATTTATTTTGATTTGGAGGCACTATCGGGTCTAAAACACCTTGAAATGAAATGGTAGGTTGGGTGCTACTATTTACATTCCAGTAAGGACTCACAGCATCATATACCTCTTTATCCCATGTTTGACCTACGTATTCTGCTAGAATGTTGCCAACTTTTCCACCAAGCCAAATATTGGTACTATTATACCATTCCCAGTCACTAATGATGCTCGGGCCAAAGAAATTACCTACACATTTTATATTTTTATTGTATTTATAAGCATAAATCATCGACAACTGACCTCCGGCACTTCCTCCCATTATCCCCATTTTTGAAGATATATTGTACGTTTTTTGGTGCGATAATACGTGTTGGATTACACGGTCAATATCTTGCATGATTTCATTGTGGTGAATATGGTCTGAATTGCTAGCTAGTCGATAGTTCATATTGACAATAGCAATATTTCCCCAATTGGCACGTATGATGTCCCGATATTGATTCAAATCCTCTTTACGACCTGCCTTCCATGCCCCACCATGAATCATGATGAGGATCGGCGTATTTTGATTTCTTTGTCTAGGCAGAAAGATATCATAAACTTGCTGGGCATGGCTACCATATTGAACATTGAGAAGGATGGTATCAGCACTTTCGTTCAGTTCAATGTCTGAATCAGTGTCTGGGTTTTCTATAGGATCTTTAGTACAAGATTGCATCCATTGTATCATCAATCCTATTGCGACCATCAACAACATCCACTTTATTTTTACCATTTTCAATTATTTTTTAAAACAAAAACGAAAATTGAGGAGACCTGTGTTGTTCAAAGGTAGCAATGATGTTCAAAATAAGCAAGTGATACTCCTTAATATGGATTTATGCTATACTTTTGTTGTTTTTTGGCAATACCATCTTTAGTGCCAATAAGCCCAAAATCGCAGCTATAGTGGAACTGATCAGAATAGACAGCTTTGAATTATTGATAATGTGAATGTCATCATAAGCTAGCAAGCTGATAAAAATGGACATAGTAAAACCGATTCCTCCCAGAATTCCAACACTGAAAAGTGCTTTCCAAGAAGTTCCTTTAGGCAACTGAGTGTATCCGAGTAAGGTGCCTATATAGCTGAAAAGAAAAATCCCAATAGGTTTGCCTATGACCAGACCCGCTGCAATACCTATACTATAGCTATGAGCCATCACATCTGCCAAACTCCCTTCTAGTGTGATAGCCGTATTGGCGAGTGCAAACATTGGAAGGATAAAAAATGGAACAGGGTTAGATAAAGTTTTTTCAAGTCTGTGGGATAAACTGTTATCACCTTTGCCAAATGGAATTGCAAATGCTAGTAAAACACCGGTAATTGTGGCATGTACTCCTGAGTAGAGCATAAAATACCACATAAAGATACCACCAATTATATAAACCCACAATTTATTTACATTGAACTTATTGAGTAAAAGTAGTCCACCAAAGATACCCAGAGAAATAGACAAACTGATCCAGTCCATATCGCTACTGTAGAATAACGCAATTACGAGAATGGCTCCGAGGTCATCAATTACTGCCAGTGCTGTCAAGAACACTTTGAGCGCAAAAGGTACCCGATTGCCCAGTAAGGAAAGCACTCCAAGTGCAAAGGCAATATCAGTAGCCATAGGAATGCCGGCGCCTGACTGCGTATCTGTGTGATAGTTGAATATTGAAAAGATGACTGCAGGAATAATTATTCCACCAAAAGCGCCTATAACAGGAAGCATTGCTTTTTTAAGATCAGAAAGCTCTCCAATCAAAATTTCTCTTTTGAGCTCCAGACCAACAAATAAAAAGAAGATCACCATCAGGCCATCATTAATCCAGAACTCCAGGCTTTCTTTGCCTATTTTTTGACTCCAAAAATGATGATAATCTGATGCCAGACTACTATTAGCTAACAGTAGAGATAACACGGTGCAAATAATTAAGATGATGCCTCCGGATTGCTCACTTTCAAAGAATTGCTTGAATAATTTTGTAGGTCTAAATGCCATAATCTATTGAATGTTTTTATGCTCCTTACTATTGGAAATCAGGATAGAATATACGTTTTTTATTGATGATTCGGACTTATAACACACGGTTTAATTACTTTGTTTTTATTGATTTTCGATTTTAGATAAATAAAGTAGCCTACAAAACAAAGATGCTTCCCGTTATAGCCTTTTGACTTAGGTATTATGATCAACTTCTTCAGCAGTGTCAGCAGGAGCATAGACTGGTGCTTCTTTTGTGTCATGCTTTTTCTGACCAATAAAAAAGCTGCGATTAAAAAGTAATATACAAATAACTCCAACAGTGATGGCTGAGTCAGCAATATTAAATACAGGCCTGAAAAATTCAAATGGTTCACCACCCCAAATCGGAATCCATTCTGGTAATATCGTATTGATGATAGGGAAGTAGAGCATATCGACCACTTTGCCTGTGAGGAAACTTCCATAGCCTCCTTCAGGAGGGAACATCACTGCTAGTGGTCCATGATAATAGGACTCGCTAAATATCATTCCATAGAACATCCCATCTATTGAATTGCCTATGGCTCCGGCTATAATCATACTAAAGAACACAATCAATCGGTTAGATTCATTTTCTTTAATAAGCTTATATAAAAGATAGATTAAGAAGGCGGTCATAAAAATCCTGAAAATCGAAAGCAAATACTTACCTGTGAGACCGCCAAAACTCATTCCGAAAGCCATACCTTCATTTTCTACAAAATGGATTTTAGCCCAGCTCAACCCAAGGATGTCAAAACCATCACCATAGTGAATGTGGGTCTTAATATAAATTTTAGAGACCTGATCGATAATCAGAATCAACAGAATGGTTAGTATTGCTATCGCTTTTTTGCTCAATTTTCTAAATTTTAAGGTGCAAAAATAGAATATATTTTTGAGTTATCTTTAAAATTCAGATTGAAGATTGTGAACAGTCGCAATTCAATGTATGTAGTTTATCTCTTATTTTACAAAATGGTGTGGCTTGCCAATCAAAAAATCAATATTATGTAAATTTTATTTGTTTTCAAGTGAAATTTTGACTTCTAAAAGACGAAAGCCATATGTTTTTGAAAATTACTGTTTAAAAATATTAATTTTATGCTTTAATTTTAAAAATATGTTTCGTCTGTTTTTATTGATATTCCTGGCTCTTAGCCAATGGTGCCTAGCAAATCCATTGTCCAAAATAGATGTCTCTCTCCTTGAGCGATATAAGACTCAGCCAGTTTGTGATTATGTTGTTTTACTCAAAGATCGTATCGCTTTTGACAAGCAGTTGCCACTGAAAACGAAAAAGCAGAAAGGTACTTATGTCTATCAAACGCTTCGTAACCATGCTGAAAAAACACAACAAGAAATCAGGTCTATCCTCAAGCAGCAGAATGTAGTGTTTAGAGCATTTTATGTGACTAATGCCATCCAAGTAAAATCTGATTATGCGACAATGCTGGAGTTAGCTCAAAGATCAGATGTGGATAGAATTATTGATGATGCGCCTTTTAAAATGCTAGATGAGGTTAGAGCTGAAAGGCAGCCTACACAAAGAAATGCAGTCCCTGAATGGGGCATATCTCGAATACTTGCAGATAGCGTGTGGTCGCTGGGGTATACCGGTCAGGGCGTGGTGATAGGTGGTCAGGATACAGGTTATGACTGGTGGGTCAGCCCGCTCAAGTCAAAGTATCGGGGTTTTATTGATTCGACCAGTGTGGATCATAATTACAACTGGTATGATGCCATTCATGAAAAGCAAAACCCCGATGTAAGTGATACGATCCCTAACCCTTGTGGATATAACCTACTGGCACCCTGTGATGATCATGATCATGGCACGCATACCATGGGTACAATGGTAGGTCAGGACGATGCAAACGTTATAGGAGTGGCTCCCGGTGCCAAATGGATTGCCTGTAGAAATATGGAAAGAGGATGGGGCAGACCCTCTTCCTATATGGAATGTTTTGAGTGGTTACTGGCGCCGTTTGACCTCGAAGGTAATACGCCTGACCCAACTAAAGCGCCTCACGTAATTAATAATTCATGGTATTGCTCTGAAGAAGAAGGTTGTAATCCTTCTAATATCCCACTGATGGAGGACATTGTCAAAAATCTAAAGGCAGCAGGCATTGTGGTAGTAGTTTCAGCAGGTAATGATGGAAGACGAGGTTGTGGCAGTATTGACGGCCCACCAGCACTTTTTGATGCTTCATTTTCAGTAGCTGCATCAGATTTTGTGGATAGTATCGCAGGGTTTAGTAGTAGAGGGCCAGTAGTGATTGACAGCAGTTTTAGGATGAAGCCCAATGTCACTGCTCCAGGTGTAGGTATCAGATCGGTGGCCCGAAAAGGTGTATTTAAGTCGTTTTCAGGGACGAGTATGGCAGGTCCACATGTGGCAGGTGTGGTCGCACTCATGATTTCTGCTAATCCCGATCTGGCGGGTCAAGTTGATATAATAGAAGATATTCTGGAAAGCACGGCAGAACCATTTACCTCAAGTCAAGACTGTAATGATCTACTCGGAGGCAAAATTCCTAATGCGGTGTATGGATATGGTATCATCAATGCACTGGCTGCCGTAAAAAGAGCTCTGGACTATATTCCGGTTTCTGTACATGACCAACAGGTCAGTATCCACATCTTTCCCAATCCAACAACCGATTATGTGACTTTTACGAGCGATACTAAAGATGTAGGTATCCAACAAATCAGCATTTATGATTTTAAGGGTGTTCTTGTAGCTGATCAATCACCAGGTGGAAGAGCTTTACTGCACACGATAGATATCAGTGGATTGCCTGCAGGGATTTATTTCTATAGTATATTAACAACTAATGGACGTAAACAAGGCAAAATCGTCAAAATATGATTATTCAATAGGCGTAGCCCAAGTAGAGTAGGGATGAGCAGAAAGATAACTGTTGTAATATCGTTCATCTCCGGTCACTTCTTCGCCCAGCCAGTCAGGAAGATAAACTAAATCATTTTCATTTTTGAGTTCGATTTCTGCCAAAATCAAACCAGTATTTTCATGGTGGAAGACATCTACTTCAATGGTGTGGTTGTGGTAAGGTATTTCAAATCGAGTCTTAAGTATCGATCCCGGAAGACATAATGGCCATAAAAGATCAAAATCTTGTTTATTGATAGCTTTTTCCCATTCTAAACGGGTGAGGCCGCTCTCAGAGGATGTTGCTTTTATTGTCAAGTATCCTTGATTATCTTTCATTCTGATTCGAACAGTGCGACCAGGATCACGACTGATATAACCTTGTGCAATGGTATAATGGTGTGTTGCCAGCGCTTTGAATGCTTCGGATCGTACCAGAAATTTTCTCTCTATCTCTACATACATGAATGATGCGTTTTTGATTTTTAATGAACTCAAATTTGATAAATTAGCCAAAGATCAATCCTAATTGCACACTCCAATCCCAATACTATCTTGAAAAATGGACAAAAATCAAGGCTTTAATATCGACAACATACCACTTTATGTCTTTACTTGTTAAAGCCTAATGAATTCATTAACAAAATCTACCTAGAACTTCCTATTTTACGTGTAACAAGAACAATAGCATCTGTCAAAATAACAAATAATGAAAGTACAGCAAGGAAACTTTTCATTATATTGTCCTCAGCAATGCTTTATCAAGTTTTTTAATTAAAGCAAAGTTAAGCCTTTTTTATATGACTCGAAAAATGAATTTTCGTTCAGCCCTCTGATTATAATTCTTCATTTATGACTTGCTCTAAATTGCTGGTAAAAAATACATTGCCAAAGACTCCTATTGCTACCACTTTCTTTTCTTCATTTTCAGTATAATAAGATGTGGAAAAAAGAACATGATTTTCTGTAGTAATCATTTTCTCTACTATTTCATTTGAAATGGTCTTGCCTAAAAAAAGTCCAACAGACTTTGCCGCTTTTTCGATGCCATTACCCTTGTCTTTTTCAATTTTTGTTTCTAAAAGTTGATGCACCTTGTTCTTTACTTCTTCCTTGTGTGTTGCTGCGCCTGGATTGGTAATCACGGCTATAAATGCCACTATAATTACGACTATAATTGTTCTCATGTTAAATTATTTACTAATTTTTTATATTCGAATAGAAAATATATGTTATAAATAGATATGTGTAAAATGATATGTTTTTCTAAAGAAGTATAATTTATATTTTATGCTAAATATTTTTCTTCTAACCCATCAACAATATTATGATTATGTTGAGTTCCATGAATGGCATCATATTTAAAAAATATAATAGGACAGACTATTGAGAATGCGTAATTTCTATGACAACAAAAGGTCTCTAAAAACACTTTAGAGACCTTTTATTTTGAATTTAACTTAATACCTTTATTCCAGAACTTGGATGATAGGCTTGCCGATATTGCCGTTAGGTGCTTGAATATGTAGTAAGGCCGCTAGTGTAGGAGCGATGTCTGTCATATAGGTAGGTGCATTAGTATTGCCATGTTTGATGCCCCATCCCATAAATACCAGAGGGATGTGGCTGTCATAGGGATTCCAAGCGCCGTGAGTAGTGCCTGTTGGATTTTTGTACAAATCAATCCATTGTGGTTCGAAGATAATTTGGATGTCACCACTGCGCTTATAATTATATCCATTGATGGTCATGGTTTTGAGCCACTCGGGAATGGTAGCGGAACTGGCTTTCTCCATATCTACGGCAAAAGCCACTGCATGACGCTTTTTTAAATGATTGATAATCATGCTTTTGATGCGCTCTGCATCCAGTTTTGCTGAGTCAATGACTTGATAATCTAGGTGTACTTGATTATTAGTGAGCGCATAGATGATTTTCTTTACATTGAAGGCTGCTTCAAGCATATTATTGAGGTCATTGAGTAGGTCTTTATTTACATTAAATCCACCGTTGCCTTTTTCATCAATGATAAATTGCGGGTTGTGCGCTGCACCATGATCAGCAGATAAAAACACGGTATATTGTCCTTTTCCTACTTTTTGGTCTAAATAGTGAAAAAAATCACCTAGATCTTTGTCAAGCCTTAAGTAGGTATCCTCAATTTTAGCAGAATTGATAGCAAACTGATGCCCAACATAATCAGTAGATGACAAGCTGATGGCAAGAAAATCCGGTGCACCTGTAGGATTGTGGCCTAATTTTTCTTTATCAAGAATCAACTTTGACAACTCCAGAGTCAGTGTATTGCCAAAAGGTGTTGCCTTGATTACATCCCGACCATTTTTATCGGCTGCTTCTGATAGATTAATAGGAAAGGTGATGCTGCCTTCATCAAAGTACCTACCTTCATAAGGATTATTATCCGGCACATGGGGTGAATAGGTGTTCAGTGGATACATAGTTGACCAACCCTTTTTGAGAAATTGTGAGGTGTAATCTGCCTTATTAAAGTCTTGAATATATTGTGGTAATGTATTCATATAAAAGGTACTTGTTATCCAATTGCCGTCCACCATCCAGTAAGCAGCATCGGCAAAGTGACCTGCAGGAAGTATGGCACCTCTGTCTTTCAAAGCAACCCCAAATACTCTTGATTTGAAATCAGTAGCCAGCTTAAGTTCGTCGGTGATCGTCGTTGCCAGATTATTTCTAGGTGACATTTTACCATCTTTATTATTAGGGTCTAGACCGACACCATTAACACTGTCATCTTGCGCACAGTACATCCTGGTCTTTGTCTCTCTAATATAGAAATTATTGCCACTTATACCATGTATAGCAGGAACACTGCCAGTATAAATACATGTGTGCCCTATAGCTGTATAAGTAGGTATATAAGGAATTTGAGTGTTTTCGGCTGTAAAGCCTTCATTCAACATCCGCTTGAAGCCATCATTGCCATAACGGTCGTAATATTTATACAAATAATCCCATCGCATTTGGTCCACAACAATACCTACGATTAACTTAGGCCGTTCATTGGTGTTCTTCAGTTGTGCACTGACTGTATTTACGAAATTGAAGAGCAAAATGAAGAGTAAAAATCTCTGAATCAATAATTTCATGTGTATCATATTTTTAAAGAAATATTTATAAAGATGCCTTTTTATAGCAAAATGAATGCTAAATTATAGAAAATTTTTATTACTAAATCCGGTATGTTTTAAAAGACTACATTAATCAGGCTGAGCAATATCTGAAATAAACTATATTTAATTGGTAAATAGCGATTAATATATTGATTTAAATGTATATTTATTTACAAAATAAAATCATAAAATTTTGAATTCATTTTGTAGGTGAAGGACTAGGTGGTATTTGAATGAAATTTTTATCATGCTTTGAATTCTTTTACATGATCACTTTTAAGTGTTTCCATGGTTTTGACCATTTGTTCTGCAAAAGATCGTATGGAGAGTACATCATTTTCATCCGGATTTCCTTCAATTTTGACCACTTCGCTACCTCGGATAGCCTCAGTCAATTGAAACTGAGCATCGAAATCATCGGCTGATTTACAAAAATAGCCATAAAACTCTTCACCTGACCCTAATGTACCATATACTTTCCCGGAAAGGTCAAGACTCGGTAATGCATCATAAAAGTCAAGCATTTCGTCAGGAATGTTACCTTCATTGCCATAAGTATAAGAAGCTACTGCACATATATCATAGTGAAGAATTTCTTGAGGGTTGGTGTCTTCTGCTTCTTTTACAACAGTATAGACACCCAGTTTTTCAAACTCAGCAGCCAGGACATCGGTGATTTCTTTAGTATTTCCGGTGAGGCTTGCATATACAATTAAAGCGGTACCTATCATTATTTTTTTTATTCTGAATTATTTACATGAGGTGGACGATAATTATGACCACTTTGAATACAACCTGAGGGCTTTTCTTTTAAAAATCTACCTTAAAAAACAGTAATTTTCAGTAAATAGTTCTTTATCAAAATCGTATATTTGCATTATTAAGCCACCCTAGCTCAGTTGGTAGAGCAGCTATCTCGTAAGTAGCAGGCCGTCGGTTCAAGTCCGATGGGTGGCTCTTTCTCCCGTATGACTCGGATGCAAGGATGTAAAGATGGTATGACCCATTTTAAAGTAAGTAATCAACCATGCTAGCCAGGCCACATAAATGGAGTACTCAGGAATGACTTTTAGAAAATCAAAATGTAGTACTTCTGCCATCAACCAGGTACAAACAGTATAAACTCCGAGCGGAAACACCAGGCTCCAGTATCCGGCGCCATAATTGATTTTGATCGCCTTGCGCTTCCAAAGTTCCATAAAACCGATGACGGGAATCCACCAGGTTCCACTTATCCAGAAGAGCATTGTAAAGAGTTTGATTATTGGGATTAAGTCCTGAAATTCTTCAACGCCGGCCATACTCTTGATGAGTGTTGCTCCCGCCAGCGTACTGATGGCAGCGGCACCCATATTAATCCAGTAGGACGGCCGAAACTCTTCAGGCAACATGGGGAAGAAAGTAGTTCTATAAAAAATCAGTCCAATGATAATGATGTAAAACAAAACGCCAAGCAGATAAAATGTTACTGTAACAAATAATACCATCTGCGTAGGAAAGTTAAAATGAGCTGCTACCGTATTGCCTGAGATTGACAATGCCTGTGCCGATACCACAAAGAGAAGCCATGAACCATTGATGCCGGTCTCGAGTGTTGGTTTATCTTTTTTAAATGTGATGAATAAAAAGAAAGAGTAAATCAAAGCTACCCAAACCACGAAAGCAAAGGTCCAGCCTGCAACTGCTGCGGTCAAATTGTGCTTCATCATGATACTCTTTGTTCCAAAAATACACATGGCGGCAACAATTGTCAAGAAGCCTGCACCTTCTGCATGTGAGCCCAGATCTGATAAAAAGTCAGGAAAAAATAATATGAGTCTAGCGATCAGCAATAAGGAGAGAACAATGAGTTCTGCATTATTAATATAGTATAAAATCTCGCTTATCGTTGTGTAACCGAGGATATGCGAAGCAATGGTGATAATACCTGTGGACATGGGTAGCGCAAAATACGCTGGCGCGAGATCTTTGATACCCTGTTTTAATGCATTGACATTCATCCTTGTGATTGATTGTTGAATAAGAGATACCTTGAAGGTCCTCTTCTAAAAATCTGTACAAAATTATACAATTCTATACTATTATTAGGATTAAACTGATTTTAAGACTGTTGGTCATTCTGTTTTTTTGGGTCATTGCTAATTTTTTGACCTGCTAATTCTATGGCTTTGGTCTATGCACTTGTTGTTAGTAAATTTTGAATATTTGCCTAAACTTTAATAATTTTGAGATTTGATATCAGTTGAGGTATTGATTAAGGAAGATCTCGTTCATTGAGTAATAAAAATTATGGGAAAATATTTTTTAAAATTGTTCTTGCGATATAGTGTGGCCATAGGCTTTTTATCAGCATGTGCTGACAGATTCGGGATGTGGGATGCAAGTCTATCGGCATGGGGAAGCTGGCCTTCATTTGTTGAATATACCGGCGTATTGAATCCATGGATGCCTGAATCGGTCATTCCACTGGTGGCGGCCATAGTAACTTCAATAGAATTGATTGTGGCGATTTGCTTGATTGTAGGATATAAAACAGAGCTGGCTGCAAAGGTAGGTGGCGTTTTATTGCTAGTTTTTGCGCTATCTATGGCATTTACTGTAGGTGTGAAGAAAGTTCTTGACTTTTCGGTGCTTCTTGCTGCCGGAGCTTCATTTGCGATTGGTTTGATCAAAGAAAAGTATTTCGAGGTAGATAGTGTGTTGTCCGAAAGGTATCGTAATTAGTAAGTGAATGGAATCGCATTCATAACTTAAAATGTAATATATGGAATACAGAAATGAAATAGATAATCAACAGGAAGTTAATAATCACTGGATTATTATTTATGGCGTTTTTGGAGTGATTTTTATGGTTATACACTATATAATAGATTTGCCCTATTTTTCTTATTTAGCAGCATATCAGTCTATTGCACAGAAATTGACGATGAGCATTTCTTTGATTGCCTTTGTTCTTGCGATAGGTAAGATTATTGAAAAAATTGTACAGACTCAAACAGAGACTGAAGGCGTGCGATACAATCTGATGCGCATTACTAAGTTGCTGACAGTGGTTTTTGTACTACTGGTCATTGCATCCTTTTTATTTCAAAATCTCTATGCTGTAGCTGTAAGTTTTGGATTGATTTCGCTTGTGTTAGGTTTTGCATTGCAAGCACCGATTACTTCATTTATAGCGTGGCTCTATATAGTATTCAGACGGCCTTATAGGGTTGGCGATCGTATCCATATCGAAGGATTAAAAGGTGATGTCATAGGTATTAGATACTTAGATACAGTGATGGAAGAGGTGAGTGGCGTCTATCTAGGTAATGACCGTCGTAGTGGTCGAGTCATATATTTTCCGAATAGTCTTATACTGAAAGCACAGGTCATCAATTATTCTGGCCCGTTTGATAAGTTTATTTGGAATGAAACAGCTATTCAGATCTCGTACACCAGTGATCTAAAGTTTGTAGAAACTTGTCTTCTGGAGGCAGCGAGTCGGGATTTTGAACATTTATATCCTCGCGATGTATCAGAAGAAAATCAGCCTGCTGTTTATTTTCGGGTCAATACATATGCATGGTTGGAAGCGGTGGTGTCTTATCCTGTAGAACCGACAGACACTACAGGGCGTCGCAATCGGATATTAAAATATGCTATTCCTTTGTTAAATACAGCACCCGATAAAGTAGGATTTCCTGAGGGGACAAGCCGATAATTGAATTATATGGCTTCAGGTCTGTTGTAGAACAATGCATGACAATCTTCTGATGTCTCCATCGCATCAATAACCGAATCGAGCGGACTCGTGAATACATACGGATAATCTATTTCACCCAGCTCAGGTCGGATGGGATAGGCGAGTTGCTCAGTGTCTGTTGTAAATTGAGCATTGATACCCGATTTATTGCCGCGTGGATCAACTCTGAACCACCCAGTATCTTCCAGGTAAATAGCATTCAATCCATGCAATGCATAACCTGATTCAATAGTGCCTTTGCGGAGGACTCTTTGATAGCAAAATCCGGTCGGAATACCCAGTGCCCTAGTCAGCGTAGCTAATAAGTGAGCTTTAGCAAAACAAATGCCTTCTTTTTTTTCCAGTGCTTCTTCTGCGCTGATGGTAATAACACTGCTTTTTGTGTCAAAAGAATGCTGGATGTCATCCCGAGCCATTTCAAAAGCCAAGCGAGCTTGTTCTCTCTTATTGCTTGTTTTAGCTCGAATCTCTTGAAGCGCCTTTTGAACAAGTGGCGTATTGAAACGTATGACTGGTGGAATCTCAACTAAATAATCCTCAAGGTTGTCCGAGGCCGGCCTAAGATTAGATTTATCCATATTTTAGATTTTTACTGTTCTAGCGCTTTTGTTGCTGGCGATCAATAATACATAAAAACACTTTCATATAAGATAATGTTCAGTCATTTTTCATGATCTATCCTTAGTTAGAAATTATAGCTGTCCGGTAAAAAAAAGAATAGCCAAAAAGTGGCCTTTAAGCAATTAGGGTACAGTATAAACGTGGATGAGTTTTAAAAAGTAAGCCCATAACTCGCCCATCGAAAATATAGGAATACCAACAAATACTAGATGGGACAGATATCCTTATCGTACAAGAACTTTTGGGGCATAACGCACTAAAGACAACAGAAATATATACGCACATTACAGACAAATTGAGAAAAATATAAAAAGTCCTTTGGATAGTTTGGATATTTGAAAAAAAGAGATTAGATTTATACGGAAAATATATGAAATTTGGCGTATATACAAATGTTAGTGGCAATTATACAGACACACCGAACAAAAT
>LNBW01000060.1 GCA_001567255.1 Bacteroidetes bacterium OLB9 | reverse complement strand
GTTCCATTATTTTTACGTATTGGTAGCAAAGTTCAATAAAAAAATTTGACTTTTTTCAATTTTATTCTTGTACCTTGCCAAAGCTTTTAAGCGATTAGCTTTGAAAACAAGTTTTCAGCAAATCTTTTTTTGCAAGCTTTGGACCAAAATTTTCTTTTGGTTGCTAACAATACTCCAATCCTTTTTGGAACTATTTATTTGTGATTTGGATGCTCAATTTCTTACAACGGATGGCGGTATGGTTAGTTGCCGATTTCGAAGCACTTTCCTATCAAGTTACAACTACTTTTGATACGGGCTGAAACGCTCGAATACGCACTGCACCGGCAATTAACTATACCGCGTGTTGGCTGCTGGTGTTCTTTGTATATCATTGTCAATCATTTTTTTAGCTCTCATTTTTATTTGTTATCTGTCTGCGCTAACCTAACCACGAAGCACAAATTTATTTTGTTTTTTTTGTGCGTGGGCAATCCTAAAACCGCCCTCAAAGGCGGTTACTTGGGCAGGAAAGGCGGAAGCTCTTTTGCAAGCCTTTGGTTTGAGCGTTGGCTCGTGTGGGCTTGCAAATGTGCTCACGACTGTGCGTGGGCTAAATGTGATTTGACATTAAAAACTATATTTTAATTTAAACATAAACATATTAAAGTCTTTCAGATTGGAAAACAAATTATCTCCTTTGCCATCAAAAATGGTGGTTGAAACAGTGATTTCTGAATTAATAGTGGCTTGGTACGTAATCTCAGGCATATACACAAGGGCATAATTATCTTTTATATTATTCCAGTCGGTAACTATGAAACCACCACCAATAGGAGCTACTTTTAACTTTTCATTGAAAAATTTCTTTTCGTACCGTAAAAAGAAATAGTCATTCAGGCTTTCGGCTCCTCTTTCGTGAAGAAACCCGTGTAGGTACTGAAAATTTAGATAAGAGCCATCGCTGAAATTGTAATCACCCCCGATAACAAATTTTATGTATGGCTTTGTTTTGTCCAATAGAATTGTGTCCTGCGTTACAGGAACGGGTGACAGCGGATAAAAGGCTGATAAATCATTGGTCATTATCACATTTTGCTCAGGGATAAATGCTGCTGCCTCAGCCCAAAAACCAATACCTGCAATGCTTGTCGAAAAATCAGCACCAATAATATGGGTTCTTGCAAACGAAAGTTGAGAATTGATATTAATTCCGCCAAATGCATCAACAGGAATAAAAGTATTTCTTGTTGCGAAAGGTAATCCATCCCGTCCCCAAATATAACTTAGAGAAAAGTCAACACCCTTAGCAAAACCCTTAAATTTTAATCCTGCTGTAGAACTTTCGCCCAAATTATATTTAGGCATCATTAAAGTATCAGATAAATCTTTTAAAACCATTCCTTGAGGTAATTCCATAGACGGATTTAAAGCATTTGCAAAAATGCCGATAGGCATATTGGCCGGTTGGAAAAATGGGATAAAAACCCCTTGAAGTGAGAAGTCGTTGTTTAAATAGTAATTTAGGTTAATAGCATCAGAACCACGTCGGCGACCAAAATCTAAAATGTCTTCCAAATCTAATGGATTAAGATTGTCGGTTGGATTTAATTTATCGGCAGTTCCCCAAACAATGCGTTGACGACCAATGGTTACGTCTAGATTTTTAGTAAGAAAACCATATAACTGAACATACGCCTCCCTGATTTCCAAATTATAGGGGTTAACAATTCCTTTGTTGTACAAATCACTTGATTGTGTAATACTTGGCAATCCAATATTTCGAAGCCAGACTTCGCTGTAAAATTTTGAATTATCGGTAATCTTTTTGTCAAGACCTAAAGTCAGACGGTTTTCGTTCCAAGCCCAATTGTTGGGTGACTCAAGTAAAAATCGTTGGTCGGTTAAAAGTTCACCTGACAGTTTAAGGCTGTTTTCTTCTTGTGCTTTAGTTACGATTGAAACGGTAACAAGTAGCAGTACCAAAAAAATGTTCTTTGTCTTCATATAGTTTAAAATTTATTGATTTGATTTCTTGCGATTTTTGTTATTAAATTAAAGTTGTTAAACAATGCTAAAGCAATTTGGTGTCCTTCCAAAACAAATTCTTTTATTGCCTTTGATTTAGTACTGGCTTTATCAAATTTGGTTGGATGTTTTAGTCCTTCGAGCATCACATATTTAACCTTTTTTTCCTGTGCCTGATAGTGTAGATTGATTAATGTTTCCACACCAAATTTTGAAGTTCTCATTTCCTCCAAAATTGTCAGGACATCTTGCTTTAACAGCGCTCTTTCGCCAGTGAACGATTTGAATGGGTTGATTTTGTAGTTAATCAGGGTCTCTGTTGCCTGCCCTAAAACCATATCGGCCTCATTACTGAAGACAGGCGTGATTAGCTGTTCAAAATGCTCCTCTTTCAGGTTAGACAAATCGGCATCAATGAAAACAATAATTTCACCTGTTGAATTTTCTATCCCGGTTGCCATTGCATACCCTTTACCTTTATTCTCGGGAAGCGCTATATACTTAAGTGAAGGTAAAAACAGAAGTTCACTTAAAATTTTGGCTGTAGCATCTGTTGAACCATCGTTTACAACAATTACTTCGTCAAAAAAGTAACCGCACACGGTTGTTACTACTTCTTTGATTGTTTTCTCCTCGTTATACGCACAAATTATTGCTGAAATTTTTTTCATAATTTAAGCCCTTTCTTTACTTGTCTTTTAATGGTTTTTAGCATTAAATCATAGTTTTTCATGGCAGTATATGCAATTTCAAAACCTTCGTTAATATAGCCTGTTGTTGCATTAAACGAAGACATTTTCTTGTACTTATCCTTATGTGTCATCCCTTTCAACCTGATAAATTTTATGGACTTGCCAATCGATATGTAATAAAAATACAATAGAGTTTCTACACCAAATCGTGATTCCTTCATTTTATCAAGAATTGGCATAATATCTTCTTTGTATAAAGCTCTTTCACCAGTTAATATTTTTAAAGGATTTACATCCTGGCTTAAAATATTTACTGTAGAATAGCCTAAAACCATGTCCGATTCTTCTATTAATAAAGGGTTGGTTAATTGATTAATGTATCCCTGAATAATGTTAGACTGGTCGGCATCAACAAATAGCATAATGTCAAAGGTTGAATTTTCAACTCCAACCGCCATTGCATAGCCTTTCCCTCTGTTTTCTGTTAAATGGATTGCCGTTATCTCAATCTCTTTCTGCAGCTCCTCAATTATTTTTTGAGTATTATCCGAAGACCCATCGTTAACTACAATAATTTCACTAACAATTAAAGATTCTGAAACTGAAAGAATGACATCTTTTAGCGTTTTCTCTTCGTTATATGCACATATTATTGCCGATACTTTTTTCATATTGCATTTTTTAAGTTATATACCTGTTTTTTTACAAATTGTGCCCATTCGTGGTGAGACCTTGATATATCGAAGGTTCTGTATGAAATGGGCTTACCTATTTTAACCCTTATGGTTTTATTTCGTTTGTTAAACAGTTCATGAGGCAATAGAACTAATTCCAAGGTTTTACTAATTCCAAAAGTTTTTCGGGCGATATATATAAAATAAAAAAGAAGTGAATTTCGCCCGTAGAAATAAAATGGAACAACGTTACGCTGACTCGCAACCGCTTTCTTAATAAAACTTTTTTGCCAATCTCTATCCTCAACTTTTCCTTTTTTTATCCTCGAAACAAGGCCACCGGGGAAATGAGTAATAGGGATATCAGACTTAAATTGTTTCTCCAATTCTAAAATATACTCCCTTGGATTTTCTCCAAAAACATTTACCGCAGCAATATTCCCTTTTAAATGGGGAATAAGCATAAATACATTGTTGCCGATAGCCTTAAAATCACCGTATTTGTTAGCAACTGTGCTTGTTAAAATTAAGCCATCAACAAATCCAAAGGGATGATTTGCTACAAAAAAACATTTGCCATTGTCGGGTAAATTCTCAATTCCTTCAAGTTCTACTTTTATGTTTAGCTCCTTAATTATTTTAGGTAAAAAATCAACTCCTTCGTAATCAGCGTAAACAGATAGAATTCGATTTATCTCATTTTGCCTGATAATTAGCTTAATCAGGTAAATCACAAAGTCGGGCAACCGTTTAAGAAGTTTCGAATCGCTCGCTTTAATGAGCCTGTGAATATTGATATATTCTTTTGATAAATCCATTCCCTTATAGGTTTTTATAATAATAATTTATTGCCTCTTTTGCAGCACTTTCCCCTAACTCAATCAGTTCCTTTGCCTTGTAAAAATCAAAAGTATTGGCAGAATCGTGCGGTATGTTAATTACCAAATCAGGCTTGTGCTTTTCAATGCTCATTTTTGCAATTCTATGTATCATTGCCGATGTAGTACCGCTTAAAAGTGAGTAATACCCTGCACTGTGCTTGTCACCAGTTGATATCAAGTTTAATACGGCGTTCAGCAGCCCATTTAAATATCCGTTATTAGTATTTGTTTCTTTTGGAATATCAACCTTTTTCTCACCATATAGATTCACGACAATTAGTATATCACCATTTTTTCGGAGTACATGTTCGATAGGAATTGGATTCAGAACGCCACCATCAACAAGAATAGTATCAGCGTATTTTACCGGTGTAAAAACTGCCGGAATAGCAACAGATGCACGGGCAGCTTCATAAAAACTCCCTTTTGTAAAAACTACTTCTTTTTCATGGAGTATATCTGTAGCAACGGCAGCAAAGGGGATGGGCATATCTTCAATATTCATGTCGGGAATAAATGTTTTCATTTCATCAAAAACCCGTTCACCTTTCAGTAATCCATGCGTTGTTAGGGTAAAATCCATAAACCCCCATACATCCCTTTTGTTAAACGAGCTTACCCACTCTGTATATTCCTGTAATTTTCCCATGGCGTAGAGCCCTCCAATAACAGAACCTATTGAAGAACCTGAAATAGAAGATATTTGAAAACCCTGCCGCTCTAATTCATTTATAACGCCTATATGAGCAAGCCCCTTTGAGCCGCCGCTTGATAATACTAGTGCTACTGATTTTTTCATGATTTATATTTTTATTTCAAGTGAAAACTTTTCAGGATATTTTGCGGTAACATCAGAATATAATTCAGAAACTTCTCGCCTAACTGACTCAATATTATTTAAGTTATCGATTACTCCTTTATTTCCGATTTCTTTCTTCTTATAATCAATGTATCCAACAACAATGGGAACATTTGCTCGTACAGCCATATAGTAATACCCTTTTTTCCATCGTATTGTTTTTGCCAATTGCCCTTCCGGAGACAACACGATATGAAGTTCTTGGCTAATATTAATTAATTCAGCAACATAATCAATGTACTCCTTGGTTTTACTCACGGGTATAGAACCATAAATCTTAAAGAAATAGTTTAATGGAAATTTGAAAAATTCTTTTTTTGATAGAAATTTGTAATTTATACCTAACTGCATTAAATATAGTTTTCCATAAAATCCATCCCAGTAGCTAGTGTGTGGGGCAAATATGATGATGCTTTTTTTGATGTTTGGAAATTCGCCTTTGATTTTCCAACCTAACAGGTTAACTAAAATATATCTGGAAATTGTTTTCATACAAGAGTGCTTATTCGTTTATAACTTTAAAATGGAGAATTGGGTTCTTTTGCCATTACATGTATTATTAACCAGTCGGTTAATCTTGGAAAATTCTTATATAACCAAACGGTTAGTTTTCCCTGTAGCGTTAATGTCAAATCTCTCTTTCGGTTTAAAGTTGCTTTCACGATAATTCCTGCGACTTCTTTCGAAGACATCATTTTATTTTCATCTCTTGGAGTTTCATTTTGTGGCAATCCGAGTTTGTTTAAAGCTGCTTTCCTTATGTTTGATGATGTAAAACCCGGATGAACGACCAAAACATTCAATCCTTTCTTGATATTTTCAAGTCGTAAGGTGTTAAAAAAACCATCCACTGCATATTTTGATGCGCAGTAGCCGGTTCTCCCCGGTAAGGGTGTTAGCCCCGAAATGGATGAAATAGCTATTATAGTTCCTTTTTGTTTTAGCAAATAGGGTAAAGCATATTTTGTACAGTAAACAGCTCCATAAAAATTAGTATCCATTAATTCTTTAATAACACTCAAGTTTAAATCTTCGAAATTTGCCCTCATCGAAATACCTGCATTGTTGATAAGTACATCTATTTTCCTGTATTTTTCAATGGTCTTATCAACTAAATTTTTACAGTCTTCAATATTCTTAACATCTGTTTTTACAGAGTATGCTTCACCTCCACGTTTCTTGATTTCTGCTTCAACTTTTTTTAATTCATTTTCTCTTCGGGCAGCAAGAACAACCAATGCTCCGTTATCAGCAAATTCAAAAGCACATGCTTTTCCTATTCCAGAAGACGCTCCGGTTATTATTACAACCTCACCATTGAATTTTTTCAAGTTTCTGTTCATTGCTACAATTGCTTAATATAACACCTGCTTCTTTTGTGCTGCCTGCATACAAATTTTTTCCATAAATTATTAATATTCAGGTTATTCTCAAGGTTCCGGGTGGTTTCAATATTTGTAATTCCATTTTTAATGAACTCTGAAATGATTTCACTAAAAATAATTCCATTAACACCTTTATTCTGATAGTCCTTTTTTACAGCAATGAGTAGTAAATCAACAGTGTCATTTGTTTGTAATGCCCGCTTTATTTGCATAAACCCAAATGGGAATAACCTGCCTTTTGCCTTTTGCTGCGCTTTTGAAAGAGACGGTATGGTAATTCCGAATGCTACCACTTCATTTGATGAATTCAAAATAATTGAAACGTACTCGGGCTTGAGAATTGAGATAAACTGCTCTTTAAGTACCTCTATTTGTTTATATGATAACTCAGTGAAAGCATAAAGCTCATTGTATTCGGCATTTAGAAGGTTGAACACATCATCGGAATATTTCAGTAAATCTTTTTTATTTCTGATTATTGCACTATGTAAATTGTGCCTTTGTTTAACCAATTCAGCCCCTTTTAGAAATTTTTCAGGCACCGTTTTGGGTACTTTAACATTATATTCAACCCAATCTACGTCCTTTTTATATCCCAATTCTTCAATTAATTTCGGGTAATACGGGAAATTGTAGTTAGCAAATGAAGTAGGCATTTCATCAAACCCATCGACCAGAATACCGGAAGCGTCAAAAGAAGAGAACCCGAGTGGTCCGTGTATGTATTCCATCTTTTGGCTTAACGCCCACCTTCTAACTGCTTGAAACAATAACATTAATACCTTTTTATCATCTACAAAGTCCAACCATCCAAACCTTGCATATTTAACGTTGTGCTTTTCATTATACTTGTTGTTAATAATTCCGGCAATTCTTCCAACAATTACTCCATCTTCATATGCTATCCAATATTTAGCCCTGCAAAATTCAAAAGCAGGGTTTTTATCAAAGGATAGCGTTTGCAGCTCTTTTTCATGAATAGCAGGAACATAAAATTGATTGCCAGAATACAATTTGTCTGGAAATTTGATAAATTCCTTTAACTCTTTTTTTGTTGATATTTCTTTGATAATCAAGCCCATTTTATTTCGTGAATTAGTTTAATATCGTTTTAAGTCAGGTTGATGAAAAAAAATTATTTCGACAGGATATAAAACACATATTCAAATTCTCTTGTCAAAAATTTTATTGAATGTTGTTGTTCCTTCTATAGCAGCAAAATTTCTACCTAAATTCTGAAGAAATTTTGGCAGCAGTCTTCTGACTAATTCTTCCCTATTTGGTGTTGATAATTTTAACGCTTCTACAACATTTTCCGTAATTATTCCATTTTTTAAGCGTTTAAAATCTAGATTTTTCAAATGTGCGTTTAGTTTTTTAAGGTCTTCCTGATTCCCAAAATCTGCAAAGAGTATAACACCCCCTGGTTTTAAAACACGATATACTTCATTTAAGAAAACATCAACCTGCGAATAACTGTGCGACGACTCAATGTTAATTACCACGTCAAAAGCATTGTCTTCAAAGTTTAATTTTTGTGCATCTGCTTGAAAAAACTTTATTTTTTCAGATGAGTATTTTTTATTACAAAACTTAATTGCTTTCTTATTCAAATCAATACCGATTGCTGAATTGGGTGCGAATGTTCTGTTTATGTACGATAAGCCTCCACCACGGCCACAGCCAACCTCCAAAATATCTTCCCCTTTAATTTCTGCACCTGTTGCAACCAAATGGTAAAGCTGTATTGAATATCTATTCTTTTCATCATTTTCGTCAAGTTCAATCTTCTGGTTATCTTTTGAGTAACCATAATTCATGAAAATAACCTCAGCGTTTTTATCAACGATATTTACATACCAGTACCAAAATTTGAAAAAAACATTTCTTAATTTTTCTTTCATAGTATTATTATAATTTTTTAAGTAAAACTGCACCACTTGAATACCCACCACCAAAAACAGATATAACGATTTTATCGTTTTGTTTAAATTTGCTCCAATTATCAGATAAAACAATTGCGGTACTTGCCGAACCTGTATTTCCTAAATGTTCTATATTTGTAAGAACTTGTGTGTTTTTTAATTTCAATTTTTCAGCAACATAATCGGTAATTCGTTTATTTGCCTGATGAGGAATGAAATAATTCAACTGACTGATATCAATACCGTTTTTATGTAAAATTTGTTCTGTTTCCTGTATCATATAAGTACAAGCAAATTGAAAAACATCTTTCCCAAAAGGCATTTTTATACCTCCATTACCGGGTCTTAGGTAAACGCCTTCTATACTTTTGCCTATATTGCCTAATCCTGTGGTATTAATATCAATTACTTCAACATCTTCATCAGAATGTCTTTCATTGGATAAAACCACTGCTGCTGCACCATCGCCCCACAAAAAACCCGATTTTTCATCGGAATAGTCATTATATACACTGTTATTTTCTGAAACAATAATTAATGCTTTGCTTGCTTTATTATTTGCAAAATAACAATCAACCATTTCAAGTGCATTTATAAATGAAGAACATGCAGAATCAACAGTAAAACATTTAGCGTTAGCAATATTGAATTGATTTTGTACTGCATGAACCAAAGTACCTACTGTATCGTAAGGTGTGTATGTTGCACCGATTATTAAATCAATTTCATTTAAGGATAGAGGCGATTCGAAAAGAACCTTTTTAACGGCTTCAATCGCCATTGAATTTGTATTTTCTTCGGGGCGAGTTCTTCGTCTTTGCTTAATACCGCATTTGGAAATAATGACTTCATCTGAAATATCGTAATTGTCTGTAAAAAAATCATTTGGAACAATTATTTCCGGGATGTATGAGTTTATATAGTTGATTATCATGTTATGAAGCTATTTTGGTGTTTGTATAGCTATTGTTTTAACTTCCTTACTGTAAAATCATCATCTGTCAACCCCGTGTCGTATTTTACATCCGACATTTGCATTTTGGTTTTATGGTTTTTCTTCAAGTCGGTCATTTCTATTTCCGAAGCATTCCAATAATCACCTAT
Source organism: Bacteroidetes bacterium OLB9 (assembly GCA_001567255.1). Taxonomy (GTDB): domain Bacteria; phylum Bacteroidota; class Bacteroidia; order Chitinophagales; family Saprospiraceae; genus OLB9. The sequence goes on along the minus strand of LNBW01000060.1, from coordinate 4,846 downwards.
TTTTTTGAAAGTATATTTTGCTACTTTTACTTTTGTATTGCCTTTGTCGTAATACTCCATTAATTCAGGATAATAATCTGTTTTATTCACCTGTACCATTACTTTCGAATAATCCGATTTACTACCGATAGGAGTTAATTCCAATACATATACATTACCTTCAGTTTTTACAAATTTTGGGGTGTACTTTACAGAGAATAGTACAGATTCCATATCGTCATAAGAAAAATCGGTGCCTGCAAAGTTTTGATTTTTAGCACTGGTTGCAATTCGTCTTTCTTTACCAAATGCGGGTAAATACAAATACATTACATCATTAGGCAATGACAACACAGCAATGCCAGATTGCGAAGCAGGAGCAGTAAAACGAAATATTCGTTTATCGGTTCCTTTTTGCTGTATGGTTGCTTCACGAATTTCCTGTTTCCCATTTTTGTCAATAAGAATGATTTTATTCTTACCAGTCATGTCTTTGGGAGAATACATAACATCGTCCATTTTTTTTAAAATGGTACTTGCGTCTTGTGCATTTGCAGAAAATAGGCTTCCTGCTACGATTAAAGCGGTTAAAACCACTGTTTGAATTTTCATTTTTTTCATTTTTTTAAAGAATTAATTATTGTTAATGATTATTTGCTACTATTTTGCGTTTTCTATTTGCCAATATCAATATTATGGGCAATAAAGTTAAAGCTCCGATACCGGAGCCGAACATACTTATGGCAACCAGAATACCGAAATTTTGCAACGGAACTATTTGTGAAAATATCAAAATTAAAAATCCTGCTGCAACCGATATTACATTTATAATAACGGCTTTCCCACTACTTAAAATAGTTTTTTCAATCGCTTTTTCAGCATCTCCGGTTTCTTTCAAGTGAAAATTAAAACCTGTAATAATATGAATGGAATAATCTATACCAATACCCAAAGCAATACTACCTACAAGTACTGTGGCTATATCAAGCGGAATGCCTGTTATGCCCATAAACCCAAATAATATCATAATTGTAGCAATAATTGGAATTGTAGCATAAACCCCTTTTGATATTGACCGTAACATTAATCCTACAATTAAAAGTACCATTACTAATGCAAGTATCAAACTGCTAAATTGACTTTGAATAAGGCTGTCATTTAATTTAACATATACAGATGGCATACCTGTCAATTCAATTTTTATATTCTCACTATTATTTTCCTGAATGAATTTGTTCATTTTTGAGGTAAACTCATCTATATTTTTACTGTCAACAGAAGCAAATCTTGATTGAATAATTCCTTTGTCCAAATCTTCCGAAACAAGCTGAGTCATTACGTCCTGACCATCGAGCAAAAACCATAATTGTTCAATTTTAGCTTTATCATCGGGTATCATTTTGCCTTCGCCCATCGCATCGTTCATTTGTTCCACAAGGTCGGCTACAGATTGTGTCATATCGATATTCGGGTCTTCTTTCATAAAATGCTCCGTTTTTATCATCATTTTCAGAACCTCAGGGCTTTGCATATCTCCTTCAAATACAACAAATACAGGTAAAGAACCGCCGAATTTTTTCTGCATCACATCTTCAGAAACCCTTGTTGGATTATCTTTCTTAAAGTAATCAGCCATATTTACACTTGTCTTTATGAAAAACATTCCGGATATGCTTAATCCAAGTATGATACCCCATGCTGTTAATGAATATTTCGGATGTTTGAATAGAAGATTAACTAATGGTTGAAGTATTTTATGAGTTAAGATATTTCCCCTTTCAGCTTGGTCTGTTTCAATTTTTTTGCGATACATTGAAAATGCTGATATAAGAGCAGGAACAAAGAATATGGACAACAGCAAAGCAATTAATGTACCCACTGCTGTAAAAATACCGAAGTCTTTAATCATGGTAAGATATGCACCAAATACAAATGAAACAAAGCCAATGGCTGTGGTTACAGCTGCCAAAATTAAGGGTACAATTATATAAGTAAGAGCTTTTATTAATGCCTGTTTTCTGTCTTTTTCTTTGCTTTGATTTATACTGTTTAATACATGTATGGTATAAGCGCTACCAACTGCAAGTAAAACAACAGGTATTATATTTGAAATTATAGTAAGCTCATAACCCGTAACTACCATTATCCCAATAGTCCAAATTACAGCAATACCGGCAGTAAGTAGTGGTAATAAAACACCCCGAAACGACTTGAAACTAAGTAATAAAATAAGTGCAATAATCACAAAAACGATAGGCAAAAGCCAAACAATATCAGCCAAAATTAAATCGCTAATATCGTTCATCATCATAGGTAAGCCTCCAAAGTATAGTTTTTCAGGCAAATTCAGGTTTTCAATCTTGCTCTTAATTTCCTTTGCAACAGCTTGTTTATCAGCATCGGGTAGTAATGTAAACATAACAACAGTAGCAGTGCCATCTTCGGATACAATAGCCCCTTTGTACATCTCTTTCGAGAAAACATAATTTTTCAGGCTGTCTAATTGTGCTTGTTTATTGGGTAGGTTGTACTCATCCACCAATTTTCCGATTTCAATTCCCCACTCAGAACTTTTTATATCCAGAATATTGGTTAAACTCGTAACCGTTGATACTCCATCAGTATACTTCAGACTATCAGTAATTTGTTTAATATGCTGTAAGACTTCAGCTTTAAAAACATTATCGGTTTCAAGCACAATCATCCCCATGTCATTTCCACCAAATTGAGTTCCAATTTCTTTATATAATGAAGCAACAGGGTCGTCATCGGGCAAAGAACTCAGAATATCTGAATTGATTGTCAAAAACTTAGTTTGATAACCAAAGAAAATGGTTAATGCCAAAACACTTGCAACAATTATCCATTTCAATTTTATGATAATTCGAGATAATTTTTCCATATTTATATTTAGTTTATTTGTACTATATTCGTTTTTTAGTCATTTTTAAAACAAAAAATTATTTAGATATTCCTTTTACTAAAACTCCAATCAAATCATCAAAATGCGGTGAATATCTGGTGTATTTATTTTGTAAAAAGAAAGGAATTTCCAAACCCTTTAGCACCATAATAATCATTTCGAGCAAAACTTCAATATTTCCACTTTTATTAAAATATCCTTCATTAATTCCTTGTTCCAATATATTTCTTAAATTATCAATTTCCCATTTATCTAATTCACTTCTTAAATCATCAATGAATAGATAATGTTCGTAAAAGTCAGCTTTTAAGGTTTCGTGGTAATTGGCTGCATTATTTAATAGCTCCATACGCTGAATAAGATAATTTTTAATTTTATCTCCTGCATTCAATTCTGTATTATGCACAATGACAGATAATTGATTTTTAAGCACAGACATTTCTCTTGATACTACTTCTTTAAACAACTCTTCTTTACTTGCAAAGTGGTAATATATAGAACCTTTCGCTTTTCGTGCAGTTTTAGCAATTTCGTCCAGTGAAGTTTTCTGAAATCCAAATCGACTAAATAGTTTATTTGCTACACTTACAATTATATCTTTTGTTTCGTCTATTTGCATTTATATACTATTTGTACTAAATTAGTTTTACGGTACAAAAATACAAATACTTTTATCAATCCAAATTTTTTTTTATTCTTTTTTTAATTAATGTAATGAATGTATCATCGTATTAGTAGAGTGGTGGGAAGATTGCAGCTCTTTTACAAGCCTTTGGGCAGAGCGTAGGCTCGTGTGGGCTTGGAAATGTGCTGCAATGTGGGTTGGGGTTTCTTTTACTTCTTTTTTGCGGGGGGAAAGAAAAAAACAAAATAAATTCCATCAAATTTCCACCAACCTATCAAAGAGCTAAATTCCATATTTCAATTTCCTGTCAATATGCCATTTACAATCTGATTTGCGGTTTTCTACACTTGCAGCCAACGGTGAGTATAAGCAACGGAGCCGTCCGATAGGCGGCTCTGTCGTCTTATACATTGTTAGCATCTGGTTGATTTTCAATATTCTACTTTGTAAAAACTGTTTCACAAGTTCCTAATGTTTCATTTGAAGGAAGTATGTGATACCTTGCTTGTACTTTAAGTATTGAAGCTTCTGATTTATCAACCGTAAACTCAATATTTGTAGATTTTTTACCACCTACATCACAACTTCGTGGTATGTTAAATCTATACCTATTTTCATCTATTTTTGTCACATCGGTCATACCATTACTTATAGATATTGTCCCAGGAATAACATAATGCAATGTGATTTGCCTTGTACTCTCATCAAATTTTGAAATATCAAAAATATATTTATCAGTACATCCGCAATCAAATGACCCTTCAAAACAATTGATACATTTGTCTATGCATGAGTTACCCAGTAAATATTTTCCATTGGGACATGAACACACACCATCATCACATTGCTGCAATGGACCACAAGTTGGGTTACATTCTTTTTCTTTGTGGCAGCCCGTGGATACTAAAATGATACAACAAATAAATATGATTATCGATTTCATGTTTATATTTTTTGAAATTTGGTGGAAAAATATTGTCCTTTAGCGTCTTTAGTCATGATAAGGTAGTGACCAGTTGGCAAACTACTTACATCAATGCTAAAAGATTTGGCCCGACTGTCTACATTTTGCTTGTGCATGACTTGACCTTGAAGATTTATGACAGAAATTTCCGTCAAGTTTCTATGTTCGATTTGTACAATATCTGTAACTGGATTAGGATAAACTATCAGCTCATTTGAAGTGGATTTAGCCCGTACTTCAGTACCATCATCTTGTAAAGGATCTATTGGTGCACAATCAGGAAACTCCCTGACAAAATGTCCAAAATCTCCATCTAATATATAATTACCGTAAGCATCTCTTACTAATCCTGGCC
>LNBW01000059.1 GCA_001567255.1 Bacteroidetes bacterium OLB9 | reverse complement strand
ATAGGAATTGAACAGCTAAAGCCCTTCTCTGCTATAGCAGCTAAGTTAGGAAAAGACCCTTCTACAATCTCTAAAGAAGTTCGGAGAAATATGGTGATAAAAGAGAACTCTAGTACAGCCAATTGCGAAGCCTGCCCTCTACTCAAAAAGGCTCCCTATGTGTGTAATGCCTGTCCAAAAAAGAGAAGCAACTGCGGATACCAGAAACAGTTCTACTACGCAAAAAGAGCTCAGCTTGATTATGAAGCTAAGCTCTCGGAGTCGAGAACAGGCGTTGCCCTAAACAAGGAAGAATTCTATCGCATGGATGTGATTGTTTCTGCTGCCATCCAAAAGGGACAACACCTCAACCACATCATCGCCTCAAACGAACTTTCGGTATCCAGAGCTTCTATCTACCGATACCTTGAAAAAGGCTATCTGTCCACAAAGCCCATTGATTTCCCACGTGTTGTGAAATTCAGAAAACGGAGAACAAGAAACCTACAACCCATTCCTAAAACTGCCAAAGAAGGACGGTCTTACGAGGACTTCCAACGCTTTCTCACAGAGAAAGGAATTAGCTATTGGCTGGAAATGGACACCGTTACTGGACGGATCGGCGGAAAGGTACTTCTCACCTTTAACCTCTCCTTCTGTAACTTTATCTTCGCTCGATTACTTGATAATAAAACAGCTAATGAGGTCGCTAAACACCTCTACGCTATCAAGAATGCCCTGCATCAGAAAGAGATGGACTTCTGCGAAATATTTCCTGTCATTCTGACCGACAATGGCGGTGAATTCGCCAGAGTGGACGACATCGAAATGGATGTTCGTGGAGAATCTAAGCTATTCTTCTGTGACCCCAATCGTTCTGACCAGAAAGGGAGAATTGAGAAGAATCACACACTTATCAGAGACATTCTTCCTAAAGGAAGTTCTTTTGACAACTTGACACAGGAGGACATCAACCTGGTTTGTTCGCATGTCAACAGCGTCAAACGAGCTTCTTTCAACGGAAAATCAGCTTATGAACTCTTTACATTTACCTACGGTGAGGAATTGGCAACACTTTTGGGAATCTCTAAAATTGACCCTGAGAACGTCATCCAATCACCTCGATTATTGGATAAATAATCGCTAGTTTTTATCAAAAAATAATTTCAAAATAGAAAGGAACTTGTCCCATCCAAAATTCCAGATAGCTAGAACTTACTTTGAGACGTCTCAGAGCCAGTAACTTTAGTGTACTCTTTTTTCAACATTTTCAAGCCTAAAACTCACTTTTATCAGCATTTTAGGCAAAAACAGAACTTAGTCTGAGACTAAATTCTGTTGATGTTATGCAGTTTTCTCAAAGTAACTTCTGGAAGGACGGGAACTAGAACTTACTTTGAGAATTTACCATTATTAAAATAGGACTAGTTTTAGTTTACTAATCAGCTGTTTTTTTATAAAACCAAAATCTGAAAGCGGACTAATTCTAAACGTTAATCGACCAATCACATTTTTTTTAGGAATTCAATCCAAAAGTCCTACTAATCATCTTTAT
>LNBW01000058.1 GCA_001567255.1 Bacteroidetes bacterium OLB9 | reverse complement strand
CTACTCTGTCTTCGTGTCAATGAACTTCTTTAATATCCTCTTCCATTTCTTCTTACCGAAACTTCCAATTCAATCTCTTTTTTCCTATTCTCCCATCCTCCTTCCGAACGGGAGCGCAAAGATAATACCTTTTCTATTCTATCAAAATTATTATCTCTACTTTTTTTTATTTTTTTTCCTCACCCCTATCTCACTCTCCCCTCTTCCTCTTTTGGAGCCGCAAAGGTAATTGGATTTTTGACAAACAAAAACAAATTTAACTTATTTTTTCAAAAATTTAATCAATAATATTTATAATTGATGAAATATAATTTTGCAAATAAGCTTAATTTAAGATGTCAATCCAAACTTTATTTTAAAATTCCGTTTTTTACATGCCATTTATGCAGAGGTAAAAATTAATATTCTTATTGGAATTGATGCGTCAAAAAATTGCCCTTATATTTCAAAGGTTTGATAATAACAAACTCTACAACAAAAAGTTTCAATAAATCTGGATTTATTCAAAAAATCTCAATACCCACTTTGTTTCTTATTCAATCTTTTCAAATGAAAAAAGGCCTCTTAAAATCAGAGGCCTTTAAATAGAACTATATTGTTTTAATTACAATAATTATTCTTCTACTTTACCACCTTTTGCGTTATCCTGCCATTCTTTAAGTGCATCCCACTCTCCTTTTAAAGCCATTTCAGCTTGAAGAGGCCATGATGTAGGATCGTGCATCTGATATCTTGAGCCACCTCCTGCAAGAACTTCTTTCAACGCTTCTACATCTGCTTTAGACAGATCTTCATAGGTAACAATATCAGCATTTTTGAGTAATTCTTCGATTTTAGGTCCAATTCCTTCGATTTTCTTAAAATCATCACCCTTGGTTTCCTTTTTGGTGCTCTTCTTTGGCTCTGTCTTTTTTTCCTCTGGCGCTGCATTTGATGCCATTTGCTCCTTTAGCTCAGAGAATCCTTCAATATCACCAAGTGTTGAATGCTCTACTTTTGCCTGTGTGGCCTTAATGCTCTTCTTAATTTCTTCTTTTTCTTTACTTTTCTCATTTTCTACTAGCTCATCAGCCTCTTTTCTAATGTCTTCGAGGTATCTAGTATGTGATACTATAATTCGCTTATCGTCTCTGTTGAATTCTATCACTTTGAAAGTAAGGGTTTCGTCAACACCTGCATAGTTATTGTCTTCCTTTTTGGTGTGCTTAATTGGTGCATAAGCCTCCAGTCCATAAGGCAATTGAACTACAGCACCTCTATCATCTTTCTTAATAATGGTTGCTTCGTGATAAGATCCTACAGGGAATACATTTTCAAAAGTATCCCATGGATTTTCTTCTAATTGCTTATGGCCAAGGGATAATTTTCTATTTTCCTCATCTACTTCAAGAATATATACATCTATTTTATCTCCTACTTTGGTAAATTCTGATGGATGAGAATATCTCTTAGTCCACGACAAGTCAGAGATATGAACCATACCTCCAATTCCATTCTCAAGCTCAACAAAAACTCCATATGGTGTAAGGTTTTTAACCTCTCCTGTATGCCTTGTCCCTACCTGATATTTAGCTGCAACGGCACTCCATGGATCTTCTGTAAGTTGCTTGATGCTTAAAGACATCTTTCTTTCCTCACGGTCAATTGTCACCACCTTAGCTTCCATTTCCTCACCAAGTGTAAAGAAGTCTCTTGCATTAACTGGTTGATTGCTCCAGTTAACTTCTGAAACGTGAATCAATCCTTCAACTCCTGGGATGATTTCCAAGAAGGCACCATAATCCTCTATGTTTACTACTTTACCTTTCACTACACTACCTTCAACGACTGAAGCATCTAAAACATCCCATGGATGTGGTGTCAATTGCTTCAGACCCAGAGAAATTCTCTTCTTATCTTCACCAAAGTCTAGCACTACTACGTTGATCTTCTGATTGAGTGACAGGACTTCATTCGGATGATTGATTCTTCCCCAAGATATGTCAGTGATATAAAGTAATCCGTCCACACCACCGAGGTCCATAAATGCACCAAAGTCAGTGATATTTTTAACCACACCTTCGAGTACTTGTCCTTTTTCAAGACCTGCGATAATAGTTTCTCTTTGCTCAGCAAGATCACTTTCAATAAGTGCTTTGTGAGATACAACTGCGTTTTTAATAGCTTCGTTAATCTTAACTACCTTAAACTCCATTGTTTTACCTACATAAATATCATAATCTGTAATAGGCTTAACATCAATCTGTGAACCAGGTAAGAATGTCTCTAGTCCAAGACAATCCACAATAAGTCCACCTTTAGTTTTGCTGATAACATGTCCTTTGATAATCGTACCATTCTTGTAGGAATCAACGAGGTTTTCCCATGCTTTAAGCAGTTTAGCTTTTCTTCTAGATAATACTAGTTGACCTCTTAAATCTTCCTTATTTTCTACATATACATCTACGTAATCACCTACCTTAAGGTCAGGCATATCTCTAAATTCAGACAATGAAACCAACCCGTCTGACTTATAATTGATATCCAATACAACGTCACCACTATGAATGGCAGTAACTCTACCTTTCACAACTTCAAACTCAGAAACTGTATTTAATGAATGATCGTACTTATCAAAATAATTCTTATAATCCGAATCAGAATACTTTACAGTATTTCGTTTTCCAGCTGACCAGTCAAAATCATCGTGTGCAGTAGAGTCATTGTCTTTGCGCTCTTCTAATTCTACATCGGAAATGTCTTCCAGTTCGACTGTTTCTTCTTCTTTGTAATCTTTTTCTAAATCGTTATCTTCTAACATTTTAAGTAAAAATTTGTATGCCGGATTCCTTTTACCGACAGAGGTTAAATAATAATAATTTTTAAAATGGCCACAAAGGTACAGCTTTTATTTATAAGTTGCACATAATTTACTGAAAATGAGTACAAAATTTTATTCATTAGTTATTTTCGGCCTAGATTTTTATTGATTCTTTAAGTCATTTTAGAAATTTGACTTTCATCAATCTTGACCCAGACTAAAGCTAATTCGAAATTTGGACTGATCAAATGCATTGCATTCATAAGGTGATAGACCATAAAAATTTAAATGATAACCGGTAAATGGCACTTCTTTGCTAGTCTTAGGCGATGAACCCAGGGTGAACTGATACATCTCATTATCTAATCGTGCTGAAAAATGAATATAAAATTCACCTTCCCAAAAACATTCAATGTCTTGATTAGCACAACATAAGCCATTTTCGACTTTATCAATCCGGATAAAATTACCATCAGGAAAAATATAAGTGTTCTCTGGAATAGCTAGTATCTTTTCATTATAACTCACGCTCTCTTCTGTTTGTAAATGCGTATCTTTATTGCACGAAACAACTACAACAAAGCTCAAAAGGATAAAAATATTTCTCATCAAATGATATTTTTAACTTTTATAACGTCAAAAGCGTACTAATGTAACCCCTTCTCCACCTTGTTCAGGATCAGGATGCCATATTTCTTTGATATCTTTATATTGTTTAAGCATTTTGTGAACTTCCTTTTTCATTACACCAGTGCCTATACCATGAATAATCTTGAGTTCGTGTGCATCGCTTAACAATGAGTTGTCCAAAAAATTCTGTAACATACGCAGTGCGTCCTGCTTGGTATATTCTCTGATGTCAATCTTGTTTTCAGGATTTTCACTACGCACCAAATGGGATTTTATCTTTGCTTTATTGCTTTCCTTGTTTTCTTTGACTAAAACCAGATCTATCAATGGCATTTTCACCCTTATGAATCCCATCTGGACTTCGGCCATATTTTTGTCGATGGCTAAAATCTCGCCTGTGCTAGACCCATTTCTCATTTTAACAAATGACCCCAATTGGAGTTTTTCCGTACTGGCAGATATTTCCTTGGCAAAGACTTCCATCTTTATTTTCTCCAATTCCTTTAAAGCTTCTTCCTGTCGTTTTTTCAAGTCAATGGCAGCTTGTAGGGCTTGTTCTTCATCCTTGACCGTTCGGATCTCACGAAGCAACCGTTCTGCCTCTTGATTTTGCTGTATAACCGACTGAGCGACAGCCTCTTTTGCTTGAAGTTTGATTTTCTGCTTTTTAATGTCTAGGTCAGTATTCATCTGCTCATAAGATTGTATCAATCGGTCTAGTCTGTCCTGCTTGTCTATCAATGAAGCAAGTTTTTCTTCATATTCCTTCTTTTCAGCCATTAGTGTGGTCAGCATTTCATCTATAGCTTTTTCGTTTTTTCCTGTTTTATGACGTGCATATTTGACAATCTGTTGGCTTAATCCTATTTTTTGTGCTATTTCATATGCAAATGAACTACCCGGTTTACCGACATGGAGTCGGAAGGTAGGCAGTAAATGTTCATTGTCAAACTCCATTGAACCATTGACGATGCCTGGAGTCTTGAATGCAAAAAATTTAAGATTAGAATAGTGTGTGGTAATGACACCAAATACTTTTTTGTGATTGATATCATTGAGTATCGCCTCTGCAATGGCGCCTCCTATTTTAGGGTCTGTGCCTGATCCAAATTCATCAATCAAGACCAGGCTATTTTTATCAGCCTGCTCAGTGGTGAAGTGCATATTTCGCAGATGGGATGAGTATGTACTCAGGTCATCTTCCAGCGACTGTTGGTCTCCAATGTCAACGAAAAATTTAGAAAATATTCCGAATTTCGAATTTTCATCCGCGGAAACCAGGATACCCGATTGTAGCATCAACTGTAGCAAGCCCACTGACTTTAATGCCACAGATTTTCCTCCGGCATTAGGGCCTGACAACACTAAAATCCTGTTTTGACCATGCAGTTCGAGGTCAAATGGAACGACAGGCGCTCCTGAGCCTTCGTTTTTCAATACCAGCACCGGATTGTAAGCCATTTTAAATGCAAAAATCGGCTTCTGTTGAATAATAGGCTTTACAGCATTGATACGGTAGGCAAAACGTGCTTTTGCACGAATGGTATCAAGTTTGACCAAGGTGTGCTGTATCATCAACAAACTATCAGCATACGGACGAATGAACGCACATAATGCTCGTAATATTTTATATACTTCGTGCCTCCTCTCTGCATAAAGGTTGGCCAGAGTATGATTAATACTGATGACCTTTTCAGGCTCAATATAGAGTGTTTTTCCAGTGGAAGATTCATCATGGATGATCCCAGGTATACGTCGCTTGTATTCAACAGCTACTGTCAACACTCTACGACCATTCCTAAGTGATTCCATCGTATCTACTAGAAAACCTTTTGACTTGTACACGTCTAACTCATCACTAAATACCCTATCGAGCTCTCTTTCTTTTGTGCGAATAGATTTAGATATTTTCATCAACTCTTCAGAAGCATTGGGTCTGACGTCGCCTTCTTCATCCAGTACGCGATCTATCTCATCATTGAGCGATTTATCAATCACAATATGCGACACTATACTACTGACAAGTGGGTTGAGTTTGACCTTATCCACTTCCTGAAAATACTTAGTCAGCTCAAGTCCAATGGTGACAATGTGATAAATATTGCGAATACTGTCAATGTCCAGAACATATCCTTCTTTTCTCAACAGGCCTACATCTTCTGTGACCGAATCAAAACTTGCTAAAGGAATATTTTCACCTCTTTCCAATGCCTTTCTGTACTCTTCAGTCTCCTCAATGAGTTGAACAATACGGCCCAAATCATCGAGTATTTCCAAATCTTGGAAATAACCTTTGGCCATTTCTGTAAGGCATTCACTTGATATGAAATCAATGACTTTATTATATTCCAGTTTCTCCTTAATATCTTTAGGATAAATCAGCATGAACCTGTTATTATTAAAATTGCAAAGTTAGGTATAAATACAAATAACATTTAACACCAAATAGCATTCTTAGTTGAAATCATAGTGCATTATTAGGATTCTAACGATTTGCGGGCAGAAATCACATCTCTCATTCATGATATGCAACCCTTTTATAAAAGTATAAAGAGCACAATGATGGAAAAAATTAAAAAAAATATTTGGCAATCCAGATTATAGTTCTACCTTTGTATTTATTAAGACCTCGTATAAATGAGACAATTTTTAAATAATAACTGGTGGTGGCAATCGTTTTCTCTAGACGATGGGCCGGGTTATTGTCTTATTTCAAATCACAAAAAATAATTAATTTTAAATAATTCAAATAACAAAGAGAAATCGTCTGAGAACCAGGCGATTTTTTTTTGTCCCTAATTCATTTTTTCACTTTAAAATTTTAAAAATCATGAATCGTAAAAAGTATTTTCTAGAAGAGAGTCAGATGCCGAAGCAATGGTATAATATCGTCGCTGATATGCCGACTAAACCACTACCTCCATTGCATCCCGCAACTAAAGAACCTATCGGACCGGACGCATTAGCTCCGTTGTTTCCTATGGAACTTATCATGCAAGAAGTATCTCAAGAGCGGTACATCAATATTCCAGAGGAAGTACTCGAAAAGTATCGAATATATCGGCCATCGCCACTCATTAGAGCAACTGAGCTTGAAAAAGCACTTGGTACACCAGCTAAAATCTATTACAAGTATGAAGGTGTATCCCCTAGTGGTTCTCACAAAACTAATACAGCGATCCCACAAGCTTACTACAATAAGCAAGCAGGCACTAAAAAGATCACAACCGAAACCGGTGCCGGTCAATGGGGAACTGCATTGTCATATGCATGTGCTCAGTTTGGTATAAAATGTGACATTTACATGGTTAAGGTCAGTTTCGAACAGAAACCTTATCGTAAAATCATGATGAATACCTATGGTGCCAATGTTTTTGCTTCGCCGAGCAACAGAACTCAGGCAGGAAGAAATATCCTCGCTGAAAGGCCTGATTCAAAAGGTAGCTTAGGTATCGCCATTTCAGAAGCAGTAGAAATGGCAGCCAGTGATGAAAACACAAAATATGCACTGGGCTCAGTTCTAAACCACGTCTTATTGCACCAGACGATCATCGGAGAGGAAGCACTCCTACAGTTTGAAATGGCCGATGATTATCCGGATATCGTGATTGCTCCTTTGGGTGGCGGATCTAATTTTGCAGGCATATCGTTTCCATTTTTAAGAAATAAGCTTCAGGGCAAAAAAGACATCAGAGCGATTGCTGTCGAACCATCTTCTTGTCCTAAACTGACACGAGGCAAGTTTATGTATGACTTTGGTGACACCGAAGGTTACACTCCACTTCTACCTATGTTCACACTGGGACATCATTTTGAGCCAGAGGCTATCCATGCCGGTGGGTTGCGCTACCATGGGGCTAGTGTGCTTTGCTCACAGTTACTTAAAGATGGATTGATTGAAGCAGCTGCACTACCACAATTAGAATGCTTCAAAGCAGGAGAGATTTTTGCAAAAAGTGAAGGAATCATTCCTGCACCAGAATCTACTCACGGTATAGCTCAAGTCATACGTGAAGCAGAAGTGTGCAAAAAAACAGGTGAGGCAAAAACAATATTATTCAACCTATCAGGACATGGATTTCTTGATATGCTGGCTTATGGTGACTACCATGAAGGAAAGCTTCATGATCATGAATTGGGCTATCAGGAAATTGAATCTAGTATTGCAAAAATCACTGATTTACAACCAGAATTCATCAATGCCTGAAGAGATTTTAGTATGATTAACATTGTAGAACTATAGCCATGGGGATAAAACTGTGGTTATAGTTCTATTTAAAATATGGAAGGATTGAATCTTTTTGCATTCTAATGTCGTTATATTGTTATAATTATCTATACAGACATGAAATTACAAATTTTATTCATTTTAATTTTATCAGCGATAACTATGCAAGGACAAATCATTTATCCCACTGATTTTAAAAGCGAAGCCAATATCAAGGTTTATGTCACTGAGTTTAAAAGCGAATCGGATCTTGTAGTATATAAAACCAATTTTAAAAGCGAGATAAGCCCAAATGATGGCATCTGGTATTTTACCACGTTTAAAAGCGAGGCAAAGAAGAATATTTATTTTACCAAGTTTAAGAGTGAAGCCGATTTAATCGTGTACTTCACTTCATTTAAAAGTGAGTCTGGCTGGAGAAATCAGAAAAAGCAACATTTACTAGACTAATTAGTCCATCACAATCACGGTACGCACGCCGGAATCAAAACGTTCTAAAGCATCCAGTGTTGCATTAATAGCATCTGCATCCAGCGGTATAGTTTTACTCACAACTTTTGATACATCCAGAATGTTTTCTGCCACAAAATCTATCAACTTTGGCAATTCGTGAAGTAGATGGTCATTCGAGCCAATGAGCTCCGTTTCATTGCCTAAAATGTCTTTATATATATTGAGTTGAATATCTTTTGAGCTCAATCCTACCATCACTGCTCTGCCAAGCGGACCTGTACATTCTAGAGCCTGCTTTTGAGTATGTGGCAACCCGATCATTTCTATGGCTATGTCTGCACCACGTCCGTCAGTGTAATTTTTAATTTCTTGGACTACATCAACTTGATTGCCATTGATAGGAATGGCTCCGAAATCCTGCGCTAGTTTCAGTTTAGCTTCAATGATATCAACTGCAAAAACCATAGTCGCACCAAAAGCCCTGGCCAATTGAACGGCAGAGAAGCCCAATCCTCCTATACCAAATATCGCCGCTTTGTCTCCAGGGCGGATTCTTGCTTTCATCAATGCATGAAAAGCGGTAGCGGATGCACACATCAGTGTAGCTCCTTGCTCAAACGGAATCACATCCGGTAGCTGTACAACATTGCGAGCAGGAACAGCGATATACTCCGCATATCCACCGTCGATGTGATGCCCCAACATCTTGCCTTGAGCGCAAAACTGCTCATGGCCACTAGTGCAGTAATAACACTCTCCACAAGTGACTAAATAATGCAAACAAACCCGGTCACCTGGCTGAACATTAGATATCTGACTGCCCACTTGCTCTACGATGCCAGCTATTTCATGTCCAAATGTCAAAGGAGCAGGCGCATATGAAACGCCAGACCGATAATGTGCGTCAGAATGACAAATACCAGCAGCTTTAACCTTAATGAGAACATCTTTGGGGCCAATGGATGGTATCGGCACTTCCTGCATCTCGAGTGGTTGATTGACACCCACAAAACGTACTGCTTTCATACTAAAGAATATTTTGAGTCTAATTTTATGATTTACAAAAATAAGCAATTGGGATCAGAAGTAGGTCATAAAGATAGCATTATTAATACCAAAATGAGAGCGGTTTTCAAGCAAAATACAATTAAAGTGGATAGCCCAACCTATACCATCCATAATGATTTAATTTTCTAAAAAATATTTATTAATTACAAAAAACACCCTTTCTCAATAATTATCATAAATTTGTTGAGTTCTAACCCATCTCCTATGAGCGAAATCTGGGATTATATAGTCATCGGTAGTGGTTTTGGCGGTTCGGTTTCTGCACTTCGACTGGCCGAAAAAGGCTACAAGGTATTAGTCATTGAAAAAGGTAAATGGTATCGGAATCCCGATGATTTTCCAAAGACTAACTGGCATTTGCGCAAATGGTTATGGATGCCACGCCTCGGCATGCAGGGTATTTTTAAAATGAGTTTTTACCGTCATGTTGTGGCATTGAGTGGTGTGGGTGTCGGCGGAGGCTCACTGGTATATGCCAATACATTGCCAGTACCTGAAAAACCATTTTTTAACTCTGGTCATTGGAAAGGTCTGGCTGACTGGGAAGCCGAACTTCAGCCATACTATACTATTGCTAAAAAAATGCTGGGTACAGCGCCTCATCCATACATGAGCATTAGCGATCACACTATGAAGCAACTGGCTGAGGATGAAGGTCTGACCTTTCGTAAAAATGACGTAGCCGTATATTTTGGCAAGCCTGGCGAAACAGTAGAAGACCCGTATTTTGACGGTAAAGGACCTACGAGGACGGGGTGCATTGAGTGTGGCGGCTGCATGCTCGGCTGTCGATACAATGCTAAAAACACACTGGACAAAAACTACCTTCATCTTGCTCAACAACTGGGTGTAAAAATCATAGCCGAGCGTGAAGTGATAGATGTCATACCTGATGGTAAGCATGGAGAAAATGGCTATCAGGTAGTGGTTAGGAATACATTTGGATGGTTAAGAAAGAAAGAGCGTTTTATCACCAAAGGTGTGATTTTTGCAGGAGGAGTAACAGGAACTGTGCCCTTATTGCTGCAGTTGAGGTCAAGCTCATTACCTCATTTATCTGCTATGACAGGTCATGGTATAAGGACCAATTCAGAGAGTCTAATAGGTGTGACCACCTTTGACAAAGATAAAGATTTCTCCAATGGAATCGCTATAGGTTCAATAGTAGATGTGGACGAAAACCGACATCTTGAACCAGTCAAATACGCTGCCGGGTCAGGATTTTTTAGGATGTTGATGGCACCGATGATCAGCGGCCCTAATATTATCGTTAGATTGTGGAAGATAATTGCTGCATTTATAATTCATCCTATAGATTACTTGAAAGTGATATTTACGGATGACTGGGCTAAGCGCACACAGATTTTGCTTTATATGGAAAGTATTGACAGCACGCTACGAATGAAAAAGAATATCTTTGGTTTGACGAATACTCAAAACGAAAAGGGGCCATCTCCTACTGCTTTTAATCCTAAAGCTCAGTATCTAGCACACAAGACGGAAGCGATAATTAATGGCAAAGCAATGGTGCTAAATACCGAAGCCCTGCTAGGCATTCCAACTACAGCACATATACTGGGTGGTGCCTGCATGGGAAAAGATGCTGAATCAGGTGTAATTGATAATAAAAATAAGGTTTTTAATTATGAAAACATGTACGTTTGTGATGGGAGTATGATATCATCCAATCCAGGTGTCAATCCAAGTTTGAGCATAACCGCTATCAGTGAGAGAGCTATGGCTATGATTCCTAAAAAATGAAGCTCAGTAAAAATAAAAAGTCAGGATAAAGACATTTTTTACTCGAAATCCAAAAATAAATCGTAGCTATTTTGAATAATATTATAATTTTACAAGATGATTTCAGAAGATAGCTTATTTAAAACACTTAAATCACAATCATCAGACGAGTATGATAGACCGACTCATTATCCTATAGTGGAAGATTATGATGAGTTGTTATTTTATATTCAAAGAAGTCAGAACTATAATACGGTAATTTATGAAATTAATATGCTACCTGGCCATACACTTAATCTCAATAAGCCAATATCAATCAGCTGGCTTAAGCATACGAATGGAGAATTTGAAGACAAACAGCCTTTGAATTATATTCAGAAAAAGCTTGCCTATGGGTATCAACATCGTATTATTTCAGAGGATTTAATAGAATTCAGGATTGTATCCTGTGAAGCATTAAGATTTTTTATCGCTAAAAACAAAAACAATCGATTTAGAGTTTTTTTTAATGATAACGGAGAAAATATAGAGCTAATTTCCGTGTTTGTGTACGCTGAAGATCTGGGTGTTTTTCCTCAAGTAAAAAGTGCTGAAATTTTTGGTAGATATTCTACTTCCGGGGCTTCTTTCTACAAAAAAATCGTTCTTGACACCTATTAAACGCTGTACATGTTTCTCTAATAGATTTTATCCTATTTTTACATTCACATGGTACACTTCATCAACGTTTTTTAATAAAAGGAATGTTTTCATGGTTAAATTTATATTATCGTTTTTTGTTTTAGTCTTTATAGGTCTGGTACAACCCGTTATGGGACAGGATGATGAACTAAAACCTACAGAAGGACCAATCATTCTTGGCGGTATAGGCCTAGGTGGAAATCTGCCTATGGCTGACATGAAGGATCGTTATGGATCCAATCTCAATTTTTCCCTTGGCGGAGAATTTATTAACCAATCAAACTGGTTAACCAACGGCGAGTTTATTTATATGTACGGTAATCATGTAAAAGAAGATGTCTTGTTGCCTTTTCGCACATCTACTGGTGTCATCATGGGTGATGATGAACAAATTGCTGATATTTTCATGCGCGAAAGAGGGTGGTACTTGGGTGCTGGTACCGGCAGGCTATTTCGAATAACCAAAAAATCAAGAAGCGGTATCAAGTTATTGGTAAGTGGTGGGTTATTGCAACATAACATTAGATTTGTTGATGAAAGAAACGCTGTTGGTCAGCTCAGAATAGGCCGACACAAAGGTTATGATCGATTGACTCGAGGTTTTGCGCTTAAGGAAACCATTGGTTACAAACATTTAAGCAATGATCAAAGATTAAATTTTGATATTGCCATTGACTTCATCCAAGGGTTCACATCAGAAGTGCGTGCCTATAATTTTGATACCGGATTACCAACAAAATCATCAAGATTAGATATGATGATAGGTGTTAGAGCTGTATTATATCTTGCATTCTATCGTAGAAGCAGCGAAAGCGTTATATACTACTAAAAATATGTGGAAGTCGCTGTTATTTAGCCTTTATACACTAGGTATTCATGCAGGTAATCTGTTCCTTTTCATTGGACATTATTTTTCAGAAAAAATCAACCTACTCTACCAAGGCAGGCAAAATACGATCAAAAAATGTAAAAATCCTTCTAATCTTTCTGAGGTAGTATGGATACATTGTGCCTCACTCGGGGAATTTGAGCAAGGACGACCATTGATAGAAGAAATTAAAAAAGATTATCCTGCAACAAAAATCCTGCTGAGTTTTTTTTCACCATCCGGCTATGAAATCAGAAAAACATATCCTTTTGCGGATGAAGTTATTTATTTGCCCTCAGATTTACCTTGCAATGCAGAGAGGCTAATTCACCATTATCAGCCCAAGTCACTCATACTTGTAAAATATGAATTCTGGTGGAACCTCATCAGAGCAACCCAGTCACACCATATTCCGATCTATGCTATCTCGGCAATATTTAGACCAAAAGATTATTTTTTCAAACCAATATTATATCCTTTTAAAATGCTGTTATCTGGTTTTGAATGCTTATTTATCCAAGATCAGCAATCAGCACAAGTACTCAATCACCATAAAATTTCTAACTATCAGATGGTGGGCGATACCCGTATTGATCGGGTTATTAGCTTATCACAAATATCGGATGTGCCCAAAAAGATTATTGATTTCATTCAAGATAGGACAACGGTAATCTATGGCAGTATTTGGAACGAAGATATATCTGTCATTAATACAATGGTTACTACATTTCCGGACTTTTGCCATATCATTGCACCTCATGACATCAGTAGCGGCCATATTGAAACCCTAAGAAAAAATATATTATTTACAAGCAGCCTATATTCAGACGAATACCCTGACAAGCAACTTCTTATCATCAACAATATAGGGATACTTGCTTCTTTGTATAAAGTGGCTGATTATGTTTACATTGGAGGAGGCTTCGGAGCAGGTATCCATAATATTCTCGAACCTGCTGTGCACGGGATTCCGGTATTTTTTGGCCCACAGCACAAGAAGTTTAATGAGGCAGTAGAACTGGTGCAATCAGATTCGGCTTTTGCTATCACTAAACCAGAAGAAATGACCAATCAAATCCAACAATGGCAGCAGCAACCTGATGTATTAAACACAATTGCAGCTCAACTTCAAAACTATTTTGGGTCAAATCAAGGTGCAACTCAGAAAATTATCAGACATTTGGGTACTATTTTAGAAAAAACATAATCATGGATGGACCAATAATACTGCCGGATTTTAGTGATTTACACATTCTTGTAGTCGGAGATGTGATGATAGATAGATACATTTCTGGGAAAGTCAGCAGGATTTCACCAGAAGCCCCAGTACCGGTAGTTGAATATCATTCTACTGATAATCGTGCTGGAGGTGCTGCCAATGTAGCACTTAACTTAAAAGCACTGGAGGCGAGGGTTTCTCTTCTGTCCATCAGTGGAAATGATGAAAACCACACCATTCTTTCGTCCATATTAGAGCGAAATTATCAACTCAACACCCATTTAATACAGTTGCAAGATAGAAAAACAACGATAAAAACCCGGATTATGGCTGGCAATCAGCACTTGTTGAGAATAGATAGTGAAGATACACACGACATAACAGAGGACGAAGAGTGTCGGGTGTTTGATAAATTTAAAAAAATTATTGCAAGTGAAAAGGTTGATGGCGTTATTCTTCAGGACTACAACAAAGGATTGCTGACAGAAAGTCTGATTAAAAATATAATTCAAACATGCAATCATCAAAGTATTCCAACCTATGTAGATCCAAAGAAAAAAAACTTTTTTGCCTATCAAAATTGCACGCTTTTTAAGCCCAATAAAAAGGAAGTCATAGAAGCTACAGGAGAGCAAGATTTAAATACAATTGATGCCATCATCAGAAATCGGTTACACCATCAAATTTCGATGATCACACTTGGATCTCATGGAATTTATTTCCATGACGGGCATACCGGGCAAGTTTTTCCTACCACTCCGCGTGTGATATCCGATGTTTGTGGAGCAGGAGATTCAGTGATCAGCATAGCATGTCTTTGTCATCTTAAGGATATAGATTTAAATCTGATTGCAGTGATATCAAACATAGCAGGAGGCCAGGTATGTGAATATCCTGGAGTAGTCCCGATTCAATTGAGTAATTTAAGAGACGAACTCGACAACCAGGTTGTTTAGCTTATTCTGACAAGCTGCTATAAAACAAAATTTAATTAATTGTTAATGTAAAAATCAAGGATTTAAACAAAATTATATATCGTTTATTGTTATTTTTTGCATTTTTTAATAACATTATTGATAATATAAATATATCTTAAAAAAATAAAAATGTACTCTGTAAGACATTTTAATTCAAAAGAAAGTAGTAATTTTACGACCTATAAGATTTAATTTTAATTAACATTAAACCAAATTCTAAATTTTTTAGTTATGCGAATTTTTTTTACAAAACATTTTTTATTAGTGGTACTTGGGTTTCTGTCCCTACAAGTCATGGGTCAGAGAATCAATCACTTAATTATTGAAAGCCCTGCAAATCTAGCGGGTGAATATCCGATTCAACGGGCAGCGTTTGGTGATAAAGCGGAAGTTGAAGTCACAGGTAAACCTGTTTTTGCAGTTGGCCCCAATGGAAAATACGAAGCTTGTGAAGCAATCACTAATGCTGCAGAAGTAACAGGGAATATTGCCTTTATTGATAGAGGTACATGTGGGTTCAGTGTTAAGGCGTATAACGCTCAAAATGGCGGGGCAATAGCTGTAGTCGTCTGTAACAATAACGCTAACAGTCCAAACGAAATTATAGGGATGGCTGCAGGTGATTTTGCGGATCAAGTTACAATTCCTGCTTTCATGACCAGCTATGCAACATGTCAGAAAATCAGAGCTTCTATCCTTGATGGAACACTTGAAAGTGTTAAATTAGGTAATTTTTGCAAAGTTACAGATGTTGAAGGTGATGATATTATTTGGGGTATAGGTGAAGATGCTAATGGCAACAGAGGTGACTTCAAAGGTGGATTGAACGGATGGACTATTAGTACTGAAAATACCTGGGTATGGAATGCTGATGGTGAAGTTGTTGGAGGACAGTACTTAGGAGGAGACTTTAGATCTGTATTTTCACCAAGTGGATGTAATGGTATTGTAGTATTCAATAGTGATTTATACGATTTTAACCAATCATGCCCACCAGTTTGTACAGGCGAATTGGTTTCTCCTAATATTAGCCTTGATGGCATAAATGTTGAAGGTATCGTAGTTGAATTTACTCAGGCGCTAAGGCAATATAGAAGTAAATACTTTATTGCGGTATCTACAGATGGAGGTGCCACATGGAGCGACACATTACAGTTCAATCAAGAGCATCCAACCAACTCTGCACATATCTTAGAAAGAAAGGCACTACCATTAACTGGACTTGATGGTGCTACTCAATTTAGATTTAAATTTATATATGAGGGTAACTATTACTATTGGGCATTGGATGATATTGTGGTCAGAAATGCAAAAGTGATTGACACTAAAATAGAAACTAACTTTTTTGCAGTTGCTCCTTCTCTGAAGGTACCTCAGTCTCAAGTAGCCCCAATGTACTTCCTTGCAGATGTTTCAAACAAAGGAAATGCAACAGGATCTAATGCGTCATTGAATGTAGTAATAGTTGATAGTAATGAAAGTCCGGTAGCTGCTTTTACAGAACCTCTAGGAGATATTAGCTCAGGACAAACCATAGAAAACACTTTCTTCTCTGATACCTTTACTCCAGATGCAAAACCTGAAGCTTATGTAGGTGCATATGTTATTAGCACAGACGAAGAAGATGGTAATGAAAATAATAATCAAGCACTATTCTATTTTGATGTTACAGAAAATACATTTGCCAATCTTTATACCGAAGATGAAATTGGTCAGGCTTACATGAAGGATGTTACAGAAATTTGGGCTGTTGACCCTACAAACTATGTAACCATCGGTAACAGTTACTATCTGCCTAAAGGAAATGGTTGGACGGTTGACAAAGTAAGATTTGGATTGAAAAACCAGCTTGACGAAATTGAAGGTACAGGACAGATCAGAGTTGACTTGTTTGAATGGGATGATCAAGATGGTGGTGTAGTACGTGGTGTTGAGCCAACAGAAAGAACACTAGTAGGTACTAACACTATCTTCCTGGAAGAAATTGACAATCTTAGAAATATTGAAATTCCGCTATTTGGAGTTGACGAAGATGGTAATCAGGATGAAGATAGTGAAGTTGTACTGAAGGATAATACTCAATATGTTTTAGTAGCACATAGCCAGCCATTTGATCCTTCTACTCCTAGGTATCAGTTCTTAACATACAATGGATTTGGACTTGATGATGCATATGCTAGATCTATTTACACAGAAGCTACTAATTTTGTATTAGACAGCTTAGATAAGAAGAGATATGGTGGTTCATTCTATAATGATGATGGGACACAAGGTGATGAGGCGGATAGAACTTTTTCTCCTCTTGGTAACAATCAGACTCTATACTCTTTTACTGTTGTGTATCTTGAAATGGATATCAAAAAGTCAACTAGTACTTATAATGTAGATAACACTGCTTCTGCAAAAGTATTCCCTAACCCAGCAGCAAGAGAGCTTTACATCGACGTAACACTTGAAAATACTTCTAATGTAAAAGTTGAGCTAGTAGCAATTGATGGTAGAGTTGTTGCCAGCAAGTCATTTGATGCTGTTAAGGATTCAAGATTGAAATTAAATCTTAACAATGTTGCTTCTGGCACTTATACAGCCTTGATCCATACCGATAAAGGCGTACTTTCTAAGAAAGTAGTTGTTCAGAAATAACACTTAGTTGTACATAATAACAGAGGAGCCGTTCAATTTTGGACGGCTCTTTTTTTATAGTTCAAAATCTTCTCAATCCTAATTATTCATTACAAATTTACTGCATAAAAAGGTCACTTCATAGCTGTTGCCGTTCACATCTTTATATCTTGAATACTATATCTCTAGTCTTAACTCATTAAAGGACACTTACCTTGCGACTATCCTAGTCAAATTTTATTCATAATTCAATTCAGAATCATCAAAAAAGTAAATTTTATATTACTCCATCAAGCTCTTGAAATAATATAAATAAACAAAACTGTATGTTAAAAAATGAACAGACTTCATGTTATTTAGTTTTATGGGTAGTCTAAGATATATTGTGGTATCTCAATAGAGTAAATGTATATGATAAACATAATGCAATGCACATCAAGAAAATCGAATTTTTAGGTTCAAAGATCTTGTATAAAGGTTGGTCAGTTTTAGAAGAATACAAATTGTCTTACACCAGGCAGGATGGAAGTAAAGATAATCAAATCAGAGAAATATATGACAGTGGAGATGGTGCGGCTGTATTGTTGTATAATACACAATCGCGAAAAATTATATTGATTCGTCAATTCAGATTAGCAGCATTGCTTAATGGTCACCCGGATGGATTTATCATCGAATGCTGCGCTGGCATGCTTGATCAACAAGAGCCGGAAGTCGTCATCATACGAGAAATAGAGGAGGAAACCGGATACAAAGTCACCAGTGTAAATAAAATCTATGAAGCATTTGCTACACCAGGCGCTCATAAGGAGAAAATCCACTTTTATGTAGCTGAATACGATGAGTCAATGCATTTCGGAAAAGGAGGCGGGCTTCAATCGGAACAAGAGGAAATCGAAGTGCTCGAATTTAGATTTGAAGACTTACCTCAATTACTTCAAAATGGGACTATTATTGATGCTAAAACAATCATTCTGCTACAATGGGCATTACTAAATTTGCTGTAAGCCATCGAAGCAAAATTACGTGAATAATGGATTAGATAAAAGCACAAAAATTATAGGCATAGGATATAATTTAATTTATTTACAACTAAAATCCAATATTTTACATCAAAGAAACCTCCTGTGTGTAAAGATAAAGTTATTCAAATTTTTGTAGATATTGACGATTTAGTTAAAGATTTAGACTAGTTTGCCTTGAAAAAGCAACTTTTAGGTAGTCTAATCAAATGAAGAAAAAGAAAGCCTCTCTGAAAGAATGACAGTTTATGTCTGTTTTCACTCGAGCTCATAAATATCTTATCAGACTTTTGAAAAGAAACCGTCCATCAAAATGTCTCATGAATTGGACAAAAATATACCTATTCTTATCGTTGCTTAAACATTATTCACGATTTTTAAGCATAAAAAAGTTGCCCGACTAAATATTTAATACTGATAGATATATAAATAAAAAAATAATTTTTGAATTGAGATTTATCCCATAAACTTTTCTATATTTGCATATAGAATCAAAAAAATCAAATTTTAAAATAAATTTTTAGAATCCACCAAAAGTTATTTCCGTGTATTCTACATTAAAAATAATATTTCAGGCGATATGCATCTTGTGCTTTCCTGTTATTTTATATGCGCAGGAAGTATCTTTTGAATGGAAAGAACCGGTCACGGTATGCGATTCATCTTATTTGTTTCTGACATTATCTAACAATACTTCAGGGGACTTCACATCATCTGAATTTACCTTGTCGTTACCCTGTGGCATAGCGTATAAAACTTCAACGTTTTCCGGCTCAGTCAGCGAACAGGATATTTCGGACTTGTCGAGACCTGTGTTTAAGATATTTGATGTCCGGGCAGGACACAAACTAACCTTTTCTATACAAATCAAATCATCGTGCACTACGCTTGCTTGTTTGGACAGACAGGAGATATTTACCTGTAAAGCAGAATGGAAAATCGGTGGATCAGCCAAGACGTTTACATCCGATCCTGTAAGTGTGGAAAGCCCTAATCTGATCATCTACGGTATAGAGGACATATATACGGAGATACCGTCTTTTGGTTCCAGAAGCAGGAATATCCGGTTAGCCAACAGACGTAAAGGTAGGCTCAGGCACTTTGAGTTAACACACAAACATGGTCAATATATAAAAGTTAGCTACAACGCAGGAACGGTGATATCGTCTTCATCTGAAGAGACTACAATCAGGTTTGATGAAAAGGATTTTGTTAAAATCGGTAATCGTGACGGGTTCCTTGATATTAATGAAGAAATTTTATTGATAGAAACGCTATATGCGGATGTGTGCTCTTATGATGTCCAGTTTGCAAGGTCAGAATATATCCTAAAATGGGGCTGTAATGATGAATATTGCCAGCAGCATAGTGCTATAGCTAATGTACGGTTTATTCCAAATGATGATTTAGGCAAAAAAGTAAGGGCGATTGCCAGGGGAAGCGAACCGTACTGTTACAGTAATGATACTGCTATGCAATCTATAGATTTAAGAAAGCTGCCACACATCAATGCAATCAATAATTTTACCATCGATATTGACCATTTCACAGGCAACAAAAGAGGCGTGCTCGCCGGTAGTGTTGCAGCACCCTGGGCTGACCAGATAATATATCAGGATACATTCCGTAATGATTGTGATGTATTGGTTGCCAGGGGTGTGCGTGTTATCAGGAAACGGTTCAATGCAACCACGAAAGATACAAGCTTTACTGTGACGTTTCAATCTGCATTTTGTGAAGAAAGCAATTGTTCGACTAAAGAAAATACATGGAGAGGTACGGTTTACTACAATAAAGAATGTACGGTTTCATCAGACATGTCGCATTCTGAAAATGTGGCTTTTGGTAGTTCCAGCCTGTTTGCTTCCAAAGCTTTTGTTGATATTCTGGATGAGTCCGGTGTCAAAATTTCGGTGAGTAGTGTACCAGTAACTTTGGCCAATCAAATGAAAGGTTTTCTGCAATTTGGTATATCTGATATAAGGCTTCCATCAGGAAATCAGGACACGCTTTGGATAGAACTGCAAATACCACAGGGTTTCGTATTAACGAACTTAGACTTTTTGTTGAGCGGTGTCAGGCCGGTTTCCATTCAGGAGATTGGGCAAGGAAGCAACCGGACATTCAGGGTGGCTTATTTGATGCCTTTGGAAAGTTATGGAAGCATACTTGTGCCTTTTGTTATTGATTGCTTTGAAGTCGTGCCGCCTGACGATTGTGATTTAAGCTACACAAAATGTGCCTGTTCTCCACCACTTGTGATGGATAAAGTTAGTATTTATAACGTATTGCAAACAAGTACATCGTGTCAGACAACATATCTTCCACAGGGATGCAACTCTCAGAGTTACCAAATCATATGTGATAATATTGAAACTTGCTACAAAGACACTTTAGCCGGAGGATTTCAATATGTTGGCAGGCTTTTCAGAACGTCTTACGGAAAGCCGGACCCCGAATTTGATGGTAAGGCCAATGAAGGAGAGCCACATATGCCCGAAAAGTACCAGATTTATAATTTTATAGCAGGCGATTCGCTGAAAATTACCTTTGACGGGAAGATTATAACCAATATACCGGGCAGTACATTTGACAACCTTGTACTTCGCTTGAGCCAACGCGCCTTTACTGCCAATGATCCAGTCAAAGCCGAATTTTATGAGTCATTGCTTACCGGCCAGAATGGCGCAATCAAAACGTATGACAGTAAGATTAAAATTATCAGAAAAAGGACCGGAGAAAAATATGTTTTTAACCGTGCTTATGAACGGTATCTGGACAATGATATTTTTATACACCTGTCGGCAGACACGCTTACGGCACTGTACCCGGATGTGGCATTTCCGACAGATTTTCGCTTTGAAGAGGGCGATAGTGTATATGTAGAATTGTTGAAGGTTATTGATGTTGACCATTTCTATCGTGCTAAGGATGAGATTAACAGGGGTGATTTTTTTGAGTTCTCCACCTATATGATGCATTATCTTGGCGATGACATTCCCGAAAGCGATTTTGAATTTTCGCCTTGTGACTGTTATGCTTATACGCTTTATTTTCCTGCGATGATGATGAGTTCGATTCCTGTTTCATCCAATGTTTCTTACCAGAGTCAAATGCTGTGTAACGACGCATTTACGAGCATCAACTTTCTGAATATCTCATTTGGACATACTAAAGTATTACCATTGCCCAAAGGATTCATCTTCCCAAATGAAGTAAGAGAGATGATAAGACCTGTCAAGATTAAGATAGAGAAAAGCAAGGATGTAGCGTTTGATAATATTACGATTCTTTACCTTGGCGAAGTTTTCCGCATTAATCCAGTAGAAGAAGGCAATTACTACGTCTATGATTTAGCCTCAGCTGGTATGTTGCCGGCAGGCGCATTTTCTACTGTCGAGCAGAAACATGTTTTTAAGCTTTCGCTCAGCGTCAGGCCAATAGGATGTGTCAATTTCACACCACCGTTATCATCAGCATTGAAAATATATTTTGATCTTTCTCCGGCCGGAAAGATATATTTTCCAGATTCGATTACGACACAAATCAATATATCATTTCCTCAACCCGAAATGCAGTTGGCACTGTTTCAAAAGGAAGTTACGGCCTTTTCCAATGATTTCAGTACTAAATTTACAGTATGTTGCCCGACATTGATCCAAACAGCCGACAATGTCTATATACGCATCACGAATGCTTCCGATAATATCTCAGGGCTCCTGCTAAAAGACACGATCACAGGAGAGATTTTTAATCCAGTAAACGGTATATTTAATACCGGGCCGCTTGGTAGAAATCAAACCCGTTTTTTTGAGCTATTCGGTACGTCGAAAGGCTGTGGAAAGGAAAAATTAGTCATTGAATATGGTTTGGATTGTCAACCTTATACAGACCCTGCCATTCTACCGTGTTTCAGGAATTATGATTCATTAGAAATTCATTTTCCAAAAGGGCTTGTTGATATGATTACTGAACAATCCAATAATGAAGTCTGGCAACTTTGTGATACGATCCTCCAAAAAGCCACCTTTTATAATGCCGGATTAGGAACAGTACATGATATGCGTATAACCCTTCAATTGCCACCTGGTGTAAAAATTGCTGCAGGTTCTGCGGTTTTATATTATCCATCAGGGACTAAGGATTTTCAGATTGCATTGCCAGATGTAGCAAGTCAGGACGGTAAGTATGTATGGTCATTAAAGGACATCTGGGATCTTCATGCTATATCCGGCCTTGCCGGAGCGACATCAGTACCAGAGAATGGATTTGATGTTGTTTTTTGGGCGGTTACAGATTGCGAATCCACCGGAGGATTGCCGGTGCTTTATCATCTGACGGCCACTGACGGCTGCGGCAATCCTGTCAACAGTCTTACACGAGCCGGTGCTACCTTGTATATTGACCATGGTGATGTCCAGGAATATATTGATGTCGCACTTGTCGCGGATTTTACGGATGCTTGCCGGAGAGACCGTATGAAACTAGTTCTCAATACGACACGTCCGACGTCTTTATCCTCTAAGATATTTGTCAGCCTTCCGTCAGGATGGGAAGTCGATCCAAGTACGATAACCGGCAATCTCCATAATAACACGCCCTATCTGAGCCAGGGACTTTACACATGGAATCCAGCTTCAGATGACGAGGACATTACCATAACATTTGAAATAATTAACTCTAACAATAATTATTGTATCACAGACAATATTGCAGCGTATATATCATCTCCGGCTTCTGCTTTTTGTATCCATTCTGGTACACCTTGTGATGTCAATGTCGTTGCAGGTTCAGCTACGATTCCATTAACTATTCAACAGCCACAATATACATGGATAAACAGTAGTCTATTTGTCGAAAATGGAAAAATATATGTGCAGGGAAGCCTTGAACAAACTACTGATTTGGATAAGCTCCAGTCATTGTCGGCAAAGATTATAATAGATCTGAACGGAAATGGCCATTATGATACGGGAGACATGTTTGTTGGAAATATGATGTTTGATTCTTTTGATGCTTTCGGTCTAAGTACCCAAATCGTGGTATTAGACGAACATCAGCTCTCTTCGATCTGCAATTTATTGCTCGTATTAGATTCAGACGAAAATTGTATATGTGATAATATCACTATTCCTGTCAGAGATATCACCTATCGCCGGGATATTTTCAGCATTTGCAGTGGCGACACTGTTTCATTAGGTATCAATCATATTCCCGATCATTTTTACCAGTGGAATGAAGCTGTGGGATTGAGCTGCACACAATGTGCTAGTACGACTTTTAGCGTTCCAAACCATTCGGGAGTACCGGTAAAGTACACTAAAATATTATCAGAGACATTTGATTCAGGCTGCAACATCCGGTATTTGTACGACATAACAGTCAATCCCCTGCCCAATGTGAAAGTTGAAAACCTGACCTTATGTCAAGGAGATACATTGTTTATCATATCGACTCCTGCCGTTGATTATGACTGGTCAGGTCCAAATATCCTTCAGGATAATCGGCAAACCCTGATAGCACTTCCGGATTCATCTGCACAGTATCAATATATGCTGACGAATGAATACGGTTGTACCACATCAGGTACTGTCAGGGTCAATGTGGATATACGGCCTGAGCTCCAAATCGTCCACGATTCTGTTTTATGCGCATCTTCTGAAGCTACAATTCAGGTGCAAGTAGCTAATACAACTTCTTTTGCATGGACGGATGGCGCAGAGCGATTATCCGACAGGCAGGTGTTGAATCCGGGTATTATCGTGCAGCAGGATTATGATTTTGGGCTTCAGCTTATCAATGGCACTTGCAGGGTGGATGCTGTCATTCCCGTTCGATTTTATCCGGTCGGATTACTTAACTATTTTCATGAAATATGTGCCGGAGAAACGTATAAGTTCGGAAATCAGGACATTGATCAAAACGGAAGATATTGTATGACATTACAGAGCATCAACGGCTGTGATTCGACAGTATGTGTTCAGCTCAATGTCAGAATGCCAGAAGTATTTCATGTCGTTGACACATTGACGAAAGAAGATGATATCAGCCTGATAATACATGCGCCGGTAGGTTTTTCCGGATATCATTGGAGCCCAGATGTGTATCTTTCATGTACGGATTGTCCTTCGGCTATGACGGATACGCCGGAAGATATTACTTATATAGTTCAATTGTATGATGATATCGGCTGTTTGTCAGAGAAAAGATATCGTATCGTGGTCAAAGAAACCTGTAAGGATGCATCTGTCACGCTGCCCAATGCGTTTTCGCCCAATAATGACGGTATTAATGATGTTTATACACTCAAGGATGTAGCGTTGTGCGGCAAGATGCATATACGGGTATATAATAGATGGGGCAATCTCGTATTTGAAGACGTGGATTGGAATAACCAATGGGACGGCAGATCCGGCAATGGCGAAAACCTGCCACAAGGCACATATTTTATTGAAATCGTATTTGGCAGGGGATTTGTCAAATCGGGTATTGTTGATTTAAGAAAGCAATAGTATGAGCAGGTATATCTTTCTAATAACAGGATTTTTTATAGGATTGCTTCATACAATGTATGCACAGCAGGATCCGATGTTTACAAGATATATGTTGGTGTCTGATATGGCAGTCAACCCTTCAGCAGCAGCTAAAGACGGCAAGCTTAAAGGCATGGTTTTTTACAGAAAACAGTGGTCAGGATTGAATGGCTCCCCGGAGACGATGGGATTTTCTGCTGAGCTTCCTTTGGAATCTGTCAGCTCTGGAATCGGTGTGAATATCATGTACGATAAGATTGGCTTTGAAAAGCACACTTCGATGTATCTCAACTATGCTTACCGCATACCATTGACCCAAAGCATAACGTTGAGTGCCGGCATAAAAGGCGGTGTCAGCCTGTTTAATGCTAATTTGACTGATGCTATTACGCCAGATCCGAGTCAGACAGATCCTGTTTATTCCAGTGTAATGTCATCGGTAGTTCCAAGAGCAGGAGCGGGTTTATTCTTATATAGTCAAAATACGTATCTTGGGCTTTCAATACCTTATATCTTTGCGAGCATACCCGGACAAGGGTTTTCATTTATTGATGACGGTATCTTTTTAAGTAGGCATTACTATCTTACTGCCGGTCATGTATTTTCGTTAGGTCAATCAGGGATACAGCTAAAGCCTTCCATATTTATCAGGTATCATAAAGCGGCACCTGTACAGGTCGATTTTTCCGGTTCGATGTGGTATAAAGATATTTTTGGCTTTGGGCTAACATACAGAACCGGCGATGCGCTCGCTGCTATGGTTGATATCGCACTGAGTAGCAATATTGTATTAAGCTATGCTTACGACTATACGGTCTCGGACTTCCGTAGTATCGGTCGGGCTGCGCATGAAATCATCCTGATATATCAATGGCAAAAAACGCCGGTTGCCGTACCGTCCATTCACAAATTTCCTGTGTTGCAAAGATTTTGAGAATGGCAAATAATATATCTGCAATCATAATCTGCTTTTTAGTGTCGTTATCGCTGACCACAAGCTATGCGCAATGCCCAAAAGGTGATCAAGCGTATTCGCTGTTGCAATATGATGAAGCTATAAAAGCATACACAAAGTGCCTTAATAAAAATGCGGATAATGCCTATCTACTGGATCGGATTGGAGATTGTTATTATTCGCTTGGCAATACTGTAATGGCTGCAATGTACTACAAAAGACTTATTGCGGATTCTCCGGACTTCGGGTCGGGTATTACTAAGTACGGAGATGCATTATTACGCAATGGTCAACATGAGGATTACGATCGGTTTGTAGATTCATTGATAGCCGCACATCCGAGCAATAAGCAGTATGCCCGCATGAAAACACTTCCAATGGTTACGCAGACGGAAAGTCAATATGAAGTCCATTTAGCACCATTCAATAGCCAATCAGCGGATTTTTCTCCGGCATTTTATGGCAATGCGCTTGTGTTTTCTTCAAGTAGAAGTAACGATAAAAAACGTGACAAGCTTACCGGAGATAATTTTACGGATTTGTATTTTTTTGATACCATATCACAATCTGTTGAGCAAATGAAGCTGCCATTCTCCACAAAATACAATATGGGAGCTGCTGCATTTTCAAAGGATGGTAAGACAATGTATTTCTCTGCAAATCAGCCTGAAAAATCTTTAAATCAAACCATTAATAAGGTTTTTCTGAAAATCTATGAAAGTACATTTTCCAAAGGAACCTGGTCAGAGCCAAAGCTGTTTATTTATAATTTTGAACTAGCCAACAATACACATCCGGCAATCAGCCATAAAGGAAATTTGTTGGTATTTTCTTCTGATATAAACTCCAGCATGGACTTATATCATTGTATAAAGGAAAAATCCGGCTACTGGTCAAAGCCGGTTAAATTTCCGGATTATATCAATACAAAAACGGGACACGAGGTCTTTCCTACTTTCCTGAATGACAGCACGTTGATTTTTAGCTCCAATGGTATTGGGCATCCTGGCTATGGTCTGGATATGTATAAAACGGTGTGGAATGGTAAAAAATGGTCATTTCCTGAACGGCTGAGCGAACCGTTTAATGGCCAGGGCGATGATTTTGGCCTTATATCGGCAGATGACATGCTTTCGGGGTGGTTTACGTCCAATCGTGAAAGCAGCACTGGGCATGAGTCCATATACGGCTTTTACAAAAGATTACCGATTGCTGGTAAAGATGACAAGAAGTCAATTGCTCCGCTTCTTATCATCACGGGAACTGTCAATGGTGGCGGGAAGCCCCTTCCCGGAGCACTGGTGTCGGTTTCCTATTCGCCCGGTAACTTTATGAAAATGATATCGGATAGCTTAGGTACATTCAATGCACAATGGCAACATGACGGGGAAGCAGAGGTTGAATTTGAAGTGATGAAGCCTGGCTATCACAGTGAGCATGGAAAGGCATTGCTGAAACGAACAGCCGATACAATGTTTTTCACATTCGCATTTGACCTGAAACCGATACAAGAAGATGAAGAAATCACGATCAAAAACATCTATTACAATTATAACAAATGGGATATTTTGCCTGATGCAGCATCGGAATTAGATAAACTTATTATCTATCTGGCAAGTCATCCAAGTGTAAGCATCGAGTTGTCGTCACACACCGATGCCCGTGGAGATGATCGGTATAATCAAATCCTGTCACAGAAAAGAGCAGAATCCGCCCGAAAATATCTTTTGGACAATGGCATTGAAGCTTCACGTATTCATGCCATAGGCTATGGTGAGTCTAAGCCAGTCAATCATTGCACTAATACTGTCAAATGTTCAGAAGCGGCACATGCCGAAAACCGCAGGACGGAGATCAAAATCCTAGGATTGTGATCCATCGCTGTAATGGCGGAATATGAATAGTTTGAAATATTATTTAAGCCTCATCTACTATCTTAGCGCAAATTAAAAAAGATATGATAAAATCAAGGTTGCTTTTTTAATAATATGCCTTGTCCCGTCCTAAAATAGCGATACACTAAAAAAGTATCAATATGCAAAATAAAGAAAACGAGTATGTTAAACGCACTCAAAAAGATTACACATTAGCATTTAAACTTCAAGTCGTATCAGAAATTGAACGAGGAGAACTCAGCTGTAGAGGAGCAACTAATAAGTATGGAATTCAAGGTAGAGCAACAATAACCAATTGGTTGAGAAAATATGGTAAATTTGAACTGGTTAAAATCAAAACAACCTTGTAATATGCCTAAAA
>LNBW01000057.1 GCA_001567255.1 Bacteroidetes bacterium OLB9 | reverse complement strand
TTTTACCGAAGGTACATTCGTTATAGACCAATTTCATTGATCTATACGACTGTAACCTCGGCATCCCGGAACCCCGGATTGTTTCACTCCCGGGACAGAGCAGAGCTCTAGTAGAATAGCTATCCGGACAAGTATACTAAAAATTTATGGACTATTATATAAATCATCTTGGTATAATATGGCAATCATCAATTTTACTTCTCATGGATTGTGTTAATTGTTGAGTTTCAATGGTTACGTGGGATATCCGGAAATTGGACAATGTATATTAAATACGTAACCTTTCACATCAAATTGACTTTGAGATTCAAAATCCATATAATTCATAGTGATCGGGAATTCTTATTTGATAGACATCTCATTAACCACAAATTGCCCCAATAAACACAGTATTAAATTTTTATAGTGTTTTTCATGTTTCAGATAATATAAGTTTGACTCTTTATTAACCCATGAAAAAATTGATGGGATAAATGCCAGAATCTGAGAAAAGGCTATTTTTAAGCTGCAAAATGTACTCAGGCGTACAAGTATATTTTCGAACCTCTTTGGGTTTTTCATATTGAGATAAAACTCAGGAAATTCAATTTGCCTTAATAAGAATATCCAATAGTAGGCTAAACGCTCTTTTCGTATTTATTTGTTGCGTTGCTGAGATAAAGTATTGTGCAGCGCTTTGTTCATTTTTGCACTATATTCAGATACAAGTAAAAATTAATGGTTATGTTACAGATCTTGCTTTCGCTGACATTCGTTTTATCATCATTGTTTCAGACAAATCAGGAAACAGAAGTGAGTTTGTGTGGAATGAATCAGTCGATTTTTCTCACACCAACGCAAAATATTTTATTTCATAATATGAATTCTGTCAATCCGGATATCAGTTTTGGATGCGAGATTGGTAACCTAGTGCTGGATGCAACCGATTGTGACGATGCCGGAAAGTTCTATGTGTCGATCAGTTTTGACTATGCCAATGTATCTGACTCCTTCAAGATCGTGGGCAATGGTCAATATTACGGCAACTTCAGCTATGCGGACCTTCCGGTGACCTTGGGTCCATTTGACGGGACTTCGGATAATGCCTATGAATTTGTAGTCAAAGACCTGGCAAATCCCGACTGTAAGGCAGCGAATCATATCCCTGCCCATCACTGTGGCGGTAATTGTGAGCTGTATAATCTGGGCTACAACCAAGGCGGATGTGATGATCTTGGCAACTTTACCATGTACCTTAATTGTGGGTACAGCAATACCAGCGACTCATTTAAGCTGTATTATGACGGTATCTACAAGGGCACCTTTGCTTATACGGATATGCCGGTAGAACTGTCAGGCCTACCCGGTGATGGTAAGTTTCATGTGTACAAACTAATTGATAAGCATAATGGGGATTGTCGCATTGTCAAGGAATTCAAAAGCCCGGAATGTGTTGGCAATGAATGCGAGATTGGTAACTTGGTGCTGGATGCAACGGATTGTGACGATGCCGGAAAGTTCTATGTGTCGATCAATTTTGACTATGCCAATGTATCTGACTCCTTCAAGATCGTGGGCAATGGACAATATTACGGTAGCTTCAGCTATGCGGATCTTCCGGTGACCTTGGGTCCATTTGACGGAACTTCGGATAAAGCCTATGAATTTGTAGTCAAAGATCTGGGAAATTCCGATTGTAAGGCAGCGGGTCATATTCCTGCCCACCACTGTGGCGGTAATTGTGAGCTGTATAATCTGGGTTATAACCATGGCGAATGTGATGATCATGGCAACTTTACCATGTACCTTAATTGTGAGCACATCAATACCAGCGACTCATTTAAGCTGTATTATGACGGCATCTACAAGGGCACCTTTGCTTATACGGATATGCCGGTAAAATTGTCGGGCCTACCCGGTGATGGTAAGTTTCATGTGTACAAACTAATAGATAAGCATAATGGGGATTGTCGTATTGTCAAGGAGTTCAAAAGCCCGGAATGTGTGGGCAATGACTGCGAGATTGGTAACTTGGTGCTGGATGCAACAGATTGTGACGATGCCGGAAAATTCTATGTGTCGATCAATTTTGACTATGCCAATGTATCTGACTCCTTCAAGATCGTGGGCAATGGACAATATTATGGCAACTTCAGCTATGCGGACCTTCCGGTTACCTTGGGTCCATTTGACGGCACTTCGGGTAATGCCTACGAATTTGTAGTCAAAGACCTGGCAAATTCCGATTGTAAGGCAGCAAATCATATCCCTGCACACCACTGTGGCGGTAATTGTGAACTGTTCAATCTGGGCTACAACCATGGTGCATGTGATGATCTTGGCAACTTTACCATGTACCTTAATTGTGAGCACATCAATACCAGCGACTCATTTAAGCTGTATTATGACGGCATCTACAAGGGCACCTTTGCTTATGCGGATATGCCGGTAAAATTGTCGGGCCTACCCGGTGATGGTAAGTTTCATGTGTACAAACTAATAGATAAGCATAATGGGGATTGTCGCATCGTCAAGGAGTTCAAAAGCCCCAATTGCGATGCAGCAGAACAATGTGAATTGGGTCAGCCGATCATCCTTCCTTCCAGTTGCAATGATTCAGGGCAGTTCTATGTTCAGATTGATTTTTCATATGCTGATGTATCAGACTCCTTCAAAATTACGGTCATTGGCGTTGATTTAGGG
>LNBW01000056.1 GCA_001567255.1 Bacteroidetes bacterium OLB9 | reverse complement strand
ACTATGAATACTCTTCGACTCCATTGCTTTGCATTAGGAGCTTGGACAGCAAAACACGCCAATAGAAAGGTTCTGAAATTGGCTTTACCTGTCAAAAAGAGACAGTGGATGGATGGACTATTTTCAAAAATAGATACAACACCGGATGTTTTTTATTTTTCTAATGCATAATCCGGGTTTAACTGTCCTTCTAAGCCTTCTTGATTATTAAAAAATGCATCTACTGTAGAAAATGTCCACTGCATGTGGTCAGCCCATAACTTCTGCATACCTCTGCTCAATTCTTTGTACGACTCAGTAGTCAGTGGTGATGCTTCTTCTTTGGTGCAACTTTGTAATGTAAAGAGCATAAACATTAATCCAAACATCATCAATAAAGCAGGCATTCTTAAATTTTTCATTACACTTTTCATTTTAAAATTATTTAATGGTTTAAAAATTATTGTTGGTTACGATTGATTAGAGAGCCTGCATCATAAAAGGTTACAAATAAATTTGTTGTAACAATAGTTTTAAGATTTTTTTAAGAGTATCGATTTTCTAAATATTTGATATTCAACTATTTGTAAAATACACGGCAAATTGAAGTTTTATTTTATTACCTAGCAATATAATATTGTACCTCTATGAACATGAAAT
Organism: Bacteroidetes bacterium OLB9; assembly: GCA_001567255.1. Lineage (GTDB taxonomy): Bacteria > Bacteroidota > Bacteroidia > Chitinophagales > Saprospiraceae > OLB9. The sequence goes on along the minus strand of LNBW01000056.1, from coordinate 246,413 downwards.
TATCGCCTGATTGTCCCTAATTATAATTACATTCGTAGTATCAATCAAATAATCAGATTATGATATTCCGAAAATTAGGCACTACAGGTCTATCGACTTCAGTCATTAGTCTGGGTACATGGCAGTTTGGTGGAGAGTGGGGCGTAGATTTCACTCAGGGTCAGGTAGATGACATAATCGACACTGCAGAAGAAAGTGGTATCAATATGCTGGACACAGCAGAATGTTATGGCAATCACTTGTCAGAGCAATTCATAGGTGACTACCTCAGCCGCAGAGATAGAAGTAAATGGATCATTGCAACTAAGTTTGGCCATCATTTTCATGCCTTCCTATCCAGAACTGATCAATTTAATACTGATGATGTGCTTAAACAGCTGGATACTTCGCTTAAAGCATTGGACACAGATTACATAGATCTATATCAGTTCCATTCTGGGCCAGATGATGCTTTTCACAATGACGCACTTTGGACCTGCTTAGATAAGGCGAAGCAAGCCGGCAAGATCCTTCATATCGGAGCGAGTCTAAATAAATCTACACTCATACAGGCAGAAGAAGCCGCTCATTATGGTATTGAAGTCATCCAGGTACAGTATAATCGACTTGACCGTACTGCTGAAGAAAGGCATTTCGGCGCTGCACAACGCGACCATCTTGGCGTTATAGCGCGTGTTCCACTTGCTAGTGGTTTATTAAGTGGTAAGTATCTGCCCGGACATCGGTTTGCAGCAGACGATGTACGCTCTCGAACCAAAGCCAATGAGCTAGATCGGCAGCTTGAAGAAGTGCAGCGCATACTCAAAGAGGAAGTGCCGGCTGGCGTACATGCCTCTCAATGGGCCTTTGCATGGTGTCTTAAAAACCCTATCGTTACCACAGTCATACCTGGATGTAAAGATAGTGCTCAAGTCAAAGACAATGCTGCAGCTATTAGCCTCATTGATACTTAATCTGAAATAATTGATTGCACTTATCAGACAACTGATGATGCATAAGCCTAATCGCTTATATTTACCAGACAGGATACAATAGTACCAAAAGTCGTACCTAAATTAAACCCATATTAACCAATAGGCTTTGTTTCGAATGGAGAAGATACTAAATAGCTTTGAGGTTTAGCGTTTTTATTGAGTCGGCATTATTTTACTATGTCGAGTACCAAAATAATGATAAAGTAGCATTCTCATGTAGTAAATTTCTAAGGTGTAATTTGGATTAAAAATTATTCAAAGGGCTCTGACGATCCTAAATCCTTTTGCATGTCTCAATCCTGTACTGGGTCTTTCTGCCAAGCCAGGACGCTGATTCTTAAAATCAAAAAGGCTGAGCATTAAGCTCAGCCAGAGACAATAGCCTTCATCACGTTGACCTGCGTAATTTTTTCTTCTTAGCTGTGCCCACATTGATTCTTCAAAATCTTTTTCATAATCAGTAGTGGTTTCATAGCTCATTAGCAGCCTAATTCATTTTTTCGGACTGTGTTTTCTTTGTATTTTACCTTTAACAAAACTCTTTAGTATGTTTATTTAAGCATTAATGCAGATATCAAAAAAAGGTAACCTACTGACATATAAATTTTTTCCACTTATTTTTTTCATAGTGCCTCTTACTTTATCCACAATGACTCGAAATACCATGGTAAGGCATTCTAAAGCATCTTGAAATAGAGCATCTTGAAATAGAGCATCTTATTATAAAAATTAATGGTTTGACCCTTCCAATCTGTTATAAAGGATTAGGTTAAAAATTATGACATTAAAATTTAGAAATAAATCAAAATTCTTTAATCACAAGTCCATTTTTAACTCTCGGTTCAAACCAGGTACTTTTAGGAGGAAGCACCTGGCCTGCTTCAGCAGTTTTGATAACATCCGTCGGGTTAAGAGGAAATAGTTTAAAGACAGCTTTGCCTGTCAAAAAAGCCGTTTCCATTAGTTTTTTGGTTGGTGCTATCCCTTCAATATAAGTTACCAATTCAGTATTCTGGATGTCTTTAATCCCCAGAATGCTTTCCAATACATACAAATTGAATAAATCAACATCAAGTACTAAGTCTGATGCTCCCGGTGCATTAATTACATGTTGTTTCCATGTAAGATGAAAGCGCATATCGTCCAGGAAAAGCACAAGTTCATGTTTTTTATCGGGATTTGAGTAATTTTCCATGGGTGTGATTTCAAAATAGTCCTTCAGTTTATTGAGAAATGCTATTCCATCCAATTTCTTGCTGTAGTCCACCACACGCGCGAAATCATAAATTCTCAAATCTGAAAAAGGAATGAACATACACAGCAATCTCAGAAAATCACTATCTTCTCTCCCTGAACTAATTTCCTTCTGCAGTAGCTGAGCCGTCACAACAGCACGATGGTGGCCGTCTGCAATGTAAGCCCTAGAGACCATTTTATCAAAAAGCCAGGAGATGATCTCTATATCTTTTTGGTTGGAAATTTTCCATATTTGATGCAATTCCTCAGGCTGATCTAGATGAAACTCCATAATCGGTACCTGTTTCAATACAAACTGGTTGATAAATTCATCTATATCATGATGTCCTTCATAAGCAATCAAAATCGGCTTAATCATGGCTCTCCTCGTAAGAATAAGATGAGTAATAGCCTCTTCCTTGACGGAGATAGTATTTTCATGGCCTAAAATTTCACCATCGCTAATTGTGGTGATATCACTACAAGCAATGAGACCTGTGTATGGATTCAAGCCAGAAACACGATGAATATAAAAGGCCGCTTCATCCATTTTGCTAAAAATGCCTTTCGCTTTATATATAGGATATTCCTTACTTACTGTTTTAAGGAAGTGTTCCGGCGAACTTACCTTGCTTAAATCGGGATTAGAGGCTAAAAATGGAAAAATTTTCATAAAATATAAAAGAATACACGAAGGTAACACCTTTTTCGCTTATCTTTGATTAATAACTTGACTAAATCAAAACGAACAAAATTCTTAAAAAGCTGACATAAAAGACAATTTTTCTAATATCCACCTGATTTTTTAAACTTCTAATTATAAATTTATTTTATTAAAGTTCCGTTAAATACCCGATTTAAGTCCTTTTAAAATATTATATTTACACTGTTTTATGCGTTGTGGAGATATGAATTTTTATTTTCAAACTAAACATCTTATGAAGTTCAGTCTGCTATGCTCGTTTTTTATTTTGATGAGTCTTTCCTTATATGCTCAGCAAGATGAAAAACCAGTACAAGTAGTAGAGTTTTCCGGCAAGGTAGTTCATGCTGATGAGAATGGAGATCCGGTACCTTTACCTTATGTCAATGTAGTCATCAAGGGAACAAATCGAGGAGCATATACTGACTATGAAGGTTTTTTTACTTTAATAGCATTGCCGGGAGAAACGGTGGAATTTTCAAGAATTGGTTTTCAAACCGTGGAAATTAAAATCCCAGAAAATCTCGTTGCAGATCGCTATACTTGGGTTCAGATTATGACCGAAGACACTTACATTCTTCCAGAGGCTGTGATAATGCCTTGGCCCAGTAGGGAACATTTTAAGCAGGAATTTTTAGCAATGGATATCTCAAATGAACTCAGAGAAAATGCCCTAGCTAATCTTGTGGAGGAAAGAATGCGGGAGTTGCGACTCAATATGCCGGTGGATGGCCGTGAAGCATCACGTGCCGTCATACGAGAGCAAGCGAGAGATTTTATCTACACTGGGCAAACAAAGCCAATGAACATTTTCAACCCTATCGCTTGGAAAAAATTTGTTGATGCATGGCGAAGAGGTGATTTCAAAAAAAAGGAAAAAGATTAATACATCTTTGAAATCGATGATACCTCTTCTAAACCAAAATTAATACCCGAAATCTATCTGTTTCAAGTCGGTGTTTCTGTGACTTTGACAAATATTTATATCTTTGCTATTGTACATTTTAATTTAAAAAAATTTAATAATGAATCAACGGTTTACATCACTTTTAGTCCTGCTTTTATTGCCTTTATCATCACTGATTTATGCCGGTGAAGGTATGTGGCTACCACAATTGCTCAAATTGCTCAATGAGTCAGAAATGAAGAGCATGGGCATGAAAATATCTGCTGAAGATATTTATAGCATTAACAAAGGATCGCTTAAAGATGCTATCGTACATTTTGGTGGATTTTGTACCTCAGAAGTGATTTCTCCTAATGGGTTGTTACTCACTAACCATCATTGTGGTTATGGTCAGATTCAGGCACACTCAACGATTGAAAATAATTTGCTAAAAGATGGATTCTGGGCTAAAAATTATCAGGAAGAATTGCCAAATACAGGATTGACAGCTACCTTCATTGATTATATTGATGATATTACAACGCTTGTTCTGGATGGAGTTACAGACCAGTTGACAGCTGCAGAGCGTCAGATTCAAATTGATAAAAATCTGGCTGCTATTAGAAAAACGTATAAATTAGAAAGTTATCAATCGTTGATAATTAGACCTTTTTTTGATGGTAATCAGTATTTTGCATTTGTCACAACTACCTATCGTGATGTGAGATTAGTAGGGGCACCACCAGAATCCATTGGTAAGTTTGGTTCTGACACCGATAATTGGGTTTGGCCGAGACATACCGGTGATTTCTCTCTTTTCAGGATTTATGCTGATAAGGATAATAAACCAGCTGATTATGCTCCCGACAACGTGCCATTCAAGCCTAAATACTTTTTACCTATTTCACTAGATGGTGTGTCAGAAGGCGACTTTACACTTGTCTTTGGATTTCCTGGCCGAACAAATCAATATTTGCCATCATCTGCTATCCGTCAGCTTGTCGATGTGCTCAATCCTGCCAAAATCGCAATTCGGGAGACGGCACTTGATATCACAGATAAGTATATGAGAAAAGATGAAGCCACTAAAATCAAATATGCTTCTAAGTACGCTTCCATAGCTAATTACTGGAAAAAGTGGATAGGCGAATCTACCGGACTTAAAAAGACAAGCGCCATTGATAAAAAATTAAAATTTGAAAGAGAATTTCAGTCTAGGCTCAAGACAGGAAGTCCATATGCTTACCTTCTTTCTGATTTGCATCAATTATATAAGGACATTGAGCCTTATGCGCTAGCAAAAGATTATTACAACGAAATAGTCTTGAGGAATATAGATTTGACGTCTTATTTGTCAACACTCAGTAGATTAGTCAATGCTTATGAAAACAATGGCGAGGTAGGATATAATAATCAGTTATCAGGAATTATATCATACACTTCTAAATTTTATAAAAACTTTGACAGTAATATTGACCAGGAAAAATTTGCTGCTCTGATTGATATGTATGTTTCCGGTCTGAATGAGCGATTTGTTCCTGACTTTTTACAACGAGAAAATCTGGGCATGCAACCGAATGAAGACTATCAGCAAATGGCCAAAGACCTTTATACCTTAACATCATTTTCAAGTGAAAAAGATGCTATGGACATCTTGAATCTAAGCCCAGAAAAAGCAATACAAGCTATAAAAAGTGATCCTGCTTATGCACTGGTCAGCCATTGGTCTGATTTTTATGCTAAAGAAATTTCCCAGCCGTACAATCAATATCAAGATGAAATCAATCTTAAACAAGCCTTATATACTAGAGCGCAACTAGAAACTTTTCCAGAAAAAAGATTCTATCCTGATGCCAACAGTACGATGCGAGTGACTTATGGCCAGGTCAATGGATATGTGCCTCGTGATGCGGTATATTACGAACCGGTGACTTATTTAGACGGTGTCATAGAAAAATATGTTCCTGGTGACTATGAGTTTGATGTTCCTCAAAAAATGCTTGAACTCTATAATCAAAAAGATTATGGTCAATATGCTGACAAATCCGGTAAACTACCTGTATGTTTCCTAGGTTCCAATCACACAACAGGTGGGAACTCGGGTAGTCCTGCCATTGATGCTTGGGGCAATCTCATTGGACTTAATTTTGATAGAGTGTGGGAAGGAACGATGAGCGACATAAATTATGATGAGCGCATTTGCCGTAATATCATGGTTGATGCCAGATATATTCTTTGGGTCATCGATAAATATGCCGGTGCTGGCCATCTGATCAAAGAAATGAAGCTAGTACATCCGAAAAAAGATATTAAAGCACCCATGAAGTCGGAAAAGCGATAAACTTTGCACCTAGTGTATCAAAAGAGTATTTTCTTCGTCTATATCATAAATGAATAGAGGATGCAGTTATTAAGCAAGGCTGACGAAGTAACCACACTGGTTCAAGTCGCTAAATCTAAAAACCTCAGTGTGGGTTTTGTACCTACAATGGGTGCATTGCACAAGGGACATATCAGTCTAGTAAGAAGGGCCAAAAAAGAAAATGACATTGTTATTGTTTCGATTTTTGTCAATCCGACTCAGTTTAATGATAAGAAAGATCTTGAAAAGTACCCACGCACTCTTGACCAAGACATTCAAGCATTGAAACCGACAAAGGTCGATATCGTATTTGCTCCGGATGTATCTGAAATCTATCCTGATGGCGATAAAAAAGGAAGCGAAATCGATCTTGGTGGATTAGATAAAATGATGGAAGGTGCCTTCAGGCCTGGTCATTTCAATGGAGTGGCACAGGTAGTCAAACGACTACTAGATATCGTCAATCCAGATCGGCTATATATGGGACAGAAAGATTTTCAACAGTTCACTATCATACAACATATGATTGATACCTTGCATCTTCCGGTACATATGGTAGTATGCCCCATCATGAGAGAAGAAAATGGTCTGGCAATGAGTTCACGCAATGTCCGACTCACATCAACAACACGTAGCAATGCCGGCATCATTTATAAAACGCTAAAGTCGGCTAAATCAAAGCTAAAAACACATACTATTGGTAATATCAATGCTGAGGCCATGAAAAGTCTAAGCACTGGGCCATTTGAACCGGTATATTTTGAAATTGTCGATGGTAATACTTTGCAACCCATTCATGATGCATCAAAGCATGATTACATTGTAGCTTGTACCGCAGTATGGGCAGATGGTGTCAGATTAATTGATAACCACATCCTCAAAAGCTAGAAGATTTTATATCCCACACCTATTTGAATATTGCCTGCTTTTAAACTTTTTCCTGTTAATGAACCAGTATCCGCCAACTTAGTTAGGCCTGCTGTGACATGAAATGTAAAGTTAGAAAATGGATAAAATCTAGCGCCTGCAAAATAGGTCAGATTAGCACTATTACTCAACTTATCCTTTGCGTCAACCCAAGCACCATTGATTTTATCAGCCTCTCTAATTCTCACCGAAACTCCGGCTCCAGCCGCAACTCCCATAAATGAAAATGGCCTGAACTCAACCTGAGGTAACACTTCAATAAAATTAAATCGACGCGCTTCTAGTTGTTGCCCACTTCCATCATTCTTATTTATAAAACCCTGATTGGCAATCTGAACATCCGCTGCTACTGAAATGTGCTCAAAAACACCCAACTCTGGTCTAGCATATATCATCCAGCTAGTAAAGGCAGAAGATAAAATTTCATCACCGCCTACTTCTATTTGACCTCTTAAATCAGAAATAGTTATACCAGCTCCGGCACTGAGTCCTAGCTGAGCATTGAGTGGTAATAGCAGTAAGCACATAAGTACTGTTAATACTACGGACTTCATACATTCTGAATTTTTATACGGTTTGTAGTCAATAATGGCTCGATATACAACGAACCAGAGCTGACCTTCCCTACGCTATGCTCTTAATTTCTGATACTAGTTTATTAAGGACATCTTTTGCATCTCCAAAGAGCATTGAGGTCTTTGGCTCAAAAAACAATTGATTTTCGATACCTGCATAACCAGGCTTCATACTTCTCTTGTTGACGATAATATGCGCTGCATCCTCTACATCAAGAATCGGCATGCCATAGATAGGTGATGATGGGTCCTTTTTGGCAGCAGGATTGACAACGTCATTTGCGCCCAACACCAATACCACATCCGTTTGTGAAAACTCTGGGTTAATTTCTTCCATTTCCTTCAACTTATCATAGGAAACATCTGCTTCTGCAAGCAATACGTTCATATGGCCTGGCATCCTACCTGCAACAGGGTGAATAGCATACTTCACTTCCACACCGTTTTGATCCAACACTTTCTCCAGTTCATGGCAAGTGTGTTGAGCCTGAGCGACAGCAAGTCCATATCCTGGAACGATGACTACATTTTTAGAATAGAGCATCAACACTGCAAGGTCGCTGACACTGATTTCCTTATAGGTGCCTCCGCTAGCTCCGGTAGCACCACCTCCTTGCTGACCACCGAAAGCTCCTACTATCACATTCAACAATGAACGATTCATCGCATTACACATTAGTACAGTCAGTACAGTACCTGCGCTACCTACCAAAATACCACCAGTAAGCATCACGGAATTGTCATACATAAACCCACCAAAAGCAGCAGCCATACCTGTAAATGAATTGAGCAATGATATGACCACTGGCATATCCGCTCCACCTATTGGCATCACAAACAACACTCCATACAAAGCCGAAATAGCGAGCAGTGCATACATCATACCCATAGGATTATCGCCGCCTATCCATCCAGTTACAATACCTATCAGTAAGCTGAAAATCACCACTAATAAACCGATATTTATCACCTGCTGCATAGGCAACATCTTATCGCGGATATTCCCATTGAGTTTACCAAATGCAATCATACTGCCGGTAAATGATACGGTACCAATCACCAGGCCAAGCAATATTACTGTAGTCAATACTGGCTCGTCAGCAACTGTAACTCCAGAATGGATCATGTGCTTGAATTCGACAATCGAAATGATGGCAGCACAAGCCCCACCCATACCATTAAATAAACTCACCATCTGAGGCATTGCTGTCATCAATACCTTTTTGGCGATAATTGTTCCAATGATACTTCCTATAATCAACCCGGCAAATATCCAGGTGTAATTACCCAGCCCGACACCATCTTTGTCCGTATATAAAAATATCGTAGCAAAAATTGCCAGCGTCATTCCAACGGCTGCATACAGATTGCCCCTGCGTGCAGTGTCCGGATGAGAAAGCATTTTCAACCCATAAATAAAGGAAACACTTCCTATTAAATAACTCAATGATAAAATTCCGTTACCCATATCTTGTACTCAACTTCTCTTTTGTAATAATGCAATATTAGTTTTTCTTTTTCTTTTTAAACATCTCCAGCATTCGATCTGTGACCACAAATCCTCCTACGACATTCAATGTTCCTAAAATCACCGCTAAAAACCCCAGAATCAAAGCCAGATAGTTGTCACTCTCGGCCTGTCCCATCACTATAATCGCCCCGATGATAACCACGCCGTGTATCGCATTTGCACCACTCATGAGTGGCGTATGTAGGACGGATGGTACATGAGATATCACTTCAAATCCTAGAATAACCATCAGGATGAGTAAAAGGATATAGTTGTAATGCTCGGTAATAAAACTAAAAATTGCCTCCATGTATTATGCTTTTGAAATAAGTGCTGATTTAATAATTTCATTGTCTTCGTCAAGGGTCATTACACCATCTTTGACCACAATCTGCAGGAAGTTGATAGTATTGTTGGAAAAGAGGTTGCTGGCCACACCACTGGCATCATCAGCTAAATCTGAATTACCTATAATGACCACACCATTTCTTTCGATGGTCTTATTGTTTTCTGTACATGCACAGTTGCCTCCGGTACTGGCTGCCAGATCTACAATGACAGATCCCGGCTTCATATTGTTGATGGTCTCTTCCGTCACCAATAGCGGTGCTTTTCGGCCTCTCACCTGTGCTGTCGCAATGATGATATTAGATTTCAGTGCTTTTTCTTGTACCAGTGCTCGCTGACGGGCTAAAAACTCTTCTGTCTGCTGTACAGCATAGCCTCCTGCACCCCGATCATCCGCTGCTCCTTCTACTTCTACAAACGTTGCCCCCAGACTCATTACTTCTTCCTTTGCTGCAGCACGAGTGTCAAAAGCTTCTACCACTGCTCCCAGTCTTTTAGCTGTTGCAATGGCCTGTAATCCAGCAACACCTGCTCCTAAAACCATGACCCGTGCCGGAGGAATCGTTCCCGCTGCAGTCATCATCATCGGAAACATATTGTTATAATGATCAGCGGCTTTAAGCACCGCCTTGTATCCGGCTAGTGATGCCATAGATGAGAGTACATCCATAGATTGTGCCAGCGTAGTCCTAGGAATCATATCCATACTGACGACATTTATCGGAAACTTAGCCAGACGAGGTATAACCTCAGCATCCTGATAAGGTGCAAGCATAGAAATATACAATGCTCCATTTTTCATCTTACCCATATCCTCATCAGACACAGGAGCAATAGAAACAATAATATCAGATTGCTTCAGAATATCTTCTCGACTTACAGGTTGTATTTCATTATCACTATAACTTTGATCAGAAAATCCGGATTTTTCTCCTGCACCGTGCTCAACCTTAGCGGTCATGCCCATAGTCTTAATCTTCTTTGATGCTGCTGGAGTGATCGCCACTCTTTGCAGATGATCTTCTTTCAAAATACCTAATACCATTCGACCAAATATATTTTTGTGGCGAAGATAAGCAATAGAATTTTATGGGAACTATACTTTACGAAATTTTTAAAAATGAGTTTCCTCACCTATTGATTACAATTTAGATAATCTGTATCATAATCCACTCATATTAGTAGCTTTTTGAAAAAATCAATTATATCATTTTCATTGAAGAATTGAGATAATTAATTGTATAAAAAATGGCTTCATACCTCAGACGTACAAAGCCACTCAAAATTATATGATCTATCAAATTACATTATTTCCTATCAATAATCAACTGCCTAAATGGATCTTCAGACTTATCATAAACTGATAAGTTGTATTTTTCTATTTTATCTATCAACTTTTCAGCATACTTAGGATCAGTAGCATATCCACAGTATTTAAGTCCATAAATCCATGATAAATAATCAGTTTTGTCAAACTTGAACAATGGACTGTATCGATCTGACTGCATCAAAAAATTAGATCTGTCCACATAGGAGTCAATATCAGAATTATACGCTCTGAAACAAGATTCGATGAGTTCTCCCTTCTTATTAAAATCGTCATCTTTATAATAATAAGTCATACCTGTCCACCAGCTTTTACACTTGATACCGAAGTGATTATTGGCTTCTTTAGCCAGTTTACTCGTTCCGTAATAGGACTCATGCAGACCTTGTGCCAGTGTCACACTAGCCGGAATACCTGTACGATACATCTCTACTATCGCCAGTTCTTTATAAGCATTGATATAACTATATGCTGCTGATTCAGGATTAAAATCAAAAGAAACCATGCAAAAACATAGTATAACTATGAGCATTCTAAAATATGACATATTGCAAAAATTATATTCAATCAAATTTCAAATCTCGTGCCAATTTTATAATTTCCATTAATATTTAAGTTAAAAGTTTATATCATTCATCAAATTTTATATTAAAAATTATTTCGACATGTAATGATTTGATAATTAAATGGCTTTATAAATTACTTGTGTTTTGATTAGTCGTCTTAACTTGATTTATGAGTATTTCACAATGCCATCCGCCCATTCTATATTGATCCTTTAAAGAAGCAATGTAATAGTATCTTATGCATATATTATCTTTAATCTACGCCATATGATTTGAAAATTTAAAAATGATTTGTCGTTTAATTCAAATCTATTGAACAATAAAGAAACATTTTACACCTTTAGGACATTATTCTTCAATGACAAATACAACTATTTTCAAAATGGCTTTTACAATAGATCCAAAAATCATTTATCACCTTTCAAAAGATCCAATACTAAAGCCGATCATCGAGCACTGCCCACTCAATATATACAAAGAACCGGTTAGTGTAATGGATGACTTGCTGAGTTCTGTTATCTCACAACAGCTATCTACTAAGGCAGCAGCATCTATTCATGAACGGTTTGTTACAATGTTTCCTTATGGTAAAAATCGCATTCAACAGCTGTTAAACACTGACATAGAAACCTACAGAAGCATAGGGCTATCAGCACAAAAATCCAGATATATCAAAAATATTATCACTTTTTTTGAAGAGCATCAACTGCATGATATTGACTGGTCAAAGTGGTCAGATGATGAAATCGTTGATACCCTTGTGCAGATCAAAGGTGTCGGAAAATGGACGGCTGAAATGATCCTCATCTTTACACTATTTAGGGAAGATGTGCTACCTCTTGACGATCTGATTATCCGCAATAATATGGCTAAACTATATAACGTCACTTCTACCAACCGTAAGTTGTACAAAGACCTGACAGCAGTAGCAGAACCGTGGCGACCCTATCGATCTATCGCCAGTAGATATATCTGGGCTGCAAAGAATACTTCATTTGTTAAATAAAGCATACCGCATGAAGCACCTCATCACCATCGGATTACTCATCGTGTCAAATACATTTATGACCCTAGCCTGGTATGGGCATCTCAAGTTTGAAGAGTGGAAATGGACATCTAAATTAGGCCTATTCTCCATTATTTTGATCAGCTGGGGAATTGCATTTTTCGAATACTGCTTTCAGGTTCCTGCCAATAGATATGGCTACACTGCCAATGGAGGTCCTTTTAATTTGTGGCAACTCAAAGTACTGCAAGAGGTCATCACTTTGGTGGTTTTTACCCTTTTTGCCTTGTTTGCATTTAAGACAGAAACATTCAGGCTCAATCACCTGATTGGTTTTATATTTTTGATACTTGCTGTCTTTTTCATTTTTAAAAAGTAATCCTATTGTTCACATTATAAGCAATTATTCTGCCTTAATCCATCCATATTATTTCCTCAACCATTTACATCTTATCCATTGACGGACGAGATAAAAAATTGTCAATGACGATAAAATCTCCGACATTTGCACCTCTACCTGATATGAGTTTCTTATGATCTCACTTAAAACTTCTTCTAATTCATGTTAAGTCCAGATTATACTATCCAAAAATATCATCATTCCGATCATCATGCATATGATATCAGTGTGGTAATTCCTTCGTGGAACAACCTTGACATTTTAAAACTATGTATCCGTAGTATAGAAAAACATTCCGAAAAAAACATTCAAATCATAGTCGCTTTGAACGAAGGTAGTGATGGGTCTCCGGAATGGGTACAGCGTATGAAAAAAGTAGATTTCGTTCATGCAAGTCAAAATATTGGAATTTGTTATGCCGTGAATGCTTGTCGTTCCTTAGTGAAAGCTGAATATCTCATGTATGCTAATGACGACATGTATTTCCTACCTGGATGGGATACTGCATTACTTGATGAGGTCAACCGTATAGGCCACAATGCCTTTTTGCTATCGTCAACCATGATCGAACCTCATAATAGTGGCAATCCGTGTGTATGTGTTGGAAACTATGGCACCACTGTAGAAGCATTTGAAGAAGCGCATCTGCTCAGGACCTATAATCAGTATATTAGGAAAGACTGGAGCGGGAGCTCATGGCCGCCAGTGATGATGCATGTCAGCTACTGGGATTTAATCGGTGGATTTAGTATTGAATTTAGCCCAGGTATGTATTCTGATCCGGATATCAGTATGAAAATGTATCACGCAGGAGTAAGGTACTTCAAAGGTAAGGGCAATAGTCTGGTGTATCATTTTGGTTCTAAATCCACTAAACGCATTCGCAAGAAAAACCATGGTCGTGCAACGTTCATATCAAAGTGGGGAATATCAGCTGGTGATTTCTATAAACACTTTCTAAAAATGGGAGAACCGTGGAATGATGAGTTTATAACCAACATGCCTCAAAAAGTGTCGCTAAGTCTAATCCAAAAATTAAAGCGAGCCTTCATTTTTCTGAAATAAAATATTACCCCATTCAAGACAAGTTACTACAAAAATAACAGATTGAAGACAAAGGATGCTTTGGCATTCATCGATTTTAATACTTCAAAATCCGATTTCTATCCTACTTTACTCCGTGCATCAACCGTTTCAAAGTACCATTCATCACAAGAGCTATAATGCCGATGACGAATGGAACAATGGTAAATATTAAGAAAAAACGTTGAGATGTTATATTGGCTCGTAATATGGTCTATCTTCTGGCCCAGCACACCTGAAGTTTTGTTGCCGATAGCTAATGCAAGATACCACACTCCAAACATAAAAGCAATCATCCTCGGTGGTACTAATTTACTTACATAGGACAAACCAACCGGTTGAACACAAAGTTCGCCCATCGTATGGAAGAGATAAGCCATTACCAGCCATACTAAACTCACTGAAGCCGTTGTTGCACCCTGTGGAATTTCGCTAGCTCCATAAGCCAGAAATGCAAAACCTATGCCCAGTAAAAACAAACCTAAAGCATACTTTCCTGCCAGTGATGGGTTGAGTTTGCTCTCCCAAATCTTAGAAAATATTGGTGCCAGAGCAATTATAAATAGCGAATTAAGAATTAAAAACCATGTGGCCGGAATCTCAATTTCATTTTCTTTCTTACGGACTACAGTAGCTTTTACACTTTCTCGAATTGTAACAGCTTCCTTTGAATCTATCAGTTTAAAATTATTACCCTTTTTATCCAGGTCAATAATATGAACATTTTCGCCTGCCGTAAAATTCTCCAGCGATCGAACAACAGCATTGTTTTCCTTAATGACAGCGTCTGCTCCCGGAATGTTAATCGCATTCACTGCCATCGTTTTCGTGGAGCCGTCAGTATTTGACACTTCGAATACCGGATAGCTTACTTCATATGAGTAAGTATTAAAATTGGCATAAATCTTCCATGAAATGAGCGCCCATATTACGACAAAACTAAACCCTAGTACGAGATTAGAGGCTAAATAATTTTTATAAGTTTTTTTAAATAACAAATACAGCACATAAGAGATAATAGCTACCGGAACAACCGTAATTATAATATCTACAATACTAAAAATCAAGGCCATATTTCCGGATAAAACACGATTAGTGTAATCTTTAGCAAAGATACTCATCGACCCTCCGGCTTGCTCAAATGAAGCCCAGAAGAAAATGATAAAAAACGCTATCATCATAATAGCCAGCATTCTGTCTCGAGTTATCTTGCTGTATCTGGTCACCCTAGATATCAGCAGAAAGATAAAGAGCACTAGCGATGTTATTATAGTAAAATTTGAAATATCTGTTCCTCCAATATTTAACAAACTAATACTGCTTAATTTGGAAAGTGGGTCATTTATAACCCAGATCAGACCACCCAGAGCCACCACCGTCATAATGACTTTGTCCAGAGTAGTGAATGGATTAGGCTTTTCTTCTCCTTCCTTGATGGTAATCGGGTCATCCGATTCGGATAGCTTTGCAGGAGCCAGTCCCACATCACCAAATATACCATGAGCTAGTGTAAACTGAAGTAATCCTAAAACCATAAATATACCAGCTAGACCAAAGCCCCAACTCCAACCTATCGTTTCTCCCAGATAGCCACATAGCATAATCCCTAAAAAGGCTCCGGCATTGACTCCCATATAAAAAATCGTATAGGCACCATCTTTTTTCTCAGGATGATCCTGATACAGCACGGAGATAAAGGAAGTCATATTAGGCTTAAAAAAGCCTGTACCTATAATCAAAAGAAATAAGCCAAGATATAAGAAAAATTCTGTCTCTATAGCCATACTCGCATGTCCAAAAGCCATGATGAGTGCTCCGATGATGATTGCTTTCCTATAGCCAAGATAACGATCTGCCAACTGGCCTCCAATGATAGGTGTCAGGTACAAAAGTGAAAGATATGTGCCGTACAATGCCAGTGCATTCTCTCGTGGCCAGTCCCAACCGCCTATACCTACAGAACTCACAAGGAAAAGTACTAACAATGCGCGCATACCATAAAAGGAAAAACGCTCCCACATTTCCGTGAAAAACAAAACGAACAATCCGGCAGGGTGACCTAAAACCTGAGATTCAAAAAATGATGATCGCGATGTCTGATGCTCCATATATTATATTTTAAGGCTGTAAAATACTAAGATTTTACAGATATGCGACAAATACCGCTATTAAATTGGTTTCGATACCTTACAAAAATACTAATTTTGCTTTGATTCTCTCGGACGTATCACCATCTTGTCATAGATCATCAAGGTAATAACAGAGAATAGTCCTATACCAAAAATAACGTACCATATTTTGTTAGGTTCGTATTTTTCCCACAACATACTGGCCATATCCCAGTGAGACATATTGAGTTTTTGTTCAGCCAGAGAAAAGTATTCATTTTTTGAGAAAGGCAAATGTACATTTGATATATCTATACCTTTAGACATGGCAGCTTCTTTAAAAGAACTACCTACAGCATTCCAGTCAATCTGATCCGCCTTGAGATTAAACTCTTTTTCAAAACCCGACATAGACATTTTAAGTGCTTCTGCTCCCTTTTCTATAAATTGTTCTTTAGTGACGACTTCAGGCATCTCTATATTTCTCGAAACCATTTCTCTTTGAAGCAAACTTAGCTTGTCAGACCAGGATTGGTATAAATCTCCTGATATAAAACTAGTAACAAAATAACTAGCTGCTACAGGTAGAAAATAAGTGCCTTGATATAGTCCTTCCTTTCCTTTGGGTGTTATCAGAGCAATAAATGAAGAAACCGTCGGGCTAGACATCATCTCGCCTACTGAAAAGATGATTGTTCCTATGATTGTAAACCATACATTTCCAGAATAAAATGTCAATCCTACACCAATAGATGCAATGATAGCGCCACGAATCACCGCACTGATATGCCGCATTTTGGTCACCATATATGAAATTGTAACCTGAAGGCAAATGATCATAAATGAATCTATATTTGTAAACCATTCGGGTTTGACCTGACCGCCTTGAGTGAAAGTGGTTCCAAGTGCCGGAAGATGCTCATTTATCCAGTTGCTCAATACACTTGAGTCCACCCAGTCTTCAATAAAGTTGGGCAATGTGTTGAACAGCTGATTAAACATGGTCCAGAACCCTACCATAAGCAGTAAAAGCACACTTAATCGCACATCTTTCAATGCCTCAAAAATATTATTGATGGAGTCTGCAATAGCCTTTCCTATGGAATCTTTAGGTCGTTCACTTTTTGGTTCTTTATAAAGAAATAACAATATCAAAAGATTAATAGCAATAACTGACGCTGCCTGAATAAAGATGACCTTCCAGCCAAATTCAGTTCTCAGTGTTGAAGACATAGACGGTCCAATGAAACCACCAATATTAACCATCATATAAAAGATACCAAAACCCAGCGTGCCAGTTTTTTCATCTGTATTTCTAGCCACTATCGCTGAGGCCACCGGTTTGAAAAATGCGGCTCCAATGGCTACAAGTAGGAAAATGCTATATACCTCCCAGTAAGAATGAGCTGATCCTAATAGGTAGTAGCCAGCAATCATAATTGTAAAGGCGATAGTCAATGACAATTTGTAACCTATTCTATCTGCAATAACACCAAATATCAAAGGTAAAAAATAAAGAATCCCCACAATATCACCCATGATATGGCCCTTTTGCACATGGTCAAACCCTAGACCACCAGTATCCGTAGAACCTACCAGATATAGTCCAAATAAGGTATATATTCCGTACCATGCCCACCTTTCGAAGAGTTCCATCGCACTGGCTACCCAAAAGGATCGATTATAAGATTTGAGTGTTTGACCTAAGGATCTTTTATTCTCTTCCATATTTGCCTTACCTATTAGATTTACTTCTTGTTTAATGTTTATTATTTCACTTCCTGCATCAGTTTCTTAATCCAAGGAGATACCAGGATAATTAATACTCCTGCAACCAAGGCATAAATAGCAAACTGACGATATCCTGCAGTATAGGCCATCATGTTATCATAATTGGTAAAATTCTCATTTCCTTCTGACAAGCTCGCTCCAAAAAGTCCAGCTACATACTGTCCATAAGCACTGGCCAGAAACCATAGCCCCATCATAGTGCCCTGCATGGGTTTGGGCGATAGTTTAGTCATGATGGACAAGCCAATAGGTGAGAGCGACAATTCACCCAATGTTATAACCAGATAAGCCAACACGAAAACATTTAAACTTGAAAGTCCTGCTTCGTCAGCAAAATTTCTCAATGAATAAAACACCAAAAAACCAGCACCTAAAAATAAAAATCCCAATCCAAACTTCACTACAGTATTAGGTTCCATCTTACGTTTAGCCAGCCAAATCCACATGAAGCTAAACAAAATAGCAAAGGTGATTACAAATAAAGAGTTAGCTCCATTATTTACACTATTAGGATCCATTTGTACACCTAGTAAATCAGAATGGAGATTTCTTGCAGCAAACAAGCTCAGCGATCCGCCTGCCTGTTCGTAAATAGCCCAAAACAAAACAGAAAGCACAATAAAAATCATAGCTGCTATCAGTTTTTTCTGCTCTGCCTTAGAGTATTTCAACATTTCCCATATAAATAATCCTAAAGCTACCGGGCCCACAATATACATAAATAGATCAGTGTATTTAGTATTTTTAATCATGATGTAAATCAATGGAATGACGGCTATCGAACCAATATAGGTTGCATATTCCATCCATTTTTTATCCTTCGGTGTTTTGATATCGACCAGATCTTGCTCCACAGGCGCAGTAGCAACACCATCAATGTCAAGCGTCTTATCATGAGGCTCCTTTGTAGCTAGAGGTGATAAACCGATAGGGCCTAGCGTCTTTTCTGTAAATAAAAATGTTAATAAACTAATGGTCATTACAATCCCTGCAAATCCAAAAGCCAGATGCCATGAGTAGTGTTTTCCTACCCATACGCAAATAGCGCCTCCCAGCAATGCACCAATATTAATGCCTGAGTAAAATAAAGTAAATCCAGCATCGCGACGTTCATCACCTTCTTTATACAGTAATCCGACCATGGTTGAGATATTAGGCTTGAAAAAACCAGTTCCGATAACAGTAAAGCTCAAACCAAAGAAAAAGGCAAACTCATTGCTCATGCCCATATACAAATGTCCCATGGACAGTATGATGCTTCCAACAATCATCAAAATACCGCCCCAAAACAATGATTTTCTAAAGCCTATAATCTTATCTGCAAAAAGCCCACCTACAAAAGTAAAAGCATAAATAAATGCCTGTGTGGCACCATATCTCAGATTAGCAAGACCATCTGCCATCATGAGTTGATCCACCATGAATAAAGTGAGCATGCCTCGCATTCCGTAGAAGCAAAAGCGCTCCCACATTTCGGACAGGAATAAATACCATAGTTGCTTAGGGTATTTGCCTTTGAAATTATGAATTTGTTCTATTGTTGGTGTCATTTTTAAATTGTTTCGTCTTGCCATAATGAAAACAAGAGACCTCCTAATGAAGTCTCTCGCCTTGTTTAGTTTTATTATTATTTAATGCCATGCATCCATCTACTAATAAATGGCCCCATGATAAATAATATTACTCCACAACCGATTGCAATAAATCCCAATGAAGTAAAAACAGATATTCCTTTATTTAAAGAGGCACTCTTGATAGCGTCTCCTATTTCACTCACTGGTGATGCCCCTATTAGCTTTTCAAATTCTTTAATGGTATTGACCTCTAATGTTTTAGCATCTGAAGCTCTGGAGAGAAAAGAAACTACCGCCGATGCTTCCATTGCTTCTTTTTTTGCGCCTTTGTATTGCTCTGATTCCTTAAGGATCTCTCGGATGGTTACATTTGATTTTGCATACTGTTTTTCAGGATTGATGGCATTAATTTTATTAATAAATTCATCAGAAATAAGTACATTTTCCAAGGATGAAGAAGCTAGTTTATTCTTAATATCATCTTGTAATAGTACAGATTTTAAATCAGGATCTATATCTGAATTTTTGAATGCTTCACTTTCCACTATTGTTTGCTCGTTTACTGTAGTTAGTTTAGCAATATGCTTTCCGCCCTGATGGGCAATGGAAGATGATAAAAACCAGATACCCATCATAAACCCAACCATATATTTAGGTGACAACTTAGTCACCAGTGATAATCCAACGGGGGATAATGTCAATTCACCAAGTGTGTGAAGCAGATAAAGGAATGCTATAAATAATGCAGGTACCATTCCATGCGTTGCATATCCGCTACCAAGTGTCAAAACTAAAAATCCGAGGCCTAACAATACCAGACCAATGCCAAATTTATATGGCGCAGCCGGTTCTTTGTCATTGTCGGCTAGCTTTATCCATATCCAGGAAAATACAGGCGCAAACAACATAATAAACAGTGGATTGAAGGACTGGAAAAAAGTAGTTTTAATATCAAAACCAAAAAGCGTTCTGTCAACGTTTCTTGCTGTAAACAAGTTCAGCGCTGATCCCGCAAGTTCAAAGAACGTCCAGAAGACTGTGGTAAACAATAAGAGAATAACAACAACCCAAATCCTCTCTTTGGCCACTGTTTCCATCTTCCTGGCACGCATTAATAAATAACCTATGATACCTACAGCTAAGATAGCAAGCATGACATCCACTACATCATTATTGATAATTAAAACCCAAGCCAGTGCTATCATTATTAAGATGGCTGCATAAGGAAGAATATTATTGGGTACTGCTTTAATCACATTCTTTGAAGGCTTCTCATCTGGCTCTATACCGATTGACTCAAAAGCACCTGTACTCTTACCCCAAACAAAGAATAAATACCCAACTAACATACCAATACCGGCAGTCAAAAATCCATACTGCCAACCTTCATTTTCACCTATGGCACCGCAAGTTAGTGGCGCTAAAAATGCGCCCATGTTGATCCCCATATAAAAAAGCGTGAAGGCACCATCTCTTCTCTTATCTCCATCTTTATAAAACCGGCCTACCATTGAGGATATATTGGGCTTGAAGAAGCCGTTTCCTACAACTAGCAGTGCAAGTCCGAGGAAAAAAGTGGTTTGATTATTTAAAAACAAAGTAAATTGTCCTGCCGCCATCAATAATGATCCAATCACTATTGCTTTTCTGAATCCTATGAGCTTATCAGCAAAATATCCACCAACTATGGGTGTTAGATACACCAGCGCACCGTATGCACCATATATTCCATATGCTTTGGCATCATTAAATTCAAAACCTCCAGCTATAAGATTGGCTGTCATATAGAGGACTAAAAGGGCTCTCATTCCATAGTATGAAAATCTTTCCCACAACTCAACCATAAACAGAATAAAGAGTGCCTTAGGATGTGTTTTACGATTAGAAAAAATCACAAAACCTACCCAAATGGCTACACATAGCCAAGCTATAAGCATAAATTTGTAATCCGGATTCAACATGTTCTAATACTTTTTACTTTTACGAATTTTGATTAAAAAATGAAAACTAACCTATACAAATGAAGATATAATATTCTGTTTTTGGCCTAAACAAAAACCATCTTCAGTATAGTTTTTAAGTCTTAATATGATATCAGCCAATAATATTCTAGATGGCTTCTAAAATTTAATCTGAATACGCTTTACCTTTAAAGCAAATCCATTATTTCGGCGCTAAAAGTAAATATTTTTTTATCAACAATGAATCTTTTTACTCTTTTTGTGTGTAGTATGTTTAAATCAGATAGATTAATGAAATATAATTCTAACTATCCAGAATAAAAATAAGATAAGCAAAATGAATCCTGATATAATCATCAGCATAACATTCCGCCTATCGTTATTTTTTATAGTCGTTCGCTCGACGTTTTCTTCATTTACTTTAATATCAAGCGTTTCATTATAGAGTGTGTATTGATCAACAGCCTGAGGGTCAATTTTTAATTTAAAGGTGTCTGTACCTAACATAAAATGATACTGGCTTGGTGATTTTACATTGAAATCTATAACGATTATTTTTTCACCAACGTAAATAAGTAAATGTCCGGACTCATCTCCATGGTATAATCCTACATAATAATCAGGACCTTCAACGTTTTTATATTTCCACCATTTTTGAGCCATTTGTCATGATAAAATAGGCATAAAACCCTATTTCTTATCAACTCTCAATCATTGCAAATAGTTTCATTCATACAATTTATGTTCAGCCCATATAGCTTTTACACTTGCCACTATTCATCATATGTTATCACAACTTTATCTGTTGTAGGATGTGACTGGCATGTAAGGATATAACCTGCTGCAATCTCATCATCATCCAGGGCATAACATGCATCCATCACGACCTGTCCTTCTTTTACTTTAGCCATACAAGTCGAGCATGAACCACTGGTACAAGAATAGGGTGGATCTTTTTTCATATCAATCAACACCTGGAGTATTGTCTTACCCTTTGGCACTTCAATATCAAAAGTATCACCATCTAGTGTCACGGTCACCCGGCCGGAATCAACTCCAGCATTGGAGGATTCGTGCCTTTCTTTTATAAAATACTCTTTATGGATATGCTTTTTGTCTATATTCTTTAACAAAAGGTAATTTTCTGTCCGCTCTATTAAATCTCCAGGTCCACATAAATAAAAATTTGCTTCGTTAGTTCGTGCGGGATGATCAGCTAAAAACGCATTGATAAATTCTGTTGAAACTCTGCCTGTCTTACCTTTCCAGTCCACGATTTTTCTAGCAAAAAGACCGGCAAAACCACCTTCCTTTCTGACAAGTGGGCGGCTTAATACATAAACCACCGTAAATCGGTCTTTATACACTTCAGCTAGTTGATCTAACACGTCTTTAAATATAATATTCTTTTCATCTCTGGAGCCATACAGGAGGTGACAGTGACTGCCAGGCTCTTTTTTTTAGAACAGTCCTTATCATCGACATTATAGGAGTGATTCCACTACCAGCAGCTATAAAATAAAAATCCCTCTTTGCTTCCGGCTTGGTTTCTAATACAAAAAGTCCATCCGGTGTCATCACATCCAAAATGTCACCTTCTATTAATTCATTACATAAAAAATTAGAAGCATAGCCATTTTTCACCTTTTTGACCGTAATGCCAGGGAATGGGTCATCCACCTCTGTACATATAGAGTAGGTCCTTCTGATTTCAGTCCCGTTTTTTTCCAATCTGATAGTAAGATGTTGCCCGGGAATATGTCTGTAAGCTTCCCTTAAATCCTCAGGGATTTCAAATAGAAATGTCTTAGAGTCCGGCGTTTCAGAAATAATTTTATGTATATGTAAATTATGAAATTGCATTTGCGTACTTTTGTCGTTAATGTAATAAACCTAAGAGTGCTATTTCGTATGCAAACCACATCTTTTAATTGGCACTCATCCAGTTCTGAAAAATGAATCAAAAAACACAACAACAAACAACTTGTTTTGATTATAAAATAGACACAATAAAACTTATATGGCATCGAAACTTTCCGTCATTATACCCGCTTACAACGAAGAAAAGACCATACAAACGGTATTAAAATCCGTTTGCGAGGTGCAATTGATAGGAAATTTTACTAAAGAGATTATCGTTGTGAATGATTGCTCCAAAGATAGGACAGAAGAAAAAGTACTTGAATTTAAAGCGTCAAGACCAGATATTGAAATCGCATATTTTAAACACGACATTAATCAGGGCAAGGGAGCAGCACTACATACCGGCATACGGGAGGCAACGGGCGATTATATTATCGTGCAAGATGCCGACCTGGAGTATGATCCTAAAGAATTTAATCTCTTGCTTCAGCCTGTAATTGATGGTTTTGCTGATGTGGTGTACGGTTCTAGGTTTTCAGGTGGTAATGCTCATCGTATTTTATTTTTCTGGCATTCTATCGGCAACAAATTTCTGACTTTTTGTTCCAATGCATTGACAAACCTCAATCTTACTGATATGGAAACTTGCTATAAATTATGGCAAGCCGATATCATCAAAAGTCTTCACCTAAGAGAAAAAAGGTTTGGTTTTGAGCCGGAAGTCACTGCTAAAATTTCACGCAAGCCCAATATTAGGATTTACGAAGTAGGTATCTCTTACTATGGGAGAACTTATGCCGAGGGAAAAAAAATCAACTGGAAAGATGGTTTTAGAGCTATTTACTGTATATTAAAATACAATATCTGGTCAAAATGATCATGAAGCTTTTATTCATGCACCTCTTCTTTCCTTTTCACTTATTTGGGCATCACCTTACTAAGGAATTATTTTGACCCATTTTTTGTTATAAGACTCTGGGTTTATTTATTCTTAAGACAATTACATGTGAACATGGTACAAAAGGTCATTTATTTCATCACTGAGCATGTCAAACATATGAGTGTTCAATTGATATATTCCACTCTTTTGATGATTTTTGCCTACAAATCAAAAAACACGCCTAAGTGGGCTAGACGCATCATACTTGGTGCTTTTGCCTATCTTTTATCTCCGATTGACAGTATTCCCGATTTAACTCCTTTTCTTGGTTTTACCGATGACTTAGGCGTCTTGAGTTTCGGTCTGGTTACGATCGCATGTTATATTGATGACGACATCAAATCAATAGCTAAAGCAAAATTACAGTCCTTGATTAAGATTGAAGATCTAAGTGTACTCGAAAGCGTAGATGCAAAGTTATAACGCTTTCAAATAGTCGGTCAGTTCAGCCTGACTATGACCAGAGCCGACTAGTCTTTTTCGCTCTTCTCCGTTTTTAAACATGATGATTACCGGTTGTCCGGGAACATTATACTTATTCACTATATCTTTTTGATCATCTGTATCTACTTGTCTGAACTTAACAAAAGACAATGATGCATCCAGAGCTGTGGCTTCAACCGCTGGTCGTTGTTTTTTACAAATAGAACACCATGTAGCATGAAAGAAAATCATGGATACACCGCTACTGATTTCCGTATCAAACTCGGAAAGTGAATTTATAGCTTTTAAATTACTATTTGAGGCATCAAACTCTTCTTTCTTGCAAGCAGAAAAAATCAAAACTACAAAGAGGAAAGCAAGTAATCTATTCATTTTTATCACTTTTTAGCTAAACAAAAAAATTAAAAAAAGTTCAAACTAGATCTAAATAAATTTTTAGTTATCTAATTTTTGATATTTCAGGACATTGTATGCCTCCAAAGTACCTCATCACTGACACTCCAAAAAAAGCATACCTATCATTGGATTTGGTATCACCTCTTTGTCTTCCGGATGCACCTTGACCTTCTACCAGAGATCGATCCGAAAGCGCCACAGCTATCGGGCCTCTTGTATCTCCCAGTGTTTGTTTGTCCGGATAAACTGAACTGACATCATCTAAATAGTCTGTTTTTAAAAATCTAGTACTCACTTCAATGTTGACACTAACATCTCGATTAATATCGAATTTAAAACCACCGCCCAAAATCAGTCCCGCACTTATTGAGGCATATTCTTTGCCGAGTGGCTGCCCTTCTGTCCCTAACTTTCTCAACTGATATCTTCTACCATCCAGCTCTGCAGTAGGATTATAATGAAAGATATTAAAACCACCAAAAAAATAGGGCGTTTTATTATAAGTTGGATGCCCATGTTCGTAACTAAAGAAGTTAAACTCTATGACATTTGACCAGTCAAAAATATTAGATCTGAAACTCAGATTGCGGTTTCGTTCAAAATTATTCTTAGAATTCGCGTCATCAGCACCCACTCTTCCATAATTAAGTGATGTTCTCAATGTAATCCTGGAATTAATATTGCGCCTTGCAATTATACCCAATGCTAACCCTGGCTTAACGATCTTTAGTTCCGTATTCAAATCACCAAAATACGAACTCATACCAATCCAACCTCCCAGCTCATAGCCTCGCTGCGCCCTACTCTCAGAGACGAGCAACATACATCCCAAAATGCAAAAAAATATTTTATACTGAATTTTCATGTTGTTATTAACGCATTCTCTTAACCTTGTGGTATAAAAGTGCAAAATTACTTTAAAATTTCTATGTTTAAAAATGATATTCGTTCTGCTACTATGGTTAGTGTTTGCCTATTAATCGTGACAGAGCGATGGTCGATGGCTTTATCATTGAGCAGAATCTTAGCCGGCAAAAAAGGAAGTCCATGTATGATTATCTTATAAGAACTGTAAGTAGGCTCAAAGTGTCCGGACACCTTTAATGACAATCTAAATGCTGTATCAGAAGATTGCGTTCTGAAAGTTTTAGTATTAAATATACCTTTTGTGTAATCATAACCATCACCAGAATCTTCATAAAGATAGCTATACACATTCTCACCACCATAATACACATGAAGTGTCAGCTGATCAATAGCTTTTTCACCTACATACATCATCACAGGAAACATAGGAATCACTGCTCCTGCTCTTACAAAAAGTGGAACACTATCTAGTGGTGCTGCTACATCTATCTCTTTTCCTCCTAACACCAGATGATCAGTCCAGAAATTATACCAGCTACCCTTAGGTAGATAAACAAATCTTCTCTGGGCATTGGGTTCCAAAACCGGGCAGACTAGTAAGTGGTCGCCCACTACAAATTCATCGCCTCTATATAAAGTATCACTGTCATGCTGATCAAATACAGAAATGGGCTGTAGAATTGGAGTAAATTCAGTGATATATTTATAAAAAGCAGTATATAGGTACGGAAGCAACTGATACCTTAGCTCAATAAATTTCCGAATAATAATCAACGCTTCTTCACCAAATGCCCAAGGCTCCTGCTCTCCATGATCACCTGAACTATGGTTTCTAAAAAATGGCTGAAAAACACCCAATTGTATCCACCTGATAAACAACTCTGAACTAGGATGATCAATAAAACCACCCACATCCGCTCCGGCAAATGAATATCCTGTTACAGCTAGTCTTTGACACTGCATGGTAGCAATCCACAGATGCTCCCATGAAGCTATATTGTCTCCTGTCCAGGTAGCAGCATACCGCTGTGTACCTGCATACGCAGCTCGTGTAATTATCAGCGGACGTTTTGCCTCGTTTTGCTTTCGCATGCCTTTGAGCGTTGCCCTTACCATTTGAGTACCGTATATATTATGGGCTTTTCGATGACTACATGAATGGCCATCAAAATCATGCCTGACATCATCAGGAAATGTCTTTCCTTCTGTCTCCAACAGAGCGGGCTCATTCATATCATTCCATACACCATCAATTCCTGTAGCCTCCACCATTTCTTTTACCAGTTGTGCCCACCATTTCCTCACTTTGGGGTTTGTAAAGTCAGGAAAATAACAGTCACCAGGCCATACATTGCCTTTGAGGTGAATTCCATCAGCCCTTCGACAGAAGTAGTCCTTCTGTAATCCGTCTTGAAAAACCTCATAGTCTTTGTCAATTTTGATTCCCGGGTCCAGTATCACTACCGTTTTAAACCCCTGTTCTTTCAACCCAGCAATCATTCCAGCAGGATCAGGAAACTTGGTTTTATCCCAGGTAAAACATCGGAACCCGTCCATATAATCTATGTCCAGATAAAGGGCATCACATGGAATCTTGTTCTTTCGCATCTTAGATGCAATCCCCATAATTTTTGACTCCGGATAATAGCTCCATTTTGACTGATGATAACCTAATGACCATAACGGAGGCAAGTCTGGTACTCCTGTGAGCCGAGTATATCTTCGAGTCACATCCAACAATTCGGGGCCATTGATAAAATAATAATTCATCTCGCCTCCTTCTGCCCAAAAACTGGTCACTAACTTCCTTTCCGAGCCAAAATCAAAAAAAGATTTAAACGTATTATCGAAAAATATTCCGTAAGCCATACCGCTATGTATAGCAGTGTAGAATGGAATAGCCTTATAGATAGGGTCTTCTTCCTTTTTAAACCCATATGTATCCATCGCCCAGTTAGTCACTCTTCGACCTCGTAGGTTTAGATGCATGGTTTTATCACCCATACCATAATAGTGTTCGCCTTCTTGAACCACCTTCCCCATTTTAACAATATTGCCGCCATATCTAGCATGTTCTTCCCAGTGAAAGCCCCGCTCATCCCTACAAATGATATGCCCCTGAGGAGAAATAAAGGCTATTTTTAAATCCTTCTTATCCAGGTGAACAGTCAGTGTTTCAGATTGAATTTTAATGTGATCAGGATATTCACTTATAGTCACATCCACTTTGTCAGCAACAAATTTTGCGCTCACACCGTATGAAAAGTCATCATCAAAATAACCATCGGTGCTATATCTTATCCTAACAATATCATTACTTAAAAAAGTAATCCTAAGTTCTACCTGATGCTCAGATTGAATATTAATTCCGTTATCTTGCTTTTCACTGCTAATATACTTTCCAGGAGTGTATTCTGTTGAAGCCATAATCGATTATTGCTGAAGATAAAGAAATAATATTGAAAAAAAAAAGACCGCACCATTCAGTAATGCGATCTTTCAGTTTCAATGAGGTCGGAAGCGGATTTGAACCGCTGTACGAGGTTTTGCAGACCTCTGCCTAGCCGCTCGGCCACCCGACCATATTTGAGGCGCAAATATATAAACATTTCCATTATCTCAAAAATTATTTGTAACAAATGATTTTTAAAATCAAGTCGGTCAAAACATATTTTGGTTTTTTCTCTTTATATGTTAGTACTTTCACGCATACATTTATAAAAGAAATCCCATATGAGAGTCAAGGTTTTTACCTTCAATGAATTTTATGAAAATACTTACATTTTATATGACGCAACAGGTGAATGTATCATTGTAGATCCCGGATGTAATAATACAAACGAAAGAAGGCAACTCAATGAATTTGTCGAATCTAACCATCTCACGCCCGTAATGCTGGTCAATACACACTGCCATATCGACCATGTCCTAGGCAATAAATATGTATCCGAAAAATGGAAATTGCCACTCCATGCGCATAACAATGAAAAAGAAGTCTTAAAGGCTGCTGACTTGGCCTCCATGATTTATGGAATATCTTATGATCAATCCCCAGACATATCCCTATTGCTAGAAGAAGGAGACACTATTTCATTCGGAAATACAACATTAAAGATTTTATTCACTCCAGGGCATTCTCCGGGTAGTATATCCTTATTTCATTCAGATCAAAAAATGCTGATTGCGGGTGATGTACTGTTTCAAGGAAGCATAGGACGAACAGATCTGCCGGGTGGAGAACACAATACATTGTTGCAAAGTATAATTACTAAGTTTTTTACATTGCCTGATGATACCGTTGTATTTCCAGGTCATGGTGATTCAACAACTATTGGAATAGAAAAAGCAACCAATCCTTTTTTCTAAAAATGAAATCCTGCAAGCAATGATATGCCACTAAAAGTAGAATTTTTTTGCTGATAAAATGCATTGATTACACCATATTGATATTCTAAATCGAAATCAAAAGCGCCCAAAGTAAGTCCTAATCCTGTTACTCCTCCAAGGAAAGAATCATTTAATTTATTATATCCCGGTTTGTTTAGACCTTCCTTGGGGCCTTCCATGACAAAATTTATTGAAGCTAGCAGCTTACTCCTCAGTGCTACTCTTTCAGAAAAATGAACAATATTAAATCCCATTCCTAGTCTTCCATTTGCCAATGTCAAGTCACGCTTACTAAAAAAATCTGGTGATGAAGATGAAAATATTGAAGACTTCTGGTACTGACCGCCTATTAAAAAGTATAAATCACCGTCCAGTAACCTTACATCAGCGCCAGCTAACCAACCATAATGAAAGTGACCAGACGGTGTGATTGTTTTATCTTTTGAGGCCATTGCAGAGAGCCCTCCGTATATAACTAGTCCCGGATTCTGGGCGTTTATAGTAGCTAATGATATAAAGATAAATAAACTGGTAATGATATTTTTCATATTAACTTTTCTTGAAAGCTCCTCGTTCATGATAAAATATGTAAATTGGGTGCGAATATACGCAGAATATAAAAATAATCTTACTTTTGTTCGTTATACTAGCTAAATTATGTACCCTGATTTATCCTATTTCTTTCATGACTTGTTTGGAACGGCACCTGACAACTGGACATCCATATTCAAAACTTTTGGATTTATGCTGGTTGTTGCGCTGATTGCATGTGGTGTAATGCTGAAATCAGAGCTTCATAGATTAGAAAATTCAGGAAAAATATTACCTACAAAAACTAAAGTCACCTCTACTGATAAAATTAGTACCCTTGATATTATTTTAAATGCAATTTTCGCTTTAGTAATTGGCGCCAAACTACCTTTAATCATTTCCTCTTTTGAAACTTTTAAAGGAGATCCTGCTAGTGTTATATTTTCCAAAAGCGGCAATTGGATTATTGGTATTTTGGTAGCAACTTGCTTTGTTGCTTATTATTTGTGGAAAAATTCAAAAGCTAATCCCAAGTTAGAAACGAAGGATACCTTGATTTATCCTTCCTCTAAAACCAATGATATTATCATTTTGGCAGGAATATCAGGAGTCGTAGGCAGTAAATTATTTTCAGTACTTGAAGACCTCCCTTCCTTTTTTAATAATCCCATTGAAACATTTTTCTCAGGCTCAGGCCTCAATGTTTATGGAGGTTTAATTGTTGCATTTTTTACGGTGTACTGGTATGTCAATAAAATAGGAATTAAACCTATCTATATGATGGATATTGCAGGCATGGGTATATTATTAGGGTATGCAGTTGGTAGGATGGGTTGCCAGTTTGCCGGTGATGGTGACTGGGGCATTATTGCTGCTGCTCAACCCGACTGGTGGTTTCTACCTGACTGGTTCTGGTCTTACAACTATCCTAACAATGTTAATAATGACGGCGTCCTTTTATCTTCTTGTAATCCGGAGATTTTTCTGAATGCAAGAGCTGCCGGAATGACAATTGAAGATAGTTGCCTACAAAGTTGTGGTGTGCGATATTGTCATGAGTTGAATCCAAAAGTTTATCCGACTCCACTTTACGAGATTTTATTTGGATTTATAGCATTTGCAATACTATGGTTGAATCGACAGAAATTCAAAATTCCAGGTACAATATTTTTTATCTATATGATAATTAATGGTATAGAACGGTTCTGGATTGAAACGATTCGTGTCAACGATAGATACGAGATATTTGGCCTGAACTGGAGTCAGGCTCAATACATCTCTATTCTTTTTATAATAGTTGGAATTGTGGGTCTAACTTACCTCTACAAAGGAAGAAAAAACACCGTTAATACTACTTAAAGTTGTTGTCGTATAGCTGCAGCAATCGCTTCCATTTCTTCAGGCATGAACTTCAGTTTTTCGCGCCCAAAATTCATATCACTCACCGCATTGATCGGAATGAGGTGAATATGAGTATGTGGTACTTCCAGCCCTACGACAGACATTCCTATACGTTGACAAGGAATTGCCTTTTGTAAGGCTATTCCTACTTTTTTAGCAAAAACGATCAAGTCAGAAAGTAGATCATCATCTATATCAAAAATATAATCTATCTCCTGCTTTGGAATGACAAGACAATGACCTTTAGCAATGGGAAAAACATCCAGGAAAGAAAGAAATTTATCGTCTTCAGCTATTTTATACGCGGGTATTTCCCCATTAACAATTTTAGTAAATATAGAAGCCATCTTAAAGGGATATTTCAACAATCTTGAATTCCACCAAACCTGCAGGTGTTTGAATCTTTGCAACATCGCCAACAGACATGCCTAATAATCCTTGACCTATTGGTGAATTTATAGAAATTTTCCGCTCCTTTAAATTAGCCTCCGTTTCAGACACAATCTTATAAGTTACCTTGTTGTTATTTTTCATATTTTGAATCGTAACATTTGACAATATTGTGACCTTGGAGAGGTCAAGAGAAGCTTCATCAACGATTCTCGCACTAGAAAAAGCCTTCTCTAGTTCATTTATCTTAAGTTCAAGCATGCCTTGCGCATTCTTAGCTGCATCATATTCTGCATTTTCTGACAAATCACCTTTCTCACGAGCTTCAGCAATCGCCTTTGCAACATCTTCTCTACCTTTTGTCTTTAGTTCTTCCAACTCAGCTTTTAGCTTGTCGTACCCTTCTTGAGTCATATACGAAACTGACATAATTACATTTTTTAATATTGAAAATAATAAAAAAACAAACGCCTCCGCTTTTGAAAGCGAAAAACGTTTGCCTTAAATCCTTTTATTATAAAACCTAAACCATAATTCAGGTCAAAAAGTTCCCTAGAATGAAAATCTTAGCGTAAAATTGTGCGTTCCTCTATAAGGATTTGTTGCCCTATAGGCATAATCAAGGCCTAAATTATTTCCGCCTCCTCTTGAAATAGGAACTTCTACAGACGCTCCAGCCGCTAGTCCAGTATAAAGACCCTGTGTTTCTACAGTAGATTCACCGAGATCTACCTTATAAGCCGCTCTCACAGCAAAAATATTTCGGAAAGAAAACTCTGCACCTACACCAATCTGATCTTTAGAAAATGCATTGGATGTAAAGTTACCCAACGCACGGATATAATCTTCATCACCTACATAGAAGTCATAAGAAACTCCAATATTCAATGTAGATGGCAATTCAAAGCTTGCACCTCTAGAATCATAAGCAAGCTCATAGCTCACACCTCCATCAGGGGTAGGATTAGGTCTCCTCACTGTTAAGCCTTCACCACCAAAAGCCATTGGTGTTCCAACGTTTCTCAAAGCGATTCCCAGCTTAAAATTATCATTATCACCCGCAACATATTGCACACCTGCATCAAGTGCAATTCCCGTAGCATTAATGTCTTGAATGGATTCTGAAACTACTCGCACCAGTGCACCAACAGAAATTCTATTAGCATACGTCAATGAGTAACCCACGCCTAATTGAGTAAAGCTAGGCGAAAAATATCCACCAGTCCCTGCCGGCTGATTAGGCGTAGTCACCGGAATATCTCCAAAATTTAGAGAAGCAAACTCAATTCCTAATGCACCCTTTCCTAGCTTGATCCCAATACCACCTGCATTCAGGTTCATATCTGACCCGCTGTACAGTCTATTATTAGAAATGGCAATTTCCATACTATTTATTCGGCTTAGTCCTGCAATGTTAATTCGCATTGCCTCTACGCCCATAGTGGAGGAAGTATTCATAGAATGCAATCCTGCACTATGACCCCATGGATTCATCAACAACTCAGAAGCTCCTGCCTGACCTTGTCGATCAGGATTACCTCCATATACCGAAAAAACAGCCATCATTACTAAAGCTATAATTGAGTAAAATCTTATTTTCATATTATGAATATTTACTAATTTAAGATGGTTAATAAGCGGGAAGGCCTAAATCCTTCCCGCTCTTTTCGTTTTATTACAATCCACTTGGATCAAATTTACGTCCGATTCCAAACCACTTAATGGTTCTTTCTTCTCCGTAATCAGGTGCTGAAATATGAATCAAGTAAACACCACTAGCTACAGGAATGTCTCTAAAGTTCTTCATATCCCAGTCTAAATCAGGAAATACTTGTGATGTTGAGGTTGGCCGATTAACTCCAGATAGAATAGCTCCTCTTTCATCTCTATTATACTGCCTGATGAAGCTACCGTCTATACTATAAATAGTCACGATTGCACGAGCAGGAAGGTTGGTTATCTTAACCACATTTGTAAACTGTGAAGTTTCATATGATGCATAAGCATAGTACGGATTCGGCACCACATTGACATTAGCTAAAGCGCCTACATATTCTTCTTGTGTAGCTAACTGCTTCGATTCAGTACCTTTAAATTCAAACTCATACACCGGCTGGTCTCCATCTGTCAAGCACGCTCTTGCCTTGTCCACATCAAAACGCTTAGACTCACCATAACTATTATTAACTCTCAACTTAACCACTAAATCATTTGGTATTAATCCTTGATCAATTGAATTAAGTCTACTAGGTAATGGCACACAAGTCCAAGTAATTCCAGCACATACTGAAGCCTTCTTAGTTATAGACGGAGAAGATCCATTAGAACTATACTGTAATATATTATATAGACTTGAACAGCCATCATACTCGCTTCTTGTCACATAAATATAATGCTGACCTCCAAGTACAGTACCTCTTAAATCCGTAAAGTCTAGTAATTCACCTGTATTAGGGTTTCTTGCAACAAAATCTTCAATGATAGCTTGAGAGCTTGGGTTAAATATCAAATCTCCACCAATCGGTTGTTTGCCTTCTAACACCTCTGCTACTTCGCCTGAGAAGAAACTATTCTCTCCAAAGAAAATGTTCAATCGCTTACCGGTCTCCACATCAACAGCATACCCTGGGAAATAACTATATGCAATAGTTCCGTCGTTCAGCGGATTTCCATTTTGATCAATTGAAGGCGTCTTACGTAAGTCAAAAGTCTTAGCATCACCAATCGTATTTCCTCCCAACTCAATAAACTCTTTTGATGCTGTCTCTACAACAATACATTTACTCCATTTAGACTTGTCACTAGTAAATATGATATCAACATTATTCAAATCTCTGTATCTGACAGAATTTTGAGTTGCAGATGTGGCATAAGCCATTGCATCTCGAGGTGCTGGGCTCCAATATAATGGCAGGTTTTCATCAAGCTTATACCTTGTAGATTTTATCGGTACAAAAAACCCTTGACCCATCCTTGATAATGAATTATTTTCATCTTCAGGATTAATATCTACAAAATCATAATATCTTGTTCCATCCCCAGCTGCTGTAAATATTCCACCATCTCTCAAACCAAAGAACCACAAGTTTTCATTAGGATTTTTATATGTCAATGTAGCACCTAAACCACCATTAGCTCCAGTACCTGCCTTACCAGGTTCATCTACATTTCCAACAGTCACTGAAAACCCAAGATTATTTATAATATACTCCTTAACAAGTTTTAATGGTCTATTATCCAGCAATACTACAGGGTTATTCTCATCCGTAAGATTTGTCAATCGCCAAGTTGTATTCTCCTCATCAAATGAACATTTTGTTCCTTGATTATTTGCTTCAAATACACCAGTGATTTCTAATCTATATTTACCATCCTTAATCCTAAGTGGATCTATAACCTTAGCATCAATCGGTCCCTGGCCAACTTTATATCTTATTTTACCATCAAATGTCTTATTGATTATAATATCATACATAGAAGGATCCATATCTAAAAATTTACCTGGATTACCTTCTCCTTGTATCCTTGTGATCACAGGACCATCACCATAACCAGTTTGTAATTCTTCATACACAATAGGTCTTGGTACCAAAGTATAAGTCCTTACATTGTTTCTTCCTTCCAAGTAGGCTCGTTTTTGGCCTTCTCCCTCAATCACATCAAATGTCTTCCAATTATTATATGCATAAGCCAATACCATGTAGTGATATTGCTTGTGATTAATTAATTTTCTATCAGAACCCGTAGCAAACTGATCTTCTTTGATCTGGAAGGATTTTTTAATACCTCCATCTGTTCCAGTAACCTTTTTGACTGGAGTCCAAATTATAGGGCCATTCGGAATCACAGGATGGGGCTGACCAACCCAATTATAAACCTCTCTGACGCCATTTTTGACATCTACTCTTGCCACCTCTCTTGCTTTAGATACATCCTCTAATTCTTGAGGAGTAACACTCGCATTTGCTAACTGGAATATTCTATATCCTTCAAACCTATATAAATTGTCAAATTCTTCTGGTGCCTGAAGATCCTTTTCTTCATAAGCCTCGTTAAAGTTATTAGAAAATTGTTCATTGGACAATAAAAGAATCAATTCTCTATCTAGTTCTACCGGTGTTAAATCAGGTGCGTCAGGCCCGTCTGTAATATCAAAACAGTTATCAAATAACGCCTGAGCAATATCGTCAGCTGACTTCAAACGTGTCAAATCAGGACATGGGTGCTTGATATCCGGCACAAACACAACTCCTATAATCAACTCATTCTGTGCACCAGGTTGAAGCAAAAGAGGACCAGTAGCCTGCATCGTTCTTCTATCTCCAAATGGCATATCAACAGAACACATAGACCATGCATCTTCTCCATTGTAATTAGGGTCAGAAGGGAACACGTATCGAATACTATCCGTACTACCAGGGTTGTAACCTGTTCCTCCATAAGTCACTGGAGTGCCATCTGCCCATAAGCCTCTGATGTAATTATAAAATGCATCTTCACGTCCCCGCTGAGGATCTTGAGTTGGTGGTGGTGGTGATCCAACACTACCGTTTTCAGCATAGGTAAATGAAGTCATACCTAGCTCAATCAATGTGTCTAACTGTCCAGTATATGGTTCAGGCTCTAATAAAATTTTATTGCCTTCACTATCTAGAATAAGATTTCCTTCATCATCTCTTTTAAATACTCTTGGTCCTAGAGGGCCTCTAAAATAATCCACTCCCACTACAGGAATACTGGTCCCATACGTATTTGTGCCCGCACAAGCTGTTGATCCAGGAAAACCATCGACATCGTCTTCATTATATACATAAGCGAGTGATCTTTCAATATCACATCCAATACGGTCATCCTGATAACATCCTAAATCCGGGTCAACCCACAGAGAAAAATAACAATCCACTAGGTCTTCATTAGCCTTATTAATCAACTTATAACGGTAGAAAGTCATGTCGTTAATCTCATCATTAGTCGTATAGGCAAATGCCTGAACCTGTACTTCCATTTGGATCGTCGCTGGCCCAGAAAGCGTCTGTGCACCACCATTATCATTGTAAATCCAGAATATCATCTCATCAGGAATCAACTCTCGTGCTTCCTGAATGTCACTAGGTTCACAACCTCTGATTTCTATGATAGGAAAATCTCCTCCACAAGGATTATAGATACCATTTTCGTCATTATCCCAAAAACTTCCTAAAGGCTGATCCGGTAAGTTAAAACTATACTTTCTTCTCCAGTCAGCATTCCCTTGACCAGGCCAGAAAAGGACATCTTCCGGTATAGAGTCACACTCCATTGCCACTCCGGTCTCTTGAGCTTTTATGGCTCTGTTGGCATGTGCACGAACATTTTTTCCGTCCACAACAAAAAATTTGTCCCAATTATCACATACCTCTTTATCTGTCGCACCGTTCAAATCAAGCGGTCCACTGAAGAAGTCAAATCCTGAACTTCGGTATGTCACTGCTGATAATTTTATATTTCTTGCCCTATCAACACCTCCAATCCAAACACCTCCAGAGTACAATGCAGATACAGGCAGACCTCCCGGTTGAGGCTTTGGAACTATATATTCTGCTGCTTCCCAAACAGTACCTCCAGAAATGATTCTCGCTCTTACATTATTCACATCAAGCTCTATTTGCTTTGTTGGACGAACACAAGCTTCTCTCCAACTCACGGCCTGAGGTGTTCCTGTAGGGGCACTTCCGTTTACTTTGTCAGGTTCCTTGGCCATAAGGTCTCCGGCAATAAAACTGAGTGTCAATACCGTTGAGAAAAATATTTTACTAAAATTCATCTGTCTTTTTTTTAAAATGTTTATTAATAAAATCAGAAGTCAACAATTACACCAACATACATTCTTCTAGGCAAGGTATAATTACCAGGGGCCGACATTCTCCATGAATAAGCATCAAGAAATGCTTCTAAATCTCTTTTTGTACTGATTACCCCTTGAATTCTATCCTGTCCAAACGAAGACTGAAGATAACCGTCATTATCTGGATCACCTGAGTACTTGTAGAGGTTAATAATATTTTTAGTATTGAATAAATTCTGTACTCTGAAATATGCATTAAACCACATTTTCTTTCCAGATTCCTTGCTAAGTGTTATCGGGAATCTCTTCTGAACGTTGAGATCTGTTGTAAATGTCCATGGAAGTCGTGCTCCATTGATAGACCCTGCAAAACCGGATCCTCCAAAAGATGCAGGCGTCGAATTTTTAGTGTATGGCTTACCTGATACTAAGAATGAAGTTATGTTCACTCCAAAGTCTTCAAGAATATTAATGCCTCCAATTCTAGGGCCATTATAAGCTTTTCCAGAACCATATCGATAATCAATCACTCCAGTGATTCTATGTCGTTCATCAAAAGAAAGCGGGATCAAGTTTCTAATAGGACCTCTGGTGTTAATGCCACTAGAAGAGTTAGCATCACTTCCTGATCCATCTGCAAATTGCAGGGTATATGTGGCTGTCAATTCAAGATTATTGGTTCTTCTTCTATCCAAAGTAAATGAAAACCCTTTAACTGTACCAAAGTCTAGATTATCAAAAATCTTATATGTATTTAGCGGTGCTGCTACGTTTGCCAAAACCCTTTGCTGAATCAAATCTTTCATTTCCTTATAGTATGCAGACACCTTCATCGCCATAGACTCAGATAGCTTTTGCTGGAATCCTACCTCGTAATCTACTGTTCTAACAGGCTTTAAGTTCGGATTATTCATAGCTTCTTCACGAGGATTTATACGAGAAATATCTTCCCAGAAATAAAAGTCTAGGGCAGAAGAAAATGAATTAGAAGGCGGCCTTTGATAGAGTACGTCATAATGAGCAAAGAAACCCGCATCATCAGAAATAGGGAACGAGAATGCCAAACGTGGCATAAAATTCAATTGTGGTTTATAGTCAACAAATGAATATTCAGACTTATATACTCTGCCTAATTCATCAGCACCGGATGATTGAATTTCAAGTCTTCTCTCTTGCAGACCTGTTTCTTTATTGATACCTGCATAAGAAGGATATACTAGACTTCCCTGATAAATTATATTTCCACCTGAAACCGCTGAACCATTAGGAAGAAACCACTGGTCTCCTTTTCTGAATGCTTTGACGGTCTGATCTTCTTCACTGACAACATATACATTGTAATCATCCCCAACTGATGTAGGTTGCTGCAAACCCGTTCTGGCATAATAATCTTTGGCGCTTTCAATTTCATATAGTGCATATGGATCTCTCATCACCTTAGTGTTAGCATCAAAATAATCCATTCTCACACCCAATCTGAAAATGATATCCTTAAAGGAGAACTTATCCTGAAGGAATACTGCGCCATAAATAGGTTGAAAAGGAGCTACAAGAAATGTCCTCCTATTATTAGCATCTCTACTTGTAAAGAAGTCATCAAATCTTACATCTGTGCCTAGCTTATTTCCTAGGTAATCAAAACCATAATAGCTGATCAAACCTTGTCTGTTGATCAACTCGGAGGCAGAGAACATATCAAGGCTCAATTGACTAGGATCAAGATCCCAAACGTTAACATAATCATTGTCAGATTGTCCTGTAACTTCTCTAACCGCTCTATAGAAGAGATTATCGTTATTAATATTTAAGTTAGTTTGATATACTGGAAGCTCAAGCGTTCCGTTAGGAGTCTCCATCGTCTCAAATCTTAATACATTGGTTGTATCAACACCATTGATATGAAGATTAGCTTGAAGTTCAGCTAGATTCCATAAATCAAAAGGAGAAACTCCCCATCCACGATTGATACTTTGCTCATACAAAAAGCCGATTTGAATATTGTGCCTTCCTTTATCAGAGTTGCCGGTAAACAAGTCAAAACCTGTAGTTAGATTGATTGAATACCTGTCATCGTTTGACTTGCTAAAGTTGCTATATACCTGACCCACATTAGAGTACAAATTGTTCCATGCTACATTCACATTGTCATTCAACAAACCATTGACATTAACACCATTGATAGCATTATAAGAACCCAAAACCGGGTTAATTACAGTATTTGGAATGTACTCACCTACTACTTCTCTATACCCTAACAGCCCAGCAAAAAATTGCCTTGGCTCTCCATTTACTTCTATGGTTCGTGGGCTTTCAAAAAAACCGAAAACAGGATCCCACGTTCTGGCTGTCTTACCAAAGTACCCGTAATCAAATAATCTGTCCTCATGTCTAAAATCCTCTGATCTTGATTTAGATTTTTGATATCCTAATATAACAGAATAAGAAAAATTCTTGATGCCACTAGTAGATTTTCCTTCCTCTTCTTCACCACTTTGTCTTCCTATTTTATGAGTAAGTCTGAAGTTACCTCTATAAGTATTTGAATACTGATAAGGGTTGTTTACCCAGTTCAGTAGTGACCAACCTGTACTTGGAGTGAATCTGTCTTTTCTATCATTATATGAACCTGACAATTGAACATCAATGTTTTTTGACAGTCTGAAATCCAGACGGCCGGTGACATCAAGGTCTATATTCTCATCGTTAGGTCTAGCTTTGAATGGACCTCCCAAATCCTCTGTTCTTTTTGTCTCTATAGATGGAAACAGAGTACCACCTATTGAATACACCGGATTGGCCTCTAATTCTCGAATTAAACTCTCCGGAGCCCTCCAAACACCTAATGCCGAAGGGCTATTGTCTGCTACATTTCTATACTGGCCGGAAAATCTATATCCAATGATAGATTGATTGTCTTTATTTTTTAAAATCGGTCCTGATATGTTGCCACTTATTAGATTATAACCATATCCATCTAAAGATTTCTCTACTTCAAAACTACCTGTAACATTATTAGATGGACCCCGTGATGTCAATGAAATAACACCTCCAGTTACGTCTCCATATCTTGCTTCAATACCTCCAACTACAACCTGAAGTTGCTCGATTTCCGATTGAGGAATCAAGTTTCCTGTTACTCTAACTCCATCTAAGAAATAAACAGTTTCATTAGACCTGGATCCCCGCACTGATATAGCGCCTCCGTCTGTAGAGGAAATACCTGCCGAAGTCGCTGCAATAGCATTAATTTGTTTAGTGGGTAATGCTCTAATTTTTTCTGCTGTAACAGTAGCCCCTTGTGTAGTATTGTCAAATTCTATCAAAGGCACTTTATATGCAACAATTTCAACTCCAAGGTCAAGCAATTGCGCATCATCCGATAGCTCAAAATTAATTTTATTGGTCCTACCAGCCTGAATTACGATCCCAGTAATTTTCTTTGTTGCAAAACCAAAGTATTCTACTTGCATATCATAAGTTCCTGGTTGAACATCTGAAAAAAAGTAATTTCCGTCCAAATCAGTAACTGTACCTCCCACAAGTACTCCGTTACGGAAAAGCTGAACAGGTCCTTGTATTATTGCATCTCCTGAAGAAGCCTCGGTAACTTTTCCCTCTATTGTTGTCTGAGCATTTATAGCGCTCAATGAAACAAACAGAATACTCAATATCAGTAACAATCTATTCATACTCTGAATTTTTGTTGTGTTAATAAATACTTAAAAGTCCGCAATGTTAAGCAAATATTATGCTATAAACAAAACTTTTTTTTCAAATAAATTAAAATTTGTATCCTTCGATACATTTTAAAGTTCGTCACCTACTATTATTTTGTCTAAAAGCGTTTTAGCAATTAATTCAAGTGATTCATGCGTCCATCCGGCTATATGTGGAGAAACGACTACATTCTTCATACCGAAAAGTTCTTTATACAATATTGCTTCCTCCGAATTATAAGTGGATGGCTTTTCATTAGAAAAAACATCTAGACATGCACCTGCTACTTTACCAGATTTAAGTGCTTCAATCAAATCAGGAAGATGGACAATTTGCCCTCTTGATGTATTGCTGATGATTACTCCATCCTTGCACTTTTGTATAAAATCTTCATCCACAAGCATTTTTGTTTCGTCTGACAATGGAAGATGAAGAGATATAATATCGGCTCTGTTCAGCACTTCTTCAAGTGCTACTTTCTCAACAAAACGCAGACTGTCCGGATATTGCTTCCTATACTTATCATAAGAAATCACATTGAGTCTCCACGAAGACATTTTTTCAGCTAAGGCACTACCTGTATGACCGAGGCCTATGATGCCTAGTGTTTTACCTCTTAACTCTGAACCTCGGTTTTTTTCCCGATTCCATTGCATTTGTCTCACCTCAGCATCGGCAATATACAGATGATTTAGCAAGCCTAGCAACATTCCTATTTCATGCTCTGCCACCGCATTGCTATTGCCTTCAGGCGAACTATAAACTTTTATTCCTTTGCGCTCAGCATAAGGTATATCCACGATTTCCATACCTGAACCAAGCCTTGCAATAAATTTCAATTGCGTACCCAAATCGATACGCTGCTCATTCAT
The DNA here is from genome assembly GCA_001567255.1 of Bacteroidetes bacterium OLB9. Classification (GTDB taxonomy): domain Bacteria; phylum Bacteroidota; class Bacteroidia; order Chitinophagales; family Saprospiraceae; genus OLB9. The sequence continues at coordinate 204,444 of LNBW01000056.1, read as the reverse complement.
TATTATCTTGCTGTTTATAATAATACCTGTATATCCTTCAATGATCTTGTCTAAAGCCTCATTATCAATCGAAGTATTGTATTCAACAATATAACCTGATGCTTCAAGCCCATCGATTAAAAGAGGGTGAACCTTATCGGTAATGAGAACTGTACCTTTTTTTGTATGCACCTCTTATCTTAATTTAAATATCACAAAATTAGATACTTTAAGCCGAATAAAAGATTCATCCTAATTTTAATTCTTAATGTTATTGAAAAACATGATAAATTAATAACTTTGCGCCCCGAGCGCACAACAGCATCTACCATGCCTAAAAACAACTCCATTAAGTCCGTTCTAATCATCGGTAGCGGACCCATTATCATAGGACAAGCCTGTGAATTTGATTACTCCGGAACACAAGCCGCTAGATCTCTTAGAGAAGAAGGCATCGAAGTTATCCTTATTAATTCTAACCCTGCCACCATCATGACCGACAATGTTACTGCTGACCACATTTATTTGTGGCCACTTACAGTAGAAAGCATTGTTAAAATTCTTGAAATCCATCAAATCGATGCTGTGCTACCCACAATGGGAGGCCAGACTGCGCTTAATCTTGCAATCGAGGCAGACAAAATGGGTGTTTGGGAGCGATTTGGTGTTAAAATGATCGGCGTTGATGTTAATGCAATTGAACTTACAGAGAACAGAGAAGCATTCAAACAACTCGTTATTCAACAAGGATTGAATGTGGCAGAATCTTCTATCGCTTTTTCCTTTCTGGAAGGAAAAGAAGCTGCTCAACGCATAGGTTATCCATTGGTCATCCGACCATCTTATACATTAGGAGGTACCGGTGGCGGGTTTGTGATGAGAGAAGAAGACTTTGATGATGCATTAAGGCATGGCCTAGAAGCATCTCCAACTCATGAAGTGCTTGTTGAAAAAGCAGTACTAGGCTGGAAAGAGATAGAAATGGAATTGCTTCGTGATGACAATGATAATGTTATCGTGGTTTGTACTGTTGAAAATCTCGACCCGATGGGTATTCATACTGGAGACAGTATTACGGTAGCGCCTGCTATTACCATAGCAGATACGGTCTTTCAGAAGATGAGAGATGAGGCTATTATAATGATAAAAGCTCTTGGTAATTTTTCAGGTGGATGTAACATTCAGTTTGCAGTGCACCCTGATACTGAAGAAACCATAATTATAGAAATCAATCCTAGGGTATCCAGATCATCTGCTTTGGCTAGTAAGGCAACAGGGTATCCTATAGCTAAAATAGCTTCAAAACTTGCTATAGGCTACACACTTGATGAATTAAAAAATCAAATCACCGGTACCACCTCTGCATTTTTTGAGCCTTCACTCGACTATGTCATTGTAAAAATGCCACGATGGAATTTCGAAAAATTTTATGGTGCTGATAATCGACTTGGTTTACAGATGAAATCTGTTGGTGAAGTCATGGCTATCGGAACAAACTTTATCGAAGCACTCCAGAAAGCATGTCAAAGTCAAGAGAATAATAGGGCAGGATTAGGAGCTGATAAAAAGGAATGGATCCAGACAGAAGATATTTTGAACCGACTTGAAAATGTAAGCGATGACCGTATATATCGCCTAAAAGATGCCCTGCGGCTAGGTGTTCCGGAAAAAACCGTACACAAACTGACAGGCGTGGATCCGTGGTTCATCCGACAGATAAAATCGATGATTAAGTTTGAGGAGCAACTGATGCGTTATAATGTTGCTGAAGACATCCCTCCTTCATTCCTAAAAAAAATAAAAAGTCTAGGATATTCTGACGCTCAGATAGCCTGGCTCATGAGAATCGACGAAGAACATGTAACCCGATATAGAAAAAAATGTGGTATAAGACGAGCATATAAAATGGTCGATACTTGTGCTGGAGAGTTTGAAGCTCAAACACCGTATTTTTATTCTACTTTTGATGGTGAAAATGAGAGCATCCCTTCAGATAAAAAGAAAATTATTGTACTAGGCTCAGGACCTAATAGAATAGGCCAGGGCATTGAGTTTGACTATTGTTGTGTACACGGACTTATGGCCATCAAAGAAGCAGGTTATGAAGCCATTATGGTCAATTGTAATCCTGAAACGGTTTCTACCGATTTTGATATTGCAGACAAACTTTATTTTGAACCTGTGTACTGGGAGCATTTAGAAGAAATCATAGATCTAGAGAAACCTGAAGGAATCATTGTACAACTTGGCGGACAAACTGCACTCAAATTAGCTGAGAAGATTAAGGAAAAGGGTGTAAAAATAATGGGTACCGATTTCAATGAAATGGACCTTGCAGAAGACCGCGGCCGATTTTCAGACTTACTCAAAGATATAGATATTCCTTATCCTGAATACGGTGTAGCTCATGATGTGGATGAGGCGCTTGCCGTAGCTAATCGAGTAACTTATCCCGTACTGGTGCGACCTTCTTATGTGCTCGGTGGGCAAAGAATGAGAATCGTCATCAATGATAAAGAACTAGAATCTCATGTGCTCAGTATCTTTAAACATATGCCCGACAATAAAGTCTTGATAGATCAATTTTTAGAGCGTGCAAAAGAAGCTGAAATTGATGCTATCTGCGATGGAGAGCAAGTACATATTATGGGTATAATGGAACATATCGAACCGGCTGGTATCCATTCAGGAGATAGTTCTGCGGTTCTTCCAACGTATTCCCTGAGTCCCGAAGTTGTAGGTTTAATGGTTGAATACACAGAAAAACTTGCCTTTGCACTCAAGATTAAAGGCTTAATTAATGTGCAATTTGCCATCCAAAAGGACAAAGTATTTGTCATTGAAGCCAACCCAAGAGCGTCGAGAACTACTCCATTTATTGCCAAAGCATATCAGGTACCTTATCTAAAAATGGCGACTCAAGTGATGATAGGTACACACAAGGTGCATGATTTCATTATTGACAAAAAACTTACCGGATATGCTATCAAAGTACCGGTGTTTTCATTTGAAAAATTCCCTGGCGTCGATAAAAATCTTGGTCCTGAAATGAAATCCACAGGCGAAATGATTTATTATATTAAGGACATCTATGATCCTTTCTTCAGAGAATTAGACAGAAAACGTTCTATGTTCTTAAGTAGGTAAATTCAACTTATTTTATTGCACCAGTCAAAACCTTGCTCGCCGATAACTTTGGCCTTGTACTATAGGTAAAAAAGTGTTAATCACAGCATCTGCCTTTGCCATCGGAATGAAGAAAATTTATAATGAGACAAAGAATTTTTTATTTCTCATGTCAGAACTCTAATTTTTGAGGATAGATTAAGTGAGCACCAAAATAGTTGTGAAGAAACAATTACTTTTTGTAAATCTCTATTGGATTGTGAAAATCATCAACAACAATATTCATTGTAACAAACTAATAATCAACAATTTAATTTTTTTAAAAATTTTATGGATGGGCAAGAAAAAAGGAGAAAACTTCAATCGAAATTTTCTCCTTCTTCTATCAGCATTGAAGCGCTAATAATTATATTTTGACAAACTTTTTGGATTCAACTGTTTTTCCTGATTTAAGCGTAACAATGTAAAGACCATTATTCAAGTCAGAAATGTTGACATTAATATTTTCATCAGATGAATTATAATGATTTTCGTAATAAACTTTTCCATTCAAATCTGATATTAGAATATCAAAATCTACGGCTGAATTATTATCACTGATTACAGTCATACTCAACACGTCACTAACAGGATTTTTGTCAATATCAAAAGTCTGATGTTCGGCAAGAACTTTTTCAACAGCCGTTGATCTGGCACCATTTCTAAACCACACTGCCCATCTTTTTTGAGGGCTAAACACTTGTGCATCTCCATTAACTTCAATTTTATTTTGCTTCAAATTAGCAATTCCCAAATTAGTTTGTTGAGTAGATGGTTGTTCATACTCAAAAACCAACTGCTGGTCTGTACCACTGTAATTAGGAAATCCAAGGGTGTTATTCTCGAAAATTAGACCCACATTGCCTTTTTCAATATTTGCTCCAAGCACAGATGAATTATTTTCCTCATCAATATAATCGAAAGCAATGATATATGGCGAATTTTTGGAAAACGTCGCATTACCTACGCTTACATCTTTAGGTAGTGATGAAAAAAGTTTTGAAACCTCACCTTGGGTAAATGTCTTAGTCGCATTGTTCCACACTTCAATAAAACTTACATCCCAGTATTTTATGGTATTTCCGGTTCCAGATCTGAGTTCGTTCTCTGCATCGTACATAATATATTTTCCTGAGAGATCAAACTCCATAGCATCAGCAAAATTAACATCTCCTGTGACTACACCAGTAGTATAGGTAGGATTATACAATTCAAAATCTCTGCTGATAACATCTTGACCTCCAAAGTAAAATACATAAATATGGTTTTCTGCATTGTTAGTCGTTGCACCAATAAGCAATCCATCTTTTGAAATAATGACATTCCTCCATACTGCTTCATCACTTAGTAATTGCTCATTATAGGTCGGGGGATTCGCTTGCCAGTTAAAAGTGAGATAATACATCTTCTTGTCTCCACCAATATAAACTACTTCACTACCATCGTCTGATATACTCGGCTTTGACAATATCTGCCTGGAATTCAACTGTCCCAACAACTGTCCCTTAGCATCCATCAGGTATAGCCCGACATTATTGGATCCTGTTGTTAGAACAAAGTCTTGACCTGGATTTATTTGTACATCTTGTTCGTAATCACCACCTTCATCACCCAGAATACCCACTTCGGTAAATGCTGCTTTAGCTGCATTCACTTCTGCAGTTGAGTACAAATCACCTGCTGCTTTTACTACTGCAACCCTTGCATCAACAAACTGAGATGACTTCGTCAGATAATTGGTTAATGCTCTGTAATAAACTTTTTCTGCCTTGTCTTTTCCTACAGCTGATGCAAATTTATAAAATGCGTGATTGGGAATGCCACTATTGATATGTACTCCTCCATTATCCTGGCTTCCAGTGTACCTTTCATTATAGTGGCTGGGTTGCCAGCCTCTACCAAAATCATTGTTTGCTGCTCCATTGTGTGGATCTGACATGCTTCTCAATGCTCCAGATGGGAAGGCATTTGGTCTGACTACATCTTCGCCTATCAGCCAGTCATCCCTATCTATCATCACGCCAAATACATCTGCAAAAGACTCGTTGAGCGCACCTGATTCTCCTCTATATTCCAGATTAGCTGTGCTCTGAATCACTCCATGTGACATTTCGTGTCCGGCTACATCCAACCCTCTAGCTAGTGGGAAAAACTGAGTATTGCCATTGCCATAAAACATCGCCTGACCATTCCAGAATGCATTATCCATTGCCTTACCGTCTTCTTCAATTACATTGATAAGCGAAATAATATTGCCTCCCGATCCGTTGATTGATGCCCTGTTGAAAGTATTTCTAAAATATTCATACGCTTTACCGCCATTGTAGTGTGCCGATACGCTGGTAGGACTATTCCATGTGTTATTATTTGAAGTAACATGATCAAATCTAAAATTATTTAATGCCGGAGACGTATTGAAAGCATCCAATGTCCAAATTACTCCCGATGGATCATCCGGCATTTGCGTAGGTGTGCTTGAAAAAATTTCACGTGAACCATCAATCATATAATATTTGGCTCCTACCTGATATGTGTTGATTATCCTACTGATCCCGTATAAATCTGGTGCTGAAGCCGTTGCTTTCCCATCCAGTGCAATGGAAGTTGTGGAACTTAGAGATGATGTTAAAACATGATCTTCAACATCTTTCGCATGATGATCGACTTCATGATGGTGGAACTTACAAATGCTTTGGTGTTTTCGTATGATCTCTCCATCAATAGCATCTACAAAGTATTCCCACCTTTCAATCAAATTTTTATAACCGGTTAGGTGGTAAGCTAGTCTGAAAGTCTGATCATCCATCGGCAAAACCACCAGTTCTGTTTTAGTGGACATATCTCCAAGAATGGTAACATCCACTTCATATGTTAATGATGCGCCAAGATCCTCTTTTACTACATCCAGTGTTTGCTTTTCTGTCATTACCGGTGTCAACGATTCCATTTTAATCGATGGAAAGTAATGTCCGTTTAAAAATTCTATGGCCCCTTTTCTACTATGAAGAATTACCTCTCCTCCATACACCGGAACGTTGCCAGCCATTTGCTGCATCTTGATATGTGTCATGCCGAGCTCGTCTTCATATGTAGATAATACACTAAATTCGAGATCCGGATTTTTGATTTTCATCAACGGTGCAGCCGCTCTAAGGTATTCATAAGCTTGATTTTCAGCTCTGCTGCCTTTAGTTGTACTATTGGCAAGCGTACCTTCTATGTATAGAGGTACATTTCTATTGCCAAACATTCCGGCTTTCAAACCATTATCCAATTCTGTTATTCTAAATGCTCCTAATGTTTTAAATTCTGTTGAGCCCGGATTTCTGTCAAAATGGGTAATATTTTGCTTTGGCTTCAGCATCAGCTGAGATGGATTTGGTTTTTCCTGCGAAAGCTCAATGGTCTTCATCTGTGCATCAACACCTACCCAGCCAAGTAAAATTAGCAATAAGGAAAGTACAATTTTATGTTTCATAGGAATATTTATTTAAATTGGTTTATTGATCTTTATTTTTTATCATCATTAATCCTCTTTACCTCAGCCATTAGTATGTTGAAGTAGGTTTGCAAATTGGTATTTTCAAGCGGTTGCTTTCCCCATTGAAGTTGATGTACATTATCCCCCGATTTGTGTCGGACAAAATAATATCTGTTGCCCGGATCATCCAGTTCAAGCTCATTTAATTTAAGGTTTTTGTAGTTAGCAAAAATTTGATCTGCTATTTGCTTCTTAATTTTACCCACTTCCTTAATTCCGGATTCTAACTCTGTATAAATTTTACCAGTTGATGATAAATGATACTCGGTCACATTACCGGTAAATCCACCTCCGGTACCAAATGATATCACTGTTTGTTTTGTCGTTTTAGGGTCAAACATTTTATTGCTTGTTTTGCAGGAATAAGTAGCCAAAATCAAAATGGTTACAAAGATGGTACTAAAAAATTTCATCACAAAAGCGGTTTGTATAGATAAGACTAAATAAACAATAAAAGTAACATAAAAAAGCCAACTTCACATCAGATATTATCCATATTTTAACATTTAAAATATTTTTATTGTTCCCTGAAAATGAATTCATTGACAAAATCTTTAAGTTGTTTTTTAAATTCGGATGCAATTTTACATGCATCCAGATGCGAAAATGCAAGATCCCTGTAGGCCTCGATCACTTGTCGACTATATTCTACAACATAAACATCTTTAAAAATTTGGGTGACGGTCTCAATTTTAAAATCTTCATTGATGCTTTCAGCCGTTTCAGCATACAGATTTTCAAGTATAGCCCTTTGCTCATCACTGCACAATTCGAGTGCTTTAAGGTATAGATAAGTTTTTTTATTTTGTAATATGTCACCACCGATACGCTTACCTACTTGTGCCTGTGTACCAAAAACATCCAGGTTATCATCTTGCAATTGAAAAGCGATACCCAGATTTTTCCCAAATTCATAAATATGGAATTGATCCTGTTTGTCTGCACGAGCTACTATGGCGCCCATCTGAATTGCAGCTCCGATTAAAACCGATGTTTTCAGTGTGATCATGTGGAGATACTCCTGAATATTTACATCTTCTCTCTTTTCAAAGTCCATATCCAATTGCTGTCCTTCACACACACCAAATGCCATTTTATTAAAGGCATTCATCAGGGCGTAAACTAGCTCAGGATCTTCATAATCCAGGATGTATTGATAAGCTTTGACGAGCATCACATCACCTGTCAAAATCGAAGTGTTAATATTGTATTTTTTATGTACCGTTGGTTGACCACGGCGGATGTCTGCATTATCCATCACATCATCGTGCACTAATGAAAAATTATGAAACACCTCTACTGCCATGGCCGCCTTCATGGCTTCTTGAGTATGGCGTCCATATAACATAGTACCTAGTAATGTCAGCACTGGCCTTAAGCGTTTACCACCTATAGACAGAATATAATCTGCTGGTTCATAAAGACTTACAGGATCTTTAGTCAAAGGATTTTTACTCAAAAAATCTTCAAACTGTACTCTTAGCTGTGCAATCAGATCCATTCCACTTATTTAGTTGCAACAAAGGTAAGCATATTAACCAATTTTTAAGTTTTATGCCTTTGTTGATTGTATTCAAGGATTTGATTTAAGCTATTCATCCTAAATTTATCGGTATTCATCTATATTTTTATATCAGACACCAACTTTAATATCAATTTTGCACTCATTAAATTCAATATATAAAATAAATATAATCATCTGATGAGATACATACTTAGCCTTGCCTTTATTCTGGTACTATCCACTGCTCACGCTCAGTTTCCATTTAGTGGAGGCGCAAAAGGCCCGACTATCAAGGGAAAAATTGAAGGTACCGTTGTCGATTCGCTTACGAAGGAAAAAGTGAGTTTTGCTACAGTTACCTTAAAAAAGAAAGGTAGCTCCATCATTCAAAATGGGGTTCTGTCCGATGAAAACGGGTTTTTCCGCATTGAAGAGATTGTCAATGGCCAATACGATATTTATGTTTCATTCATTGGATATGAAGATAAAAAGGTAACGGTGGAGACAACTTTAAAAAGTCCTGATCTCAATATTGAACATATTTATCTAACCCCTTCAGCAACGGTTCTGGATGCAGTTAATATCAATGAGGAGCGAACCCTTTTTGAAAACAGAGCTGACAAGCTCGTCTTCAATGCCGAGAATGATGCATCGATTGCAGGTGGTGATGCCACGGATGTACTGCGCAAAGTGCCGATGTTGTCCGTTGATCTCAATGGGAATGTATCACTTCGTGGTTCTCAAAATGTCAAAATTCTCATCAACGGTAAACCTTCGGGTATGTTTTCAAGCAATGTCGCTGAAGCACTCAAAATGTTTCCTGCCGATCAGATTAAAAAAGTGGAAGTGATTACTTCGCCTTCAGCAAAATACGATGCTGAAGGAAGCGCAGGTCTCATCAACATAATCACTAAAAAGCAGAATGTGGATGGATTTGCAGGTAGTATCAATGCTTCTATCGGCAACAGACAAAACAGTACTTTTATCAATCTGAATGCTGGAAAGGGTCGGTTTGGACTAAGTTCAGGTGGCGCGTTATTTTATTCTCCTCCGGCTAAAGGAACGAATGAATTTTACCGGTTTGACAAGATTAATTCTGGTACCATCAGTCAAAATGGCGATCACAAATCTTCTACTATTGGAGGCAATGGTTCTCTGAGTGCGTTTTATGACTTCAATGGCTTTAATAGTATCAATTCTTCATTTAATTTCCGAGGATTTGGATTGAATGTAGATGGAACGACTATCGGTGCTATCAATCAATCCGGATTAGTGGATAATTATACTCGAACTAACACAAGTAAAAATCTCAATAGTGGTTTTGATTGGTCAACTGATTTTACTCATAAATTTGAAAAACGAGAGAATCAAGAAATTAGTTTTGGCGTACAATATTCACGACAAAACACCGACCAAGATAATATAATTGATGAAATGCACGATTTTGATTTGCTCAATAGAAATACAGATATCAATAATGATGGAGTAAACCACGAAACCACACTTCAGGTGGATTACACTCATCCTTTTACCAAAGCCATCAAATTAGAGACCGGATTAAAAACCATCATCAGAAATATTATCAGCAATTACAACACGCAGGTTTTTGACATCACAAACGGATATACGCCGCTCGTAGAAACCTTCAACTACCATCAAAATGTATATGCCGGATATGCATCTATGAGTTTTATTATTGCCAGAAAGTACAATTTGATCACAGGAGCGCGATATGAACAGACAGGCATCTCGGGTGCTTTTGACAAGTCAACAGACCTTGATTTTGAAAATATTAAATACAACAACCTATTGCCTAACCTAACAATAAGCCGGACTTTTAGTGGGTTCAGGACACTTAAACTTTCTTATACACAAAGAATTCAGCGACCTAGTCTATCCTATATCAATCCATTCAATAACAATGCAGATTTTGTCAATCAGACTATCGGAAATCCTATGCTGAATCCTGAACTCGTACATCAAGTAGAACTTGGTTACAACTTTACTTTTAAAGGATTCACCACATTTTCATCCCTTTTCTATAAACATACGGACGATATTATTGAGCAGATACTTTCACTAAATGAGAATAATCTATCTGTCAATACATTTGAAAATGTAGGCACTAAAAACTCTTTAGGACTCAATACCTTTATCAGCAAGTCTGTAAGCCTATTTACCTTCCGAACAGGTGGAAATATTGCAACTTATGACGCAAAAGGTATCGTCAATGGAAATCCGGAAGAGCGTAAAAGTTTTGAATACAATATCTTCCTCAATGGTGAAGCAAAAATCACAGGAACTTTCAAGGCAGACTTCTTTGGCTTCTTCCGGTCGCCTGTCAGAACCATTCAGGGCGACAATCCTGCTTTCACTATCTACGGTATGGGGCTACGCAAAGAATTTAAAAACTTCAGTCTTGGTGTCACCCTTATCGAGCCATTTAATGCCAATAAATACTTCAAAACCAATATCGAAACAGAAGAAATCAAGCAATCATCTTCCATCGCCGTGCCATTCAGATCTTTTGGCCTCAATGTCCGTTATAAATTTGGAAATGTGGACTTTAAAGAGCGTCAATCCAAGGTCAAAAATACGGACCTTAAAGATGCCAGTGGCAATAACCAAGGTGGCATGAATATGGGATCAGGAGGTAATAATACACTGCAGAAATAACGCTGAGTACTACAAATTTAAGTAGTTAAAGTAAGCTGATCTTCTCCATTAAGATGATCGGCAGCAGCTTCTAACTGATCGTAAAAATCCTGCCCCTTTTTACGGATAATGGCGTCTTTTACGAAGCGATAGATTGGCATTTTAAGTCGCTTCCCTTTGATACGGGCTGCTGCACAGATATCCCAGATGTCGTAGTTCCATGCTTCAAAGCCAGAGATATCATTTTTAGAAATCCTGATCGGATAGAGATGGCATGAAACTGGCTTTTTAAATGGGATTTTACCATCTGCCCATGCTTTTTCTATTGCACAGTATCCGATACCGTTTGCATCCTTATTCAAAAAAACACAAGCTCCGTCTTCATGGCAGGAAGTACCCCAGGTTTTAGGCTCTTCATACAACTCATATCCGGGATGATTTTCTAAATATGCTACAGAACGTTCAGGTAGATACGGCTTGATAAGTTCTAAATATTTGGTGATCTCACCCATTTCTGCTTTTTCTAGCGGCGCACCATAATCGCCTTCCGTACAGCAGGCACCTTTACAAGCATGAAGATCACAACAAAAACACTCTTCAATAATATCTTCACTGACTAATACGTCATCAATAACTAACATGGTACTTTATTTTATCAATGATTTGAGTTTGTCCAGATCTCGGATGAGCATCCGCTTTCTATCAAACTGAATAATGTTATCCTTTCTAAGTTTATTTAATATCATAGTGACAGATTGTCGAGAGGTCGAAGTTAGATTAGCAATATCCTGGTGGGTATAAAAATTTCTCAGTACCCATTCATAGCCCATCCTATGGCCTCTTTTCTCCACGCTCTTGACTAAAAAATCTATAATCCTCGACTGTGAGTCCATAAATATAAGTGATTCCAGGCGTTCATGCATCTCTGTGACCCGTTCACTCATGATTTTCATCATAAGCACACTAAATTCGGGAAAATCAGCCATGATTGACTTCAGTTTTTCCTGAGTAAATCCAACAACTATCGCATTTTCCATAGCCATTGCAAAGTCATTTCTTGTATGGTTACCTAGAATGGACAACTCACTGAAAACATCGCCTTCATACAATATCGCAGTGATGACCTCGGTTTCTGCATTTCTGTAAGTGCCTAATTTTATTTTACCCTTAAGAATGAAGTATATCGAATCCATCTTTTCTTCGGGAAGATAGATATAATCACCTCGCGCTATATTCGTCTGCCCTGTTTCAAATAGGGTTTTTAGTGAAGGATTGCTATCCAATACACTTTGGAGGTTAATATTTTCTGCATACCATCCAGGCATTGTACTAATAATTATTTAACTAAAATTGTTTTTTATGTTATGTTACTACAAATATCATGCTTTCTACATTTCAGAGTCCAGTTTTAGATCGAGTTTTTTTACTCAATAATCCAAGTGATGGATTCTTCTTCAACATCTCTAAATATTTTTCTTTATTAGATAGCGTGACCGTAGTGCGATATTCCTCATATTCCGGAAAACGCTCCAGATTAACTTCGATATCTAAAATAATATCTGTAGCGGACATCTCTTCTCTGATTCTCTCTATTAATCCGGTCTCCTGAAGTATCATGTCCTTGGTGACTTGTGTGGGCACAAACACGTGTATCGTCTTGTCTTGTAGTGTCATTTGAGTAAGTTCCATCGCCTTTTTGAGGCTTATAGAAGGATTGAGCTCCATGTAATTGTTCCAAATTTTCTGAATACCTTCTATTGTTAATTCCTTTTTGGCCTTTAGCTTAGATGCTTCACTCTGCCTAACCATATCTCTAATTTTGTCGAGATTACCAAACATCGATGATGCAACAGGCTCTACAATATCCTTGGACTGATTAGATGATTCAATGTTGGTTGTAGTCGTCTCAGGTTGACTCACTACTTGCTGGGGTTTAGATGTTGTCCCAGTATTATTACTACCGTGATTTGGACTTAGATTTAAAGGTTTATCCGTGTTTTGATTGAGACTTACGTTCGCTACACTATTTTTTTTTTCTTGTGCTTCAACACTTCCTGCAAAAACATCTGAATTGACTGCCCTACTTAGATAGGCGAGCTTGGAAAGAACTAATTCTACCTGTAGCCGTTTGTTTTTGGCTCTGACTAAATCAATATCACATTGATTGAGCATGTTTAATCCTGATAATAGAAAAGAGGCTTGTGCCAGCTGCGATTGATCATAGTACCTTTTCTTAAGTTCCTCACTTGCTTCTAAGATTCCTATTGTTGAAGGAATCTTAGCGATCAGTAAATCTCTGAAATGATCTGCCAATCCCAGTACAAACTGCTCTACGTCAAATCCTTGCTTGATTACCTCATCAAGAGTAAGTAATACCTTTGCGATGTCTTCAATTAGGCATGCATCCGTGATTTTAAAATAGTACTCGTAATCGAGTAAATTTAAATTATTTACCACATCTTTGTACGTGATTGCATTGCCACTAACAGAGCTGGTTATTTTGTCAAAAATGGAAAGTGCATCCCGCATAGCTCCGTCTGCCTTCTCGGCTATAGCATGCAATGCCTGCTTTTCTGCCTGAATGTTTTCTTTGTCACAGATGATCTCAAGCTGCCTTACAATATCGGAAATCTGAATACGACGAAAATCAAATATCTGACAGCGCGACAATATCGTAGGTAGTACCTTGTGCTTTTCAGTGGTTGCCATGATAAATATCGCATGTTCGGGCGGTTCTTCTAGCGTTTTTAGAAAAGCATTGAAAGCCTGAGAGGTCAACATGTGTACCTCGTCGATGATGAATACCTTATATTTACCCTTTTGTGGCTGTATCCTAACCTGATCGATGAGCATTCGGATACTTTCCACGCTATTATTGGATGCGGCATCCAGCTCAAATATATTGAAAGAAGCATTATCATTGAAGGAAGTACAAGAACTGCATTCATTACAAGCTTCCACCTGATTCTTAGGGTTTTCGCAATTGATGACCTTTGCAAGGATACGCGCACAAGTCGTTTTACCTACTCCTCGAGGTCCCGTAAATAGAAATGCGTGTGCCAGATGTCCTATTTGCAACGCATTTTTTAGTGTTTTGGCAACATGATCCTGACCTACCACTTCCTCAAAAGTCATCGGTCTATATTTACGTGCCGAAACTATATATTTACTCATGTACCTTATATTCTGCTAAAGAAAACACAAATATAGTAAAATTGTTACTTGTCAAAAATATAAAAAGTATTACGCTCTACCAAAATCATTGATTCTACTGGAGATAAGACGATGTTGGATATTTGTGGAGTAACGCAAATGTTAATGGCTGTAAAATTAAATAATCAAATATGTGCATGTTAAGTTTGCTAATATGACGTTTGGTAAAGCGTCAATTGAGCTATATATTTATAATTAAATACAAATAATCACTATATATAACTCTGCAATTTATCGAATATTATTTAATAAATGAAGCCTGGAAAAGCGCCTTATTATTAGAATGATCTATCGCTTCTATCTTTAACTCGTGTTGCCCAGAGTTAATCTCTGACAATGGAATTTCTAATACATTGTCTTTTAAACTATACGGACTGATCACAAAATTGCCATCAATCCACACTTTTATTTTGATGCCTGAGACATGTTTACCTTTCACCGGTAAATTATCATTAACTACAAACCTGAATGTCCGATATATAGTAGCATTGCTCTTGAACTTAACCGCACGAATGGTAGGTGCTATGGTGTCGTATTCCAAACTTACAATGCCAAACTCAGGTATTTCCGTTATCAGCGCCCCTTCTTCCCAATATCCACCTAAATTGTATTTTGTACCATTATTAAACATTATAATCTCCTTGCCAATTATCCTGTCCGGATGCTCCGGTTTTAAGGAGACTGGGAGCAGCGATTTTAGCGGTTCGTCACGCTTATGAATCTTGTATTTAGTATTGTTTCCTCCATTCTGAAGGGTGTCCAGTAGAAAGTAAATCGGTCGAAAAAGGGTGTTTTTATTGATTGTGGCCGTCAGGTTTTTTATTTGAAAAGTACGGTCTTCCTGATGAGATACAAATATTCCTTCTTTTGAAGTATTTTCAGCTACAACTATATCCTTGTCTCGAATCAAGGTGAGCAATACGGTTCTTTTATTATGGTTAAAATCTTCTATTTCCACTCGTACATGATGCTCTTGGTCTAGGTTGAGCGGTATAAAACCATGGCCACTATCTTTCATAAACTCCAGATCACAGCCCGGAAATTTATAGCAAAGATAATAGTAGCCTTTACCGGCCTTTTGGGCTTTATAATCATAAAAGCCGGTGATCTCTCGTGATTTATCAAAGGAAAATTTATCTATTTTATAGTCAAATACCAGCAGACTGTCCACATACACATGCATAGCATAAATACCCATATGATGCCTACTACCATCCATAAAATCCTTTGTTTTGATTGCAATTCCAGCTTGAAATGCAGGTACATAGATTGGGAAAGGTAGGTCGATGGTTGCTTCTATTGAAGGAATGGGGATGTTTTTCTCCCACACCTTGTGATACAAATCATCTATTCCATGAATTGAAACCGAACTAATCGTGGGTTGAGTATTGTCTTTAACACCAAAACCCAATAGCAAGGGATTAACAGGGATTTCAGACCTAGTGTCTCTAAGTTCAAAATGGAGGTGTTTCCCAAATGAATGTCCGGTATTACCCATCAGACCAAGAAACACACCTCGACTTATCGGCAATGCATCTGGATCAAGTGATACATCAATTTCATAGGATTCAAAAGCCATCTGGTTTTGCCTTACCACTGCCGTTATATCTTCGCTGAAAGCCTCCAAATGCGCATAAACGGAAGTAAACTCGGTTTCTGGATGGACAATATACACAGACAGACCATAACCGCCTGCAGCTACTTTAATCCTAGAAACATACCCATCAGCAATGCTAAAAATGGAATCAATGGCTTTTCCGGAGGATTTGATATCTAGGCCTGAGTGAAAGTGATTCCCTCTGAGTTCACCAAAATTAGCAGAAAGCTTGTAATCATAATTGACAGGGCTTCTGAATGCTTTAAAGGCCTCTATTTGAGTCTGACTGTATAAAATTTGAATGGACAAAAATACTGTGACTGTCGTTATAACTACCGATTTTCTACTCCAAAAACTCACTTTTTATTACTCTTTTCAATCAAAGAAGATAGCACTGACCGCATCCTATCTAGAGCGGCGGAAATGGTGGTCTTCTGGTGCAACACATCTTCTTTCAGTTGCGCATACATAGTACTAAAAGCACTGCTCCCAAGTATGATGTTTTCCATCACATCACGGCTTTTCATGCTGAACCATCTCATATCTTGTTCTCTTCTTCTACCTTCAAAAATACTTTTATCGATCAGTAATTTTTTGTAATCTTGAATTGCCTGATACACTTCTTCCATACCATAATCTTGTACTGAAGACACCAAGATTATCGGGCTTTTCCACTCTTCCATCTCATGATGAAACAGCTGAAGGGCATTCCTATACGCTCGCTTTGCTTGCTTAGCAAGCTCCAGTTGTGGTCCGTCAGCTTTATTGATAATAAAAATATCAGCATTTTCCATGATGCCTCGCTTGATACCTTGTATATCATCTCCTGCACCAGGTTGCAAAAGCAATAAATTTACATCTGTGATATGATTGACTTCCGTTTCTGACTGGCCTACACCGACCGTCTCAACTAGCACGACATCAAAGCCTGCTGCTTCACACAATCTGATTGTATCTTTTGTATATAAAGCTGTGCCGCCAAGTATTGCTCCAGAAGGTGTAGGCCGAATATAGGCCTCATCACGTCCTGAAAGTCTTGCCATTCGAGTTTTGTCTCCTAGGATACTACCCTTACTATGTGTACTACTGGGATCAATTGCAAGAACAGCTGGGTGATGTCCTTGTTTTATGAGAAACATTCCAAGTGCTTCAATAAAGGTGCTTTTACCTACACCAGGAGTACCCGTGATGCCAATTCTAATCGTGGAATTATCTTCTTTAAATTGTTCCAAAATATTTTCGGCTAGTGCCCTTTTTTCAGGCCTGGTACTTTCTAACAATGTAATACATTCACTCAGGATAAAGCGATTGCCTGCCCGAATACCCTCGAGGTAATATTCAGGGTTTTGTTCCTTCTTCGATTTTTGCGGCAACAATGGATTGACGTGTTGAGTAGGCTTAGGTGGCGGCACTTTAAATTTAATTATGAATGACAAAGATAGAAAAGATTATATTTTATTCAGTCTTATTCGGTGTTAGGACCGCATTCTTGTCCAATCAAGTCGATTTTTGACTATCATACACTAAATGAAACACTTCATGTGAGGTGTCTGAAAACCTGAATTCTTCTAAATGTATAGCGTGCATTTCAATGATGATGTCAAAAAATGAAAACGCATCGAAAATTGAATCAACCAAGCTTAAAACTATTTAAACCTAGTCAATTTTAATTTACTTTTTGGGAATTTTAATGATATATTGCTTTCCATCTTTAACCGTAAGTTTTCCGGTAAGAAGCCAAGGGTTATAAAACTTGAGCATCCGATAAGAAATTCCGTATTGATGAGCAAAATCTGCTAAACTCGGAATGGTCTCAGTGACAACTACGTCCATCAAATCAGGATGTTTAGCGTATTTATCCTCTTTGCTCAAATAAAAGCCAAAATCTTCAGGATTAGATAAAATTTCTTTAATCGCAATGATTCTGAATACATACCTCGACGTTTCGTCATTGATATTCATGTCATAATAACTACTTTCCTTTTGCTCGCTTAAGGATTTGGAAAAATTAGTCGGACCGACATTGTATGCAGCTGCAACATTTGTCCAAGTCCCAAATCTGTTATAGAGTTGTTTTAAATAAGTACAAGCTGCTTGAGTAGATTTTTCAAGATGCATTCTCTCGTCCACGTCTTCACTAATTTCAAGACCCAATTCAATGGCCGTAGCTTCATAAATTGCCAGTAACCTTTTGCGCCTGATGACGAAGTAGCATTTCGTAATCCACTTTCTGCCACTGCCATATATTTACAATCATCTGGTATATCGTTTTCGTCCAGGATTTTTTTCTATTACGGGAAAAAACTTATTTGCCAGTTTTATATTGAGCATGGTGCTAGATTGCCAGTATGCATTTATATTGAGCTCTCTGTCCATTCTTTCCTTTGTATCGTCATTTAATGGAACCTGTTCTCCTGCAAAATCAAAAGTTTTGTCCATGCGAACGGAAACAATTTTTTGAGCAAGATCATAAAATACCTTCCTTACATTTTCATTTTTATATGAAAGAAATATAAGTGCAGAAAAGACAAGTCCGGCCACAAAGCCAAACATAGGAAATAAAGACTTGTATTTATTCATCTTCATTTTTTTGAATCGTTTTCGGTCGTTTATATACTGGTACTGTACTACATGGCTCTCCAAACATGATGCTAATGGCGTGATGTTTAAGTTTACTGGTCATAGCGGCATATGCATAAGATGGTACTGGTTTTGAACCACATCCTTTAATAACGATTCTTTTATTATCAAATTGTTTTATATCGAGCGTATCTATCATCTTTTTGTAATACATATTCAGATAATCCTGCTCGCTTCCATGGTAAGTATCTTTGGCATAATCAGATAGGTAGTTTTCGATCAGCATATATGACCAATTGGGTATGATCGCCTCCGTACTGCAATTGACCAGCACAATTTTGTCTTTATACTGAGACCAGTCCACTTCTTTGAGAGATGCCCTGAATTCTTTTTCCTTTACAATCAATCCATGAAATAGATAATCCTTGATGTCAAACTTCACAAATTCCTCTTTGGGAAAATAGTTTTCAAGATCAATGGTTATTATGCCACTTTGTGCAACTCTGTTGACTAAAATAGTATCGTCCACTTTTTATTTTTTTAAATAATTCTTTGATATCTATTCTTTTACAATGCTTTTATCGGGATTTTGTTCTTCTTCAATAGGTGCAGGACTGCCTATTTGGTTATCTTCGGGCTCAAATTCCTTAGGTTTAGGCATATCTTCAATCGACTTTAAGCCAAAGTAATCCATAAATTTTGCTGAAGTGCCATACAGTAATGGTTTTCCCGGGCCGTCACTCCTACCTAGGATTTCAATCAGGTCTTTTTCAAGGAGTTTATTGATCGTATAATCACTGTTGACACCACGTATAGATTCTATTTCAGCCTTAGATACCGGTTGCTTATATGCTATGATGGACAGTGATTCTAATGCCGATTTACTAAGTTTTTTGTGGGTAATCTGTCTTAAAAATATGCCTATCGTTTGATGATAAGCTGGTTTTGTCATGAATCTAAATCCTCCTGAGATTTCAATAATTTCCATTGCATAATCGCCTTCCTTATATTTTTGCATAAGTTCGGCTAGCGCGCTCTGGAGTGTTTCGTCACTGATTGTTGTGTCTAGACTTTCTTCAACAGTGTTCTTGATTTCATCATAGCTGATCGAAGGATTAGCGCTAAAAATCAGACTTTCTATATGTAAGTTTATTATTTCCAACTCGAATGGTCTTTCTTAACAAATACAAACATAAAACATATTTAAACATCTACCCTTATGTGCATTGAAAATTTGGTGTAGCGTCCATAAAAAAAAGATTTTTGCCATTAAATCACTACAACCAATGCTTCAATATGTTACTCATTATGCAAGTAGGATTTTTCTGTATGACTAGTCTATATGATGAACTGTGATGGCAACTGTCTATTTCTGAATGTTTTTCAGCATAGATTTTGCTCGTTTTCCTCCTTTGGCAGCAGCCTCCTTGATATCTTTGACATAACCACTCTTACCTGTTTTTTGTTTAGCAATACCTCTAAATGTCAAAATATCTACTTCGGATACCCCGTCATTTACTTCCGGCAAATCCGCTGCTTTGTCAAAGGCTTTGAGTGCCTCCTGAAAATCTTCTAACTCAAGCAATACTATTCCGTAATGATAATAGGCCCAACGCAACCAGTATTTGTTGGGATCATCCTCGGCAAATTTGCGATTGGTAAATAATTTTAAATCAAACGCTGCTTTTTGCCACTCTTTGAGCTTAATGTGACATTCTGATTTTAATCGACGAGATTTCCAGTACAGCGTCTGCAGGGCAATAGATTTCTTGATAGATTCATCTAGATTCTCAATAGCGATTTCCCATTCTTCTCTCAACATATGAATCTTAGCACGTCCATAATAAGCAGTAGGAATGGTAGGGTCGGTATTGATACATTTATTGTAGTCACGCAATGCATCGTGATAGTTATTCAATCTGAAGTTTACTTTAGCACGGCGTTCATAGGCTTGTGCATGTCGGTCATATTTTTCAATAGCCTTACTTAATGCATCAATGGCTTCTTCTTCTTTTCCTTTGACCTTTACAAGCTTTCTACCTTTGACAAACGACTGCACAACGCCTTTATCACTCTCCGGCTCTAAAGTCACAAAATGCATTATCTCCCCTTCATTGATCATCCACGCTCTGATAGACCCGGCAACAGCAAATTGTGAACAATATTCCAATAATCCGACAGTGGCTCGGAATGCCTTTTCTGTTATCTGTCCTACATATCTTGGTATTTCAAGCGAAAGATCTTCTTCGTGAAAGATATCTTCAAACTTAAAAATCATGTCGGTCTTATAATACGTCTCCTGTCGCTGAAGGAACATTTTTGTTACCTTATCATAACTCTTCTGCGTACCAAACTCAAGTCTGCCCTGTATGATGGTCTTAAAATACATTAAATATCCCCGTTATTACTTTTTATATTGAATAGAAAAAATCATTCCAAACTCTGTGGTTTTTCAATCTTTTGGCAAATTAATTTTTGCCTCAGTACAATTCTGTTTTGACATACCATATAAAAATCAAAAAACCACAACGATAATGGGCGCATAAGGTGCAATGAATCAATAAATTATATTAACCCAAGTACATTTCAATGGATCAAAAATATATTTAAATTTTCATTTTTGGTTGTAGCCAAAAAGTCCTCTAGATTTTATAAGTGTTGCCAGTGTATCCGGTACCTTTGATTCCCACCCGGGTATTCCGTTTTTGATATCGTAAAGCACATCTGCAGGATAAATATGCAGATTGTGTTCGTCATATTCCTTAACGGGTATGATTTGACGGCTATCGAGAAGGTATTTATATAAAAACTTGATACCTTCCGGCACCACCATATTTTCAGCTGTCATGATTTTACCTGTCTCTTTGTCCTCAGAAGGATAGACGTATATCCGGATATTTTGGCTAAACAATTCCCCAAATGCTACAAGCAACCTTCCATCCTGATTATTATTATATTTGTCTGTAATGATAATTTGGAGCTCACGACACCCTATCACTAGTCCAAGATTGTTAATTTTATAATCACTTAAATAGTTAATTAGCATTTCGTGATTGATACAATCTGATAACAATACATTATGTCCCAAGGTGGAAAGCATATCTGCCCTGTCCAAAAAATCCTTTTCATCTACTTCGTCACCGTCGCCTTTGAGATAATCCATCGTCATTTCCATCATCAAAAAGGATTTTCCCTTTGTTCCTGCTATCTCTTCATTAAATTGTTGATAACTCGAGTTAATTACATCTAAAGTAACAATCGTCGGTGGACGGAAATTGCCACGGATGACCATTAGAGACTGACGGTATAAAAACTCAGAAGCGTGAATACTATTCTGATTGACATCAAACATAGCCACTCTGGTCAATTTGTGCTTGACAAGATATAGTGAAAGTAACCGCTTGTCTAAAGATATAAAATCTCCGCCGTTTATCCGCAGTAAATCAATAGCTACTCTATCTTTGATGTTATCTACAAGAGACAATACCATCTTTTCTGGATCGTCATTATAGTAAAAGCAGGCATAAATCATATTTACACCCAGAATACCGATAGCTTCCTGTTGTAGTCGATTGTTGGTATCCAACATTTTGACATGGATAACCATATCATTGATAGGTCCGTCAGGATGGAGCTTAAATCTTACGCCCATCCATCCATTACCTTTGATAGTTCTGGCATAATTAATTGCCTGAACAGTATCCGCAAAAACAAAAAATGTCGCATCTGGCCGTGAAATTTTCAATCGTTCCTCCATCAGCTCCCACTCATGCTCCAGCATCTTATAGAGGCGTGATTCCGAAACATATCTTCCGGATTCTTCCTGACCATAAATGGCATCAGAATACGTCTTGTCATAGGCAGACATGGTCTTAGCAATAGTACCAGCTGCAGCACCTGCTTGAAAAAAAATTCCGCGCTACTTCTTGGCCTGCTCCTATCTCGGCAAAAGTCCCATAAATAGGATCATTTAAATTAATGTCCAATGCCTTTTGCTCGGTTTTTATCATCTGATATTCCATAAAGGTCTTATTTAGTGATAAGAATGCAAATATAAAAAATTGGCACAGAATCTTTGATAAATTTAGCTAGGATCTTTGACTTTACGTTAAAGTATTAAACCTTACCCTCAGTCTATTATTAGGCAAACTACAATATTAAATTGTTTCAAATTCAATTTCCTTATCAGAAACAAACAGCATATGAATTACACTTGATATGTATTTGTGTTCTTATTTATCTGCTCTCGACTGAATAACCTTGTGCTTGAGTATTAAAAACGCCGAGCCACATTGCTACTTTGTTTCATCTTTCTTTATAACATATTCAAATGCTTAATTTGGTTAAATACCCCAAATCTTACTTCCCGAATTAACCTCGACAAATCACCTCAATCTTTCTATGGTATGAAGATAAAATAAATTTTATTCAATCATATTTTTGATTTATAACAAAAATAAGTACTTTTGTAGTCTGTTGTTTATTCATTCTGATGAAGAGTTTTATCTGTTATAATATCCACGATAAAACCTTTTAAACAATGAAACATTTAGTGGAAGCTACCCGTCAAAAGTTGTCGAGTAGTTTCTACATTTTATAATTTGAATTGTAAACTCCTAATATTAATTATTTAAATCACACTGAAATATGTTACGAAAATTCTTCTATTTAGCTTTTTTGCTTAGTGGTGTCATCTATTTAAGTTCTTGTGGAGGAGAAAGCGCGAAAAGCAGTGCTACTGAAAGTGGTACTACTGCTGAAAAACCAGCTGCTTCAACAGAAGACTATGATCCTAATAGAGGTGAAGGTAAATTTGATGAAACCAATGTTGTTTTAGGTCCACTGGATGCAGCTATGGCTACAAAAGGAAAAGATATTGCCGACACTAAATGTACTTCATGCCACAAAATGACAGATGAAAGACTGGTCGGACCAGGATGGAAAGGCGTTACTGAAAGAAGAACTCCTCACTGGATTATGAACTTCATTTCAAATCCTGATCCTATGATTGATAAGGATCCAGAGTTAATGGCTCAGCTGGAGTTGTGTCTAGTACGCATGCCTAACCAAAATCTTTCTGATGATGAGGCTAGAGAGATTCTTGAATACATGAGACAAAACGACGGAGCCAAATAAGTACCGTTTAGTTCCTATTTGTCAGATTTTGACTGTATTCCTATCATTAAAGGGGCATCAAATAATTCGTAAAGGAAAGTTACAATCAGTAGCTTTCCTTTATTACTTTTCACAATCCTCAAATTAGGGTTTTAAAGACAATTATTGTTATGCCTTGACGATTTATCTATCTACTCTTTCCTAATTTATGGATAAAAACAATTGACTCTCCTGAATCTATTGATTATTTTATAACTTCATGACTTAGTCAATCTTTCATAAAATCAAAGTTGTAATACTTACTTAATGAAAAGCATTATTTTATTCATCCTTATATTAATTACACCTTCTTTAAAGGCTCAAGATCACCAACACGAACATCATCATAATGAAATCGGTATAGCGGCCGCTCCTGTATATTTCACAAATGAGAAGTCAATTGCATTGGGGCTTCACCTCCATTATATTCGGATGATTAATCATTCAAAATGGGGTATAGGTTTGGGCTTTGAAAAGATATTTGATGATCACAGCCACAATATAGCAGGTGTAATAGTGTCGTATCGGCCGATTTCACCACTTAGCTTCAGTATTGCACCAGGTGTCAATGTAAATAATCAGTTAAAAAACCCTGAATTTGCCATCCACGGTGAGGTGGCCTATGAATTTGAAATAGGAAATATTCACATAGGTCCGGTTCTGGATATAGCTCGTGATCACGAAGACTTCCACTTTAGCCTTGGTCTTCACCTTGGTATAGGTTTTTAAAATAATTCTATACTACTTCCCTTTTAGATTTTTTAAATCCATAAATCACCAGCATAATTATGCCTATCATGATAGCTGCTGAGACATACACCAGTGTTCCTGCTGCATACGGTATTGCTGTATAGCTTAAAGAACCGACTCCTTGTGCAGCCAAAATCAACTCATTTGCAAAAATACCTCCAAAGATGATATACATTGATGTAATGGTACGTTGTTGATTGATTAAAAAGTGATTGGTGTATAAATAGGTGACAATAAAAATACTTATCATACCCAGCAGTACTAGGTGTAAATAAGCAATAATAATAGGCCTGAAGCCAAATGCAAAATGGCTCACTGACGGAATTGTTGATCCCAGTTGAAGACTAAATTTTATAATAGTAGCAATGCCAACTGCAATAAAAAATAACTTCAAATGCTTATTCTCTAGTTTTTTGAGAAATTCGAGTTTTTTAAGAATATAAAAGAAATACACAATAGCATAAAACTGTACTATCGCAGAAATGCATACAATGATAAATACAACAATTGACAATTTTGCCCACAAAACGGATAGTCCATAAGCAGGAATACATGTCAGCGCAAACATCCAAAATATATTTCTAAAAGGTTTTTCAATCTGATGTTTCTTATACATATACTGAACAAATAGACCCAAGCAAGCAAAAAAGAACCACCCATTGTACTGAAAATGCAAAAACCAGTATAATGACTTTAGGTAAGTATGCTGATTGATTTGTTTAGCTCCAAAAATATACATTAGCCAGAAAGCCCCTATTGCTGATATAAAATTAAAAATTATCGCTGCCCAGTGCCATTTTTTAGAAACAAAATTGGCTTTATATGAAAGAACTAAATAATAAATATTGAAAATAAAATTGATAATAACCGATAATGTCAAAAATATAATTGAATACGTGCCATAACCTTGTAATGCAAAAGAAAAAAGCACTCCTAAATTTGCAACATTATACAGCAATAAAATATTTTCCATCTTTTTAGTGGATTCCTTTCCTATAAACTGGAATAAATTATGCGCAATCAATGCCATCAATATAAATGAAACCCATCCATTGAAAGCAAAATATTGATGCGCAAGTTGTAAGTTTTTTTGCTGCAAAAATGGAAAATCATAGGCTATTTTATAGCGCATGATCGTGCCCAAAAGCGCGACAATCACAAAGTTTATAAAAGCCAGTCGTATTAATTTGGTGGTATTCATTTAGATAAAATTTTGTAATCAACAAAATGACGTCAGCAGCTTTAATCTCTGAGATATGCCATAAAATTATACAATTTAAAAAACGTCGTTTAATTGATCTATAATGTCTAATTGTGCTGACTGTCTAAATAGGGTACTTCTAGTGTTATTAAATTCACCAGAAATACACCATTAAATACTTCTAAATTGCATCACCAAAGGTAAGGTTTCGCCTCTGAACCAACAAATTTTATATGGTGTAATTGTCTTACAAAAATAAATGATTGTAATCATAAAATACAAAACCCTCCAAATTGCACAACTTGGAGGGTTTTGTCGGCTTATTCAGATCCGTTACTCCTGACCTTCATCCTCGTTATCTTTTTCTAAAGAATCTGTAGGAAGGTATTTTTCTTTTATTTTATTTTCTATTTCCAGTGCCAGTTCAGGGTTATCAGCCAAAAACTGCTTTGCCGCCTCTCGTCCTTGAGCTATTTTGGTGCCTTCATAACTGAACCACGAGCCACTTTTACCAATGATATCTGTCTCTACACCAAGATCTATAATCTCTCCTATCTTTGAAATGCCTTCACCAAATATAATGTCAAAGGTTGCTACTCTAAATGGTGGAGCAAGCTTGTTCTTAACCACTTTGACCTTCACCGGATTACCAACTGTATTGCCGTCTTTATCTTTGATAGCTGTACCTGATTTGCGAATGTCCAGACGAATAGAAGCATAAAACTTCAAAGCATTTCCTCCTGTTGTTGTCTCAGGATTGCCAAACATAACTCCGATTTTTTCACGAAGTTGATTGATAAAAATACAACAACATCCTGTCCTGCCTATTGTCGCCGTCAATTTTCTCAACGCTTGAGACATTAATCTTGCTTGCAATCCCATCTTACTATCGCCCATCTCGCCTTCTATCTCACTACGAGGTACTAATGCTGCTACAGAATCAATAACGATAATGTCTATCGCACCGGAACGAATCAGGTTTTCGGCTATTTCAAGTGCCTGCTCACCATTATCTGGTTGCGAAATCAATAATTCTTCTGTATTCACACCAAGGTTCTGTGCATAAAACCTATCAAAGGCATGTTCAGCATCAATGATGGCTGCAATACCTCCGTTTTTTTGACATTCGGCGATGGCATGGATGGCCAGCGTTGTTTTACCTGATGATTCAGGACCATAAATCTCTACAATTCTTCCTTTAGGCAAACCATTGATACCTAAAGCAAGGTCCAAACTTAACGATCCGGTAGAAATAGTTTCTACACTAACGACCTGTTTGTCCCCCAGCTTCATAATGGTACCCTTACCAAAGGTTTTGTCCAGTTTATCCATGGTCAGGGCTAACGCCTTTAGCTTTTCTTCTTTTTCTTTAGACATACTGTTATTTTCTTGAGCCATTACTTAAAAATTAATATATGGAAAGCAAAGATATGATTTTTTTTCTATATGATTAGAATTTTCAATTTATTTACTGTGGTTAATTGTAAATTGCGTATTTTGCAACTATTATTTATAAAACAAATCTATTATGGACAATAGACCCTGGCTGAAAAATTATCCAGCTGGCATTCCTGCTAATATTGATGTATCTCAATATGCAACATTAGTTGCTTTTCTTAAAGAATGTTTTGAAAAATATAGCAATCACACTGCTTACGAATGTATGGGCAAAAAAATATCCTACCGAGAGGTCGATACCTTGTCCACACAATTTGCAGCTTATCTTCATTCTAGAGGTTTAAAGCCAGGAGATCGTATTGCTATCATGATGCCCAATCTACTGCAGTTTCCTATTGCTGCTTTCGGTGCGCTTAAGGCCGGTTTAATCCTGGTCAATACTAATCCACTATACACGCCGCGGGAAATGTTGCATCAGTTTAATGATAGTGAAGTGTCGGCAGTGGTCATAGTTGAAAATTTTGCTGCTCATCTGGAGTCAATTATCAAAGACACCTGCATCAATACTGTTATACTGACCTCTATAGGAGAAATGCTTGGTGGCTTAAAAGGCAGTATTGTTGATTTTGCTGTCAAATACATTAAAAAAATGGTACCTAAATACCATCTGGAAAACACGGTCAGCTTTTCACACGCTCTACAAGAAGGCAAGAAATTTAAAATTAAAGAATTTGCTACATCGGTGGATGATGTCATTATCCACCAATATACCGGTGGTACTACCGGTGTCGCCAAAGGAGCTATGCTTACCAACAAAAATCTAGTAGCTAATATGCTGCAAATCAGGACTTGGATGTCTCCTTATCTCAACGAAAGATCAGAGGTAGCATTATGTCCCCTACCGATGTATCATGTCTTTGCATTCACTGTAAATTGTCTGGCCATGTTGAGCTATGGTGCTCATTCTGTACTTGTAACAAATGCAAGAGATTTGCCATCAGTGGTGAAAGAATTTAAAAAGAATAAAATCACCATTATGACTGGGGTGAATACCTTATTCAATGCTCTTGCGCACAATGCAGCTTTCGCAAAATGTGATTTTTCTTCCCTTAAAGTCTGTGTAGGCGGTGGTATGGCAGTACAAAATGCAGTCGCTAACAATTGGAAATCCATCACTGGTTGTCTGCTGACAGAAGGATATGGCCTTACTGAAACTTCTCCGTTGGTGAGTGTCAATCCTCTGGATGGTACAGGAAAATTAGGTAGTATTGGTCTGCCCGTTTCTTCTACAGAAATTAATATAGTAAAAGATGATGGCTCGCTTGCAACAATAGGCGAAGCCGGAGAGATACTGGTACGTGGTCCTCAAGTGATGAAAGGTTATTATAAACACCCTGATGAAACGGCAAAAACAATAACACCCGATGGCTGGTTGAAAACAGGTGACATCGGGTATATGGATGAGGATGGTTTTATGTTTATTGTTGACCGTAAAAAAGATATGATCCTTGTGAGCGGCTTTAATGTTTATCCTAATGAAATAGAAGAGGTGCTTGTCAGCCATCCTAAAGTAATGGAAGCGGCAGCGATAGGTGTTCCAGACGAAAAATCAACAGAAGCCATTAAAGTATTTGTTGTTAAAAAAGATCCCAGCTTGACTAAAGACGAGTTAATTGCTTATTGCAGATCAAATATGACCGGGTATAAGATTCCAAAATATGTGGAGTTTAGAGCCGACCTTCCTAAGTCTAACGTAGGAAAAATACTCAGAAGGGCATTAAAAGAAAGTAATGGCTGATTACGGTGTCCTATACCTTATACCTTGTCCTATATCTGAAGGTAATATAACTAGTTTGCCCTCGGACACCTTGAAGGTTTTGTATAATACTTCTTATTTCGTTGTTGAACGAGCAAAAACAGCCAGACGTTTTATAAAATCGGCCGGACATCCACAGCCAATAAGCAATTTGATGATCTACGAGATAACAGATGACAAGGCAGCTAATGAAACTTTTTTAAACCAATTATTCCGTGGTAATAATATCGGAGTAATATCAGAAGCTGGATGTCCAGGAGTAGCGGATCCTGGCGCTGAAATGGTTGCATGGGCTCATCGACACGGTATCAAAGTTGTTCCACTCATTGGTCCGTCTTCTATACTACTGGCGTTAATGGCCAGTGGTTTAAGTGGTCAGTCCTTTGTATTTAACGGATATCTGTCCAATAAAAAGCCGGAACTCGTCCAGCAACTCCGACAACTTGAATCTAAGGCCAGTAAATTGAATCAAACACAAATATGGATGGAAACACCTTACAGAAATGGTTTTATGATCGAAACCTGTATTCAGGCTCTGCAAGCCGATACACAACTTGTCATCGCGTGTGATATCAGCAATGAAGAAGAAAATATACAATCTAAACCAGTAAAAGATTGGAAGCAGATTAAAACAGACTACTATCATAAAAAGCCCTGCATTTATCTGCTAGGTTAAACGGTGAGTATATTAGGGTATTTTTCTTAATAGTCGTTTTTATAATGAATGATTTGAACTCAAGAGGATATATTGTAACTTAGAAAGTTGAAATTTTAAGAAAATCTTAACATTTTTCATATCATTTTGGAACTTTCAAGAGCCGATATCCGTTATTATTATAGTTCAGATATCATTCCTGAACATTCAGACTTTTTCTTCGCTTGGATTTTTTAATATTTTTTTGTTGAATCTTTTAAATATTTTAAGCCATGATGAATCTAGAAGTCCGTGATATTATGACGAAAGAAAATCTCATAGTAGCACATCCAGAACAAACAATTAAGGAAATTGCTAACATTATGATTGAAAAACATATGCAGCAATTGCCTGTGACCGACGCAGAAGACAAACTTGTTGGTATGGTCACTACTTATGATTTGTGGAAAGCCTCTCGTGATGGTATAGATGAAGGCACCCTCATAGGCGATATTATGACTACTCAAATAGTAAGAATAACCCCTAAAGACAAGGTCGGTACTGCTGCTGAACTTTTTGCACTAAGAAGGCTCAAAACACTTCCTGTGGTCAATCTTGACAATAAGCTTAAGGGTGTAGTAACGGCCTTTGATGTGATTAGGGTCGTCTTTAAGGAAGAGTATCCTCAACCTATATTATTTACAGAGGCATTTACGAGATAATATTCGATTGAAAGGGAATAATTTGTCTTTTTCTTTTTGCTTTTGTTTATTTTGTATTTGTAAGTATATGTTATAAGTGTGATATTTATTTAATTCTTAAAAGTCCAAATGTTGTATCTACGCATTTGCGATAAAAGTTAAAAGAATAAAATAAATATTCACACGGACTTAACGATTCATTATTTGTAAATGAACAGGTTTTTTTATTCAAAAAAGCCTGTTCAAATTTATATCCTGTTCCTTTTGAATAGAGCTATGAATTTGATTTTGAAATGCTGCCAAAAGAAAAATAAGTTTTTATAGTATCGCCAAAAATTGTAGCCACTGTAAATCAATTAAGCACAAGTTTAGTTAGCGGTATTCTATTAAACGCTATTGGAGATTGTAATAGTTTTTATTCTGGATGACACCTGCTATCATATAAAAAGAGACTCATTTTATCGGACGATTAGAATTTTTGTAACTAGAGCTTCAGGAGTGAGAGAGGTATTGTCAATTGCTGTAAAAACCATGTAAACACCAGGAGCTGCAACGACGCCATTATAGTCTTTACCATCCCAAACAGCCTGTCCGCCGAGCGCAGTAGTTTCATACACAAGTCTTCCATTAACATCTGTAATTTTAACATTAGCATTACGCGCCAGACCTTTGATTGCAATTGGCCCGTAATAATCTGGCGTGACCGGGTTAGGGTAAGCATAGACATTTGAAGTAAACGTGGTTCCTCCTCCTGTAGTTGTTGTTTTCACACTTTGTATCCCTCCTTTAGTAATGATAAACATCTCTCCTGTTTTAGGATTATAGGCCATTTCATCGACTCTATTGTCTAGTAACGGTGAGTTTTTAACATCGTATTTTGCAATCTGAGTTGCACCATCAGGAGATTGGACGAAAATGCCATTTCGGGTTCCAAACCATTTTCTATTAGCTCCATCGACTGCGATGCTAATTACATCTTCATATCTTAACAAGGGTGCTGGTATGCCATCTACCACCACAATCCTGGTACTACCTTTGTAGTCCTCATCAAAAGGATCTTTTTCAAATACAACCGGTCCTTGATCTGTTCCTATCCACACACTTCCGTCTAAATCCACAGCAACACAGTTGACTTTATTGCCAGTTATCACACTATTGTTTTTATTAATATTTCTTTTTTTGTCGTCCTGCGTATTTGCTAAGTCATTACCTTCATTAAACACTATAACGCCGCCTCCTACACCATAGACTGAAATCCACTTATTTCCTTGATTGTCTATCGCTATTTTATTAAGAAAATTACTGGTTCCTGGTACAAAAAAACTATACCACTGATCTTCCTTTGTCTTCAAAACTAGTGGTTTGCTTGCACCGAAGTTGCTAATCCATAGATTGTGATTCTTATCCAAGGCAAGGCCGGCTACTCTGGTCCTAAGTATATCTCCTTCCGTCTCTTGTAACAAGCTATTATCCTTATTCCAGTGCTTCACTTCTTTGGTTTCTTCATTATACTTAATTAAACCATTGAAATAACTACCTAGATAAATTTCCTTGGAGTCCGGAATAGGTAATAATACTTTTAGATTCAAAAACTGAAGTGTCTCCAGTTCAGGAATGACTTTAGGCGTATAGTTTGTCCACTCGTTTTTGTCCAAAACATAATATCCAGACAAATTAAATGCGTATCCATAGTCTTCTGTCACACCATTAGATCCAAAATACGCTTTATTATCCCTGAACTGAATACTTGAAGCCTGATTGCTGTAAGGTGAAGGGAATAGAATCCTATTGCAATTGACACTAGATTTATTGTCCAGATATTTAATTGGCTCCCAAATATCAGCAAACCATACTCGACCTGTTTCATCCTGAACAGCATCACTCAGCTTTTGCGCACATCCATAACTACCTGCCGTTATCTGGCCTGAGCTGTCTAGATAGATTATCCTGCCATCATTGTTTTTTGTCACACCAATCATCAAGTCTTGTCCTGAGTCAGAAACAAAACTCACGTCTTCCTCTGCGTCCTCCGGTTCAAAGACAAGGCTAAAGCTTGTGTCCGCATTCATACGATAAACTTTATTTTCTGCGAGTACAAACAAGCTTCCAAATTTAACACCCATGTCTGTTATACTAGCCGTCACAGAAATGTCTTCGTCTAGTTTTACTCTTT
This sequence comes from Bacteroidetes bacterium OLB9, assembly GCA_001567255.1. Lineage (GTDB taxonomy): Bacteria > Bacteroidota > Bacteroidia > Chitinophagales > Saprospiraceae > OLB9. The sequence goes on along the minus strand of LNBW01000056.1, from coordinate 172,383 downwards.
GCCACTGATTAAAATCCGATGGATTAGATGCTTGTTGACTGATTTTGTACAATCCTGAATCCGTACCGGCGTATAAGTAGTTACCAAAAGCTGCTACAGATAGTACAGATACCGGCGTAAAAGTCGTATAAGAGAATTCAAATTCTGCTGCGTTAAAACCCAAGACGCCAAAATCAGTAGCCATCAGCGCATGATTCGGATCAATGAAAAAACAATCATTGATAGATTTATCCCCAATTATTGTGGTATTGGTCTGAATATAAGGAATGTTGATTACATTGCTGCCACGCAATATATCGATATTAGAGTCTTCATAAATAATGATCAGTTGCTCATTGTATGGATCATAAAATATATCAGCAACTAACACATCTGAAAGGCCATCTTCCTTTGACAAAAAATCAGGAGAAAGATCGCTTTTATTGATAGTAAAAATACCACTGGAAGCAGCATAAATAATTTTATCATTGGACTGGGTAATACACTGACCCTGACGGTATGAAAGATGCGATTTCCATTCACCGATGGCTAGTTCGCTTTGGCTATACAAACTAACACTTACTAAAAATATAAATATCAAAAAGTGATACTTAATCATGCCAACTTATCTCTTTAATGCAAAATTATTAACCAAAAAACTGTGAAATTATTGCTAATTCCTTTAACAATTTATACTAATTAAAAAAAGCAACCTTGTCTATTTGTAAATATTGTATTCACTCAGATATTTAAATACTGCTTCCGGAACGAGATATTCAATTGATTTTCCTGCTTTAAGTGCCTGACGTATAAACGTCGCAGAAATATCCAGCATCGGTATATCTTCTAGAATGTGAATTCTTTCGCTTTTTTCAAAATTTGATGTGTCAAAACCTGGTCTATTATAAACATAGATATCATAATCTCTAAGTAATAGCTCATAATTCTTCCAGTTATGAATCGTCGCTAAATTATCTCCACCCATGATGAGACAAAACGTTTTACCAGGAAACTTTTCTTTCAAATAGGTCAACGTATCAATGGTGTAGGATGGTACTGGCAGTGAAAACTCAATACTTGACGGCCTGATGTGAAGGTGATCGCCGATAGCAAGGTGAAGCAAATGAAGCCGATCATTATTTCCTGCCAGTGAAGCTTTGCTTTTTAAGGGATTTTGTGGGCTGACAACCATCCATACTTCATTCATATCGGTATATTCTACCATGTGACTCGCAATAATCATGTGACCGGTATGAACGGGATTGAACGAGCCAAAAAAAAAGACCGATTTTCATAATTCCATTGCCTTTATACTATTCCTTATCGGATAGTGCATAATACTACTAATGTCAGTGACGATCTGGCTTAATTGCCCATCATCACCGGCATGACGACCATAATCAGAGATTCTCCCGGTTCGTCTTCCATTGGCATGATAAGTCCTGCTCGGTTCGGTGACGAAAGCTGAAGCTTAATGTCGTCGCCTTCTAAAACGCTCAGCATTTCACTCAGAAATTTTGCATTAAATCCAATGGTGATAGCTTCTCCTGAAAAGACACAATTTAACTGTTCTGTGGCTTCATTAGAATAATCCAGATCCTGAGCCGAAATCGTCATACTTCTATCAGTAATATTCAGTATTACCTGATTAGTAGATTTATTGGCATAGATAGAGATTCTCTTAAGTGAGTTAAGAAAATCCTTCCTATTGATGATGGCTTCATATGGGTTTTCTACCGGGATCACAGCATTATACTCAGGGTATTTTGCGTCGATCAGTCGGATAACAATTTTTGTGCGGCCAAATGAAAAGAACACATTTGCTTTATTGAAACTGACTCTTACATCTTGCTCCTCAGTGATTGCATTTTTGACCAGATTTAGCCCTTTTTTAGGTACAATTAGCGATCTGGCGATATCTGTATTCAGATTGCCAACCGTATATTTCACCAGTTTGTGGGCATCAGTGGCTACAAAATATAGTCTTGTGAAGTCTATCTGCATCAGCACACCCATCATCGCTAGTCTGATTTCATCATTGCTGGTAGCAAAGATAGTGTTGGTAATGCCTTTCTGAATATACTTTGAGTTTAAAGTAAGTGACTCCACATCATCTTCTATAGGAGGCGTTGGAAAATCATCCGCCATATCGCCTGAAAGTTTATATTCACCAAATGCAGAATGAATTTTGATGCCATTATTATCTTCTACCGTGATGGTTATGGGTTGTTCAGGAAGCGCCTTTAGTGTATCTAAGAGAATTTTAGAAGGTATAGCCACTATTCCGTCTTGATCAGCCGTAACATCTACCTGTGTGATGATAGTCATCTCTAGATTGGTAGAAGTTATGGTCAATACATTGTCTTTGACATCAAAGAGAAAGTCTTCTATTATCGGTAAAACAGGACTACCACTGATTGCTCCTGCTGCAATATTTAACTGTCTTTGTAATTCTCCAGACGAAACTTCAAATCTCATTTTTAAACCTTCTTTTTATTCTATGTGATTTATTCAAAATATTAAAAGGCAAATTTAACACAAATTATCATATTTCCTAACTGACATTTAGTATCATTTCAATTTATTATCTGTTCAATCATCTTACGTTACTTTCGGTAAAGCAAATTGTAACCCTATCTGAAGTCATAAGTTATTAAAATTGTATCGTACCTTTGCGTTTTTACTTTATAATACTTATGGTCAACAGAAATCAGGCACCCGCTATTCATTCCATTAAAAAGCTATTCATTCCACCCACTAACATTTATGCTTTTGAAAATGGAACTACAGTATGCGAAGTAAATTTGGGAAGCCAAGATATTTTAAAAATTGAGGTAGTGCATAAAGCTGGTCGAAGCACTGAATATCAGAGACTTGTATCGCGTGCTACTGCTTCTCTACTCAAAGAAGGCACCTCAAATAAGTCTTCCGCAGCCATCGCTGAAGAAATAGACTTTTATGGTTCCAGCATCAAAACGGCTTCCAATATGGACTTTGCTTATACGACAGTGTACTGTCTGCTTAAATATGCTGATCAAGCACTTGCAATGGTTCATGAGCTCTATACATCACCCTCTTTTCCTGAAGAAGAGATTGAAAAATTTAAAAAACTAAATATTCAGAAACTGCATGACGAACTTTCAAAAAATGAGGTACTCACTTATCGGCAATTGACAGAAGAAATTTTCGGCAAAAATCATCCATATGGCTATAATAGCACAGAAGCAGACTATATGGATATTGACAGAACGTCTATTTTACAACATTTCAATGATTTTTACGGCACTGACAACTGCTACATTTTCGTCAGTGGTAAAATTACAGATGCTGTCAGACGTAAAATCCAAAATTATTTTGGCCAAACATCAAAGCTCAGCGTAAAAAAACAATATACACCTGTTACAGTAAGCCATGAAGGTAGGACTATTCACCTTTATAGTAAAAACGAACACCAGAGCGCCCTAAAAACAGGGTTCAGGTTGTTTAATAACACACATCCCGACAATGCGGCATTTTTTGTTCTTAACACGATATATGGCGGATATTTTGGATCTAGACTCATGACTAGCATCCGAGAAAAATCAGGATTAACATATGATATTTTTAGTAATATGGACCAGATGCTCCACGATGGTTGTTTTTATGTGAGCACGGAAGCTGCGACAGAATACATACCTAAAATATTTGATGAGATCTACCACCAGATGGACCGCCTTCGACAAAAGAAAGTTAAAAAAGGAGAACTGGAAATGGTGAAAAATTATTTGACCGGCAATTTTATGAATATGCTTGATGGACCTATGAACGTAGCTTCATTTGCAAAAACAATGGTTTTGACCGATAAAAAGCCAGAAGATTTCAATACTTTTTTTAATGAAATTAAATCAATTGATGCCTTACATATTTTGGATACAGCACAGAAATATTTCATTAAAGAAAAAATGATTGAAGTCATAGTCTCTCCTGAGCAATAAAACAAAAATATCTTAGTTAATTTTTTAGATAAATACATTGAAAACACTTTGATTTATAGATAATTGCTTAATTTTGCACTTTTTATAAATCAGGCTAAAATCACCTTATTTAAAACGGATTAATAGTATAGCATAAGAATGAAATTTTTTAAATTTTTTACTCAAGAGCTAGCAATCGATTTAGGCACTGCTAACACTTTAATCATTCAAAACGATAAAGTAGTAGTGGACGAACCTTCCATCGTTGCAGTCAATAGAAATACAAATGAAGTTATCGCCGTTGGTAATCGTGCCATGCAAATGCACGAAAAAACACATGATAATATCAAAACCATCAAACCCCTAAAGGATGGCGTTATTGCCGACTTTCAGACTGCAGAGGCCCTCATCCAGGGTTTAATCGGGATGATCGGCGAGAAACGAAGGTTTTTCACCCATCTGCGAATGGTCATATGTATTCCTTCCGGGATTACTGAAGTAGAAAAAAGAGCTGTTTTTGATTCTGCTGATCATGTAGATTCCAAAGAAACTTACCTCATTCATGAGCCTATGGCTGCAGCGCTGGGCATCGGTCTTGACGTAGAAGAACCAATAGGGAACATGGTTGTGGACATAGGTGGAGGCACCACAGAGATTGCCGTTATCGCCTTATCTGGAATAGTTACTGATCAGTCTATCAGAATTGCTGGTGACGAATTCAGTAATGATATCATCGACTACATGAAGCGAAAGCACAATATCCTCATCGGTGAACGTACAGCTGAGCAGATAAAAATAAATGTAGGTGCAGCGATGGCCGAAATTGATGATGCACCGCCAAAGTATGCAGTCAACGGACGAGATATGTTAACCGGCATTCCAAAGCAAATCTTCACTAACCATGTAGAAGTTGCTGAGGCTCTGGATAAGTCCATTTCGAAAATTGAAGAAGCCGTATTAAAAGCATTGGAAGATACCCCACCAGAATTATCTTCTGATATCTTCAGGACAGGGATATATCTGACCGGTGGAGGCGCCTTGCTTAGAGGTCTAGATAAAAGAATGGCAGCACGAACAAAACTCAGTGTTCACGTAGCTGAAGACCCATTGAGAGCTGTAGCCAGAGGAACGGGTCTGGCTCTCAAGAATTCGCACAGATATTCATTTTTAATGGATAGAAAAAGTATTTGATTTAAAAATTAATTGATTGAATGTACAATGTCATTCAACTATTCATAAAATATGGTGCACACATTCTGTTTGTAGTGTTGGAGGTCATTTGTTTTACATTAATAATTAATTATAATAAAGCACAAAAAGATATTTTCATCAACTCCTCTAATGTGCTGGCAGGAAAAATTACTGAACAGAGAAATAAAATACTAGAGTTTACCAATCTGCGCAGTCAAAACGACAGCCTGATGAGAGAAAATGCAAACCTGATTGAAAATCTCATAGCAATTGAATATGCCACAGATGCTATCCCTGAGAGCGATAGTCTTCTTTCAAAGTTCAGTCTAATCCCGACTAGAGTAATCAATAGCACGGTATATCTTAGAAATAACTATTTCACTCTTGACAAGGGCAGTCGGCAAGGTGTCCAGCCTGAGATGGGCGTGATAGGTGCACATCAAGGGTTGATTGGTATTGTCAAAAATGTATCCGACAATTATGCAGGAGTCATTTCGTTGCTCAATAGTTACACTAGGATTTCGTGTTCGGTAAAAGGTAGGAATGGTCATGGCACTCTTGAGTGGAGAAATTCGAGTCCATTAAAAATGAATATAACGGGGTTTCCAAAGCATGATGTGATAGCGGTAGGTGATACAGTGATTACGAGTGGATACTCCACCATATTTCCCAGGGGTTTACTGATCGGAGTAATTGAAGATTTTACCGTTCCTAGTGGTAGTAATAATTACAATATTACTGTCAAGCTCTTTAACGATTTGACGAGTACTAAATATGCCTATGTGATTCAGAATAGATTTGCGGCAGAACAAATAAAACTTGAAAAAGAGTTGATGAATGAATAAAACGATTACTACCAATATCATCCGCTTTATTCTGATCATTGCTGTTCAAGTTGTAGTGTTCAGCCAAATTACTTTTACTATTGGTGATGTTGCTTATATTCATTTCATTATTTATCCTTTGGCCATCCTGCTCATGCCTGTAAAAACACCCAGAGCTGTTTTGCTTTTATCTGCATTTGTTGTAGGTATTGTTATAGATATGTTTTTCAGCTCTCCTGGTATCCATGCTGCAGCACTCGTTTTTACTGCCTATATCAGAAATACTATAATTGCCTTGATTGAGCCATATGAAGGATACAATACCGCTGATATCCCTTCACTACAAAACTTTGGACTTGGTTGGTTTGTTTCCTATTTAAGTATTTCATTATTAATCCATATTTTTGTATATTTCAGTATTGAAGCTTTCTCATTTGTGTATTTTTTTGAAATATTTTTAAATACGATATTTAGTTTTATTGTTTCTTTTATTGTCATTTTACTTTCACAGTTTATATTCAGAACAAAGTACTGATACATTAAGTAATGAGAAATCTTGAAAACAGAAAGTATAGTGTTTACTATTTTATCGTCCTAGCGTCTATCATCTTGATAGGAAGGGCGGCTTATCTTCAGTTGATCTCTCCAAAATATAAGGAACAAGCCCAGCGAACTACTTTAGAAAAAAAACTTATTTACCCATCAAGGGGTTTAATTTTTGATCGAAACGGTAAAACATTAATATATAACAAGCCTATTTATGTCCTATACGCCACTTATCGTAAGATAGATCCCAAAATGGATACGCTTCAGTTTTGCTCTTTGCTGGGTATTGACAAAGAAACTTTTATTAAAAATTTAGAAAAAGACTGGTCTAATCCTCAGTTCCATAAATCAATTCCTTTTGTTTTTCTCTCCAAAATTAGCCCAGAGCAGTTTGCACTTTTTCAAGAACATCTGTATAAATTTCCTGGTTTTACAGCTGTAGAAAGAAGTATCCGTGGATATCAGTACCCATTCGGGGGACACATTTATGGCTATCTTGGAGAGGTTGATAAGCGTATAATTGAAAACTCAGATGGACTATATGTTCCTGGAGATTTTATCGGAAAAACAGGCATTGAAATCGCTTATGAATCTGCCCTAGCCGGTAAAAAAGGTGTCAAATACATTTTACTAGACAATCTGGGTCGGCAAGTCGAATCTTATGATAACGGACGTCTTGACAGTATGGCGATCCCTGGTGAAGACATCAAAATTAGCATTGATATAGACTTGCAGGCTTATGCAGACAGTCTTATGATGAATAAAAAAGGCGGCTTGGTTGCTATCGAACCCTCTACAGGCGAAATCCTTGCGATGGTAAGCGCACCTTCCTATGATCCGAACCTATTGTCACTCGACGAAAACCGAAGTGAAGCGATGATGCAATTGTTGTTTGATACTATCAATAGGCCTCTAAATAATAGGGCTGTCACCAATAAATATCCGCCAGGGTCTATCTTTAAACCTATACTTTCCCTAATTGCTTTACAAAAAGGTGTCACTTGGGAGCAACGTAGCATACCCTGTATGGGCGGATTCAGATTGAGCGCTACCAAAAAATAGGATGCCATGCACATTCAAGAATCAATAACATTTCAGAGGCTATACAACATTCGTGTAATGCCTATTATGCTCAGGTAATGAAAGATTTTCTTGACCAATATGGTTCTAAATATCCAGGTAAAGGGCTTGATACTCTGGATGCTTACTTAAAAGATTTTGGTCTGGGACAAAAACTAGGTATGGATTACAGTTATGAGGGCAAAGGATTTATACCAGATAGCAAATTTTATGATCGCGTATATAAAAAAGAAGCGAATGGATGGAAATCTATGTGGGTTTTGTCGCTTGGCATAGGGCAAGGAGAAATGGAACTTACTACTGTCCAAATGGCAAATCTAGCTGCCATCTTGGCTAATAGAGGATATTATATAACACCTCACTTTGTCAAAAATTATCTTTCTGGGAAGCCTATTGACAGTAAATTTACAACAAAAAAATACGTCCGCATAGATAAAAAATATTTTGAGCCGGTTATACAAGGGATGGAAAATGTAGTTATCGCCGGAACCGCTCGTATCGCTTATGTGCCTGGTTTGGAGATTTGTGGTAAAACAGGAACTTCTCAAAATCCACATGGTAAGGACCACTCCGTCTTCTTTGGGTTTGCACCTAAAAATAACCCAAAAATCGCCGTCGCTGTATTTATCGAAAATGCCGGTTGGGGCGCTTCATGGGCGGCACCTATATCTAGTCTTTTGATGGAAAAGTATATCAACAAGTCGATTGCGCCTGACCGCAAAGCGCTTGAAGCAAAGATGTTTAAAGGCCAGGTAAGCGCGACGCCACAAGAACTCGCCTTTCATCAACAATAATCAACTCCAAAATCACTAATGCTGCTGTACATTACTCAATATCTATTGAGCAACCTCGCCGTAATTTTTAAGAAATCTGTTTCTGCAATTAAACCTACTAATTCATCGCCATTGACCACTGGGAGACAGCCTATCTTATTGTCCTGCATCAACTTCATAGCGTCCCGAATATTTGTCTCCTGAGTAACTGTTATCGGCTTTTTTATCATAATATCTGATACCAGAGTTACTTTTTTTGAATTGGTCTTTTGAGACTTCATATAATGGCGTAGGAGCAGTCTCGCTGTAACTAAACCGACCAACCTTCCTTTTGAATCTTCTACCGGTGTATAGCGTATTGTGTTCCACTCCATAAGATCTGCCACCAGGTCTATAATATCGTCTTTTTGAACAGTGGTGAGATCCGTAAGCATAAATTCAGATACTTTCAAATGTGATGGTTTATACATCTTTAAATCATCTATATTGGGCAATTCCCATAAGTGAACCGGAATATTAGATCTTTGATTTTGAATCATTGTCGCTGTGAGTACACTGAGTGCTTCATCAATATTAGTGTTGTCATACAATTTTGTAAATGCTCGTAATAACCACCGCGCTCCTGTCATGTGCTTTTCTGCTCTTCCCTTGATGATACCTAGGTATTTGTCTATATCCTCTTGATTCACATTGCGTGACTCAAGCCCTCTTCTGGCTATAGGTAATAGTTCAATGATCAAATCTTCAGCTGATATCTTCTGATCATAAAACCATGTAAATTTTGAATCTATTCCAAATTTGGCTGCTTTGCCAAAGTTGTCTCTGGCATCAACAAATGACATCCTATTTCTTATGTCATCCACCTCCATACTGAGTCCTATCATACAACCTAACCAGAAACAAGCGTTAGCCACCTCATCAATCACTGTCGGTCCAGATGGCAGTATCCTGTTTTCTATCCTTATATGAGGTTTGCCATTGTCCGATACACCATAACATGGGCGATTCCATCTATACACAGTGCTGTTATGCACCTGTAATGCTCTTAATTTTGGGATTTCTCCTTTTTTGATTTTATCTAGACTTGCTTCTTCAACATCACTACTTAAGAGCACCCTAAATCGAGCAATGTCTTCCTTATAAATCTCCATTATGGATTCGTTCAGCCACCCACGTCCAAACGTCACCCTTGGGCTGCGTTCTCTCATGTGATCATGTGAAGTACGTGTGTCTAGAGATTGCTGGAAAAGAGCTATTCGCGTCTCGTGCCACAATCGCTTACCAAAGACGACCGAACTATTGGCTGAGATGGCCATCATAGGACCTGCAAGCGCCTGAGCTATATTGTACATTTTAACAAAATCCTTTGGTGCCACCTGAAGGTGTACCTGGAAACTAGTGTTGCTTGCTTCCAACAGTGGTGAGCTGTGCTTAACCAGCAATTCGTCGATACCCAGGATGCGAAGCTCATAGGATTGGCCCACCAGCTGCTTGTTGAGCGCTTCCATCAGTGCAAAATAACGCTTTTTAGGCGTTAGATTTTCCATTTCGAGATGGTACTTACGTAGCGTGGGTAAAATGCCAGTAAGAACGATGGATGCATTCAAACCATCCAGTACTTCCTGAATTTTATTGAGTTTTTCTGCATTTTCCTTTTCCAGTTGACTAAAACAATCTTTCTCAAGGACTCTTGGTGTGAGATTGGTTTCTAAATTAAACTTAGCCAACTCTGTTTCAACCCACGGATAATCCTGCATTTGATCCAGTGCTTCCATCGCTATGAGTGCTGGTTTAAAGGTATCATTATCAACCATCACCATTTCTTGCTCTGCTCCAATGCGCGTTATATCCGACTCAAACCAGTCATGGTCTAGCATATATTCAAGTGCTGAAATATCATCCAATAACGACTTTACAAACTTTTGCATTTGCTTCTGGTCATCTACAAGAGACACATTCTGTTCGCCCATAATTTTGCATTTAGATAATCTTATACAAATAATGTGCAAGATATTGTTCTATTTGATAAAAAACTCGAATCAATTAAAAAAAATTTTACATTGCCTTAATGTCCGGGCTCTTGATGATCAAAAGATTGACCCCTTTATTCACAAATATATTATCCGATTATCCACAACACAAACGTCGTGTTAAACCCTATGCGAGCCTTGTCCTAATAATATTAAAAACCCAAAAAATAAAAACAACGCTTTGTTGACTACTCTGAAAACTGACCCAACCGAGATGGATGTCAATGTTGATATTAGTTACCAATACTACATGTTGCTATATGAGGAAAAAAGAGTTTAATGCGTGTGCAATTAATAAATACTTCGCTTCTCATCATAAGTACACCATCAACGCCGCTAGTTTAAAACTTCACAAATTAGCCTTTAATATGATGTCACGCTATTCCGGTATTTCTTGATCCATCATGCAGCGAAAATGTTTTTCAGGGCAATGATCAAAGCCCAGCTTGGAGCAGGGACGGCAATATAGGTTTTTAACCTCCAGGTTGATATGAAGCGGCCGGTTATTTTTACCATAATATGGATACATTCCAAACCCAGGAATGGTATTGCCCCAGAATACGATTAGCGGTTTCTGCAGTGCTGCAGCAATATGCATCAGACCTGTATCACCGCTCACCACTCGAGTACTATATTTAATAATACCGGCACTAACTCCCAGGCTAACTTGACCACAAAGATTGATCACCTTTTCGGAGAAGTCTGCTGACAATTGCTTAGCCTGATCACTAACATCTTTTCCGCCTAATAATACGGTTGGGTACTTATACTTGGTAATAATATCTCTGCATTTTACATCAGGTATCCGTTTAGTATAATAAGTAGCGCCCATTACTAGTGCCTGAAATGGTACGTCGGGCACTAATTCCTTGGCTGCAAAATCATCTTGTTCTGTAATAAAATAATCCAGACCAAGACCATCATTGCGGATACCTATCGATGTGAGCTCGTCAAAATACCGATCTACAAGATGCTTGTCTCTAGGCAATTTGTCCTTTTTAAACCGGACCATAAGCCATTTTTCATAATTGAGTTTGTCAAACCGAATGGTTTGTTTTCTTAATGCGAATGAAATTAAATAAGAGCGAATGTTTTTATGAAGATCGATAACCAGGTCATAGTTTTCTTTTTTTAGTTCTTTTATGGATTGTTGAATACTATTGCTCAGTAAAAACAAACGGTCTATATAAGGATTATGTTCCAGGATACCTGCAAAGCCGGGCTTGGTTAAATAATGCACTTCTGCTCCGGTTTGTTGCTTTATACATCTGATGACCGGCGTAGTGAGTACAATATCGCCTATAGATGAAAATCGTATAATTAGTACTTTCTTAATAGAATGATGATTTTGATGCAAAGTTAATCGTTCATTGATGAACAATAAAGCATCTTGCCGATGATTGTTATCTAGTTATAATTTGGTGTACTTCAGTAAGCTTTCGCTGAATATCTCCTAGTTTTTCATCTAGCATTGTATGCATGGTGGTACGAGCATCCGAAAAACTCAGATGTGCATAATATTGCCAAATTTCTTTAATTTCTCCAAATACTATTTCATAAGGAAGATAGGCTTCGTTATCTGAGAAGAGCATCAGCTTGTTGTGTTTGAAGTCCGGTACAACCCTTTTATATACTAATCCCTCAGATTTGCTGACAATAACATAGGTTTTACCTTGCTTGACGTCCTGCAAGCGTTCTACAAAAGAACAAATCACCACACTTCCAGGCTCTATCGGCAACATAGAATCACCGTGTATCTCAAACCCTCGATAAGTACCTTGAGGAATATTTGGAAATGCAATTTTAGGCAAGTCTCTGATATACTCCGGATCATTGAATGATTCCAGGTATCCGGCCTCTGCTCGTGTCTCAACTAGTTCTATATTACTGTTATTATCAGCATCAACGGAAATGGCCAGAACACGAAGCTCTTGATTTCTGGCAATCTCTAGATCTCGATGCCATAATTCTGTTTTGACCAGATCATCCATCTTTATTTTAAAAAGATCAGATAATTTGATCAAATTATCAAGGTTGATCTGAGTATATTCTCGTTCGTAATCACTGATGGTGGAACGCGGTATGGACAGTTTATCAGCAAGTTCCTGCTGAGAAAGATGATGATGCTTGCGCAGATATTTGATATTCTGTCCTATCATGATTTTTAAGGTTAAGTAGAATCAATGTCACAAATATATTGATATTTTATAAATATGATAGTATTTTCGGCATAAATTTGTGGGGTATTTCGACCATAATTTCTTGGTTGTTCAAAATTATTTATATTTCCCGAGCGCTTCTATCATTATGGTCCGGCTGTAGCTGAGTATAATATTAACTTGTCCACATTTATCAAGAAAAAAGTCGGACACCTTTCTAATACATCGGATGCTTTATTTGACTCAAATGAGATGTCGGTGGTTGATGGTTGGTGATCACATTTGACGCAAGCTACTTCTAGGCGTATTTCTTTATATCTAGAGAGACCTTCCTTTTGATCTCTTTTGACACTGGCTTTTCTTCGGTAAGTGCAGATACTTCAAGCAATTTCTGAACCAAACGCCCCAAAGTGAACTTCATATTTTGCATTAGTACCTTCTCGTGTTTGCAATTGTCGTCGCAGATGTTGTATTAAAATCTTATGTGTAATCAGCAGCCAATTTAATAACTTGTTGAAATTGAGATTGTAATTCTCCTGCTGTTCAAAAATGATTTTAACAATAATTAAAAAATCGGAAGACTGAGGTGAAAGAAAATAATAGGTAAATATTCAAAATTCTCCGGTGAAAATATTGTAAAAATGTCTGATCCTCTTTGGAATATCGGGTCTGAATAAGAAGTGCTATTAAACGCAAAGCCAATACCCATACCTACCTTTAACGTTTTAAAATATCCGTCGCCTAGACTATAATATCGGTCCATACCTACTCCGGGACCATGCATCAGCCGAGTGAAATCACCTCTAACCACCTCGGTATAGGCGCCATTCCCTTTTGATACTTTGTGTTCGACGTCTGATTTTACATACCTATAATTATAAAAGAAGTAAACTTCTCTTTTAGGATTTTCAGAAGTCTTCATTCTCATTTCCGGCCTTAGCCTAAATCCTCTTGTGCTCTTATAAAAGTCAGTATTGTCCGTGGCATAAGTAAAGATATATCCGGTTTCAAGACCAATTGAAAGTTTGTCTGAAATTTGTACTGCGTGCCCTAGTTGAATAGCCGGATAAGTGTTGGCTATGGCTGACAGTGTCAAACTCATTGAATATTTAGCCTTTGTACTGTCAATACGTTCTGCGCCGTAATGAATATTGGTCAGCATCAATAAAAAAATTAAAGCCAACCAACGGGTTTTGTCCATAGGAATAGTTAAATGGCTTATGCAATCTTTCCTCATCATAAGTAAATAACACTCAGTGGTTTTATATTGGTTTCATCTGTTATATCATATTGATACAAAGCAGTGTCTGAAACAACAACAAGAACATTTCCATTGACAATCAGGTCATGTCCCTTATAGCCGGTGAAGTTTTTAACCTTGCGCGGTTGTAACGGATTATCTATATTAAATACTACCAAGCCATCGAATTCATCGCAAACAAAAAGATGGTTTTTTCCCAGCCCTAGTCCCCGTGGATTAGACATTCCTATCACATTGAGCTGTTTTACATTTTGGATATCGCTGATATCATAGATTCTCAATTCATTTACAAATCTATTCCATGAGCACTCCTGCAGAGCCGTAGATAAAGTGACATAAGCAATACTTCCTCGTGCTACAATAGGGTCGCGTGTGCACATTTGTGGATCAATAAGTTGGCTATATTCGTTTGCACTCTCTCTTACCGGAATACCCAGATGGTCTATCCTATAAATATACATATTATTTGCTGATCCGATCAATAATAAACCTTCGTGATAAAAGAGCGACTCTATATCAAACCCTACGTCTTTTCTGTCGAGTTGCACAGGCGAAGCTGGAATATTTACATCATAGGTGGTCAGTTGAGTTTTTGACACCACATAGAGTCGATTGCCTATGGTTAGCATGGTAGCATAAGACCCTGATTTAATATCTGTAGTGGTAGCATTATCAAAGGATTCCTTGCCGCAGGAGATAGCAAGCATGGTTATAAATAACGTTAGCAGTAGATGGTATCTCATATTTTTTACGTGTTTTAATTGGTTTCACAATATGGATTTATAAGTTCGGCCTTTTCCCAGCCTCGTAGTATGCCTTTAGTGGCATCATAACACTCAAAATAGCCTTTATACCCTTTAGGATATGCTTCAGCATCTTCAAGATCTTCAAGGGAATATTGGTCGTTGATCACCGATATTAATGATATATTATTAAAAAGAGAGATATCTATTATCAGTAAATGTCGGCCATTATCTGCATAAAGGGTATTACCTAAAATGGTAAACTCTCGATTGCCGGGAATCTGCCAAAAATAGGCCTTGACTGGATTTTGTGGGTCAGCATTATTAATGACATGAATGCCTTTCAGCCTTTCATTGATAAAAATATAATCATTACTGGTCACTATCTTACCTAGATTGTCAAATGGCTCAGGCGGAAGGCTTTTGATACCAGAAAAGTCATCATAAGAATAATATAAAGGTTTCATACCCTCCGTCACGAAGTCTTTTTCACAGCCCACCATAAGCATAGAAAACACAACAATCAAAAAACCTGACTGGTATCGACTTATCATAAAAATCCTCGTATATACTTAAATATAACGAACACGCCCAAATAAAAGTTGCCTGGCTATCTGCATATAATTAACGATTAACTTAACAGTAGTGAACTGCTGTTAAAGAACGCCTTGCCTTGCTCAGTTTTGATTCGTATTAATACACCTTATTTACCGTTTCACTCAACTTTAGCAAAATTAAGGTAACGTATATTGTTTAAACCATTCCCACTGTACTTTTGCTCCATTCATCCAGTGGTTCTTCCCATTAGGATATTGATGGGAAAGACCTTCCACAAAAACCATTTTAAAAACATTTGTTTCATTACTATTTTGAGAATGGAAATCTGCTATGGATACAGTTTGATTATTTCCACTTATAGTAAAGATTGAATCTAAGCCAAAATTTCGTACATGAGCGGTTTTTATTCGATAATATACATTGCCTGGCGTTTGCAATAAACTGTCAAAACTACTCAATTCTATAGGCGGATTGGTTACTCCTGGACCAAAATCTTCATTTCCAACCTGAAATAATACCGGTAATTTTCTAACCGGTGAATAAATGGTATCAATAATAAAAGAACCAGCATTTTCTGCTACTGCAGCAAGGACATTTCCCATTTCTATAGCACATTTAGCGGCCATCTGTCCTCCGTTAGAAAAACCTACAAGGTAAATTCTTTTGCTGTCAATATTAAACCTTTCGGTTAATTCTGAAATGACAGTATTTAAAAAATGTATATCGTCCTTCCCTGTTTCTCCCCGACAAAAATACCACTCACAGTCAGGTGTGATATTCCATTTAGTGATATTTTTTGTTTTTCCATCATCCTTGATACAATATCTCCACGAAGAAGGAAATACCGTGATAATATTTTCTATTTCTCCTAATTCTTTCCATCCCGAAATGTTGTAAAATCTTTCTCCATCTCCTCCAGTACCATGTAGCATAAATACAACCGGAAATGCAGTATTTCCGTCATAACTATTAGGAACACTTACAAAATATTCTCTTTCATCACCGTCAATTAGTGTGGTAAATCTGTTTTTACCTTTGACGTAATCATTATTTACTTGCTCTGCATCTTTAGTACATGAACTTAAAGATAAAAGACCCATGGTCAAAAATAGAAATAAACAATACTTCATAATAAATTGGATTTTAAGCATTGTATTGTAATTTAAATACAAAAATATCGCATTTTATAAAATTAAAGGTAAATAATATATATTCTACTTGAAGTTTTATTAAAAAATTTAAGCCCGTGTTGGAAAAATATATCCCTTTATATTAGCTTAAAACCAGTTTTATAGACTTATTCTTTGCAACTATAGCTTTGACTGTGCTTGTTGATAATAAACTTTTAATTTGTCATCTTTGGGGCTTCGTTACAAAATCAAATGCATCATTCGCGTTAAACCTGAATTATGCAATAGAATTTAAATTTCGTATCTAATTGCTTATTTTTGTTTTGTTTAATTCATATTTTAATTTCACCATTATGGTTAATCTTCCCATAGAGTATAGCGACAAGTCTGTTACCCCTTTTGGAGGGATGTCATTACTAAAAAGGTTTATTGATAAAATTGGAGTTGATGATTTCTTAGAGGAACTTCCATTGCCTCAACCCGGATCAAATCGAGGTTATGCCCCCTCAGATATAGTGAAGTCTTTTTGGTTAGGAATATGGACAGGAGCCAGTCGCTACATTCATTGTGATTGGGTTCGATACGATAAAGTACTTCAAGAGATATTTGGTTTTGATCAGATGCCTTCACAGAGTACTTACAGTCGTTTTTTCGGCAAGTTTAGTGATATGTCAAACACGACTTTGTTTCCACAGATGCAGAATTGGTTATTGGAGAAAATAGATATAGGCAGTATCACAGTTGATTTTGACAGTACAGTCATTACCCGATACGGAGAGCAGGAAGGTAGTAAAAAGGGCTATAACCCTAATAAAAGAGGACGTAACTCACACCATCCGCTAATGGCCTTCATCAGTCAAACCAGAATGGTAGCTAATGCTTGGTTACGGCCTGGGAATACCGCAGACAGCTCAAATTGCATTAACTTTATGGAAGAGACCTTTGCGCATTGTTTGCAGAGCAAGAAAATTGGTTTAGTAAGAGCTGACAGTGGTTTTTACACTGAGGATATTCTTCAATATCTCGAATCTAAAAAGCAGAATTATATTATCGCAGTTCGGATGTATCCTAATATTAAATCTGAGATTTATTCTGATAAAGAATGGATAAGTTTAGCCAAGGGTATTGACCTGAATGAAATGACATTTTCGCATCTGAATGGCAAGCCAAGACGATATATAATAATTAGAAAGAAAGTAGAAGATCGTCCTAAAAGCTCAGGGAAACTCCTTTTTGAAGATTTGCCCGGTTACAGATACAGCTGTTATGTGACCAATATGGATTTGCCATTGGATCAGATTTGGAATATGTATAACACTCGTGCTGACTGTGAAAATAGGATTAAAGAACTTAAGCAGGATTTTGGGTTAGAAAATTTTTGTCTAAAAGAATTTTGGGCTACTGAAGCTTCTTATAGACTGATAATGGTAGCCTACAACATAATAAGTTTATTCAGGCATTATGCCATACAATCACATAAAAAATCAACTATGAATACTCTTCGACTCCATTGCTTTGCATTAGGAGCTTGGACAGCAAAACACGCCAATAGAAAGGTTCTGAAATTGGCTTTACCTGTCAAAAAGAGACAGTGGATGGATGGACTATTTTCAAAAATAGATACAACACCGGATGTTTTTTATTTTTCTAATGCATAATCCGGGTTTAAAGTAATCAATCACCTTTTGTATCAGATGAATTCTATCTTTACCGCTTACATTATGCGGATGTGAAGGATACACAAAGTAATCTACCTGTTTTCCTTTTTTGATGCATGCTTCTATGTATCTCATACTTTGTTGCCAAATGACCACATCATCTTGAGCACCATGAATGAGCAACATGGGGCCTGAAAGTTGGTCTATGTAATTAAATGTACTGGCATTTTTATAACCTTCCGGATTTTGCTGCGGAGTATCCATATATCTTTCTGTGTACATTACTTCATACATATGCCAGTCAGTCACAGGTCCACCTGCAACAGCTGCATAAAATTTTCCCGGCTGTCGAGTCATTAAACTAATTGTCATAAATCCACCATAACTCCACCCATGCACACCGACTCTATCTGGATTGACATAAGGTTGACTTGTGATAAATTTATAACCGATCATTTGATCATTGATTTCTATATCACCCATTCTACGATGTGTGACATTTTCAAATTGCATACCTCGATTAGAAGATCCTCGATTATCTAAGGTGAATACGATAAAGCCCTCATTAGCCAGTACATACATCCAGGTTTGTGCCTGAGCATTACGGCGGTTACTTATCATCTGGGCATGAGGACCACCATAAACATAAATCACTACAGGATATTTTTTAGCAGGGTTAAAGTCGTAAGGGAAAATAGTACGTGCGAACAATAAAGTGCCATCCTCGGCAGTGAGAGAATCAATGCGTGTCTCCCCAATGTTAAAGTTTTCCATTGGTTCATTGGCTGTAAAAATGGTTTGAACCTTATTTTTAGTTAAGTCCCTGACTCGGTATTGATTGTGTTCGCCAAAAGTATTATTGGATTCAAATGCGTATTTGCCATCAAAAGAGATGTTTCCGATGTGCTGTCCAGGCCCCTGACTGAGTTGAGTTGTTTTTCCAGTAGTAATGTCAGTTGAGAAGTAATGTAAGTCAATGGTATTAGGTAAGATAGCTTGGTAGTAAACAACAGTATTTTTGTTGTTAAAGCCGATAATATTGGTCACTTCAACACGATGACTGAGTTTTCTTATCATTGTGCCATCGGTTTTATAAAGATACAATGAGTTCCATCCATCGCGCTTGCTTTCAGCAATAAATAACTGACTTTGGTTAGGAATAAAGGTGTATGGTGTGAGTGGTTCAGTATATTTAGGATGTGTTTCAGTATATAATTTTCGTATCTTATGACCAGTATTAGGATTATAGGCATTGAATTCTGTATGATTTTGATTGCGGTTGATTTCGGCCACATATATCTCACTTCCATCTGATGCCCAGCACACATTGGTCAGATAGTGCTCAGGATCTCCTTTTGTGTTTAGGTATGTGATCTTTCCGGTATTCAGATCATAAACTCCTAGTGTTACATGATGGCTTTTACGGCCTGCCATAGGATAGTAAATATGACGTACTTTAGCAGGAATGACTTCCCAGTTTGGAATAGGGTATTGCTCTACCATCGACTGGTCCATACGGTAAAAAGCGAGTTTATCACCTGTAGGACTCCAGAATGTTCCTTTGCTTATGCCAAACTCCTCACGGTGCACCGACTGTCCATAAACTATTGAATCACTTCCTTGAGCCACTAACACTGTATCGCCTTTAGCTTTGATGACATATAGTCCGTCATCTTTTGAAAATGAAAATACAAAAGGGGTTTCCGGACTGTCGAGCAAAGAAAGTTTTCTTGGAGCATTATTGATTTTTACTAGCTTTTTGGAAGCCATATCAAACGACAATTTATGCTCACCTGAATAAAATACAAGCTCGTTTTTAGGTCCAAAAGTAAAACCTGGCGTGGATTTGATCGTGTCATAACCTGCCTTTTTGAGTGAAGGGTTTATCATATCAACCAGTGCTATGGAATCTGTTCTATTTTTTGTAGGATTGTAACGATACAAATATTTGTTTCTCTTGCCATAGTATAGAATATTGGCATTTTTTGCCCATTGAGGATTGCTCCATGATGACGGCATTAAGCTCCAAACTCCTGTGATGGATTTTTCAAGTGTCAAAATATCTTTTTGACCATGGATATAAAAGGACATAAAAAAGAGTACAAATAAAAGGATGTATCGCTTCATGATTGATGTATTTTTAGCAAAAGTAAAAATTCTAAGTATTTTTATAGCTCAAAGGATGGTATTTTATCATCATATCGCGGAGATATTTGCGGTCCACATGAGTATAAATTTCTGTAGTAAGTATGGATTCATGGCCGAGCATCTCTTGTACCGCGCGAAGATCTGCTCCAGCTTCAACAAGATGGGTGGCAAATGAATGCCGAAACGTATGAGGACTAACTGTTTTGTTGATTCCTGCTTTTGCAGTATATTCTTTGATAAGGAGGAAGACCATCACTCTAGTCAGCGGTTTACCTCGCCGATTGAGAAAGAGGATGTCTTCAGCTTCTTTGTTGATGGTAGGTAGTTGTTTTCGTTCTGTTTGCAAATATAGGTTGATATGCTTGATAGCTGAGGACCCGATAGGTATCAGTCGTTCCTTATTGTTTTTGCCTATGACTTTGATAAATCCTTCATCGGGATAATAGTTGCTGATTTTCAATGTTATGAGCTCTGACACACGAAGCCCACAAGCATAAAGTGATTCTAACATGGCTCGATTCCGCTGGCTGTGCGGTAGTGACATATCTATAGAAGCCAGGATCAGGTCGATCTCCTCATAACTGAGTACATCGGGCAGTGTTCTTTTTAACTTAGGACTTTCAAGGAGCTCAGACGGATCTTTGTCGATAATGTCTTCCATTATCAGGAACCGATAAAAAGCCCGAATACCCGAGATGATTCTAGCTTGACTTTTAGGTTCTAAACCGAGGTCATTAATATAATATACAAATGAAATGAGGTGATCCGCAGTAAGTTGATCAGGTGTCAAATCGATTTTGGAAATAAGGACAAATTCAAGCAACTTGCCTACATCACGTACATAAGCTTCAATCGAATTGGCTGATAAGGACTTTTCTAAAAGAAGATAAGCCTTAAAACCCTTGATGCTGCTATTCCAATCCATTGACCAAAGATATAATAATTCAACGTTTTTGATTAATTTTTGTTATTCTCGTATTCCTTTTCAATTAAACCAATCAAATTAATGAAAATTGGTATCGTTTGTTATCCTACCTTTGGTGGGAGTGGTGTTGTCGCAACTGAACTCGGATTAGGTCTTGCACATAAAGGTCATCATGTACATTTTATCACTTATAAACGACCGGTGCGGCTGACTGCATTTCATACTAATGTTTATTTCCATGAGGTTCGTTCTATGGATTACGATCTCTTTGAGTATGTGCCTTATGAATCATCGCTTGCTAGTAAGCTGGTCGATGTCATACGTTTTGAAAAGCTTGATATCCTTCATGTGCATTATGCTATTCCTCATGCTGCAGTGGCCTTTATGACTAAGCAAATACTTCGTGCTCAAGGAATTGAAATTCCTGTTGTTACGACCCTGCATGGTACAGATATTACACTCGTAGGAGCAGATGCTTCATTTGCGCCAGTTGTTGAATTTAGTATCAATGCATCAGATGGTGTTACTGCCGTATCCAATCAGCTCCGTAAGGAAACTTATGAAACTTTTAATATTAAAAATGAAATCAAAGTCATTCATAACTTCATTGATTTTACTCGTTTCCGCAAAACGAATAAAGACCATTTCCGTAAGGCTATAGCCCTAGATGACGAAAAAATTATGGTGCATATTTCCAATTTTAGAATGGTCAAAAGAGTGCAGGATGTCATTTATGTATTTGACAAGATAGTGAAACAAGTAAAATGTAAACTGCTCATGATCGGTGATGGACCGGAGAGAAAACATATGGAAGAATTGTGTAGGAGTCTCCAGCTTTGTGATCACATCCGTTTTCTCGGAAAGCAGGAAGCGGTGGAAGAAATCCTTGCGATTGCTGATCTATTTATCATGCCATCAGAAAATGAAAGTTTTGGTCTTGCAGCTCTAGAAGCGATGGCTTGTGAAGTGCCAGTTATATCTTCTAATGCTGGTGGATTGCCGGAAGTGAATATCGATGGAGTCACCGGATTTATGTATGAGATTGGTGATATAGAAGGAATGGCTGCCGGAAGTATCGAGTTGTTGACCAATGAAGAAAAACTGACTCAATTTAGACAAAATGCTTTCAATCATGCTAAAAAATTTGACATCGAGAACATCCTACCTCATTATGAAAATTATTATTACGAAGTGATAAATAACCTTGCTGTTCATGCTCAATAAATTATTTTGATCAACTACTGTATATGGAATTTAGGATCAGACCCTGGGAATTGTCAGATCTCCCTAGTTTAGTGAAACATGCAAACAATCTGAACGTTTCTATTAATTTGTCAGATCGATTTCCTCATCCTTATAAGGAGAAGGATGGTAGAGCCTACATCAAGTTGGCAAATGCGGATAATCCTGTTCATCTTTTCGCTATTGTGGTGAATGGCGAAGCTGTGGGTGGAATCGGAATATATCTACAATCAGATATCTTTATAAAGAATGTAGAATTAGGTTATTGGCTGGGTGAAGATTTCTGGGGAAAGGGTATTATCACTAGAGCCATCCCTCAAATCATTGACTTTACGTTTGCTACTTATGATATAGATAGGATTTTTGCTAGGACTTTTGGTACAAATATCGCTTCACAGAAAGTACTCCAAAAAAATGGGTTTGTACAGGAAGCATGGTTTGAGCGTATTCTCTATAAAAATGGAGTATATTTGGACGAAGTGATTTATGGATTCAGACGTGAAAACTGGAAAAAATCAGACCTATCATTGTAAAATAATATGATTGTGATTTCGATTCCTATTTTAGGAATATTGAAACTTCACTATTTATATTGTTGATGACGACCAAAAGTCGGATCCATTTCCACAAATTATCATTACTTTTGTCAACGATAATCCATCTTTTTCATGTACACACCCGAATTACAACAAAAATATGCTGAAGCCACTAGGCATTTCATTGCTTTGCCTGCTACTGTTTCAGATTTGTCTTTGCTGCGCGATATTTTGGTCTATCACGAATATAAATACTACGTGGAGGATGATCCTATGATTTCTGACCATGAGTACGATATTTTGTATAAGCAATTAGTTGCCCTAGAGGAAAAACATCCTGAACTCATTACTCAGGATTCGCCTACCCAACGTGTGAGTAGTGATATTTCGGGCGATTTTCCTCCGGTGCAACACCTTGTTTCAATGTTGTCATTGGATAATTCTTATAATGAAGCAGATCTGAATGTGTTTGATACAGCAGTTAAAAAACTTTGTAATCTTCCTTTAGAGGCGGATGTTGAATACGCGGTAGAACCAAAGTTTGACGGTGGAAGTATCGCACTGGTGTACGAAAATGATGTACTGATACGAGCAGCAACACGTGGCAATGGAATCATGGGCGAAGATATGACACCCAATGCCCGATCTATATCGAGCATACCTTTGAAAGCTGCATTTTCAAAATATGGAATTGTCAAAGCAGAACTGCGAGGTGAAGCTTTGATCCGTAAGGATAATTTTGATCGTATCAACCAGCAACGACAACAAGAAGGCTTGCCACTTTTTGCTAATCCACGCAATGCAGCTACTGGAGGCCTACGGACAAAAGACCCCTCAGAAAGCCGTAAGCGAGGACTGGAAGCCTTTATTTATCAGTTGGGCTATGCTATTGATAAGGATGGTAATTCTGTACTTGATACTTTCAAAACGCACAATCAGGGCATAAAACTATTGGGCGAACTAGGATTTAAAGTACCTAAAAAGGAAGAAAAGGTATGTAAAAACATCAATGAAGTACACGAGTTTGTACGTTTTTGGGAAGCACAACGCGATGACTATAGTTATGAAATTGATGGCATGGTTATCAAGGTCAATAGTCTGGCACTGCAGGAGCAATGTGGTAGCACTTCTCACCATCCCAGATGGGCCATTGCTTTTAAATTTAAAGCAAAGCAAGCTACTAGTAAATTGATCAAAGTAGAATATCAGGTAGGGCGCATCGGTACGATCACGCCAGTAGCTAAAATAGAACCGGTATATCTAGCAGGCGTGACAGTATCTTCTATCTCGCTGCATAATGAAGATTTCATTCAAGATAAAGATTTAAGAATCGGTGATACTGTTTTGGTAGAAAGAGCGGGTGATGTCATTCCTTACATTGTCAAGTCATTTCCTGAATTGCGCAATGGATCAGAACAAGTGATTGAGTTTCCACGATTTTGTCCTATTAATAGCTCGGATAGACCGATAGAACTGGTGAGAGAAGATGGTGAAGTAGCTTGGCGGTGCCCTAATCATAGCTGTGGTGCTCAGACACTACAACGCATGATTTATCACGCATCAAAGGAAGCGATGGACATCGAAGGCATGGGCAAATCTGTTGTTGAGCGTTTTTATGGTTTAGGTATGCTCAAGGATATAAGTGATTTTTACAAGCTGGACTATGATGTGATTGCTCAGTTGGAAGGCTTTGGCGTAAAATCGGCCGAAAATCTTAAAAAGGCTGTAGATAAAGCGAAGAAAAATTCACTTCAGAAAGTTTTAGTATCACTAGGCATTCATCATCTAGGTAAGCGTGCAGCTAAATTGATAGCTGAGCAAATCGGTCACTTGATGGATCTTAAAGCATGGAACTTAGACCGATTTCTAGATATAAAAGATATCGGACCTGTCGTGGCTCAGAATATCATCCATTGGTTTAGTGATGAAAAGAATGTCAACATGCTGGAGAAGATGGATGCATACGGTGTCAATCTAGCACAAT
This sequence comes from Bacteroidetes bacterium OLB9, assembly GCA_001567255.1. Lineage (GTDB taxonomy): Bacteria > Bacteroidota > Bacteroidia > Chitinophagales > Saprospiraceae > OLB9. The sequence continues at coordinate 147,663 of LNBW01000056.1, read as the reverse complement.
CTGATGAAGACCGACCACGAGAAGTAGCGGAAGATGGTGTTTTGTTTGGCAAAACGATTCTATTTACAGGGACCTTGCAACACATGGGCAGGAAAGAAGCCGAGGAGCTTGCCGCTAAGGCAGGCGCTAAAAAATTTATCAGCAGTAAGTTCAAATCTCAATATTTTAGTAGTAGGCGAGAAAGCTGGTTCTAAACTTAAAAAAGCACAAGCTCTTGGCACTGTTGAGATATGGACAGAAGAAGAATTTCTTAAGTGGCTAGAAGGCTAAAAAATATATCAATAAGTAGGATCGTACATTTTACTTTTTATAAGTGTACGCACATTGAGTGGCTTCTCTATTCTAGTCAGTCCCAGGTCAAATAGGTGATTAGCTACATCAATGGCAATTTCAAAAGAAATCGTTCTTAGATTAGACATCTTTGGATACACATTGCCGCTTTCAAGATCAGATGGATTGACCTCACGGGCTAGTGATGCTGCAGCTACTAGAAAGACGCTGTCCGGTAGATATTTTGCTTCTACAGCCATTGCAGCCAGTCCTATACCGGGGAAAATATACGCATTATTGCCTTGCCCAGGCACGAAGACCTTATCATCAAGGGTCACCGGCTTAAATGGGCTTCCGCTTGCAAAAACCGCTTTGCCACTGCTCCAGGTATAGGCTTCACTCGCGGTGCATTCTGCTTTAGATGTGGGATTAGATAGGGCAAAAATAACAGGTCTTTCGTTGACTTCACACATGGCCTCTATGACTTCTTTGGTAAAAGTACCACCTGCGCCGGACACACCAATAAGTATATTGGGCTTTATAGAGTGGATAGCTTCAATAAATGGAAGTATTGGATGATCCTGGACATATCGTTCGTTGTGTGGCATGATGCCGGGATTTTCGTTAACAAGTAATCCATTGATATCTACAAACCAAAGTTGTCGCAAAGCTTCCTCTTCAGTGTGACCTTCAGCCATTAGTGCATGAACGATCAAATCACCAATGCCTGTAGCTGCAGAACCTGCTCCAAGAAACATGATGGTTTGATTTTTAAATTGCCCACCAGTGATTTTCATCGACGAATAAATACCTGCGAGCGCTACTGCAGCGGTACCTTGGATATCATCATTAAAACAAAGCACTTTGTCCTGATATTTTTCAAGAATTCGATATGCATTTGGAGTGATGAAATCTTCAAACTGAATGAGTGCTTTAGGAAACTGCTTCTGAACAGCATAGATAAATTCATCTATAATCTCATCGTATTCTTCTTGTGGTGGACGTTTATGAGGATATCCGACGTATAGTAAATCATCCAGTAAGGCTTCATTGTCAGTCCCTACATCTAGCATGATCGGCATACAGTGTTCAGGATCTATACCTCCACCTGCTACATAAAGAGATAATTTACCTATCGGAATACCTATGCCATTGCATCCCAGATCACCTAGTCCTAAAATTCTAGAACCATCAGTGACTACAATAATCCGAACATCTTTGTCCGGCCAGTTGGCTAGAACTTCCGCAATAGAACCTTTATCTTCTGGTGTGATGTAAAATCCCTTGTCTGCGCGGTATATGTGTGAAAACTTTTGACAAGCTTCTCCTACAGTAGGCGTATATATAATAGGAAGTAACTCCGGCAAAAAGTCCATCACAGTGCGATAAAAAAGCCTTTCATTTCTGTCCTGAAGAGCAGACAAAAAGATATATTTCTCTATATTGGATTCCTTTCTTCTGATATTCTCTATGACCCTTTGCTTTTGTATCTCTTGTGAGGAAACAAAATAAGGCAATAGGCCACGCAATTCTAGCCGTTCCTTTTCTTCAACGGTAAAAGCGGTGGACTTATTCTGCCTGGGATCTTTCAGTACTTCGATACCTTTCTTTTCCATTACTGTTTGCATTATAAAATTGCAAGATGCAAATGTCCGTCAATTTAATAGAAATTCATAATTTAACCAATAAATTAATTGCATATCAGCCATTAACGTTTACATTTTTAGTTGTAAAAATGAACAATTTTAACTTTAATGAGCTTTTATTTAAACTTAAAAACCGAAAACAAACCTATCTTTGCACCATGTTTCCAAAGTATAATGTAATCGTTGTAGGAGCCGGTCATGCGGGATGTGAGGCTGCAGTAGCAGCTGCTAATCTAGGCTCTAAAGTGCTACTGGCCACCATGAATATGAACACCATCGCCCAGATGTCATGTAATCCTGCTATGGGTGGAGTTGCTAAAGGTCAGATCGTGCGTGAAGTGGATGCACTGGGTGGCTATTCGGGTATTGTATCTGATCACTCCATGGTTCAGTTCCGCATGCTCAATATGTCAAAAGGTCCCGCCATGTGGTCGCCACGTGCACAGAGTGACCGCATGATGTTTTCTGCCAAGTGGCGTGAAATGCTGGAAGCCCACCCAAATATTGATTTTTGGCAAGAGATGGTTGTAGGTATCATAGTTAAAAATGGAAAGTGTAAAGGTGTATATACATCATTAGGATTAGAGATACTTGCAGATGCAGTAGTATTGACCAATGGGACCTTTCTGAATGGAATCATCCACATAGGTGAAAAACAGATGGGTGGTGGTCGTGCTGGCGAAAAATCAGCTAAAGGCATCACTGAGCAATTGGTACAACTCGGTTTTGAGGCCGGAAGAATGAAGACAGGAACGCCGCCAAGAATCGACGGACGTACCCTGGATTACTCAAAAATGGAGATTCAGTACGGTGATGAAAATCCCGGGTGCTTTTCATATACCGACACCCCAAAACTTGAACGACAGCTTCCTTGTTATATTACTTATACCAGTGAGGATGTACACACTACTTTAAGGGAAGGATTTGACAGATCTCCGATGTTTAATGGTAGAATACAAGGTGTAGGCCCGAGATATTGTCCTTCAATAGAAGATAAAATCAACCGTTTTGCTGAGAAGGACAGACATCAGCTTTTTGTTGAGCCTGAAGGATGGAATACTTGTGAGATTTATGTCAATGGCTTCTCTTCATCGCTTCCGGAAGATATACAGTACAAGGCACTCAAGAAAGTACCAGGATTTGAAAATATGAAGATGTTCCGTCCTGGATATGCTATCGAATACGATTATTTTCCACCTACCCAACTCCATCTAAGTTTAGAAACAAAGCTGGTCAAAAATCTCTTTTTTGCAGGACAGATAAACGGTACAACCGGTTATGAAGAAGCAGCCTGTCAAGGTCTTATTGCAGGTATCAATGCCCATCAAGTGATAGAGGACAGAGACCCATTTATTCTGAAGCGTTCAGAAGCATATATTGGGGTTTTAATCGATGACTTGATCAATAAGGGCACAAATGAACCCTACCGAATGTTTACTTCTAGAGCGGAGTATAGGATACTATTGAGACAAGATAATGCAGATATTCGACTTACGCCGTACCTTCGACAACTGGGAATGCAAGGTATGGACGGTCGATTAGCTAGAGTAGAAGATAAATTGAATAATATTCATACGATTGAAAAATACTTTGAGGAAACCGGTGTTGAAGCAGATGCGGTCAATCCCATGCTTGAAAAATTAGGTTCATCACCAGTAAAGCAGCGCGCTAGATTTAAGGCACTGGTAGCTAGACCTGATGTAAACATTCAGAATCTGCGTGAAGCCTTGCCAGAGCTCAATCAGTATTTAAGTCAATTTGATGAAGAAACCATCAGTATAGCCGAGATCGGAATGAAATATGAAGGTTATATTAAAAAGGAGCAAGAAATGGTGGAAAAGATGGATAGGCTGGAATCTGTAAGACTCTCTGACCATTTTGATTATCAATCATTAAAGTCGCTTTCTTTTGAAGCACGTGAAAAACTCAATGCAATTAAGCCGCGTACTATCGGTCAAGCAAGCAGAATTAGTGGCGTATCGCCATCTGATATTTCGGTATTGTTAGTACATGTAGGCAGGTAGAATGTAGGCGCTCATATTCATTGCTTCCAATTAACAACCCCAATTACGTGTTAGAAATTGGCTACATAAAAATGTTACTTCATTTCTATTTTGGTACTCGTTTTACGGCCCTCGACATAGTAAAACTATGCCTGCGGAATAAAAACTCCAATCCTCATCGATATTTGTATTATTGCCCTTCTCAATAAAGTCGAATGAGTAATATGGATTAAAGTAATCCTGAATATTTTCTTACAAAAGAAAACACAACCTTGTTTGTAATCAACCTAATTTTTCAGGACCTTGTCCTACAAAGTCTTTAATGATGCGACCGTTTTGAGCATATTGTTGAAGGTGGTCAGCAATAAATTGCTCTACCTGCTGAGTATATTGGTCTGGATAAAGAATGTGTACGTTGGGGCCGGCATCTAGAGTGAAATATACAGGAATATTACTTTCTGCTCTGAACTGTCTGATCAATTTGATTACTGAGAGCGTGCCTTCTTCTAACAAAATATAAGACGGATCAGAACACATCATTAGTGCATGAAGTGTCAAAGCTTCATCTTCTGTTATTTTGCCAAAAGTTTCGACATCGCCCGATTCCAGAGCTTTCATTAGTTGTGACATTCTTTCTCCTGCTTGATGGTACCTCGCTTTGGCATAGGGATTATTATTCATCAAGTTATGTCCTGCTGTTGAAGATACACTTTTTTGCTTTTCGCTGACGATGAGAATATCGTCGTGAAATGTTTTGAATACCGGATCGATATTTTGTTGAATACCGATGGCAAACTGATCATCAGAACCCAGAATTTGTGGATGTTGGCCCCAAACGGACATTGTCGGAAATACAGATCTAGCGGCACTACCACTACCAAGTCGAGCTATGATGGAAGCTTTCCTGAAAAATGACTCATTGTATTCAGCTTGTCCTGATAGTTGTTGATCAATATCACAAAGACAAAGTGCAAGTGCTGACATACCAGATGCTGAGGAGGCGATGCCACTACTATGTGGGAAGGTGTTAGCAGTGTTTATTTCAAGATGGTAGCTATATAAAAATGGGAAAAACTCATCTCGGATACTTGTAAGGAATTTATCTATTTTTCTTCCAAAATTGGGTTCAGATTGGCCTTCAAATAAAAAATCTATAGCAAGTTTATCATTAATTGGTCGCGGGGAAGCTATCACTGAAGTGGTAGTAGATGCATGGGATAGTGTAAAACTAATTGAAGCATTATTAGGCAATTGTCTGCCGTGTTTTCCCCAGTATTTAATTAAAGCGATATTAGAGGGACTTTTCCAAGATGAATTGATTTTATTACTTTTTTGATCGATTGATTTTGACATATTTGAGGCTTGTTTCGTTTTGAATTTGGTAGGACAAATCAAAGTCCTGTAGCACCATATCCAGTATGGGATACTGTCCTTTATTGTATCCTTCTTTTAGTTCATAACCGTATAGTTTTGAAAAAGAATTCCAATAAAAAGCCTTAAAAAAGCCTTTCAGGTCCTTAATTAAATAGTAAATGGGTTGTCCCGTTTCTTTTTCAATCATTTTAACCATGATTTTGCCTTGAAGCTTGGATAGATTTTTTAGCGGTTCTTCAAATTCACGCGTCAATTCCTCCTCGAGTTGTGAAATTTTCTTTTTGCGTTCTCTTTTCGACATGTGGTTAGAAGCATATTCGAGCTCTCTAAATATTCTTATGGCTTCTTTGGCGTAGGGATATACTTTAGTTGCATATCGCTGCATCCTTAGGTATTTTTGATATTCAGCATCAGAGGCAAAGTTTCTAGCATATATATTTACATCGTGGAGGTTCATCAAAATCAGGGTATCACCTTCTGGAGTTATGATCGCTTTTTTGCACTTTTCCGTCGAAGACGATATCAATGTCCTTACTATTTTCCGGTCTCGGAATGTTGGGTTGGGCATTTATTCCAGTAAATATTACAAAAAATAAAAATATTATTGGATATTTGTTCATAAATTACACTTTATTATGAAAAACGCAAAAGTATAACCTTAAGTTAAACCTTTTGAATATAATTAACAAAAACATAATTTTTTGGCTGAAAGCCATTCAGTGGATTGTGATTTGGAGCACGATTGGGTTAGTTTGTAGCTCCAGTGGGTATGGCCAACATAGTATTTACAAACTGGAATTCCCTGTCAATACACCTCAATATGATGAAATTAGTCCAGTCTTGTCAAATGATGGCCGATTATTATTTTTTACCAGAACCGGTGATCCGGACTGTAATAAAACTTTAATGATCAATGGTGTAAATTTAGCTGACGGTTCAGCAGAAGAGTACAACCAAATGGTACTAAAAATCTACACTCAAATAGCAGGCCGCATTTTGCCGAATCCATTACTAACTTCATATAATCAGGATGTGTGGTTCACTTGGATGAAAGAAAATCGACCAGAAGGAATAGCGCATCCGGGATATCCAATGAATAGCATTTTACCAAATAGTATTTGTTCAGGTTACGATACGGGTTCGCGCTACATTGTCATTAATCAGTTTGAAAAAAGTGGTGGCATGAGTCCTGGGTTTTCAGTAGTGGAAATGTATGAAGATAGCTTTTCGTTTCCTACGCCAATCGTTATTGATAAATTCAGAAGAAGTGGGACAGAAATCAATCTAACGGCGGGAAAAGAGGGCGAAGTATTGATCATTGCAATGCCTGTGGAGGTGAGAAGCAGGAATATGGATTTATATGTGAGTCTTAGAAAGTCTAAAGATGTGTATGGAGAACCTATCAGGTTGGGCGATAATATCAATACAATATATAGAGAGTCCACACCAAAACTTTCAGCAGACCTCAGCCGCTTGTATTTTTCATCTGATAGACCTGGAGGTTTTGGTGGAGCAGATATTTATTATGTAGAGCGACTTGATTCTACCTTTCTCCACTGGAGTGCACCAGTGCGGCTCATTCCTCCGGTCAATTCGCCTGCTGATGATTCCTACCCGTATCCTTCAGATGATGGTAATTATATTTACTTTACCTCAAATAGAGACGGAAGTAGCGACATATTTCAAGCACAGATGATCCGTCAACCTCTCCTTCAAGAGCTTAAAGTAACAATTCATATTATCGACGGAAATACAGGCAAAAAGGCACCTAGTGAAGTCAAATGGGGTGATGCATATCAACCTGATAGACCAGGGTTCTTTATTACAAAAAATGGAATTTTCCAATATATATTTAAGGAAAATAAACCTGTGGTTTTCAGTGCCTCAAACAGAGGTCTTGAAAGTCCAGAAGTCATTGTTGACCCTCAGGACATGGTTAATCAAAAGATCACTGAGGTCATTATAGAGCTAGTGCTACCCGGCAAACTTGAATTGACGAGTGGGTCGGTAGCAAAAGTAGAAAGTCCGGTGATAAATGCGTTAGCAACCCATGAAAAGTTTCTGAAGGACAACCAAATAGAAGATAAAATATATTTTGAACGCTCAACGGATAAAATACTGCTTGAATCACTGCCGGTATTAAAAAAGCTGGCAGATTATTTACATCAGCATAAGCAGCTCAATGTAACTGTTTCAGGCCATACCGATAATGTGGGAAACGAGGATGCACTCATGCGTTTATCGATGGAAAGAGCGGAAGCTATAAAATCATTTTTGGTTAAACGCGGTATCAATGAAGAAAGAATCACAACTCACGGGTATGGTGCTACTAGAGCTGTCGCCCCTAATGACACTGAGGCAAATAAGCAAAAGAATAGAAGAGTGGAGATTAAATTTGATTCGGATAATTAGCCTATATGCAAGATAATTTTACGCTAATCGCTAATTGTTAAATATTTATGCAACATTGTTGCAATGATAGCTTAAAAAAAATAATTTATTAAATAATTGTTACAGAACTGGTTTGTATATTGATGTATTCAGCATAAATGCATAACTTTGCATTCTGATGAGAGTTTTTACCATTTTATTCAGCATTTATTTTCTGGCACTTGCATTGCATCCATGCAGTGATGGGCATGATATTGCGATAGATGAAAAAGTTAAAACTTTTGTTACTGAACATCATGATCATGACCACGATACAACACATGATACGTGCAGTCCATTGTGTATGTGTCAGTGTTGTAATACCCCGGTGATTGTTAAAAACACCTCTGAATCTGTAGTCAAATGGAATCATAGCTATATAGACAAAGGAAATATTACTTTTACTGGAGTCATATTTAATTCAGCATTTTACGATAATATCTGGCAACCACCCAGAAACGTCTAACTATTCCCTGTTTATTTAGGAGTCAACTTTTGAGTGTTTTGAAATGTGTTATGAGTATAACTCTACAACGCATTCATATCGACATTCTGAGTTTTTAATGATAATGTTAATAAATTATGGATGTTAGACAGAATTATAAATTTTAGCATAAAGAATAAGATTTTCATCGGTGTAATGACATTGATGCTTATCGGCTGGGGTATTTGGAGCGCTATGAAATTGCCTATAGACGCAGTGCCTGATATCACTAATAATCAAGTGCAAATCTACACCACATGTCCTACGTTAGCGGCCCAGGAGGTAGAACAACTGGTCACCTTTCCGATTGAGCAAAGCTTGACCAATATTCCGGACATTGAGGAAATCAGGAGTATTTCAAGATTTGGACTTTCAGTGATTACAGTGGTGTTTGATGAGCATGTTGATATTTATTTTGCCCGCCAATTAATTCATGAGCGACTTAGCGAAGCTATTGAAGAAATACCCGCAGCCATCGGAAAGCCTGAAATGGCTCCGGTCAGTACCGGATTAGGAGAAGTGTATCAATACATCATACATCCTAAACCTGGGAGCGAGGATAAATACACTTCAAAAGACCTCAGGACTATGCAGGATTGGATTGTAGCTCGCCAATTATATGGAACACCTGGTGTCGTTGAGGTGAATAGTTTCGGTGGAGAACTAAAACAATATGAAGTAGCTGTTGATCCCGAGAAACTACGTGCAATGGGTGTGAGCATTCCTGATGTTTTTAATGCATTGGAGCAAGATAATCAGAATACTGGTGGTGCATATATTGACAAGAAACCAAATGCTTATTTTATCCGAGGAATCGGCTTAGTTAATTCTATTGAAGATATTGGGCTTATTCCTATAAAAAATACGGACGGAGTTCCGATATTTATCAATGATGTAGCCGATGTACATTTTGGGCATGCAATTCGATATGGTGCGCTGACCTATAATGGCGAAGTCGATGCAGTAGGTGGCGTTGTGATGATGCTCAAAGGTGAGAATAGCAATGAAGTAGTCAAGCGCATCAAAGCAAAGTTGCCCACGATTCAGAAGTCATTGCCGGAGGATGTTAAGATTGAGCCATATCTTGATCGTACAGAACTCATTTCCAGAGCAATCGGGACGGTTGAGAAAAATCTCATAGAAGGAGCATTGATTGTCATCTTTGTCCTGGTGATGTTTCTGGGTAATCTCAGAGCAGGGCTGATTGTGGCTTCAGCGATTCCACTGTCAATGCTTTTTGCCTTGGGTATGATGCACCTTTTCGGAGTTAGCGCCAATCTCATGAGTCTAGGAGCGATTGACTTTGGGTTGATTGTGGATGGAGCCGTGATTGTGGTTGAAGCGACTATGCATCATTTAGGTTTGCGCAAATCTACACAGCGACTGACTCAATCAGAGATGGACCATGAAGTATTTTCAGCTGCCTCAAAGATAAGAAACAGTGCTGCATTTGGGGAGATTATCATCCTTATTGTGTATATTCCGATTCTGACATTGATCGGCATTGAAGGGAAAATGTTCAGGCCTATGGCACAAACAGTGAGTTTTGCTATTTTAGGTGCTTTAATTTTATCGCTCACATATATCCCGATGATGTGTGCTGCATTCCTACCAAAAACCTTAGACAGCAACAGACAGTCGTTTAGTGATAAGCTAATGCATAAGTTACACCAAGTCTATGGACCACTGTTAAATAAGGCTTTTTCGATAAAGTACTGGTTGGTTGCGCTGACTGTAGGCGTCTTTATTGTGGCTGGTTGGATGTTTAGAAGTATGGGTGGTGAATTTATTCCGCAGTTGCAAGAAGGTGATCTGGCTTTTCATTGTATTTTGCCACCCGGATCATCGCTAAGCCAAAGTATGGAAACTTCTATGCTGGCATCTAGGATTATCAAGGGTTTTGACGAAGTTAAAATGGTAGTGGGCAAGACCGGATCGGCTGAAGTTCCCACTGACCCTATGCCACCTGAGGTAACAGATATGATGATTATATTGAAGCCTCAGAATGAGTGGAAGGTTAAGAAGTCTTATGATGAGCTCGGTGATGAAATCATGGAACGGTTAGAAGCTATACCTGGTGTGTTTTTTGAAAAGAGTCAGCCTATCCAGATGCGTTTCAATGAACTGATGACTGGCATTAAACAAGATGTAGCAGTAAAAATATTTGGTGAAAATATGGACACACTGGCCGCTTATGCTGAAAAGGCTGCAGGTGTTATCCGTACAGTCAATGGTACTACTACTCCACACGTCGAAGTAGTGAGTGGATTACCACAGATTAATATTGAGTATGATCGTGTGAGGATGGCTAATTATGGTCTGACGATTCGCCATGTCAATGATATTGTCAGTACAGCTTTTGCCGGCAAAAAAGCAGGCGTAGTATATGAAAATGAGAGAAGGTTTGATCTGGTAGTAAGACTAGACAGTACCCATCGTAGTAGCATAGAAGATGTGAATAATCTATTGATACCGACGGATGACGGTAATCAGATACCACTATCTCAGGTGGCAAAAGTTAGCTATAAGCTAGGCGCTGCTCAAATCAGCCGCGAGGATGGAAAGCGACGGATTGTAATAGGCTTTAATGTTGCAGACAGAGATGTTGAAAGTGTTGTTGCTGATATTCAATATCAACTGGATAGAAAGATTAAATTACCTACAGGCTATTATTTTACCTATGGTGGGCAATTTGAAAACTTGAAAGAAGCAAGTGCTCGACTTGCCGTAGCAGTACCGATAGCTCTATTACTTATTTTTGTATTGCTTTACTTTACTTTCCATTCATCTAAGCAAGCATTGCTGATATTTACAGCGATTCCTATGAGTGCGATTGGAGGTGTTTTTGCGTTGCATTTAAGAGATATGCCTTTTAGTATTAGCGCCGGGATAGGTTTTATCGCCTTGTTTGGTGTGGCTGTCCTCAATGGAATTGTTTTAATAGGTACATTTAATCAGTTAGAAAAGGAAGGATGGACAGATATAAAGCAAAGAATTCTGGAAGGCACAAAGATACGACTTAGGCCGGTGCTGATGACAGCTACCGTGGCGTCACTTGGTTTTTTGCCGATGGCGATTTCTCAGAGTGCTGGAGCTGAGGTACAGCGACCACTGGCTACTGTGGTCATTGGTGGTCTGGTGACAGCGACTTTTCTTACTCTGTTTGTTTTGCCTTTGTTATACTATATTTTTAATTCTAAAATCAGACAAATGAAATCTTCGGTAGCTGTGATGATATGTATAATGATGTTAGCTGTTCCATTGAATGGCATAGCACAACCGCTTATCTTACATAATGCAGAAGAAGCCGTTGCATTGGGCTTGAAAAATAATAAGTCGCTGATAGCGGCGGATCATCTAATGGAAGCAGCCAGTTTAAGGATAAAAACGGCTTATGAAATACCTAAGCTGGATTTTGAGTTCTCTTATGGTAAGTATAGTAGCCCAACCATTGACAATTCCTTTTCGGTATCACAAACCTTACCATTTCCTACCTTATTTGCAGCGAGAAAAAGACTTGCAGAAGCAGAAATGGGCGTCAAACAGACTCATAAAGAGCAAACTATTAATGAGCTCAGGAGTAAAATACGAAAGTACTTTTACACAGTGCAGTATTTGAATGAAAATCAACGTCAATTGCAGCTACTGGATAGTCTCTATGACGATTTTATTAAAATAGCTCAACTTAGATTTCAGGCTGGCGAAGCTCGTAGCATTGATGTAAGCACTGCCAAGATCAGAAAAGGAGAGATGAATATGCTTTTACAACAAAATGCAGTTTATCAGACAGAAGCCTATGCTATGTTACAGGCATTAATCGGTAGTAATCAGCAGGTACATTTGAGTGATGGACTTACTTTTCAACCCATAAAACTGAATGTAATAGTTGATGAATTAATGGTGGCAAGCCATCCGACCATTGAAGCTATGTTCAGTGAAGCCGCATTACTGGATAGACAAAGAAATATTGAGAAAGCGCAAAGTTTGCCGGATATAACATTAGGCTATACTAACCAATCCTTGATTGGCCTTCACAATGTTAATGGTAATGAAGTATTTTATAGTGGTAGTGATCGATTTAGTTTTTTTAATATTGGGCTTGCCATCCCATTAACTTATAAAGCTACTCAATTGCGGATGAAGTCAATGGGGCTGGAACGTCAAAGCCTGGAAGCCAATGCTGCGCAACAGCAACTTCAACTTCAAGCAAAACTTGCCGCAGCATTGAAGCAATATCAATATGATGTAAAACAGTTTGAGTATTATCGTGACAATGCAGTACCTAATGCTGAAGATATTGTAAGAACGGCATTTTTAGGTTATAAATCAGGCGATGTGGGTTATATTGAGTACTTGTATGCGCTCCAAACAGCTACTGATATTCGTCTCAATTACCTCAAGAGTATTCAGCAAATCAATTCTACAATAATAGATATTTATTCTCTTATAAATCAATAATAAGTATGCAGAATATAATTTTAAAAATAGCATCAATAACTATAGGTATTTTATTATTATCTTATTTTCGAAATTTTATTAAAAATAACAATAATAGGAATAGTCCTGACCATATCATATTTGAGAATAAAATCGTTGTACTATCTATGCGGCGACTATTGTTAATCTCGGTTTTGGCTTTGATGATTTTTACCAGTTGTGGATCAGGACACGATCATGAACATAGTAATCATGACCATACGTCGGAAGCTGTAGTACAAGATGTAAACCATAGTCACGATCATGATCATCCAAATGTGGCTACATTGACGGAAGAACAAATCAAGATGGTAGGCATAAAACTTGGTAAAGTCGAGCAGAAAGAACTTACTGCGACCATCAAAGCGAATGGCTTACTTACTGTGCCCAATAGTAGAAAAGCTAGCATCACTTCGCTTTATGGCGGTGTGGTGCAGAGTATCAGTGTTCAGGTAGGTAATCATGTGCGTAAAGGTCAGGTGATTGCTACTATAGCTAATCCGCAATTTATTCAGTTGCAAGAAGAGTTCATCACTCTTTCTTCAAAAATCACCCTAGCAGAACAAGAATTAAAGCGTCAGCAGGAATTAAGTACTGGCAATGCTGGGGCCATGAAGAATCTGCAATCAGCGATTGCCGATCTCAATATATTGAAAACCCGCAAAGCTTCTCTTGCTCAGCAAATCAAAATGATGGGTATCAATCCTGCGGGAATCACTAGTGCTGAGATGAGGTCTGTACTCAAAGTTGTAAGCCCGATAAATGGCGTGGTGAGTAGTGTTTTTGCTAGGATTGGAAGCTATGTTGATGTTCAATCACCTGTAGCAGAAATTGTAGATAATGAGGCGCTTCATCTTGATCTACGTATTTTTGAAAAAGACTTGCCGCTGATGAGAATAGGACAAATCATTCATTTTACCATTACTAATAATCCCGTCAGTGAGTACGATGCAGAGATTTTTAGTATTGGTTCCGCATTTGAAAACGAGAGTAAGACTATTCCAGTACATGCTACCGTTAAGGGCAATAAGTCGGGGCTAATTGATGGAATGAACATCACAGGAATCGTTAGCCTAACAAATGTGACTAGCCCTGCAGTACCTAATGAAGCAATTGTAGAAGCAGATGGCAAATTTTACGTTTTTGTTAGGACAGATCAGGTTCCGGCTATAGCACAAGAACATCACCATGATCACGATCACAACGATGGGCATGATCACGATCATCAACCTATTAAGCGTACGGAAGATGAACCTACTATTCATTTTGAGAAAATTGAAGTTGTCAAAGGTATTTCAAACGTAGGCTACACAGCAGTTACTTTTGTAAAGGATATACCTGTAGATGCTCAGATTGCCGTAAAAGGTGCATTTTTTATCAATGCAAAGTTGACCAATACCGGAGCACACGAACATTAAAAAAATTAAAATCCAGACATATGGAACATCATCACGTTTTTGATGCAGACGGCAGACAACTCTGTTGCACACTTGAAGAAAAAATTTATAATAATGCTGATGCAAAACAGTTGATTAGCAACAGTAGAAAAGATGCTCATGATCACGACCATGGAGTAGAAGAGCAGCTTGAAAAGGGCTGGCTACATCTTTTTTTGCCATCGATCATTTCATTAGTATTGCTGATGACTGCCATTGCAATGGATCAATGGGTTCGGACAGGATGGTTCGAAGGATGGATTCGGACACTTTGGTATGTGGCTGCTTATCTCCCTGTAGGTTGGCCGGTAGTCAGAGAAGCACTAGAAAGTGTTGCAAAGGGAGAGATTTTTTCAGAATTTATGCTGATGGTTATTGCCACGGTCGGCGCTTTTGCAATCGGTGAATATCCAGAAGCCGTTGCTGTGATGCTTTTCTATGCTGTAGGCGAAATATTTCAGACGCTTGCTGTAAGACGAGTAAAGACTAACATCAATTCTTTGCTAGATCAACGCCCTGACAAAGTCACGATCATGGATGGTGAAGAGGTCCTAACCGTCCATGCAGAGGATGTAGAAGTTAAGAGCGTCATTCGCCTGAAGCCTGGAGAAAAACTAGCGTTGGATGGTGTGTTGCTGACTGATAATGCCGCTTTCAATACGGCAGCATTGACTGGTGAGAGCCAACCAGATGCAAAATCCAGAGGCGATGTTGTACTAGCTGGTATGATTAATCTCAACAGTGTGGCCTTAGTGCAAGTGACAACCGCATATGAAGACAGCAAACTTAGCAAAATACTGGAAATGGTGCAGCATGCTGCTTCTCGAAAAGCGCCTACTGAACTGTTTATCCGTAAGTTTGCACGTTATTATACTCCTGCAGTGGTTGTTCTTGCTGTGGCAATTTGTTTATTTCCATATTTTTTTGTGAGCGATTATGTTTTTAATGATTGGCTGTATAGAGCACTGATCTTTTTAGTAATATCGTGTCCTTGTGCGCTGGTTATTTCTATCCCGCTTGGGTATTTTGGAGGTATCGGAGCTGCCAGTAGAAATGGTATCCTAATCAAGGGTAGTAACTTTCTGGATGCACTCGCTTCTATACAAAATGTAGTCATGGACAAGACCGGTACATTGACTGAAGGTGTATTTAAAGTACACGACGTAGTGCTTGAGCCTGGTTTTGTGGATTCAGACATTCTAGACAAAGTCAATGCACTTGAGCATATCAGTACTCATCCGGTAGCTACAGCTATCCATGAGTATGTGGGTCCGATTGATACTTCCATAAAATTTAATACAACAGAGGAGATTCCAGGACAGGGGCTCCGTGCTATGATAGATGGTAAAGAGATATTGGTTGGCAATTTTAGACTGATGGATAATTATGGAATCAACTATGTTCATAAATTAGATGATGCAGTATTTACCGTGATTTGTATAGCTTTTGATGGTGTGTTTGCAGGATATATCACCATTGCAGATAGCATTAAGCAAGAAGCAAAGGAAGCAGTGCGACAATTACATAATGCTAATATTAAGACCATTATGCTAAGTGGTGATAAGGCTTCTGTGGTCAATTATGTGGCAGAAAAGCTTCACATAGACCAAGCTCATGGAGAACTCTTGCCGGAAGACAAGGTCAATAAAGTAAAATCCATTTTAGACAAAGGCGAATCCGTAGCTTTTGTTGGCGATGGTCTCAATGATGCACCTGTGATAGCTATCTGTGATGTAGGTATTGCAATGGGTGGTCTGGGTAGTGATGCGACAATTGAAACAGCAGATGTTGTCATCCAGGATGACCTAGCCACAAAAATTCCTATGGCAATTAGAATAGGTAAGGAAACAAAAAAATTGTTTGGCAGAATGTATTCCTAGCCTTCGCGATCAAAGTTATTGTGTTGATAATGGGTGCAGGTGGTATTGCCACCATGTGGGAAGCAGTTTTTGCTGATGTAGGAGTAGCGCTTTTAGCTATTCTGAATGCGGTCAGAATCCAGAGAATGAAGTTTTGAAGTCATCCATTTGCAAATAAAAAAGCCACTCCGTCGATTTTGGGTGGCTTGTGATTGGTTGGTTTAACAATTACAGGTTCTATCTGTACTTAAATTATCAGCAAAAATTATACCGCAATGTGATTTGTAAAAGAGAATTTGAAATAAAGTCTATTCTGAATCCAAATCAAATCGACTGATTTAAATATAATAGACTGATTTGCATAAATGCAGGGCATATCACTATTCTAGTCAGTATTTATCCTAAATTACGCTTTATATGTTTTATTCCATGAAAATGCTCTTTTGTAATCTATTATTTGCGCCCGCATTTCTACTATTGTGATCGGGAAACTTTGACTGAGTAATATAAGACTCTCGCTTTATAGCTACCTTGATTCATTTCTCTACACAGCTATGCCTCAAGCAGCTATCCACACTACAACTTCTACTCAATATCTTCCAATCCTCCAAATGAAAAGAGGCCGGTACAATGTGTACCAGCCTCTTTTTAAATTTTTAATAAGCAGATTAATTGGATGCTTACTTGATAATCAATTTTTCAGTAGTAACATGTTTGCCATTGACCACTCTAATCAAATAAAATCCGGCAGGAAATGATGAAGTGTCAATGGTTTTTACAGTTACATCACCTTTTACATCAATCGTAGAATGATAAACTGCACGACCATCTGTGTTCAGTAGCGAAAGTTCAGCTTTAACACTGGAAGGTGCTGCTACACTGACAGCCACATAGTCTCCTGCAGGGTTCGGTGTGACGCCTACTTTAAAGTATGAGTTGATGTGGGAATCTTTTGAGCTGGTCAATTGATCTGTATTGACAATAGTTTCCACTACATCAGTGCAAGCACGTTCACCTGCACCATTGTCTGCACTAATACAGGCTTGTGTACTATATTTAATCATATCCAAAACCTCAAAATCATCTATAAACCAGCCGTTGATTACTTCTGCAGGTTTAGTATCTTCGTTACAAACAAATCTAAACTTAAATGCTACTTCGTGTCCAATATATTCTGTAAGATCAACATAAGAGTCTATCCACGAACCTTCCAAGGTTTCTTTCCAGTCACCTTCAGTCTTACCACTGAATGCCCATATATTTGGATCAGCAAGGGTAGAATAATCCAGCGGATAATTATAACCGTTTCTGATGAATTTTTCTTTACCAACAATCTGATATGGTCCGCCATCAACTGATATTTCTACAAGTCCACCATCGACTCCAGTTTGAGTATTGTGCCTATGCCAGAATCTCATCACAGGGAAGGTGCCTCTGATTTCATATGGAATAGAAAACAAGGAAGCATCGCCTTCTGTATCTGAATTGAAGATAGTAAAAGATACTTCTGGGCTTTTGTATAGATCAAAGGAAGTAAACCAGTCCTCGCTACCTTTGATATTCTCAATATCCCAGTCATAATTATTATCAAAACCCTCATATTCCAGCCGCGTAGATTTGATGGTTTTGTCTGACTTAAGCTTGTAAGTGATGTCAAATTCATCTTTATATTCCATGTCTCCAAGGTTGAAGATGAGTTGATTTCCATTGATGACAGGTTCGATATCAGCAGATCCGGCCACATAACTAAGTCCGTCAGGCATGTCATCGGTAATAATCACATCATTTTGTCTAGCAGGAATATGATTTACTCCTTTTAGATGAACAGTAATTTCATTACCAGGATCAACAAGGCCGTCTGCTGTTTTAGTTATCTTGAGCTTTGTGATGAGCGTTGGTAAAACATTAAAATCTTCGACATTGTCATTTCTGGTTTTACCGGCAGAAGCATAATAACCCACACCTCTTCTTGCAAAAGTTTCCCACAATAATCTACCATGTGCACCATCAAAGTAGATAGAATCTGCTTTCATGATAGCATTTCTACCAGTGATAAAGTTAGGCTCACACGGTTGTAATTTAAGTCCTTCCACAACAAGAAAAGCTGCAATAAAATTACCGGATTTGGTATTATGCCAGTCAGGATCAAACCCATATAGGTCAATAAACCTCCAGTGCATATCCCACAAGATGTCCGCCCATACTTCTCCCACTGCGTGCGGTGAACTGGTGTTTCTTATATCTTTGTAGGTTTGAGGATTAAAATTCATATCAGTAGAGTACGGATACCTTCTGATACCACCTCCGTCAGTACCCTGGCCAGATACAAAGGTGCCGATTCCTCTTGGAGTACTTCCAAGGTCACCTTCTTTTTGGGTGAGAATTAATGCAAAATAATCACTCCAACCTTCACCCATTTGTTCGTCATTATTAAGACATCCAGACTGGAGTCTTCCGCCTGTCAAGCGGGTGGAAATACCATGTCCATATTCATGAGCGATTACACCATTATCCAGTGAGCCGTCAAAATATTCTGGTCCGGTAGAATCCTGTTTTTTAAAGGTGATGACTACTTCTTTTCCATTGTTGATTTCAACTCTGATTCTGTCACAATCTGATTTTTTTACAAAAATAGAAGGGATAGTGACTTTTTCAGCATTTAGTCCGGCTGCCATACCAACTATTTCTTCACCATTGCCACCATTGATACCGGGAATGTTACAAATGATGGCTGCAATAGCACCGGCTTGTTGTGCATTATACACCTTATGACTGAAATCACAAGTACCTCTGTCGATGAGGGCAACTTTACCATTCATTTCTTCTTTATTGGTCAATGATGTGCAGCCTGTTGTTCCTGCTGATGTGCGCGCTAAAGCCACACTACCTGATATGGCAGGTTCATTTTCATTGGGTATGGGAGCACCAAATTGACCCTCGCCATATTCGTTGATAAAGCCTTTTAGTGTCTCAGGTGCATCGATAGCAACAGTGCCGCCTCGATTGGTCCATAAATACATCTGCATACGTCCGTTAAACCCATCAGTCGGTGTTGAAAAGTTAGCATTATTGATATTGTCATTACCCCCTGCTTCAAAAAGGTTAATACCATCAAATGCCTGGGCAAGAACATGGTCACCTTGCCCGTCAACTCCAGTGTAATTTTTAGCTTGAAAATTTCCAAATTCTTCAGTAAACCCAAGTAAATTAGAAATATCATGCATCATGTTATTCATGTAAAACAAGTTAGTGACCGCTGCATGCTCACTTACTCTTGGATCTTTGTTGAGATCAACTGGAAAGTCAAAGATTAATTCTTCTCCTCCATCGGTTTCAATACCGTCTGGTCTATCATTGTTATCTTTGTCCTGAAATGCATATACATTATTGCCTCGTGTGATAGTATATTCAGGTCCTGGCTGTCCATTTACATCATGCCACCCAAAAGGAGAAGATACGGTATATTGATCATCTGATACGATTGTTCTTTGACCATGTATTGGACTTTCTACTGGCAGCTCATACACATTATACATAGGTGTATCACTACCCATTAACAAGTTTCCCACTGGCTGTGCATGATCATCATTAGATCTGATAGTAGCAATGCCACAATCATCATGTCTGTTGTATTGTCCATGCTGATGATTACAATACACCGTATAATTGTATTTTGATACAAATTGTCCTGTATTGGCATCGACATTAAAGTCCCAGTAATCAGCATTTTTCTTCATATCCAGCTGTAGATTCCAGACTAGGACGAGCTGATCGCCTACTAGTTCATACTTCAGCTGTGCTGTGATAGCGCTACTAGCCAGTTCAGGTAATTCAAATTCAAGTTTTCCTGTATTATTGCGGCGGCTCATGATCGGACTACCTTTAATTGCCACCCCTAAGTGGTCAGCAGCATTGATGATGGCTTGAGAAGCTGATATTTTTTCAGATTTAGTTTTAATTTTACTCTCTATATTTTGTACAAAGTTGTTCGCATCTGACACAACTTTACCATCCTTTAGGACTATTACAGCCATAGCATTGCGAATAGGAATACCCTGATAAGCTTGATTGAGATACAAATAAGAAACACCCTGAGCATTGATGACTTCTGAACTTATCATCAAATCTGCATAGTCAGCTGATTTAAGTTGCCAAACTTCAGCCTTAGTGTGGATGTGATTTATTGCTGTCTGCAATTCTACCGGAGCTTGTGCCACCAAAGAAAATTGAAAAACAACAAGTAGAAAGAGTATTAATTGTTTCATAAACTTAGGTTGATTGTTAATTGATTGAAATTTTTTATACAAAAGCCTAAAAGTATGAAAATAACAAAAACTTATCCTAATTATTTTAGGATAAAAGTGGTTTGCGCGACAATTTATCCTTTAATTTAGATGTAGAAGTGCTTTAGGGGATTCGCTTGATTGAGCTATCGACTTCACTTACTAGAGTAGTGTTTCACTTCATTTTTCACTCTGTATAGATTGTCTATATCAAAAAAACATATTTATTAAAAAAACCATTGATTTATTATCATCTTTGTGCCTTCTAATGAAGCTTAAGCTTGACCCATGACAGACATAATTTATGGTAGAAATGCCGTACTGGAAGCTTTTGAGTCGGAATACGATATCGAAAAAGTGTACATGCTCCAATCGATCAGAGGCGAGTATGAAATTGAAATCAGAAATATCTGCCGCAACAGAAATATTCCATTGGCCAAAGTACCCGAGGTAAAACTCAATGAACTAATTCGACACAAAGGAGTACACCAGGGCGTAGTGGCCTTGATCTCGCCCATAAAATACGTAGATGTAGATGCTATCATTGATAAAGCCTTTGAGAGTGGCACTGCCCCGCTACTCATCATTATGGATTGCGTTACTGATGTAAGAAATATAGGTGCAATTGCTAGATCTGCTTATTTTTTTGGGGCACATGGCTTGATTATTACTGGCAATTTTTCCGGAAGGATCAATGATGATACGGTCAAATCTTCTGCTGGAGCTATATTAAATCTACCGATAGCTCGAGTAGCCAGTTTGCTACATTTAGTAAGTGATTTGCAGTCTCGAGGTCTGGTTGTTGTTGCATCGAGTCTTCAAAATGCGGTTGCTCCTGAAAAATGTGACTTTACAGTACCCACAGCTATTATCCTTGGAGCTGAAGACAAAGGCTTACACTATAAAGTGCTGAGTATTGTGGATCATGTGGTCAGAATTCCCTCTGGTACTGACTTTGACTCACTCAATGTTTCTGTTGCAGGCGGCATCTTGCTTTACGAGGCGTTAAGGCAGCGAATCGCAACAACAAATTAGCTATCAATGTGTTTTTAACAGAACTTAATGTCATCTCATGAATACTAAAAGATTTCAAACTTTCTTTTTAGCTGTTGCCCTGATACTGAGTTTTCAGCTTATCTCTTGTAAAACCGGCAAAAGAGCAGTAGTAGAGCATCAACCCCTTGAAAAAGCGCTCTTGTGGAAAATAACAGGGCCCAATATTGACAAACCATCCTATCTATTTGGCACTATACACCTTATTGATAGTAAGGATTACTTCCTACCCAAAGGTATGATGACTGCGATGGATGAGGTCAAAAAAGTTGTGTTTGAAATTGATATGAAAGAGATGAATGACATGTCAGCTATTATGAGCATGATGGGTAAGATTATGATGAAAGATGATAAAACTTTAAAAGACTTGTTGTCTAAAGAAGACTACACTACAGTTAGTAACTTTTTTCAAGAGATGGGCTTGCCAATGATGATGTTGGAACGAATGAAACCCATGTTTTTAACCGTATTTGCATCCGGTGATATGGATCCTGGAGGATTACAAAGTGGCACTGTAAAATCGTACGAAATGGAATTAATGGATATGGCTGAAAGTGCAGGAAAATCGACAGGTGGGTTGGAAACCATCGAATTTCAGCTCAGCCTATTTGACGAAATACCTTATGAAGCTCAAGCTAAAATGCTGGTGGATGCCATTAAAAGCAGAAAGGATGATGATGCCTCCAGCCAGATGGATGAAATGGTAAAGATGTACATTAATCAAGATATCAATGGCATGGTACATGCGATATCTGAAGAAAGTGATGATGTCGAAGGTTTTGAAGAAAAGTTGCTCACAAAGCGCAATGAAAGCTGGATTCCATTAATTATAGCAGGAGCTAAGGCGCAACCTACATTATTTGCTGTAGGTGCAGGCCATCTAGGTGGAGAAAAAGGAGTAATCCGTTTGCTTCAAAAACAAGGTATTAAAATGACTCCTATTTCCATTAAATAAGTCTTAAATGGAAGGATAGAAAGCATCTTTATAATGGGTGATCTCAAATTGATCATCCTTGTTGAGGACAATACTGATGATGTCAAATCGTATTTCCCATTCATGATTGATACTTTCCATATATTGCCCGGCAGCATCTATCATCAATGCTTCTTTATGAGCAGAAACACTTTCTTCTGGTGCTCCAAAATAAGTATAGGATTTAGTCTTCACCTCAACAAAGACGAGGATATCTCCATCTTTAGCGATAATATCAATTTCGGCTTTGCTAAATCTCCAGTTGCGCTCCAGGATGTCGTACCCAGCTTCTTGAAGGAAAGCGACTGCATGATCCTCTCCACGTTTACCGATTAAGTGTTGGCGATGCATAATTAGTGTATTTTGTTAGTAATGTCGAGCATCGTTTCTTTAAATTGTGGCGCACAAGCCATGATTTCACCTTCAAATAACCAATTCTGACCACCACGATAATCTGTGACAACACCTCCGGCTTCCTTAACCATGAGTGCACCCGCTGCTATATCGAAAGAATTGAGTGCATTTTCGTAAAAAGCACCGAATCTGCCACATGCAGTATAACACAAATCTATTGCAGCAGAGCCGATGCGGCGAATACCTCTAGTAGTTTTTAGCACATCGTGAAGCGCCAGTAGATGCCCTTCGTTGAATCGATCTGGCTTGTACGGAAATCCTGTCCCTACGAGGATCTCATGAAACAAAGCCTTGTTACTGACTTCTATTTTTTGACCATTGAGCCGGGCACCTTTACCTTTTACAGCGGAGAAAACTTCTTCATTCATCACGTCTTGCACTACCCCTAACACTACCTCATGACCGTCAAAGAGCGCCACACTCACCGAAAAAAATCGCACATCATTGAGAAAATTAGTAGTTCCATCGAGTGGATCAATGATCCAAGTTAGTTTTGCTTTTTGCTGTTCGATGGTTTCTTCTTCGGTGATAAAGCCACACTTTGGCAATATGGTTTTTAACCCATCAACCAATAATGCTTCTGCCTTACGATCCACATAACTTACAAGTGAATTGGTGCCTTTTTCGATAATATCATCACTTTTTACACGGTGCAGATGATCTCTAATAAAATCTGCAGCTGTGTTTGTGATGCGAATGACTTCTGGTAGCAATTGCTGATACTGCTTTGACATGATACTACTTATTTAAAAAAGAAAAAGCCAGATTAACACCGGCTTTTTAAAAATTTCAATTGATTATCAGAATATAAAATTTGCTTATTGCGCTTCAGATACAACTTCGGTTACCACAGGGATCATTCTTTTGAGCATGGCTTCTATACCAGCTTTTAATGTTACTGTTGATGATGGACAGCCACTACAAGATCCTTGCATAATGACTGTTACCACTCCATCGTGGAAGGATTTGAATTCTATATTGCCACCATCTCTAGCTACTGCAGGCTTAACATAATTGTCAATTAACTCTATGATTTTCTTGACAATTTCTTCTTCGCCATTAGCATACATCTGTTTGCGCTTTTCTTCAAGCTTTGCTTCCATTGCTTCAGAAAATCCCTCTGCAATTATAGGTTTTTCAGCAGTAAGATAGTCTTTAATAAACTCTTTGAGTTGAATCATTATGGGCCTCCATTCTGTATCTACCGTCTTTGTGATTGTAACAAAGTTGTTACTGATATACACACCTTTGACAAAGGGTAATTCAAACAAAGATGCTGCCAAACCTGACCATTCTTGAGCAAGCGCTTTATCATCAAAATCGGCAGTGCCTTCGTATATCATCCTATTAGTAACAAATTTGAGTGATTCCGGGTTTGGAGTCTGCTCTGTATATAGCATTACAGGCGATTTTACTGCTTCCATTTTTGTGCTTTTGGTTCTTATGTTTAATTGCTGTAGTAACAAAAAAGGGTTTATATGGTTTTAAGTACCGGCAAATTTAAGTCAAAAGGTTATCTTTCATTGATTTTTTATCTAAATTTGTGTTTTATAGCAAGCCAATAAATCGTTCTTAGATGTTAAACTGGGATGAATTTCAAAAGCAATCCTCTGCGCAATGGATGTCATCAGCTGATAAAAGTAGTAGAGGCAAGTATCAGGCTGAAGCATTGAAGTATGATGTGGAAGGTGATTTTAGTGTGAGCGTTTTTGTAACGGAACGTCCGGATAGTACATCACCAGTTGATGCTGCGGAGACGGCATCCTGCGTAAAAATTTTGGTAACATCTGCCATTGAAGCTAATGAGTTAGCTCGTACCTTTTTGGAATATAGCCCGGATGCCATCCTTTTTGAAATTCATGGAGAAGTGGATTTGAAGGTACTTTTGAGAGACATCTATATCGACATGATCAGTGTGTTTTTAGAGGTACATGGAGACGCTCAAAAAGTTAAAGAGCAGGTAGATGAGTATATATGCGCTCACTATACCGATAGATCTGTACATCTGGAGGTGATGGGTCAAGGAACTATTAAGTTGAGCAGCCAGATGAAATTTAAGGAACGGCTTAATATGTTTAATCTATGGTCATCAAGATGCAATTCTGGTCTTATTTTAGAATTAGAGATCAAAAATGATTTTATTGCCCAGATAGCAGAATTGAGAGCCATGCGTAGATTGTGGAAAAAGCATGGCCATCAACCAGAGAATTTGACCATTCTGGCTCATTGTAATGCTACCACTGACGGAGATATCAGCCCTATGATTGTAGAGAGTTATCAGGTTTTGTCGACAATTATGGGAGGAAGTGACTATGTTGTAACAACGTTTATTGAAGACAAAGAAAGGACTCGGTTAGGTATCAATATGATGCACATTTTCAGAAACGAAAGCAGGATGACTCAAGTGATTGACACTGTAGCTGGCGCCTATCTTCCCGAAGTACTGACTGAAGAAATGGTTCATTCAGTCATTGATTAAGTACAATAAAAGAATTGCGTCCATAATGAACGGTCAAGTTATTCTTTTGTTAAAAAATGAGTGGAGTTGAAATCTTTAGAAGATATTTGAGTTGTAATAATAATTTTTATTGCTCATGATGTTCTAGGATTTAGAACCCAGGTGCAAAAAGGTGTTTAATTTAATGGATTCAAAAATAATTAAGAAAATGATATTGAGAAGTTCAGTGGTAATAGCTGCTTTATTTGGAGTGTATTTTTTAGGAATTGTTAAGCCTCAGCCACAGCCTATTGCTGATGAAAAAGAGGCATTGATTTTGCAAGGAATGTTACAGGCCATTAATCATGGACATTTCAACCCTAAAAAGATAGATGACCAAATGAGTGAAGCGGTGTTTGATTCGTACCTTGAAAAACTGGATAGCTATAAGCGGTTTTTTACTCAGAAAGATATCGACATTCTAAATCAATATAAGTATCAATTAGATGATCAGGTGAAAGCACTTTCTTTTGAATTTTTTGATGTTTCATTGCCACTGTTGGATGTAGGTATTAGAAAGGCTGAAAAATATTTCCTGGAAGCTATTGATGGAAAAATTGACTTTGATGCAAAGGGGAAATACGAAACAGATCCTGAAAAAATTGAATATGCTCTTGATGATGCAGCACTCAAAAAGAGGTGGGAGGAAGCTGTACACTGGTATGTCATGACCAATTGGGTGAGAAGCGAGGAAAGCCAGAAAGAAATTAAAGACAATAAAGAAATCAAAACGGCCGAAGAGTTAAAAACGGAAGCTATACAAGATACAAGAAAAAAATACGTGGACTATTTTGATAGGATGAAAAAATTCCGACGTCAGGATAGACTGGATGCCTACTTGAAGAGTATTTGTAATTATTATGATCCACATACAGACTATTTTAGCCCAGTAGAAAAGCAGAACTTTGACATCAATATGGGTGCTAAGTTAGAGGGAATCGGAGCTAGGTTGCAGCTGGAAGGGGACTATACCAAAGTATTCAGTATAGTAGTCGGTGGACCTGCTTGGAAGACAAAAAAACTCGAAGAGAACGATATAATTATGAAAGTCGCTCAAAAGGGACAAGAGCCTGTAGATATTGCTGGTATGCGTCTCGATGATGTAGTTCAATTGATTAGAGGTAAAAAAGGTACCACAGTTATTCTCACGGTTAAGAAGAAAGACAATTCTATTGTTGATATTTCCATTGAGCGCGATGAAGTACAGTTGGATGATAGTAAAGCAAAATCTGTATTAATCAATATTCCGGACAAGATTCATAATATAGGCTATATTTATTTGCCTAAGTTTTACTCTTCTTTTGAAGCTGATGGTGGAAATTCTTGTGCTACAGACGTGGCTGATGAGATTAAAAAATTGAAAGATCAGCATGTAAATGGAATCATTCTGGATTTGCGGAACAATTCAGGTGGATCACTCTATGATGTGGTGGAGATGAGTGGGTTTTTTATTGAAAGTGGTCCGATAGTTCAAGTCAAAGGACGTGAGGACAAGCCTACATTGTATCAGGACAAAGACAATAGTGTACTGTATGATGGTCCTTTGGTGATTATGGTCAATCAGTATAGTGCATCCGCTTCAGAGATTATTGCAGCAGCTATGCAGGATTATGATCGCGCATTGATCGTAGGAAGTACTACTTTTGGAAAAGGTTCGGTGCAGCGGTTTTGGGACTTGGATAGTAGAATCAGTGGGTATAACGATTTCAAACCATTTGGTAGTGTTAAGGTGACAATGCAGAAGTTCTACAGGGTAAATGGAGGCTCAACCCAACTCAAAGGAGTAACTCCTGACATCAATCTGCCGGATATTTATCAGTTTATCGAGATGGGCGAGAAAGATTATGAGTTTCCTATGTCATGGTCTGAAATTGAGCCTGCAAAGTATAGCCAGTCTGTAGTTTTGCTTGAAAATAAGAAACGCATCGAAGAAAGAAGCAAGGAAAGGGTAGCACAAAGTGAAGATTTCAAACTTATCTTAGAAAAAGCAACCAAACTAAAAGAGGATAAAGATAAAACAGAATTTCCACTAGACCTGGATAGCTATAAAGCTATGGTCGAACAGCGTGCGTTGGATGACAAAAAGTACGAAAATTTATTTAAGAACGACGTTCAAGGTCTAGTAATCAATAATTTGCCGGTAGATTTGCAAAAGATAGAAAAAGATGAATCGCTGAAAGCTAAAAATGATGAATTTATTAAAGATCTTAAGAAGGATGTATATCTGGAAGAGACCATGTACATCATTCGAGATATGATTAACATGGAGAAGTCATTTGTGTATTTACAGCACAAAATACTGAAATAATTTGTGTTAATAGGCACCGATCCTATTTGGTGGCCTGCAGGTATCTCAGATGTCTGCAGGCTTTTTTGTATCGAGCCATGCCATGATCCATGCTTGATGTTTATTTGTTCTTGATTCTGTCAAGGCCTGACTTAGCTTTTTGGTGCAAGCTAGAGCTATAACCTTCGGGATTGGAGTTAAGGCATAGATTGAAATATACTCGTGCTTTTTTTATAGTTTTTAGCTTGTTCATAAATCAATCCAGCATTGAGAGCAGCACTACAAGCGTAGTATCTGGAAGGGTCACTTCGTTTGATAGTGATATCATAAAATTTCAGAGCCTCATTATTTGACTTTAAGGCATCCAGTATTCTTGCCATTCGGTAGTAGAATTCGCCGTCATTGATGCTGTTAGCGTATTTAGTGGTATTTTGTTCTAGCAGTTGTTTTGCCTTGACATAATAACCTCCATCAAAGAGCACTCTGGCTTTTAGCAATATAGGATCAGGTACTTGCTCAGAGCGAGCCTCATTGTACGCTTGTATGTCTTCATCTATCAGTTTACTACCATAGAGACTACAACTTTTCATGTATTTGTGGAAAGAGTTGACATCATTGTCTATAATCAGGTTGCACCATGCCAGCTTTTGGTAGGCTTCTTTGATATAGTGCTGACCGGTAAAGTTATCAATAAACTTAATAAGATAGCTCTTTGCATCACGGTCTAGTCTATACAACTTGTATTTACCATAAATAAAATCAAGGTAGTAAAAAGGTAAATACTGACTACCACTAGGTCGCTCCTCTAGAATTTTGATGGCTAGGTCGTTTCTTCCTGTATTATGGGCCATTGTAGATTTAAGAAAAGCAATCAATGGATTCTTTCTATGATCTAGCTTGTACTCATTATACAATCTGAAAGCATCTTCTTTTCTATTGTTGGAATAAAACAAAATATATGAGTAAATTGCTATGATTTCATTTTTAAAAATACTATTCGTTTTAACTGAATATTGCACTAATTCTTCGATTTCTCTAGTACCTACTGCTACAGAACCCTTTATCCCCATTAAGTTTCGCACCCATGAAGGTACACTTTCTGCCAGCGCATGAATGATGCTCAGGCTCTTATTATTCTCTACAAAATTTGGGAATCGTTGTTTATTTTCTTCCAATAATTTATATGCACTGTAAACATCACTTGCAGCACTAATTTTTTTGTCAAATTTAAGCTTGATTGTAGCCCACTGTAGTATAATCTCAGCCTGGCAGAATAGATAATACGGTGAATTCGGATCTCCTAATTTTATCTTTTCAAGTCTTTTATCCCGATTAGCTAATAGCTTTTTGTATGAATTGTAGTCTTCTTGTATAAAAAGTGTGAAAAAATCAATATAGTTTTCAATATAATATACCATGGCATTGTTGCTCTCACTGATTTTGGCTTCATTAAGTTTAAGCTGTCCGATGGCGAGTTTGAGGGAAGTTATATCCTGGTATGCATCCATTACTCTAGTTGACATGATAAACTTGGACTGTGCGGTGGATCGTACCGGCAGGCCTAGTAGTAATGTTAAAATCAGAAATGCAAACCTTTGAGTCATGTTTAAACAAAAAGCCCCTAATGAACGACATTTGGGGCCTTATATTTTATTTAGATGATGTAATGTTTTAGAGGAGTTTGATTATTCCTCCGTTGTAACACCTGTGAGTTCTTCATCAATCAACACACGACCGCAATGCTCACAAGCAATGATTTTCTTTGTAACTCCGATTTCAATCTGTGTTTGAGGTGGTATTCTGTTGAAACATCCACCACAGGCACCTCTTGATACTGTCACAACTGCAAGCCCGTTTCTGTATGTCTTTCGGATTTTGTCATAAGAAGACAGTAGCCGGCTATCTATATTTTTGCGTGCTTTCTCAGACTCCTTAACCAGTTTTGCTTCTTCCTTCTCAGTTTTTTCTATGATTTTCTGAAGCTCTACTTTTTTAGTTTCGACATCTTTATTGCGTTGTTGAAGCTTTTCACTGATACCATTTAGTGAATCCTGTTTTGTCTCCTTATTGGCTTTGGCTTCTCTGATTTTCTTTTCTGAAAGTTCTATTTCCAGTTTTTGCAATTCGATTTCTTTTGTCAATGCGTCAAACTCTCTGTTGTTTTTCACATTGTCGAGTTGCTTTTCATATCGCTCGATAAGTGCTTGAGCATCTTTGATGTTGTTATTGCGGCGTGCTATTTCATCATCTATGTCCTTGATGGTGTTTTCGAGCTTACCTGCGCGAGTTTGAAGTCCTGAAATTTCATCTTCCAGGTCACTGACCTCCATTGGTAGCTCGCCTTTAAGTACACCGATCTCATCAAGTTTTGAGTCAATTTGCTGAAGTGCGTATAGCGCTTTTAGTCTGTCTATAATGCTTATTTCTTTAACAGTTGCCATATATTTATTAATAATATTGAATAGGGTTAGTGACTATTTTTGTACAATGGGTCGCAAAGGTACGAAATTTATTAATAATCAAGCCATAAAGCAAATCAATTGTGTATTTTTCGCTTTCGTAATGACCGATATCAGCGATGATAATTTCACCATCTGCATCAAAAAATTCATGATACTTATAGTCGGAAGTAATGAATACATCTGCTCCCGATTTTTTAGCTTGTGGGAGCAAAAAGCCACCTGATCCTCCACATACTGCTATTTTGAAAATTTGATCCCTACAAATGCCAGTATATTTAAACACTTTAAGCCCCATTTGTTGTTTGAGATATTCAAAAAATGCTTGAGGTTTCATTGGCTCAGATAGATACCCTGTGATGCCTGCACCTACGGGATATCCGTTATATAACAGATCTTGTTTTGGTGATAAAATTGCTGTATCAGTGAGCTTTAGTTTTTCGGCTATTTTCGCATTGACACCTGAAACAAACACATTGTCTAGGTTGGTATGGATGGCAAAGATAGCGATGTCATTTTTTATTGCTTTAATAACAGTCTTTTCTACATAGTTATTGCCATTAAAGCGCTTCAATCCTCGAAAAACTATAGGATGATGTGCCACAACTACATTACACCCCAGTGCGATAGCCTCATCAAGTACAGGTTCTGTGCAGTCTAATGATACGACTACACCTTTGATTTCCATATTAGGATGACCTGTGATGAGTCCTGCATTATCGTATTCCTCTTGAAAGTGTGGTGGTGCTACTTCATGCAGATACTGAATAAGGGCACTTAATTGCATGTTTTTAGTTTGGGTTTATCAGTATAATTATTAACGTCCTTGCCTTATCTTTTGTTCGAGTGCAGTGGTCGAATATCCATCTACAAATTTCAGCGAACGCACAGTGCCACCATTTTTTATGACAATGTCACTGCCCACGATCTGATCTGACTTCCAGTCACCACCTTTTACTAAAACGTCAGGTAAAAGTAACTGGATTATCTCAAAGGGCGTATCCTGGTCAAAGGTGAGCACCATATCTGTAGATTCGAGTGCTGCAAGGATGTGTGTACGGTTGTATTCGTCTTTAATTGGGCGATTAGGGCCTTTTAATCGACGAGTGCTTTCATCACTATTGACTGCAATGATGAGCCTATTACCTAGTGTTTTGGCTTCTTCCAGATAAAGTACATGACCTATGTGTAACAAATCAAAGCAGCCGTTGGTAAACACGATTGTATTGCCCTCATCACGCCATTGTTTTACTTTTTCATGTGCTTTTGACCAGTCTGTGTACAATTTATCCTTGATCATGTTTTCTTTTTTTATTCAAAGCCGGCAATATGCTGAGCGCCAGCAAACCAAATGCTATATTAACAAATATCTGTATCGAAAAGAAAATAATATTGGCCAGTGAAAAGGCATCAGCGCCTTCGACACCATAGATAGCTAGCGCCTCACCGACCAGATAATGATAACTACCCATACCTCCGGGTGTCGGTATAAGAATGCCGAGACTACCAAATGTAAAAAACGACCAGACCAGCGACTGGCCCTAGATGCGCAGTTGGCTCGAAACTAAAAAATGCCCAATATGACATCAAATAGTACAATATCCAGATGCCCAATGTGTAAAATATAAAAAGTGGAATACTGGATACATAACGTACACTTTGCACTCCTGTGGCAAACCCCTTCAATCGTTGAATAATTTTTTGGCCTAACATTGAAGTGCGTATTCGGGATTTGTTTTTATATACAAGGCTGGCGCAGATAATCGCCATTGCCATCATTAAGAATACACGGTTAGGAGAAAAGAAGGCAGCGAATCTGGAGCTGATATCGACATTTTGGTTTAGATAATTGATGAAATCACTACCACCTAACATTAAGGCCAAACCTATGACAATGGCCAGCATGATGACATCAAAAAGCCGATCTGTTACAATCGTACCAAATGCTTTCTCAACTGGAATATTTTCATATTTGGAGATCATCCCGGCTCGTATGAGTTCTCCGGATCTGGGAATGGTGAGGTTGGCCAGATAGTTGATCATGATAGTGCCAAAAAGGTTGATAAAACGCGGTCGGTAGCCTATGGCTTCTATCATCATTTTCCACCGCAATGCTCTGAATACATTTGAAAGGATAAACAATAAGATGGTAAGGACTATCCATCGATAGTCAGCATGGCTGACATCGTTTATAATCTTTTGTGTCAGGCTGCATTCTGAGGCGGCAATGCCTTTTAGTGCACAGTCTGCTTGATATGCAGCACTTTGACGGGCAAAAACAAGGTAAAGGATGCCTATACCCAGCCCGAAGAATACCACTATTTTAGCAATAGTTGCAAATTTTTCCTTCATACAGCATTTCGTCCCCTATGATTAGGGCCATTGCTAAAACTTAGCTCAGTCTGTTATTTTCATCCGGAAAAACAGCTACAGGTTTAAAGGTTTTAGCTTCTTCAGGTGTCATGAGTGCATAGCTGATGATGATGACTATATCACCGACCGCCGCTTTTCGGGCTGCTGCACCGTTGAGACAAATCATTCCTGAGTTGCGTTCTCCCTTGATGACGTATGTTTCTATCCTTTCGCCGTTGTTATTATTGACAATCTGTACTTTTTCTCCTTCATACAGATTGGCTGCTTCCATCAATGCCTCATCAATTGTGATTGAGCCTACATAATTAAGATTGGCTTCAGTCACTTTAACTCTGTGGATCTTGGATTTGTGGATGTGTAAAAACATGGCCTCACTAAGTGATTTTTAAAAAGTTGCAAATATGAAAAAAATAAGTGAATATGTTTGTATTCACAGCCTAAACGTTGAGTTTAACATTGAAGTTTCAATTTGCATTTCTTTAAGTTTATTATAACGAATATAAATATTGGCTTTTTATATCAAAAAATCAGCTCCGGTATGATGATACCGAAGCTGACGGATAATAGTTGGTTGATGTTTTTAACTAAATAACAATACCATTCATATTGTATTCATTTTTGATGGCTTGCTGAAATCTAGTCACATCTTCTTTCGAACTGAACTGTCCGATACGTACTTTATACAGCGTGACTCCATTTTTTATCTCATTAGTCACAGTTACCGGTTCAGTAAATAGCTGTCGAAGTGCGCTGACCATTTCCTTTGCACCTTGATATCTTTGAAACACGCCTAACTGTACTCTGAACGGCTGGCTGGTCGTCGTTTGACTATAATAACGGTCGTATTCATCAGCTACTTTACGGATGCTTTCACTGGATTGGTTTTCTGACCTTACTAAACTCGGAGCAGTATTATAATCGTATTTTACGATTTGCTTGTTTTCTGGCATATTAAATTTATCGAGCAATGCTGTCAATTTACTGGGAGATAAGGTCTGTTCAACTCGGTCAAGTACGCGCCCTTCGGAATTGAGGATGAGCATTGTGGGTAGATACCGAATCTCAAAAGCATTTTTGAGGTCGTAGCCTACTTGGCTGTCGATATCTGCTTTGATCGAAATGTAATTGTCGTTGAGTGCCTTGCAGACGGATTGATCCTTAAAGGTCGTTTCATCCATCCACTTACATGGTGTACACCACGAAGCATAGAAATCTATAAAGATAAGCTTTCCTTCGTTGGTTGCTTTAAGTACTGCAGATTGCATGTCTAGATTGCCAAAGTTGATTTTGATGTCACTGGCCTGCCCGGTAGCGGTATAAAACAGGCAAACCATGGCAAATAGGAAAAACTTTTTTGTTTTCATAACTGATCACTGTTTATGGGATAAATATCAAATTCAAGGTATTGCAAGTAATTAATATTCTATTATATTAAATAATTACATTTTATATAAATAATTGTAATACACTACATTAATTAATATCAATTTTAATACCAAAGTAAGATGTTAGTTGAATGATTTAATCTTTATATATGTATAAATAGTTGAATAACAATATTATATCAGTTAAATAATTTTTTAAATTGTTTTAAATATTTATGATAAAAAGATAAATTACTTTTAAGAGCAAATAAAATGGCTTATCTTGTGCCGCATTTTCAAAACAGATGTTTTAAATAGGAAACCAATGTCAAAAATCATTGCTGCAATCACAGGGGTAGCCGGTTATGTACCGGACGATGTATTGACCAATCAAGATTTAGAAAAGATGGTTGATACCAATGACGAATGGATAAGGACACGAACAGGAATCAGTGAAAGGAGAATACTTCGAGAGCCTGGCAAGGCTACTTCTGATATGGCGGTAGAAGTGGTCAAGCAGTTGCTAGCAAAGACGAATACACGACCTGAAGAAATTGAAATGCTTATCTGTGCTACGGTGACAGCAGATATGGTTTTTCCTGATACTGCTAATACCATATTGGATAAAGTGGGAGCAAAAAATGCCTTTGGTTTTGATATTAACGCAGCTTGTTCAGGCTTTTTGTATGCCCTGACGACAGGTGCCAAGTTTATTGAATCTGGTACTTTTAAAAAGGTCATTGTGGTAGGTGCTGACATGATGTCTTCTATTATTGATTATACAGACAGAGCCACATGTATTATTTTTGGTGATGGAGCAGGGGGCGTTTTGCTGGAGCCATCCAAAGATGGTAACGGTTTGATTGATGCCATATTGAGAGCTGACGGTGCTGGAAGGGAATTTTTGCACATGAAAGCCGGAGGCTCGCTTAAGCCAGCATCAGCTGAAACAGTAGCAGCAAGAGAACACTTCGTTTTTCAAGATGGAAGACCTGTTTTTAAAGCAGCAGTTACAGGGATGGTCAATACTACACAGGAATTGCTGGATCGAAACGACATGACAATAGACGACCTAAAATGGTTAGTACCTCATCAAGCTAATTTGCGCATCATCAAATCAGTGGGAGAAATGCTTGGTCTAGCGGAAGATAGAGTAATGGTCAATATTCATAAATATGGAAATACCACTGCTGCAACCATTCCACTCTGTCTGACAGATTATGAAGCTCAGATAAAGAAGGGAGATACTCTGGTGTTGACTGCTTTTGGAGGCGGTTATACCTGGGGAAGCATATTGATTAAATGGGCTTACTGACAATTTTAGTAATAATAATCATAGATATTTTTTAATTTTGCAAAATTCAGAATTTTAGTTAATATATTAATTTTTATGGCAAATACTTCAGATATTAGAAACGGACTTTGCATTAATTACAATGGAGATATTTACAGTGTTGTAGAATTCTTACATGTGAAACCAGGCAAAGGTAATGCATTTGTGCGCACAAAATTGAAAAGCCTCACAACTGGCAAAGTGATAGAAAATACTTTTCCGGCAGGCCACAAAATAGATGATGTTAGAGTAGAAAGAAGGAAATTTCAATATCTTTATACAGATGAAGGTGGTTTTCACTTTATGGATAATGAAACTTATGATCAGGTTGCTTTGGACGAGGCGATGATAGACAGTCCCCAATTTTTGAAAGAAGGTAGCGAAATAGAAATTCTCTTCCATGCTGAAAAGAATACGCCTCTGACAGCAGAAATGCCGTCAAATATAATACTCGAAGTAACTTATACAGAGCCTGGGGTGAGAGGTGATACGGCTACTAACGTGACCAAACCTGCTACGGTCGAAACAGGTGCAGAAGTAAAAGTTCCGATTTTCATCAATCAGGGTGACAAAATCAAGGTTGACACCCGTACGGGTGCTTATCTGGAGCGGGTAAAAGCTTAATTTCATTTTAAAAATATAATGCTATATGACTTTTCATGAAGTACAGGAATTAATCAAATTGATTAGCAAATCCAATTTGACAGAATTCAAGATGAAAGAAGATGATTTTGAAATATCTATCAGAACTGATAAGTTTCAAAAGGGTAGTAATGTACAAACGGTAGTGGCTATGCCACAAGCCGGGATGCCGGCTATACCTGCGGTAGCACCAATTGCGCCAGCTGCACCGGCAGCACCTGCGACACCAGCTTCAAAACCAGTAGCTGAGGACGCACCTTCAGCACCTGCGGGTAAAAACCTTGTTGAGATTAAATCTCCGATTGTAGGAACGTTTTACAGAGCATCCGGTCCGGACAAACCACCTTTTGTCAAGGTCGGTGATACCATTAAGCAAGGAGATGTGGTATGTATCATTGAGGCCATGAAACTGTTTAATGAAATCGAAAGTGAGGTCTCAGGTACTGTCGTCAAGGTGCTGGTAGAAGATGCTTCGCCGGTAGAATACGACCAAGTACTGTTTCTGGTAGAAGCTTAATTAGCAGTTACTACTTGATATCATTCTTTTTAGCAACTTTAACAATCCCGTATGTTTAAGAAAATATTAATCGCAAACCGAGGTGAAATTGCATTGCGTATCATACGTACATGTAAGGAGATGGGTATAAAGACGGTGTCCATCTACTCTAAAGCAGATGCTGATAGTCTCCATGTGCGATTTGCAGACGAAGCAGTATGTATAGGACCGGCACCTTCATCCGAGTCTTATCTTAATATTCCTAGGATTATGGCTGCAGTGGAGATTACCAATGCTGATGCCGTCCATCCGGGTTACGGATTTCTGGCAGAAAACTCAAAATTTGCTGAGATTTGCAGACAGTCTGGTGTGAAATTCATCGGTCCAACAGCTGAGATGATTGACAAAATGGGTGATAAGGTCACCGCCAAGGAAACAATGATTAAGGCAGGAGTGCCAGTCGTGCCGGGCTCTGATGGATTATTGAAAGATGTCAAACAAGGCATCAAAATAGCCAATCAAATCGGATATCCTGTTATTCTTAAAGCAACTGCCGGAGGTGGTGGCAAGGGAATGCGTATTGTCCATGAAGATAAGGAATTTGAATCAGCATGGGAAAGTGCTAAAAAAGAAGCCAAAGCATCTTTTTCCAATGATGGCATCTATGTAGAAAAATATGTTGAAGAACCCCGACACATTGAGTTTCAAATCGTAGGTGATCAGTTTGGCAATGTGTGCCACCTGTCGGAGCGGGACTGCTCTATACAGCGTCGCCACCAGAAACTGGTAGAAGAGAGCCCATCGCCATTTATGACTCCAGAGCTTAGAGAGAAAATGGGCGAAGCAGCGATTAAAGCTGCAAAATCAATCAATTATGAAGGTGTAGGGACAATAGAATTTCTTGTAGATAAACACCGAAACTTCTACTTTATGGAGATGAACACCCGTATTCAAGTAGAGCATCCTGTGACAGAGGAAGTGATTGATTTTGACCTCATAAAGGAACAAATTAAGGTGGCTGCAGGCATTCCTATTAGCGGTAAAAGCTATTTTCCAACATTGCATGCTATGGAATGCAGGATTAATGCCGAAGACGTATGTAACAACTTCAGACCGAGCCCGGGTAAAATTACCTCTTTCCACAGTCCTAAAGGACCAGGTGTACGAGTAGATACACACGTTTATGCCGGTTATTCGGTGCCACCATTTTACGATTCGATGATTGCTAAATTAATATGTAAGGCCAGGACGCGTGAAGAATGTATCACAAAGATGCAACGTGCGCTAGATGAATTTATCATTGAGGGTATTCAGACCACTGTTCCATTCCATCAGGCATTGATGAAAGACGAACATTTTAGAAGCGGCGATTTCAATACTGGCTTTATGAATACCTTTGATATGGATAAATGCAAGGAGGAGTTGTAGAACTCATTATAGATTGGCAAAGATGAGGCTTAACTCATCTCTAATACAAAATTAATCTAACGGACCAAAGATAAATGGAGGGATTTTGGAGATTATTATCCCAAATAAAACACTATAAAAGGAATTTTATACTCAGTATTCTGTGTAATATTCTCTACTCTATATTTACAATTGTGAGTATCCCTCTGCTGGTTCCATTTTTCAATATACTTTTCGACCGCTCTACCACTGATATCGTCCGACCTGAAGGAAATAATATCAATGAGTGGACTAAATACCTGATATCAACCTATATTAATCAATACGGGAAGGAAACGACTTTGCTGTATGTATGTCTGATATTAATTGTTGTTTTTTTCTTTAAAAATCTTTTCAGATATCTGTCATTGTACACTATCACACCCATGCGGTATGGTATTGTTTATGACCTTAGAAAAAAGCTATTTAAGAAGTATCTGGATCTGCCGCTCAGTTATTATTCCAATGAAAGAAAAGGTGCACTCATGTCGTCTATTACTGTTGATGTACAGGAAGTAGAATGGTCTATTTTGAGTGTTATAGAATCCATATTTAAGTCGCCGATTATCATATTAGGAGCAGTTTTGTACATGGTTTACATCAGCCCTCAACTCACTTTGTTTGTATTTTTCCTTGTTATTTTTGCCGGTCTAGTGATAGGTAAAACAGTTAGTAAACTCAAAGACATTTCTGTCAATATTCAAGAATCCATAGCTACTCTTGCCTCTCATGTGGAAGAGTCATTAGGCGGTTTGCGCATCATCAAGGGCTTTAATTCAGAAGGGTATCAAGAAGGTAAATTTGATCAGGAAAATGACAATCTACGCAAAAAATTGATTAAAGCCGTCAATCGAAGAGATCTGGCCTCACCACTCTCCGAATTTCTTGGAGTGAGTGTCGTGACCGTTTTACTTTGGTATGGTGCCATACTAGTATTTAAGCAAGAACTGGAACCAGACATTTTCTTTGCTTTTGTTTTTGCATTTTATCAGGTTATTGAGCCAGCCAAGTCTTTCTCATCAGCATACTTTAACATCCAAAAAGGAATGGCTGCACTAGACAGGGTCGAAAAAGTGCTTTATGTACCCAATGATATTACTTCAAAGCCTAATGCGGAGGTCAAAAACAGTTTCGACCATGCTATCCACCTTGAAAAAGTGAGTTTTGCATATAAGGATAGCCAGGTCAATGCTTTGTCAGAGGTGTCACTAGAAATCAAAAAAGGAGAGATTGTGGCCCTAGTAGGCTCATCAGGAGCCGGAAAATCAACGCTGGTAGATTTATTACCCAGATTTTATGACGTGACTACGGGCGCAGTTTATATTGACGGAAAGGATGTCAGAGATTTAGACCTAAAGAGTCTCAGAAGTTTATTTGGAATTGTATCGCAAGATGCTGTGTTATTTCATGATACGGTGAGAAATAATATTACCTTTGGACAAAATGATTATACCGACGAAGCTGTTGAAGCAGCAGCGATGATTGCCAATGCACATGACTTTATCACAGCCATGCCTGAAGGATATGCTACCTCCATCGGTGATCGAGGTATGAAGCTATCAGGTGGTCAACGTCAGCGGCTTACGATTGCTAGAGCAGTACTTCGTAATCCACCGATATTTTTACTCGATGAGGCCACTTCGGCACTGGATTCTGAATCAGAAAAACTAGTACAAGAAGCACTTGAAAAGGTGATGAAAGGTCGGACATCTGTTATTGTTGCACACCGTCTTTCAACAGTACAAAAGGCGGATAAAATTGTGGTACTCGAAGGAGGAAAAATTGTTCAAGTCGGAACGCATCATGAACTAGTTGAGGTCGATGGCCCTTATAAGAGATTTGTTGAAATTCAATCATTTGAAGCATAGGATGGAAGGTAGATTGCAAGACATATATTTCGAAAAATTTGGCAAGAAACCGGAAATGCACGTGTTTTCTCCGGGTAGGGCTAACATCATAGGTGAGCATACAGACTATAATGATGGATTTGTTTTGCCATTTGCTATAGAACAAGGTATCACTTTTTTAGCAAGTACAAACCAATCCTTTGAGATTCGGTTATATGCTGCTGATGTTAATGAATCGTGCATTTTTGATTTGAATGCGCTCTCAGATCGACATGATTATGGATGGACAAAATACATCTACCAAGCTATTATGGCTATGGGACACCACCACTTACAAGGTATGGATGTAGTATTTGGAGGCAATCTGCCTATTGGTGCAGGAGTTTCATCTTCTTCTGCCTTGATTTGCGGGTTTTTAACGGTGCTGAGCAGAGTCTCCGATGTGAATATGTCACAAGAAGCACTCGTCGAGATGGCGGTGACAGCTGAGCGTGGTCAAGGTCTGCGCGGTGGTATTATGGATCAATTCAGTATATTCCATGGCATGCAAGGCAAGGCAATTTTACTGGACTGTAAAGACTACTCTTCAGTGATGATAGATATGCTGCAAGGTGATTATACTTTTTATCTTTTTAATACTAATGTCAAGCATAACCTAGTTAAGAGTGATTACAATACTCGTCGAGATGAGTGTGATCAAGCGGTGGACATTCTTAACAAATCATATAAACCGATCCAAAGCTTAAGAGATCTTACTGTTACTGATATAGAACCCATCCAGTCGCTGTTGCCATCTTTGCTTTGGTCTAGAGCCAGTTTTGTCATAGAAGAAAACGATAGAGTCCATCAAGCAGTCAAAGCCATGCAGTCGAATGATGCTGTTCAGCTGGGAGCACTGCTATATGCTTCACATGAAGGCTTATCTAAAAAGTATGAAGTCAGTTGCTCGGAGCTAGACTGGCTAGTAGAAATGACGCTTGACTACGATCAGATTTTAGGTGCAAGAATGATGGGCGGAGGTTTCGGTGGTTGTACTATCAACCTTGTTGACGGAGTTTTATCAACAACTTTTTGTAAGGAGATAGACCAAAAATTCACCGCTCAATTTGGGCATCATCCTGATATTTTTAGTGTTTATCCATCAGACGGTATCTTTCAGAAGCTAATAAAAATTTGACTTTTAGCATAATTTTAATATTTCAACAGCTCATTCAGGCGTTATATTCATTAAATAGAAACATTATGTCTTCAGGGTCTTTTAGGATAAATACCATGCATGTATTGTACTACTATATGGTATTGCTCTCAGTTGTCGTGACACCGATTACAGTTTTTGGGCAATCTGTTGATGTAAGTCAATTGAATAAGAAAGAAAAAAAAGCATGGGATAAAGCTCGACAACTAGCACATCATGGCAAGGTGGACAAAAGTATTGATGCTTTTGAGTCGCTCCTTAAAAAGCAACCTGGACTTACAGAAGGTCATCTTCGCCTGGCATCCCAGTATTTTGTTAAGCACGACTATATCCGAGCAGAGCAGTCATTTCAAAAAGCTATAGAAATTGATCCTGATTTTGATCCTGAAATGTATTATTCATTGGCGCAGACGCAGGCGATTCTCAAAAAATACAGTGAAGCTGCTGCTGCTCTTGATATCTATATACGTTCCGCTCCTGAAGGA
Source organism: Bacteroidetes bacterium OLB9 (assembly GCA_001567255.1). Classification (GTDB taxonomy): domain Bacteria; phylum Bacteroidota; class Bacteroidia; order Chitinophagales; family Saprospiraceae; genus OLB9. Next base: position 106,538 of record LNBW01000056.1, on the reverse strand, counting down.
AATATAAAAATAGGTAAGGCCAAAAAGCAAAAGGATAATTTACTTTTTACGGAGTATGCTATTCAACACCCGGTACCTTTCAACCCTATGAGTGCCGGCTCTGGAGTCAATACTTATCAAAATGAGTATTCGCCAGTTCTTTCAATTGATGGGAGTAGATTGATTTTTACCAGAAATGTTAAACCTAAAGGTGCTTTTATCGGTCAGGAAGATATTTATGTAGCGGAATTCAAAGATGGTGTACTGATGGACGCGGTGCCGATAAAAGATATTAATACACCTCGAAACGAAGGTGCATTTGCTATTTCTGCTGATGGTCGCTTTATTGTGTTTACAGCTTGTGACCGAAAAGATGCCTTCGGAAGTTGTGATTTGTACTATTCCATGCTGCTGGATGGAGAGTGGACTATCCCCGTCAATATGGGGCATACCGTTAATTCAGCTGCTTGGGATTCGCATCCTACCTTGTCATCTGATGGGCGGATGATGATTTTTTCAAGCCGTAGATTGGGGACCTATGGTGGTGCCGATCTGTGGATGACGTACAGAGACGAAAAAAACAAATGGGTAACGCCTATCAATATGGGCACAGTTCTCAATTCAGAAGGCGATGACGAAAGTCCGTTTTTGCATCCTGATGGTCAGACGCTCTACTTTAGGTCTAATGGGCGCCCGGGAATGGGAAAATTTGATATCTACTACTCTAGATTAGATGTTCATACTGGAAAATGGTCAGAACCAGTCAATCTAGGATACCCGATTAATACTGAAGGAGATGAGGGCGCTTTGACCTTATCGCCGGATGGTAAGAGAGCTTGGTATGCAGGCGATAGAGATGCACAGACAGGATTACCTCTACATAATCTGGATATCTTTTATTTTGACCTCTACGAAGCAGCTAGGCCTATCCCTACTACTTATGTAAAAGGATATGTGACAGATGCAGAAGATGGACAACCTTTGTCAGCCCAAGTGAGCATTGTTGATTTAGATACACAAAAGGAGGTTTTTTTAACCAGTACAAGCCATGATGGATACTTTCTAGCAGCATTGCCTATGGGTAAGCAATACAGCTGTACGGTGAGTGCTCCTGAATACGCTTTTTATTCGCAGCATTTTGATTTGAAGGAAACATTCAATGAGTACATACCTTACACGCTTAATATATCATTGATTCCACTGAAAAAACCTGCATTGGAAGACACAAAACCTGCTATTATACTCCATAATATTTTCTTTGCTACAGGCTCTGCTGATTTACTTCCGGCATCTGAAACAGAAATTGGCAATATCGCGCAGTTGATGAATGAGAATACTGAGATGAAGATTATGATCATTGGCCATACTGACGATGTCGGAGCTGAGGATGATAACCAAAAACTGTCAGAAGCACGCGCTAAAGCAGTGGTGGATGCACTGGTACTTAAAGGTATCAGCCTAGGCAGACTTCAGTATGAAGGACGTGGAGAGCGTTCGCCAGTGGCAGACAATAGCACAGAAAAAGGCCGCAGTCAAAACCGAAGAACTGAAATGGTGATTCTCAGCAATTAACATCCGTTATGGTTTGTATTGGAATAGAGAGCATGAGCACCCAAAGTAGAGCTTTGTAGTGACAAATGTTTAATCTTCGGAGTATTACAACAAAGGGTACTGTAGAAAAACCACACGCGTTCCTAGTTTGTTACTGTAAATCCGGTATATAAAAACATCAACTAGCTGATTTTTGCTTACGCTTCTTTTCGGCCATATTCGAGGCAATCATACTCAATACAAGCGCCAGACCTAAGATGATGATGAGTAATGCCAGATTACCAATCCCCTGGAGCAATAGCGCCAGTAAGATAAAAACAATATTGAGCAGAAATAATATCCCGGTTGCTTGCATGTGAGAGCAGCCTAAATCTATCAGTATGTGATGGATGTGCTTTCTATCCGGACTGAATGGAGACTTGCCCTCCATGACCCGAAGCGAAAATACCCTCAAAGTATCAAATAACGGCCATATAAGGATGGCGATGGCCACTGATGGTGCTGATTTGATGATATAAGGAGAATCCTTAATTGTATTGTGCAGCTCTATGAATTGTATAGCTAAGATAGAGCAAATCAGTCCTAGGAAGAGCGATCCCGTATCACCCATGAATATTTTAGCAGGTGTGATATTGAATTTTAAAAATGCCACTAAAGCACCAATCAGAGCTGCAGCTACCATGGCTATCTCAATGCTTCCCACCAAGTAAAACCACGTGCCGAGCACAAAAGCTATCAGGAGTCCCAGTGAGCCGGACAGTCCATTGATACCATCGATGAGATTGAAGGCATTGATGATGACCAGAATGGTAAATATAGAAAGTAATATACTGACTATTTCGGGAAGCTGATACACACCGAAAATACCATATAAACTAGTCAGTTTTACATTCGCTTTGAATACTAAAATGCCGGCAGCCAGTAATTCACCCATGAATTTTTTGGAAGGAGAAATGGGATCAATATCATCTTTTGCACCGATTAGAAATATGATGATAAATGCACTCAGGATATATTGCAAATCACCGAAGTAGTCAAATGGGGTCCACATGATGATGGAAAAAAGCGTACCCGCAAATATGGCAATACCTCCCAGAGATGGTGTGCTAACCTTGTGAGATCTGCGCTCACCGGGTTCGTCAAATAATCCCTTCTTGATAGACAGATGTATGATAGATGGAATGGCTATATAAGTCAGTGCAAACGATGTCAGAAAAGCCAGTATGATATCATACATATTTGTATCTGTTGAAATTATTCACGCAAATATATTAAAAAATTATAATATAATGCCTTTTATGTTTGCTTATTGAAAATAGATAGTCATTTTTTTGATTTTGGATTGTAGTCATACACTTATGACAAAGATTGAATGACTGTGCTCTAAGGCGTTAAAAATTTTTTTAAAAAGTGAATTTCGTGCTACAATAGCAGTAGAATTGTCGATTTACTAGTAAGAATAGCAATATTATCTTATCACATTCAAAACGATAGACCATGAGAAAATTGATTTACACAATAGTATTGATCACCAGTGTTGCGTCTTGTACTTCTATAGGCAAACTGGTCGAAAGAGGTGAGTATAATCAGGCTTTTAACCTGGCTATCAAGAAGCTCGCCGGCGATAAGCATAAGAAAACCGAGCATGTGCGGGCACTCGAAAAGGCTTACGCAAAATTATTGCAAACCTCGTTGAGAGAAATTGACCGACTTAATGCGCCTTCTAAGCCAGAAAACTGGAGTAAGGTACTGGGTTTATACGAAGAGATCACAATGCGGCAAGATAAATTAGAGGCTTTACTACCACTGGTGAGTGAGGATGGCTATTCTGCAGCATTTGATATGACGGATTTTAGCCATCAGAGCGCCCAAGCCGAAGATCAAACCGTTATTTTTTACTATAATAATGCACTAATGCTTCTAGACAGAGCAGAACAAAAAAACGATCGGCTCTCAGCGCGAAAGGCTTATGACCAGTTGAGAGCGATAGAAAGATATAGGAGTAATTATAAGGACATCCGAACTCAGATGGATAGGGCGATTGAATTGGGAATGACGATGGTCAAATTTAACATTTACAACGATATATGGGGAGTACATGCCAGTGGCATTGAAAGAGGCCTATATGATATGCCGGTGTCAAGACTAAATAGCTTCTGGATCGACTATGGATTTAATCACCCTTTAGAGCGGGCTGATTACTTGATAGAAATAGAATTGGAGCATATCAATTTTAGTCCTAGCTTGGAGCGAACCAATACTTATCAGGAGACCAAAGAGATATTAGTCCGTACTGATAAAGTCAAGGAAATCAGAGACTCTGTCGAGGTGTGGGTAGAAAAGGAAGTGTATGAGCTAGTCAGAGCTAGCATTACTGAAACATTCAGAGAAAAGACAGCTGAATTGAACGGTAAGATACGGATCATCGATCATCGCACCGGCGAAACCATAAGGAGCATACCAGTCAATGTATTCAGAGACTTCAAAGGTTATGGCGCCGGTTATACTGGAGACAAGAGGGCGCTTTCTGAGGAGAGCCGAGATAAAATGGATGGCTTTCTGGAGATGTTTCCTTCTGACTTCTCAATGGCCTCCGACCTGACAGATGCCTTTAAGGATGTAGTAATGAATGAAGTAAACAGGGCGGGATTGAAATAAATAAGAGCAAAGCACAAATACTTTTAACATAGCAGTGTGAGCCGGAAGATGACCAAAAGAGGTCGATCTTCCGGTTTTTTTTATCCTTAGGATAACTCAACGACAAAACCATTGTCCTTGCCGGTAAGGCAAAAAGAATGATAGCAGCTCATATTTTCAAACATTTATCGAGGGCAAAACCTTTTCTTTTTTATATCTTTACGAAAAATAATCATCTGATGAAAAGGTATGCATTTTTATTCTTTTGGATGTTTTTTGGCCACCTTATCATTGGTCAAATACCGGTCGATACGACACAACACATCATCCCAGGTCGAAAGAACGATGCAGCGGCAATGGCCCGTCCGTATGTCATTTTAATTTCTGCTGATGGATTTAGATACGATTATATCGAGAAGTATAATGCCATTCACCTCAAGCACCTTGCACAAAACGGGACCTGGGCTAAAAAAGGCATGAGACCATCCTACCCGTCGATTACCTTTCCTAATCACTATACAATAGCAACAGGTTTATATCCGGCACATCATGGTATAGTGGACAATGTATTTTACGATCCTGGCCGTGATGAGATGTATATCATTGGCAGAGAGAGCATCAAAGATGGTTCATGGTATGGTGGATTGCCTCTTTGGGGGCTAGCAGAAAAGCAAAATGTAGTCAGTGCGAGCCTGTTTTGGGTAGGATCTGAGAGTGATGCCGGTGGTATGCGCCCTACATACTATTATTCCTATCATGAGATGTTTGACGGTGATGATAAAGCAAGAATTATCAAAGATTGGTTGCAAATGGACGAAGAAATACGACCACACTTTATCACCCTTTACTTTCCTGAAGTGGACAAGAATGGTCATAAATATGGTCCTGAAGCGCCAGAAACGATGGCTGCTATTCACTATGTGGATGAGTCCATCGGCAAACTTGTGGCAGCTCTTGAGCCTTTGCAACTACCGATAAGTTACGTGTTTGTATCTGATCATGGCATGATAGGTGTAGATCCTAAAGACTACATTCCACTGCCAGAGATAGACAAAGACAAGTACAAAGTTATCAACAGCAATACAATTACGCACATCACTGCAGTAAATGAGGCGGATATCATGCCACTATACCATCAACTCAAAGCCTCAAAGCCTAAGGACTACAACGTGTATCTGGCCAAAGATATGCCTAGGCGACTCCATTATAGCACCAGAGAGGACAAGACGCGCCGTATAGGCGATATCATCCTGGTGCCGAAGGGTTCTAAAATCATGGTAGATCCTATACGCAAACCTTCTATCGGAAAACATGGCTTTGACTGGTGTGCAGTACCTGAGATGAAGGCAACTTTCATAGCGTGGGGCGATGCATTTAAAAGTGGAAAAACCATCAAATCTTTTGAAAATATCCATATCTATCCTATGATCGCCGAGTTGCTGGGGCTTTCGGTGTTAGAGCCCATCGATGGCGATGCTAAAGTCCTCCATAAAATCTTCAAAAAAAGTAGTAATATTGTGATGCAAATGATAGTAAGCAAAACGCCACAAATGAGGCAAGCAAGATAACATAAATGTAGCTATGAGCAGGAGAGAAATTGAAGCAGTGAAAGATGATGGCGAATATGCACCACTAAATGTAGTGTAAAAATCGAAAGCGGGATCAATAAAAAAAGCGAGTTGCCCCGCTTTGAATGTCTTCACAACGGAATAATCCTTATTGTGAATTGCTTTTGTTCGATGGCAAAATTAAGAATAAAAAATAAAAACTAAAAATATTATGACAAAGAAAATTTTAGGACTGGATTTAGGAACAACCTCAATTGGGTGGGCTTACGTAATAGAAAGTGACAATCCAGATGAATCAGAAATTAAGCAAATCGGAGTCCGAGTTAATCCTTTAACCACAGACGAACAGACTAATTTTGAAAAAGGCAAACCTTTTTCAATTAATAAAGAAAGAACCCTTAAAAGAGGAGCGAGAAGAAATCTTGACCGTTATAAGGATAGAAGAAATAATCTGATAGAAGTATTGAAGAAAGCAAACATCTTATCCCAAGATTCTATCCTTACAGAAGAAGGTCAACATACCACGCATCAAACTTGGCAATTGAGAGCGAAGGCAGCAGTTGATAAAATTGAAAAGGAAGAACTGGCACGTGTATTATTAGCGATCAATAAAAAACGTGGTTATAAAAGTTCCCGAAAAGCAAAAAATGAAGATGAAGGACAGGCAATTGATGGAATGGCAGTTGCTAAGCGCTTGTATGATGAACAAATAACCTGCGGACAATTGGTTTATCAACTTTTGAGAGAGGGCAAAAAATCAATTCCTGATTTTTATCGGTCGGATTTACAAGCTGAATTTGACAAGGTATGGAATTTCCAAAAGCAATTCTACCCCAAAATCCTTACCGATGAATTTTATAAAGAATTAAAAGGAAAAGGACAGCGTGCCACTTCAGCTCTGTTTTACAAAACCTATAACTTTAATACAGCTGAAAATAAAGGATCAAGAGAAGAAAAAAAGATACAAGCGTATAAATGGAGAAGTGAAGCAATTTCTCAACAATTGGAAAAAGAAGAAGTTGCATTTGTTCTGACAGAGATAAACAACAACCTTAACAATTCGAGTGGTTATCTCGGGGCAATTTCAGACCGAAGCAAAGAATTGTATTTCAACAAACAGACGGTCGGTCAGTATTTATATCAGCAACTTCAAGAAAACCGACATGCGCGATTGAAAAACCAAGTATTTTACCGTCAGGATTATTTGGATGAATTTGAAGCTATATGGAAGGAGCAAGCCAAACATCACACGGAGTTAACAGAAGAACTCAAAGCCGAAATTCGGGATATCATTATTTTTTATCAAAGAAAACTGAAATCACAAAAAGGCCTAATCAGCTTTTGCGAGTTTGAGAGTAGAGAAATCCAAATAGATGGTAAAAAGAAGACGATTGGATTACGAGTAGCACCAAAATCTTCGCCTTTATTTCAGGAGTTTAAGATTTGGCAAAACCTGAACAATGTTTTAGTGCGCAAAAAAGGAAGTAGAAAACGTAATGTAAAACAGGAAATTCAGGGTAGTCTTTTTGAAGAAGAAAAAGAAATTTTTGTTTTCGATTTAGAAACCAAAGAGAAATTATTTGAAGAATTGAACCTAAAAGGCAATCTTTCTGCCAATAAAGTCATTGAACTATTAGGACATAAACCCACAGAATGGGAAATCAATTATTCCGCTTTAGAAGGTAATCGAACCAATCAGGCTTTGTACAATGCCTACCTGAAAATTTTGGATATAGAGGGTTACGATGAAGACTTGTTGAAGTTGTCAGATAAAGACGATATTAATGTGGCAGATTTAAAAACGCCTGCATCTGAGATCAAAAATATGGTCAGGGATATTTTTCAGGTATTGGGGATTAGTACAGATATTCTAGAATTTGATGCAGAGTTGGACGGAAAAGATTTTGAACAACAAGCCTCTTATCAATTATGGCATCTACTGTACTCGTATGAAGGCGATGATTCGCAAAGTGGAAACGAAAAATTATATGAACTGTTAGAAAAGAAATTTGGCTTTAAAAAAGAGCATAGTCAGGTTTTGGCTAATGTTACTTTATCTGATGATTACGGGAATCTTTCTTCCAAAGCGATGCGAAAGATTTATCCATTTATCAAGGAAAACAATTACAGTACAGCTTGTGAGTTGGCTGGCTATCGTCATTCTAAACATTCTTTGACCAAGGAAGAAATAGAAAACAGACCGTTAGATGACAAATTAGAATTACTGAAAAAGAACAGTTTACGTCAACCTGTGGTGGAGAAAATCCTCAATCAAATGGTTAATGTAGTTAATTCGTTGCTTGAAAAAAATCGGAAAGAAAATCCTGATTTCCGATTTGACGAAATCCGTATCGAATTGGCTCGAGAATTAAAGAAAAATGCCAAAGAACGAGCAGAAATGACCACAAATATCAATTCGGCAAAAACTGAGAATGAAAAAATTTTCAAACTATTGCAAGCTGAATTTGGCTTAAAAAATCCGACTCGCAACGATATCATCCGCTATCGTTTGTACGAAGAATTAAAGAATAACGGATACAAAGATTTATATACGAACAAGTATATCCCGAGGGAAATCCTGTTCAGTAAACAAGTGGATATTGAACATATTATTCCACAATCGAGGCTCTTTGACGACAGTTTTTCTAACAAAACCATAGTGTATCGAGAAACCAATCTGGATAAGGGTAACCAAACAGCATTCGATTATATAGATAGTAAATACGGAAATGAAAAAGTGGAAGAATATATACTGAGAATAGAGGCATTGCATGATGCTTGGAAGAAAAACAAAGAAGAAGGCATTTCCAAAGCCAAATATCAAAAGTTGCTTAAGAAGGAAACGGAAATCGGAGATGGATTTATAGAACGGGATTTGAGAGAAAGCCAATACATTGCCAAAAAAGCAAAAGAAATGCTGTTTAAAATTACTCGTTCTGTGGTCTCAACTTCAGGGAGTATTACGGACAAGCTGCGTGAAGATTGGGGCTTGATTAATATAATGAAAGAGCTGAATCTCCCTAAATACAGAAGTTTGGGGTTGACCGAAATGCAGGAACGTAAATTCGGTCAAAAAGTGGAAGTCATTAATGACTGGACAAAGCGAAATGACCATCGTCATCACGCTATGGACGCTTTGACTGTTGCCTTTACCAAACATAATCATATCCAGTATTTGAATTACCTGAATGCTCGAAAAAACGAAAATCACAAATTACACAATAATATAATTGCGATTGAAAATTTGGAAACCGAAACAATGATTGACAATAATGGAAGCAAAAGACGTGTTTTCAAAGCACCTATGCCTAATTTCCGTCAGGTAGCCAAAGAACATTTGGAAAATGTATTGATTTCGCATAAGGCAAAAAATAAGGTTGTTACCAAAAACAAGAATAAAATTGCAGGGAAAGTAGCAGCACAGGAAACTTTAACTCCGAGAGGGCAGCTGCACAAAGAAACCGTTTACGGAAAGTATCAATACTATGTAAACAAAGAAGAAAAAATAGGAACAAAATTCGATGAAGAGACGATAAACAAAGTTTCTAATCCCCAGTATAGAAAATTACTTTTAGAGAGATTATCAGCCAATGGCAATGATCCTAAGAAAGCTTTTTCAGGCAAAAATGCGTTGAGTAAAAACCCTATTTATTTAAACGAAACTAAAACGGAGACCGTACCTGAAGTGGTTAAACTCACATGGTTAGAGGAAGATTATTCTATCCGAAAAGATATTACTCCTGACAATTTCAAAGATGAAAAATCAATCGATAAAATTCTGGATGAAGGCGTAAAAAGAATTTTGAAAAAGCGATTACGCAAAAATGATAATGATCCGAAAAAAGCCTTTTCTGATTTAGACAAAAACCCGATTTGGCTGAATGAAGAAAAAGGAATTTCCATTAAGCGCGTAACCATAAGCGGAGTGAATAATGCTGAGCCTTTGCATTACAAAAAAGACCATTTTGGCAATGATATTTTAGATGAAAAAGGAGATAAAATACCTGTTGATTTTGTAAGTACTGGCAATAACCATCACGTAGCAGTGTACAGAGATGAAAAAGGAAATTTACAAGAAAATATCGTTTCATTTTTTGAAGCAGTGATCCGCGTAAACCAAGGATTACCCATCATTGATAAAGCCTATAATCAGCATTTAGGTTGGCAGTTTTTATTTACCATGAAACAAAATGAAATGTTTGTTTTCCCAAATGAAAAATCAGGGTTCAATCCTCAGGAAATTGATTTACTTGACCCAAGCAATAAGAAAAAGATAAGCCCGAATTTGTTTAGGGTGCAGAAGATGTCAAAAGTTATTTATGGTAATTCTCCGGTAAGAGAGTATGTCTTTCGACATCATTTAGAAACAAATGTTGATGAAAAGAAAGAGCTAAAAGATATAACTTTTAAAAATATCAAAAGTCTTGGTTATTTTGAAGATATTGTCAAAGTCCGTATCAATCATTTGGGAGACATTGTAAGTGTCGGAGAATATTAAAAGCGTAAATTATTTATCATGCATATAAAAACGATAATAATGGATTTGATATATTCATGACGATAGGCTGTAATTTGAAACCTAGTATTATATTCTCTATTATGCAAATGGTGGCGACAATTTGTTTTTGCAGGAATAGACTTATCCATTCTTTCTTGACAAATAACGTAGTCCTATTGACGCTAATGCTCTAAAGATTGCCAAGTGTCTGATGCCTAACCATTTTCATCTGCTAGTAACCATAAAAAGCGAAGCGGATATCGTCGAGTACTTTTTAAACCAAGCGGATCCGCCTGCGTCGTTTTATCATTTAACTTTTCTAAAGTTCCGAACTTTAGAAAAGTTGATGATCCGGAAGCCTTAAAATCGAAGTTCCTTTCGAAGCAGTTTTCTAATTTCTTCAGCTCCTACTCTCAAGCTTTTAATAAGATATATCAACGTCGAGGTTCTTTATTTCTAAAAAACTTCAAGCGAAAAGAGATAGAAAACGATTTCTACCTTAAAACGATCATCCTCTACATTCATCTCAACCCGATAAAACACGGGTTTACACGGCAAATTGACGATTGACCGTGGTATTCCTATTATAAATTTGAAAAGACAGAAGCAGAACTTATAGATTTATTATTTGTCGATACCAATGGTTATCATGTTAGTCATCGCGAAAAATTAGCCTATTTTACAGAATACGACCAACTAGAAAAAAGACCTTGGATGATGGGCGTTTTTTTACCGTATTCAACTTTCAACCATAAAATTTACTTGTTTCAAACTTAAATATCTATAAAAGACTATAGTCTAAAGTCATTATTTGGCAAAGTATTTGGTGTTACCATAATAAATACTTAACTGGTGATTAAACGTACATTATATTTTGGCAATCCGGCTTACTTATCGGTCAAAAATAGACAATTGGCCATTAAGCGGCCTGATCATGAGATGGATCATACGATTCCGATCGAAGATATCGGGGTGGTGGTGGCTGATCACCAACAGATAACCATGACCCATGCGGTGGTCACATCTCTACAAGAGAATAATGCTGTCATTATTTGGTGCGGAAGTAATCACATGCCGATATCGATGAGCCTACCGGTGACAGCCCATACTACACAATCAGAAAACGTACGCTATCAACTGGAAGCTAGTGAGCCACTCAAAAAACAACTATGGAAGCAGACCGTAACTGCTAAAATCAGTAATCAAGCGGCAATACTCAAAAAGATGGGGCTCACCTCACCTCACATTGAGAAGATGATACCTCGGATTGGCAGTGGCGATCCTGATAATTACGAAGGGCAAGCTGCGGCTATTTATTGGAAGGCACTGCTTGATCGTTATGATGTGAGTCGAGGTCGCTACGAAGGTGGCCCTAATGCGCTTTTTAATTATGGATATGCAATATTGAGAGCTGTAATTGCGCGCAATCTGGTAGGAAGTGGTCTGCTCACCGTCACAGGCATTCACCATACTAATAAATATAATGCTTACTGCCTGGCAGACGATATCATGGAACCTTATAGGCCGGTGGTGGATCAGTATATCATGAATTATTTAGAACAGCTTTCTGATTTTGACGGCGAGCTAACTAAGGAAGACAAAGCCTATCTTTTGCAGATCCCGGTATTAGACATCAGTATTCAGGGTAAGACCAGTCCGCTCATGGTCGGAGCGCAGCGGACGACAGCGAGCCTTGCGGCCTGTTATCAAGGCAAAGCACGTAAAATCCTATATCCGGATGTAAGATGATTACTAGACTAAATAAATATCAGATTATGTGGGTAATTGTACATTTTGACCTGCCAACCGAAACAAAAAAGGAGCGGAAGGCATATGCTAAATTCAGAAAATTTTTGCTAGAAGACGGATTTAATATGATGCAGTTCAGTATATATGTGCGGCATTGCAGTAGTCGCGAAAATGCTGCTGTGCATAAAAGACGCGTCAAGCTACAACTACCTACTAAGGGACACGTCATTATATTTGATATCACGGATGCACAGTTTGGCAAGATGGAAACTTTCCATGGTATCAAGAAGGAAACAGTGCGTAAAAATTTGCCAAAACAACTTGAATTGTTTTAACCCAACCTCTCTTTAGACTTTGTTATCTATATAAATGATATAAAATAGCTATGAGGTCCGGCTTTTTTATGCTTCAGACCTAGTTTAACTATGGTAAGTACAGAAATACGCGTACCAAAATAAATATGAAGTAGCGTTTCAGTACAGTAAATTCCTAATGCGTCATTTGGGATAAATCGGGCGATATAGAAACAAAAAAAAGATCGATACAAGACCGATCTTTTTAATTTGCAACAACAAATTGTGTTTTCTATTGATACTTGCATCATATTGATAGCCAATGGATTAAATCAGGGTATGCTGTTGCAAATATCATAATTTCAAGGAACAAAAGCAATTCACAACGACGCACTTATTATCAATCTAGTATTCAGACTGCCACCGAAACACTCAAAAATTTCCAAAAATTTATTAAAATCTTTTTATCTTTAGCATTTATTAAAAACCTTAGAATGGGCTATTTTATATTATATCTGGCATAATTCAAGGATTAATTTTCCAAAAGTACTTTTTTATGAACCTCTATGTACTTTAGTTGTTTGTAACTATTAATAAATCAAAATATCTAATCATGTCGGTAACTAAAAAAATCGTTAAAACTTATCCTCTTTTTATTTTGTTGATGGCTACTGCATTGCTGTTGTTGCCGTCATGTGCCAATTCTGATAATAATGCTCAGAAAACTTCAAATAATAGTGAAGAGAGTGCTGTGCAAAATCTTCCTGCTACGCCATCTCAAGCATCGGGAGTGTTCCATTACACATGTCCAAACGGACACCAACACGGTGCGGATGATGCGGGTGGTTCTTGTCCAGAGTGTGGTGCTGCATTTGTGCACAACGATGCATACCATGCTAATATGAATATCAATGCGCCCATGCAACAACCAGATATCAGCGCTCCAAATATTCAAATGGGAGGAGCTAAAAATGGAGTTTTTCACTACATCTGTCCTAATGGCCATGAAGGAGGTGGTGATAATGCCGGAAGTACATGCGCAGTTTGTGGAGCAAGTCTAGTACATAACCAGGCTTACCACAATTAAATTATTCCCTTGAGGAGTTAATCGGCTCTTTAATCATTTTGAGTCAAGTGCAGTCCTCTCTTTACTTTATAAGTCATGAGTAAGCTTATGACGGTTTTGGCTATTATATACGAAAGGAAAAGGTAATTGTATGAGATTATTTTATATCTCTTTACGTCAGCTATACGATTTTGCTTGGTTACCTTGTAGCGACATCTAAAATTCCGGATTTTATAAGATGTGTTATTTAGTATAGCCCCAAAGTACATTGCTTAATAAGCTATTGGTGTCAAGATTATACTAATGGGTTATGCAGCCAACTTGGATACAGTATGAAGGATTTAAGTACTACTGACTTGAGCGTAGGCGAGCCTATAGGGATTGTTTCTTATTATCCAGGCGTGATGTCGCCATTTGAACATATCCTGCTATCTGAAGACATCTTTACGGTCGCTGATTATATCTAGCTAGCTGAAAATATATAATTTTTCACCCTAAGTATGTTTTAAAATCAGGGTTATTCACTAGGATTTCGTACCATTCAACTCAAATATTTATCATACCTTTGCCGTTGTTATTTATAATGGATTCGGTAATATCTTCCTTGTAAATATTTGTACAGACCTGAGAAGTATTGATATATGAAGTCACTGATTCAGCGTACTATTGTTGTAGTACTGGTTCTTTTTAATCTTTCGGTCCAGGCACAGGATACTATTCCGCCTATCCTGATAGCGTCTGCACGTGACACGGCTTTTGAGTGTGGTAAAACATCACAATTGACTGAAAAGCTCACAGACTGGTTTAATAATGCTGGAGGTGCTATTTTTCAGGATAATTCCGGTTCATATACGATTCAGACGAATATCACTCTAGCCCAAGCCATTGATATTTTTAATCAATCTAAAGACTCACTTTGCGGAAATACACAGCAGGTTCAGGTCATTTTTACGGCTGTAGATGCTGACAATAATATAAGCCTGCCGGACACGGCTGTTTTTTATACTAAGGATATAACGCCACCTACAGTACGATCCGTACCTAATGTTGCTTATACATGTCAGGAAGGAATTAGGGATACACTCATTCAGTGGATAAAAAATAAAGCAGGATATGAAGCTACCGATGATTGTTCTGACTCAGTGCAATGGACTATATTTACCTATGGAATATTTGTTGGCAATACACAGGTGATGGCCGGCAATGGCAATATTAATACCGGGCCTTATCCTGAAATTCCTGACGGTCTATGTAACTGGACACTCAGGATCAATTTTTTTGTCAAGGACCAATGCGGAAATCAGCTGATCACGCCCGGCACTACTCAGTTTAGTGTGCTCGATAATGTAGCACCGGTATTTATCGGGTTTCCGGATGATGTAACTGTTTCATGTGATAAGATACCGCCTGCAACACCACCCACTGTACTGGACTATTGTACCAGAAATATCCTCCCTCAACTAGAGGAAACTTCCACTCAGAATGCCGATCCTCAATCATGTGGTCATTACGTTTACACCATTACAAGAAAGTGGACAGCTACTGACAATTGTGGCAATTCAGCGGAAGCGGTTCAGGTGATTGAGGTAAGAGACAAGGAAGCTCCTGCTATCGCTGGTATGCCTGTAGATTCTGTACAATGCCATGTATTTGATAGCCATCCTGATAGTTTGTTTGTACAATTTGTAGATGCATGCTCTCCTGTAGTGACCACTTTTTCTGACCGACAACTTTCCAGTGGTTGTGATGAAGTGATAGAGCGTACTTATGTCTCAAAAGACGTTTGTGCAAATGAGACCACTTACGTACAGGTACTCAAAATCCTGCATGATACAGCGCCTATCATCACTCAGCCAGCCAAGAACAGCGCTTTTGCCTGTACGGATCAGCCTGACCTAGATGCCGAATTGTTTTTGTGGGTGAATGATATGGGAGGTTCACGAGCAGAAGGTATGTGTGATACGCTACGATCTTTTGCAGCGTTGAAAGGATCTTATGATATCAATGACCCAACAACTTTCCCGGGGACATTTCCGACCCACGTTCCTGCAGGAATTTGCCCATCTACACTGAAGGGATGGCTCCGATATGTAGAAGTAGATTTTGTGTATTATGATGATTGTGGAAATTTTGCAGTAACTTCAGCAGTATTTGGAATAGAAGATAATCAACTTCCAGTAGTGAGCCAGTGTCCTCAAGACATCACTAAAGAGGTAGCGACAGGTTGTAGTGCCTTTGTGCGCATTCCGGTTCCCACCGCTATGGATAATTGCTTAGAACCATCATCAACAGTAGTAAGGAAAATTGTAACTACAGTCACTTCCCAAAGCCCACCAGGGCCAGAATCTATTATTGATCCGGTGAAGGTACGGGTTGGCCCATTCAGCCCATTCACCGCAGCACCCTTGACAGATGGAGAGCTGCAAGTCAAACTGGTCAATATGGATATTGATGATGCGACTGAATATTTTAATATCTATGATGAAGATAGCACTTTCGTTGGTAGGTCACCGCTTGGGCCTGAGCAGTGTTCATCTGTATCATTTACTATTCCACTCAATAAGGATAGGCTGACCAGCTGGATTCAGGATGGGTTTATCGATCTCTATTTTATACCCAATGTCGTATCCACTGAACCGGTATTGGCCATCAATAATATTTGTGGATCTAGCACGGTGCAAACAACGATCACTTACGAAACGGATCTGAGCAATGCATTAAGGGTATTTTATCAGCTCAATGGTAAAGAAGAAGTGGCGATCAGTACTGTGGATACACTTGATCTGGAATTGCCGGTAGGAGAAAGCGAAGTACGTTTCATTTTCAGAGATTGTGGAGGCAATATGTCTTCATGCACCACGCGAGTGACTATTAAAGATAAGATTGCACCAGTCATCAACTGTCCCGGTGATATTTCATCAGTTTTAGCTGACGGCGTGTGTAAGGATACCATCAGACTGCCACTGGACTTTGTCGTTGATGAAAATTGTACTGGCAACAGATTGTACCAGCAGACAGCTCCATCATCGGCGGAAGCAGCACAAATTTCTTTTAAATTTAATGATCAAGAAGGCAGATATGAAGCAAGGAGCAAACAACTTGTTTTTCCTAATGTTTTTCCTATTCGGTTTATGTCTCAGCCTGTGTTACTTGAGGTTGAGTTTTTTGGCGATAATAATGATCTGGGGGAATCTTTTGAAATTTTAGGCCCCGGTGGTTATTCTATAGGTCATACCGATTTATTTGCTGGTGAAGGGTGCACAGGTAGTAGTATCACAAAGTTTGAATTGCCTAAAGCCTTATTTAATTCATGGATCTCTGCTAATCAATTAACCTTACTCGCAGTTCCTGTTAATGGTGGTGATGGAATCAATCCATGTAAAGAGTTGACTGCTGGAATGACAGTGGACAATCAATCATTGATCAGAGCCAGGCTTGTTTACTCTGATGCACGTTTTTCCTATGCTGTGACTGGCGCGACAGAGCAAACGCAGACTGTTTTGCCGGATGATGCCACAACGCATGACTTTATTTTGAATGGAGGAAAATCATTAGTAACAATTTACACTGCGGATAATGCCGGCAATCCTGCTTCTTGTAAGTTTGAGGTCAATGTGATAGATCAGCAGCTTCCTGAAGTATTGTGTAAAAATGCGACCATTACTATTCCACCATCCGGACTGGAAACAACCACTTTATTGCCAGAATGGGTGGACAATGGAAGTTCGGACAATTGTGGATCAGTTACCCTTAGAGTAGAGCCTTTTGTTTTTGATTGCTCGATGCTCAATTCTGATGTAACTGTTCAGTTGATAGCTACTGATCAACAAGGCAATGAGAATACATGTACTACCACGGTACGAGTAAAACCCATCGAGTTGCAACCATCATTTTCGGCTGGTTTGTGTTCCAATGATACACTGAAACTTTTTGCTAATGTGCCACCTTCCAGCGTACCTGGTACCTACACTTTTAGATGGCAAGGCCCCGGAGGAATTGAATTTTTTACAGAAAATCCTAAAATCCCTAATGTTGATGAAAGTTTTAATGGAACCTATATCCTTACAATAACTGGGTTTAATGGATGTTCAGCTGTCGGGTCTGTTATCGTCAATATTAAGCCGCTCACTAATCCTGAGCTCACTGCTAATGGATCAGAAATTTGTGCAGGTAATGAGGTAATTCTATCTACCACCAATTACAGTGGCGACGTTACTTATGACTGGTACGAAGGTATTTTTCCGCAAGGCGTATTGCTGAATACCACTACCATTCCGGAATTGATATTAAGCCCGCCTACATCTGGGCCACACTTTTATTATGTGATAGCTCGTGGGCCTGATTGTAGTTCTAATCCGTCTTCCCTATTGAAAGTTACAGTTAAGGAAGTACCGGTAGCAGCTGTTCGTGACTTATTTTTATCACCATGCGAAGGTGGAGATATAGAGCTTGCAAGTAGTACTTTCAATGCTCAATACGAGTATGTGTGGACAGGACCGAGAGGTTTTATGGCTATGGGTGCGCACCCACCAGTCATAGAGCGCATCACTCCATCTCATGCTGGCGAATATCTATTGGTTGTCAAAAACGGAAGTTGTGTGTCAGATACTGCGGTAACAAGGGTTACGATTTTTGAATCGCCAGCGACACCTATCATTACCGGCCTTGGCATATTCTGTGAAGGAGATGTCTTTACCCTAGTAGCCACAGCCTCTCCCGGTTCAGAAAAATACGAATGGTATAAAGATGGCCAATTATTTACTGTAACCCAGGATAACAGTCTGATTATTCCTAACGCTCAGACGTCGCTGCAAGGAGACTGGACTGTCATTTCGGTCAAAGGCAACTGTAAATCCAAAGTATCGGAAAAGAAAGTGGTCGCCATAGATGCAAGCCTTCAGATTGGGGTCATTAATTCCGGCCCTGTGTGTATGGGCGATAGTGTACAGTTGCAAGCTACTTTTGTACCCAATGCGACTTATGAATGGTCAGGGCCAGTATCCAATATTCCTTCGATTTATAACCCTATAGTCAGTGGAGTGGCAGGCGATTATGCGGTGACGATCACTACTCCTACAAGCTGTAAAAGCTCGGCTAGTACAACTGTGTCTATCATTCAGGTGCCGGAGATTACCGCATTGAGTAGTACCGCTTTGCCTTGCATGAAAAAGACAGATACTTTGACATTTAAGCCTTCTGTATTTCCTAATGCTCTGGATTACGTCTATCAATGGACGGGACCAAATGGGTTTACTTCTGGGGATAAAAGCCCGGTATTGACCAATTTGAGTTTGCAAGATACTGGTGTTTACACTTTAGTGATTTTGAATCGGAATTGCCCTTCAGAGGCTGTAGATGTGCGGGTCAATTTTAATATTATCACTGACCAGCCGGTGATCACAGCTGCACCTTTTTACTGTGAAGGAGACACCATACAGATCAGTAGCAATTCTTCAATTCCTGGCGCAAGCTATGAGTGGACGACGCCTATGGGTACCGTTTTTACCACAACAGACACGCTTTTCATTGCAGCAGCGAGAGCAGCTAATGCAGGTGATTATAGCCTTAAAATCATATCCGGCAACTGTGCTTCAGATCCATCGATACCTGTAAAGATATCGGTAAGAAAACGTCCTGAAGCACCTATAATAACACCTATCTTACCGATTTGCTATGATTCGGATCTTACAATTCAATGTACTTCGCTTCCTGATGCTGTATATCAATGGACAGGACCTATGGATACATTGACTACTACACCTGCATGGATGATTTTACATGCCCAAACTCAAATGAGTGGCTTATATGCAGTGGCTGCAGTAGTAGATGGCTGTTCGTCAGCACTATCGGCACCGGTAGAAGTGATTGTAAAGGATAAAATCGCTACTCCTATTTTTACATCTGATGTGATCAACAGCTGTAGCGCTGGATCGGGTACTGTAGAAATATGCCTTGAAAGTAGTACACTTACACCCGGAGCCGTTTATGAATATACACTATTGCCTGATCATGAAGTGGCGGGTGTATCTTCAGGCGTTTGTCATACATTCAATAATCAGGGCATCTTTAATGCAGGAGCCAACTTTATCACAGTGAGAGCTGAAGTATATGGCTGTTTTTCAGATTATGCTACCTCGTCAATACTGAATATCAACACACCTCCTGAAATAAAAGCCCAAGCAGTTGAAAAAAACATTATCACTTGCCCGGATGAAACTGTGAGGTTGATATCAAAACATGGGCCACCACTGGTTGATGTGCACTGGACAGCACTGCGACCGGAGAATAGAATCAGCGATCCTAAAGTGGTATCACCGGTGATATCCGGCTTAATACCGGGACTCAACACGATTTATCTCGATTATTCAGTGCCTGGCTGTCCTAATTTTAGCAGTGATACCATATTTATTTATTCGGAATTTAAACCACTGCCTCAACCTGATGAATATACCTTGCTCTTTGGACAAAGTGCCACTTTGGATATCACAGAAAACGATGTGCTCCCTGATAATTATTCACTGACTATTGCTGCTCTGCCTGCGAGTGGTACTGTCAAAATCATAGATAAGAAGGTAGAATTTATACCCGATATTAAATCGCTTTCAGATTTGACTTTTAAGTACAAGGTTTGTGCGGATTTCTGCGACCAGCTTTGTACTGAGGAAACAGTTGTCATTCATATTGATGATAATATTGATTGTTTTGCACCTACAATCTTCACGCCAAACCAGGATGGTATTAATGATATCTTCATCATACCGTGTCTGGAAACCGGCAGGTATCCGGATAGTAAAGTGTCGATATTCAACGAATGGGGCAATGAAGTTTTTTATGCTAATCCATATAAAAATGACTGGGACGGTACTTATAACGGCAATCTGCTGCCTGTAGGTACTTATTATTACATTATTGAGGTACAGAAGGGTGCAAAGCCGATTAAAGGATTCTTAATACTGCAAAGATGATACGAAGACTGTTTTTTATATTGACCATCATATATAGTATTCAGCTTAATAGTCAGCAACAGCAGATGTACACTCAGTTTATGTTTAATAAGCTGGCACTAAATCCTGCTTATGCCGGTAATGAAAGTTATCTTTCAGCTGCTTTGCTGTATCGTAATCAATGGACAGGATTTCCGGGTGCTCCTGTGGCACAGAGTTTTAATATCAACCTACCGAGATTAGGCAGGCGTATAGGACTAGGAGTAAACCTGGAGCACCAGTCTATTGGCATTACTGACAAGATTACTTATGAGCTGATGTATGCTTACAAGTTTGCCCTTGGTAATGGCACACTGAGTATGGGTATGAATGTGTCGGGTCGAAAATATACTCAGGATTATTCGGACAGCAGGCTTTTTGCTATACAGAATATACAGCTTGACCCATCTATTCCACCTACGTCTCAGTCACTCAATCTTTTTAATGCAGGTTTTGGATTGTATTATAATACCAATAATTTTTATCTGGGTGCAGCTGTACCGCGACTGATTAAATCAGATATTGACTTTGATAAAAATAATCTTTTTTCGACGGAAGTCAGGCACTTATTTTTTATGACAGGAGGAACATTTATTGTCAATAATGATTTGAGACTGACACCGCAACTCTTTTTTAGGGCAGCAGAAAATGCTCCTTTTGGAGTTGACCTCAATGGTTCGGTTACTTGGCAGGATAAATACAATGCTGGCCTTACATTTAGAACAGGAGGTGCGCATGGAGATATCGCCGAATCACTAGATTTAATATTCAGTATGCAGTTATCCGATCAGTTGATGTTTGGATTTGCTTATGATATTCCGGTTTCTAAATTAAGGGCATCTAGTAGTGGCAGCCTAGAGATGATTATGGTGTATAACCTCATACCTAGGAAGGTACGTCCAGTGATCATTAATCCGCGTTATTTTTGATGGTTATGATGAAGGTAAAATATTATATGATACTGATATGCGCTGTTTGGGCATTCAATGAGATGATAGGTCAGCCTGTGGTCAATAAAAATGCAATCAAGACGTTGAAGGTATATAATGAGACCGCAGTAAATACCGCAAATCTAGAATCATCACCGGCATTTGTAGGAGACAGAGTAGCTTTTGTTTATACTGTCACAGGTACTAAGTTTTTTGACAAAAATATTGGCGAACCTTATTTTCAGCTAGGAAGCGCAATGGTACATATGGATAATTCACTTGGCGAAGTGGAGGCATTCAATAAGAAAATCAATTCAGACTGGCATGAAGGTCCTATGTCGTATGACCTTAATACGAATAGGCTGTTTTTTACTAGGTCCAATAAAGATCGAAAAGTCCTCAGCACAAAGGCAGACACTTTTTACTTACGTATTTTGACAGCTGATTTGAATAAATCAAAACCCGTAGTCACACCCATCGAAATCAATGTGAAAAATTATTCCATCTGTCATCCATCCTTGTCCAAAGATGGTAAAATGATGATATTTTCATCCAATCAACCCGGCGGTCGTGGCAAAATGGATTTATATTCAGCCTATTTTAATGGTGTGGAATGGACTGGTGTGCTCAACCTAGGAGACCGAATCAATACAGAAAATAACGAAATATTTCCTTATTTAGCCAATGACAGTATTTTGATTTTTGCATCTGACAGACCAGGAGGATTAGGTGGCCTGGATATGTTTGTGAGTGTATTGCGCAAGGGAGAATGGTCAAAGCCGGAATTATTGCCGACGCCGCTCAATTCTGCTTATGATGACCTTGGCCTGATCATTAGAGATAACCTTAGATCAGGATATTTTGCCAGCAATCGCCCTGGTGGAAAAGGAAAAGATGATATCTATCGTTTTGAGACAGAGGAAACACTGATAGGTATAGATATGAAAGCCATTGTTTCAGTTCGAATGCACATCATGGACAAGCTTACATTGGAGGATATACCGATGGCTACCGTCACGATGACACCACTACATATTGATGTCAATAATTTTGCTTTGTCAAGCTACAATATTGATATGTTATCCGGCAAAGATGCAGGTGACTTAATCCTTAAATTATCTCCTAAAAAAGGATCATCTTTTCCTCCATTCAAAACAGACAGTGAAGGTCGCGCTACCTTTCAAATCAAAAGGAGTCAGACCTACTTACTCAATATGGAAGCTGAAGGCTACAACTCGCTTTCTATGATCTATGATTTCAATGCTATAGGTAGTCATTTTAATATTGTGCTAGAACCAGCTGAAGAAAAGGAATCGAATAATAAACCTGTCGAGCAACCAGAAGAAATGGCAGTAGATAAAAGATCTGAGAAAACTCAACCTTTCGCCCAACCCGAAGTAGGGCAAGTGTTAGTTTTTGATGATGTTTATTTTGGTTACAATAGTGCCGTGCTAGAAGATGAGGCTGTGCCGGAGCTTATTCATTTGGCTGAATACATGGTTCAAAATCCTAATGCCCGCATCAGAATAGAATCTCATACTGATAGCCGAGGAAGTGCAGAATATAACCTACAACTCAGTATCAGCAGGGCTAATGCTGTACGAGAATACCTTGTCAAAAAAGGTGTTGACGAAGATCGTATGGAGATAAGAGGCTTTGGCGAGACCAAACTAAGAAATCACTGTAAGGATAATGTGCCGTGTAGTGAGAAGGAACATCGATATAACCGCCGAACAGAAATAGAGCTACTTGAAAAGTAAACTGTGATTGTATTTAGTCACATGGCCAGATCCACTCATCCAGCGGATAGGATACACTGCGATAGCTAAAATGCCACCATTCTGTGCGAATACCTTTAAACCCGTATTTCTCCATTGTACTTTTGAGTATCCATCTATTGCGCTTGACTGCATCCGAATGATTATAACTGTAGTGTGCTTCTTCACCAAAGAAATCATACGGAGTACCCATATCCAATTCCTTACCATCCTTATCAACAATAGTCAGATCAACGGCAAGGCCACGACTGTGCATTGAGCCCTTTTGCGGTGGTGTGACATAGTCCGGATCCGGTACGGCATCCCATAGTCGTTGTTGATAGGCACGAGGACGATAGCAGTCAAACAATTTTATACTATATCCAAAACGTTTTTGTAAGTCTTGTTGTACTTTTATTAGATTTTCAGAAGCCTCCGGATGTAAATAACACTTACCACAGTCATAGATCTTTTTCTTGGTGAAGTTATGGGTTGTAGCATATCTGACATCTACTGTAAACCCGTCTTTTTCCGACAGTTCAACCCATTTTGCTGCAATGTCATCTGCAATTTTGATTGGTTCAACAGCCTCAGGAAATTCTTCTTCGGTCGCTGGTGGTTCAGTTGTTTCTTTTTGCTCTGATGGTTGAATAGTTTTATCTGTGACCCTATTAGTGTCAGCAGGTTTTATGTCATTTTTACAGCCTACAATCAGTAGCAATGAAAATAATAAAAGTATGTATCGTGGGTTTATCATGATATTAAGGATAAATTCTGGATAATTTTTGATTGAAATATTTGACCTGTGTTGCAAGGTATCCTTTCAGGTTAAGTATTTTTTTAAATGAAGGTAAGAATACACTTTTCTTGTATGGGAATGGCTTGTCCATTTTATGAAGAGATGCATTGACAAAAAGTAACTGGTCTCGATCTTTTCCGGCAATGATAAAGAACGTCTCCTTACCATCACAACTCAGCGACGGATCGGGTTGTCCATGCTTGTTGTAGAAGAGACCTTTTTGCCCGGCCATAAAACGCCTATAGGAAGAATCCGGTAGATAATATACAGGAGCTATGGTGAAAAGCGAATCGAATGTGTGGGCTAATAATTTGAAATATGATGCGTTATCTTCCAGTGTTTCGTTGAGTTGTTCTTGAACATTGTTTCGGGCATTTTCAGATAAAGATTCATTTAATTTAGACTTTAAAAAGTTGATTTTATTACCACTCACTTGAAGTCTGACAATGACGCAGATGTCTTTATTTACTCCGATTTTCTGTGTTTGAATATTATTTTCTGGCGCAGGATGATTGCCATCAGAAGCGAATAATCCCGAAGTTGAAAATGAAAATAAAGCTATCCAAAACGACCATTTTTAAAGCTACAATTAACCTCATAAAATACTTCATTTGCCGAATATAATAATAATTGAATGGAAAATGTTTGCTATTAAAACGCATAAAAAAAAGGCGAAGTTAAGCTTAAGTTAAATATAATTTCACATTACCTATTAAAAAAGACATAGATGTAATTTTGTAGAGTATCCTGCCACACGGATTATCAGGAACATCTGTTTTGCCTAGAATAGGGCAAGTAAATGATAATTTTTATAGATATTTGCCCGTTTTGAACCGAACAGATTGATTTTGAAAATATAACAAGATAAACAATAATCACCATGCAGACATCCATAGATATAGAAGCTATCAATCAGCAAATCTATATTGATAGTGCCTTTATGGAAAGGCTCAATGAAGAAACATCTAAAGTGATCGTTGGTCAGAAACATATGATTGACAGACTCATTCTCGGCTTGCTGGCAGAAGGGCATGTTTTGCTGGAAGGGCTTCCTGGTCTTGCAAAAACGCTGGCCATCAAAACGCTTGCGTCGGCTGTTAATGCTGATTTTAATAGGATTCAGTTTACACCGGATCTTCTACCGTCGGACATTGTTGGTACCATGATTTATAATCCTGGTCAGCATGATTTTTCGGTAAGAAAAGGACCTATTTTTGCTAATTTTATTCTGGCTGATGAAATCAACCGTGCACCTGCCAAAGTACAAGCAGCATTGCTGGAAGCTATGCAGGAAAGACAAGTGACGATAGGAAAAGAATCCTATAAACTCAATGAACCGTTTCTTGTGCTCGCAACTCAGAATCCGATCGAACAAGAAGGAACCTATCCATTGCCAGAAGCACAGGTGGATAGATTTATGCTGAAAGTCAATATTTCCTATCCGGAGCGTGATGAAGAAAAGCTTATCATGCGTAGGAATATCAGTGGAGAGACTAGTCAGAAGATTGAGCCGGTGGTGCAGAAAGAAGACATTATTAAAGCCAGAAAATCGGTCAAAAGAGTGTACATGGATGAGAAAATTGAAAATTATATCCTAGACATCGTTTTTGCTACCCGAAATGCTGACAAATTTAACATGAAGGCACTGACGCCACTAATCAGTTATGGTGCATCACCACGCGCCAGTATCAATCTGGCTATTGCTGCTCGCGCTCATGCCTTTATGCAGAGAAGAGGATATGTGATTCCTGATGATGTGCGTAGTGTTGCTAAAGATGTTATGCGGCATAGAATAGGGCTGAGTTATGAAGCTGAAGCTGAAAATATCAATCAGGAATACATCATTACCCAAATCATCAATACCATACCGGTACCATAAAAACAAAAACTGATATTTATTGAAACGTTGTAAGAAACATAGCTGGAGTATGATAGCGCTGTTCTTGTTGATCGCATTCGGTTTGCAGGCACAGGAGTCTTATACTAAAGATGACGTAAGAGCTATGTTTCCTGTAAATGTAAAAAACCTGTGGATTAATAAGTTGAGTGGGTGGCTGGACGGTAAGCATACCGTCGATATGATCATAGGAACGGATGGATTTTCGTGTAGAGGGCTTTATACTATGCGCAGTTCGGGAGAGACCTTCTTTTTTGAAGGTGATGATGTAAGCCATGAGCTCAAGTTGGTGGAAATGACACAAGATGGTAAGACGACAGGATTTATTTTTGGTCATTATGATGGTGAAAAAATGTCAGGTATGTGGATGAATGTTGCTAAGAACCAACAATTGGCTCTCAATCTTTCATTGGTGAGTGACTTTGATACTCAGACCGGATATTCCTGCAATACATATCAATGGCATGGCATTTTTAGTGGAAAAGTTAATGATCAACAGGTTAAAATCCGGATTTCAAAAAGTGAAGACGCTTTCCTGGTCAAGAGTTATGGTGACAGTATGATTTTTAAAGATATCATCCCGGCTAAGAATGATAAAATTGAGTTTCTAGCACCGGAAATTCGACCTCCTGTGCTGGTTGATTACCATTTAAAAATTGATACTTCAGACCTGTCAAAATTGGTGTTGATGCGGTATTCAGGTGGCCACTATGAAATCGGGCCAACTTTAAAAAAGTGATGGAAACATTAGCTTTGAATGCTATGAATATGCTGATTATCATTCACGGCTGGTTGTCCAAAAACCTGTAACTTCAAGTAAAAAATTTAATCAGTGGGTTGAATCACAGATGTTGAACTGGATGAAAAACAACATTCACCAGTTAGGAAATATTAAGAAAGACAATATCGCTACTAGAGATCGATGGATTCAATATGCAGATGGTTGGGTAGAAATTTCGCTTTTTAGTGGAGATCTAGTCAGTGGCACCATTTATCTTCAGTCGTCATTAAATCCACAGACTAAAAAAATCCCTTTTATCTACGATTTGAAGTGGAATAAGGAAGTGAAACTCCAGGATTTTTTTGTAAAGGACTTTGATTCAAAAGAATACTTTAGCCAGGAGATCCCTAAAAGAAAAAAGGAAATAGTGTGCAAACATGAGATGTTAAAGTGGTTAGGAAAGCAAGAGTTTAAGTATCCGGTATTGAAAGACAATGGTATTAGCTTTAGTACGGATTTTAATGGCATTTATGGAGAAAAAGAGATACTTTTTGCTTATAAAGATTTAGAACCACATTTTAAAAACCGAAACTTGCTAAAAGAATTTTTATTCTAACAGATGGACACGGCAGATATCATTAAGAAGGTCAGAAAGCTGGAGATTAAAACTAAAGGACTCAGCAAGCACATATTTTCAGGTGAGTATCACTCTGCATTCAAGGGGCGTGGGATGTCGTTTAGTGAGGTTAGAGAGTATATTTATGGCGACGATATTCGCAATATCGACTGGAATGTGACAGCGCGAACAGGTGGGCCACATATCAAGGTTTTTGAAGAAGAGCGCGAGCTGACGGTGATGTTGCTGGTGGATATCTCTGCATCGTCATTTTTTGGGACTCGTACCGCATTAAAGAGCGAGGTGATGACAGAAATAGCCGCAGTTTTAGCTTTTTCTGCTATAACTAATAATGACAAGGTCGGCGCTATCCTTTTTTCTGATCATGTCGTCAAATACCTACCTCCTAAAAAAGGTGTACAGAACATCCTACGTATCATCAGAGAGCTAGTGCATATCGATGCAGTTCCCGCCAAAACGAACCTATCTGAAGCGCTGGTTTATCTCCATAATATAGAGAAAAAGCGAAGCATTGCATTTGTGCTTTCTGATTTTTTAACATCAGATTATGAGCAGGCACTCTCCATTGCCGGCAAAAAACACGACATTATTGGCGTTAAAGTGACGGATGTTGCTGAGCATACGCTTCCGGACGTAGGCCTGATCCGTGCTGTAGATGCAGAAACTGGAGCAGAACGCATCATTGATACTTCTGATAGAGCGGTCAGACAACACTGGAAAGCTTATTTTTCACGAATGGAAGAAGATTTCAGACAATCTTTTATTCGCCAAAAATGCGACACCATAGCGGTGACTTCCGGAGAGGATTATGTCAAGGCGCTACAGATATTTTTCAAGCAACGGTCTAAAAGATGAGATCAATGAGTAGCTTTAGTAAATACATCATGGTGCACATGATACTAGCAATGAGCACGATTGTTGCCGTTCATGCACAGACGGTAAATTCCGTAGTGATACCTAATAAAGATTCTGTATTAATAGGAGATATCATTCAGCTCAAAGTCAAAGTGACCTATCCTCAAGAGGTGAGCATCAAAGCTCTAGATTTTACATCATGGGCTGAGATACCCAACCAACTTTACAAAACTGATACCATCACTCAGCAGCAATATGCAGATATAGAAGTGATTGATCCCGGTCAATGGACTGCTTTGGCAAATAACAATATCATTGAAAAAGGGAATCTTCAACCCACACTGGTGAATGGTAAATATACGGTTGAAAATACGGTATCGATTGCAATTTATACACCGGGTCAGTTTAAATTGCCTAGTCCAAAAGTAATTGCTGAATCAGATGTTGAAACGTTTCCGGCCCAACTGCCTATGGTCCATGTTTATCTGCCGGCTAGTGTACTGACGGACAGCTTGTCCCTCAATCCTATCAACGATATCATGCGTGAAAATAAAAATTTTAGTGACTATCGATCTTACATTTTGGGTTTCGGAGCGTTATTGATTCTAGCCGCTTTGATGTACTACTTACTCAGGCGTAAGAAGAAGCCAGCTCCGATCAAGGAGATGGCCCCAGATATAGCGCTGCAGCCTCATGAGAAGGCATTGAAGGCATTAAATGAATTGAATAATGCACAACTCTGGCAGCGCGGTCTAGTAAAAGAATATCAATCGTCACTAACGGATATTATACGGACGTATCTCCAGGATAGATATGGAGTCAGGGCTACAGAAATGACCACTGACGAGATTGTGGATGCCTTACAGGAAACCGGATTTAATACTGAATATCGACAAGAGTTGAAAGAAATCCTTCAAGTAGCAGATTTAGTGAAGTTTGCCAAAGCTGTTCCTGAAGCAAATATCCATAGTCAATTTATGGAAAAGGCAGTACATTTTGTGGAGCAAACCAAAGAAGTACGTATTTCTGACAATCAAAATACGGATATACAATGATCAGTTTCTGGAATAATTTTTATTTTGCCTCACCCTGGTGGTTAGTCCTGCTGATAATAGTACCGATAATGGTTTGGTGGTACTATTTTTCAGGAAAAAAGACAGAAAGCCGTATAGTTGTTTCCAGTCTTGAAGGCTTACCGGCCGCCAAGTCCATTCGAGAGCGGATGCTGCCCTATCTACCTGTATTGAATATTGCAGCAGTGGCACTTATGATTATTGCTATGGCGCGACCTCAGTTGATGTTGAAAGAAGAAAAAGTCAAAGCGGATGGTATCGACATCATGATGGCAATGGACTTATCCTCTAGTATGTTGTCCAGAGATTTTAACCCAGACCGACTTGAAGTGAGCAAGATGGTAGCTAAAGAGTTTGTGTCAAAGAGAAATTATGACCGAATCGGTTTGGTAGTTTTTGCCGGTGAAGCTTTTACTCAGTGTCCGTTGACCGTCGATCACAATATTTTACAGAATTTTTTGTCCGAATTGCAAGTAGGTATGATGGAGGATGGCACAGCTATCGGCATGGGACTGGCTACAGCAGTCAACAGACTGAAGGATTCTAAAGCAAAGTCTAAAATCATCATTCTGCTCACGGACGGCGTCAATAATGCAGGTTATATCAATCCCAATACTGCTGCTGAAATTGCTAAGCAATATGGTGTAAAAGTGTACACTATTGCAGTGGGAAGCATGGGTGAAGCGCTTTCACCGGTAAATCGTACTATTGATGGTGAGTACTTTTTTGCCATGTCAAAGGTAGAGATTGATACTGAATTGCTTAAAAGTATTTCTATGATGACTGGTGGTAAGTATTTTAGAGCTATTGATCGTGAGAGTTTGGAAAATATTTACACCGAAATTGATAAGTTAGAGAAAACGGAGATCGAAGTGAATGTATTTAAGCGTTATAAAGACGAATATCGGGGACTTTTATATTGGGCACTAGGTTTGCTGATTTCCGGATTTTTATTACAAAATACCATTTTTAGAAAAATCAATTAGTACAACCATGTTTAGATGGGAAGAAAATACAGGGTTTTACTTATTGCTGCTGATTCCGGTAGTTATTCTGATCTATTACTTAGCAATCAAGAATAAAACCTATCGGCGAGGTAAATTCATTGATGAATCCCTCTATAAGCGGCTGACCAATTTCAATGTCAATGAATGGGCTGCAGTGTTGTTATTAGCGGCGGCGATATTTTTTATAGGTCTGGCTGTGGCCAATCCTCAATCGGGGTTGCATAGAGAACGACAAAAAGTAGAAAAGAGTGATATCATGATTGCGCTCGACATTTCTAACAGCATGAATGCAAGAGATATCAGCCCATCACGACTAGAGAAGGCTAAGCGGCTCATCACTGAATTTATAAAATCAAGACAAGGTGATCAGATAGGATTGATATTTTTTGCCGGCGAAGCCTATCTACAGATGCCACTGACATCTGATTTGGCAGCAGCTGAACTATTTGCCAAATCAGCCAATACTAATATGGCAGGAACACAAGGTACTGTCATTGCAGAAGCCATTCAGCTTGCCATGCAAAGTGTAAAAGAAGATCATCAGCGGGCATTAATTATTTTGTCAGATGGTGAAGATCACGATGCAGATGCCATCAATATGGCTTCCAAGGCTGCAGATGCAGGATGGAGTATTTTTACGGTAGGCGTAGGCACTCCGGAAGGAGGATTTATACCAGTACAAGACGAAGGCCGTGAGACATATAAAACTGATGATGAAGGTAATCCTATACGTACTGCTATCAATGAGGATTTGCTGAAAAGCATAGCTTCTAAGGCTACTGGCGACTATTATCGGCTGAGTGATAACGAGCGAGGCATCATAAGAGATATGAATACTAAGCTGGAGAGGATACAAAAATATGCAGTGGATGTCAAATCCTATTCAGCGTTTGAAAGCTATTATCAATACTTGTTATTTCCTGCTTTAATGCTTGTGATTCTTGGATTTTTTTATGACTTCAAAAGCAAAACCGTATGAGATATAGCATTGTTTTCACCATGATTTTTGCTATGTTTTCGATATCTATTGTCGCTCAGGATGCTCATAAAAGCCTCCGCAAAGGGGATGCTTTGTACGATGCAAACCAATATAACGAAGCAGAAACAGCATATAGAAAAGCTGGAGAAATCAAGCCGAACGCCCAATCATTCTTCAATCTGGGAAATTCATTATATCAGCAGAAGAGATTTGATGAAGCGGTAGAAAAGTATGAATCAGCAGCTTCCAAAGCAACTACCGATCAGGAGAGGTCTGATATCTATTACAACTTGGGTAATGCTTATTATGAAAGTAAAAAATATCAGGAGAGTATTGATGCATATAAAAAGTCACTGAAAATGAATCCTTCCGATATGCAGACGAAAGAGAATCTGGCTATGGCACTGCGTCAACTCATGAGGCAACAGCAACAGCAGCAAAATCAGCAGAACGATAAGCAGCAAAATCAGAATAAAGATCAACAAGATCAAAATCAACAACAGCAACAGCAACAAAATCAACAAGATAAAGACCAGAATAAAAATAACCAGCAGCAACAGAATCAGCAAGATCAAGAGAATGACCCGCAGGGCCAACAACAGCAAGACGCTCAGAAGTTGACCAAAGACGAAGCAAAGCAGCTACTCGAAATCATGGATGCAGAAGAGAGGAAAGTCCAGCAAAAGATGCGTCGTACCAGTGGCAAAGCTCAACCTAAAAAAGACTGGTAATCATCCACTTTTTTAAAATTTGAAGCCTTTTGTAAGAAAATGGATGATTTTCAATATAATGATCAAATTGAATGCAGAAAATCATCAACAAAACAGAAAAGCTCTGTATTTTGTGCCGATGTGAGCATGATGTTTATGTTTTTGTTTGAATTGTAAATATACAACATAGTGCTCACATCTTATTAATGTACAGCTAAATATAAATATAATATATTGTTAATTTATTGCGTTGAAAGGGCATCATTCTCACGTTATTTTTGAGCTAGCCTTCTTAAAAATGGACTTACTCTGTAACGCTCTTCTCCGTACAACTGATGTAAACTATCTAGGTACCCGACGACATTGTCATAACCGAGTTCTTGTCCCCATTCTAATAGACCTTTAGGATAATTAACTCCCAGACGCATAGCATTGCTCACGTCTTCTGCTGTGCAGATATTTTGATAGACTGTGTCAGCAGCTTCATTGATCAACATAGAGATAATACGCATAAAGATCATCTCTATTTTGCTTTTATCTATGTTGTCGCTGTTATTTTCCGGTTGCTGATAGTTATAAAATCCACGTCCTGACTTTTTACCCAGAAAACCCGCTTCCATGAGACGAAGTTGTGTAAAAGACGGACGATAACGGCTATCATAGAAAAAGGATTTCCACACTGATTCTGTCACTCGATAGTTGACATCATGACCGATGAAATCCATCAATGTGAATGGTCCCATTCTGAAACCATTTTGTGTCATCGCATGGTCGATAGTTTCAATATTGGCAATACCTTCTTCCAAAATTCGGATGGCTTCGCTGTAGAATGGACGTGCTACTTTATTAACGATAAACCCGGGTGTGTCGCGTGCCAGAACCGGTGTTTTACCCCATGATTCAGTTATTTTGACTACGCGAAGTGGAAGGTCTTTGTCTGTTTGCACAGCAGGTACTACCTCGACTAGTTGCATCAGAACCGGTGGGTTGAAAAAATGCACACCTATAAATCTGTCAGGAAATTCCAGTGCTGACGCCAGCGAAGTGACAGATAATGATGAAGTATTAGTGGCGATGATACAACGGTCAGAAACGATAGCTTCTATTTGCTGAAATACGCTCTTTTTGATCGCTGCATCCTCGATGATGGCTTCGATGACCATATCTGCATCAGCGATCGTTTGCATAGACTCACAGATATATATCCTACCCAGCATAGAGGCACTATCTTCTTGTGAGATTTTTCCTTTGGCCGCAAATCTGCCCAGACTGATAGATATGTCCATGAGTACTTTTGCTCTTGTAGCTACATTGGAATCATAAAGATATACTTCCCATCCGGCCATTGCTGCCACTTGACCTATACCCGACCCCATAGCTCCTGCGCCTATCACTGCCAGTTTCATAATTGCTTAAATTTTGAATGATTTATAAAAACGAGAATGATTAAAATTCAATTTATGAAGATCAAATGCAAAGCTCAGTCTTGATAAAAATCCATGATGGACTTCTTTGTATCTATTACCTAATTCTTCGGAGAAGATGATCGGAAAATGTATTCTGACCACATCAGCAAAGTTGAGCATCAGACCTCCGTTATACATTACATTGTTGCCAAACTTGCCATTAGACCATGTGGTGTAGGTACCTACATCAAAGTATAGCTGCAATGGAAACCATCGGGTGCTAAATGGCAAATCTACTATACCATTAAGCGCTGCCGCAAATCGATTGGACATACCGATACTATAGGCCGATCCGATTGGTGTCTTAAATCCACCGCCGGCGGTCAGGCTGACCTGATCATCATAAAATCCGTTCTGGTTTTTTCTAGAGAAAAAATATTCATCATAGGTGTAATCATTGAATCCCTGATGAATCAGAGCAATGCTTCCACGTACAAAATCATTTTGATAACTGGAGGATTGGCTCTGGGTGTTCATGGGAAAACCTCCGACAAAGGCGCGGAGATAAATATTTTTATCTTTCTTAAACATCCATCTTTTGACGAGCGTGCCGGAAAGTTTGAGGTATCTTTGGTTGGATCGATAAGCCTGATGCTCAGCTACAAAACGGATGGTTGTACCATTGAGAACACTGGCCTTTTCCCAGTCATATATAATTTGCTGAATAAACTTTTTCTTGTCTAGTGGACTTAGCCCTAAGTAGGTACCTTCTTTAGGATCATAATTAGGTCTATCTTCAAGAATGTAGATGCCTCTCAATGTCAGTGCACTATTTTTTTTATCTGTATCCATTTCAGCAAATGTCAGTCGAATGCCAATATCGGTTTTTAGATAACGCTCTGTGTATTGATAAAAATCATTTTGATTCATGTCAAAACTTTTGACACCGGCGTGTAAATGGAGCTTTTTGATGTTACTATCATTAAAATAGTGATCATATTCTGTCCAAGCCTGACCTACTATTTTACCTGTCTGAAAGGAATACATAGGACTGATGGTCACAGTCCATGGCTTGTAGTCAAGCAGTCCACGATTAGTCAACAACCCACCAATCATCCATCGGTCATTATCGTTGAAAGCAGGAAAAAGTCCCCATTTGATTTCACTTCTATCACTATAATCACTGCCTAGGATAGAAGTCAATGCCAGCGGCCCTCTCTTAAGCAGTGAATGTGGAAAGTAGTGATTATTACCTCGTCGCCCATCTGGTAGTACGCCATCCCAGTCAATGCTTACACGCTCCACAGACTCATATGTTAAGCTATCCAGTGTTAGAGTTTGCTCGCCGACAAATCCGTCGATGAGATAACGAGACACTTCGCCGTTTTTCTTTTTGACAGTCAATTGACTAGGAAGCTTTATTTTACCATTATTGCTGGCTGTGATGATGGTGTTAACTCCATCTTTTCTCACTTTATTAATTTTGTAATCCAGCTTATCATTTGCGGAAGCATAGACAGACAACGAATTGATTATATCTTTTCCGGAAGTTTTGGCTAGGTTTTCAGCCAGTGTGGTAGGATTGAGTTTTGAGTTTTGCTCTCTAATCATCCATATAGCTGTCTCCATAGCAGGTCTGGAGGTAAGCTGGCTCATATACTCTAAGTATGCAGGAAATTGGTAGTGATATTTCAGTTGTAGCTGTGTCGCCGTCAGATCTTTGTCAGGTGTGTCAATAGGTTTGATCGAGTGCTTCTGGATTGATTGCACAAGTGGACTATTATTGTCAAATTTGGGATGGGCATCAGATTTCATATCTCTGTAAATATATTGAGTCACAATACCTTGTGCTTTATTAGCAAAATATTGGCTGATGCTTTGATGTATATTGCTATAGGCAGGATCAATGTTTTTAAAATTACCATTTATCCACAGATCCATCAAATTTTTAGAAAAATATACATCCTTTCGACTTTTGTTTTTTTGGTAAAATTATCTGTACTCACCATTCCGTCCGATACATAACAATTGTCACCATCACTATTTACTACCCATAGGAAAGCATCGTAGGGAAAATCACCGACGAGATCGATGGAGGCATCTACTATATTTTGATTCCACATACCGGCATCTGCCCAGTTTTGAATAAATGTTGTGTCCAGATGGATAACGTGGTATGTGATCTTGCGGGTATTGGAGATGATGTGTTGTTTAGTGACAGGCACTTCTGGCCTTATCAATGCAATAATCAATTCGTCAGCTCTGACCCTGTTGATGCCAAGTTGCCCGTTTTCAGCTGTAATCGGTCCATTGAAGAGCACTCTGAACGTTCCGGTATGATTGATTTTCACTCTAAAATTAGATACGGGTGCCGCTATGTTTGTACCTTTCTGAAGAGGCTGAAAATCTTGAAGGTTATTATGAAAAATGGGTATTGGGTAGAAATGTCTGATAAAAATATTTCCATCTTCTATACCGAAACCATTGATGGCTTTAGGCAATCGGATCGTATATGAAAAAACGATTTTTCCGTTTGGTGTGGCCAGTGATATGAATTCAGGATCATGCCCTTTTTCTAAATAATGGACAGGTTGACCATGGGATGATACCTTAAAATCACTCACTTCTGCCAGTAGTTTTTCAGACCTGAAGTGATAGCTGGTCATGTTTTGACGTAGCATGCTGTTATCAAAGGCATTGTACTTATGGCTGTAGGCGTAGAATGGAAGATGAAACCATAGAGAATCTTGTAAATTAGAATCGCTATTGGTCAGTAGTATTTCTGTTTCCACATGCATGGATTGATATAAACTGTCAAAATCAATTTGAATCTGATAATTAACATTTTGAGCGCTAAGTGTTAACGATGACAATAGCACACAAAGTATGAAACTAAAAAAGTTGTTTTTTTGCATCAATGGACTAAAAATTAAAACTGTAAAAGTAGTTAAAATTATTGAAATCAAGGAAGTTAAAACGTGAGACCAAATATCAGTCATATCAAATATTTTTCATATATTTGCCGTTTGATTTATTAGGTAAATTAGTGGCTAAATGAGTAATCTTACTACAATCATATACAACGAAGACAATATCAAAAGCCTAGAATGGCAGGAGCACATGCGCCTTCGCCCGGGTATGTATATAGGCAAACTAGGTGATGGATCTGCTCAAGATGATGGTATATACGTACTGCTCAAGGAGGTCATTGACAACTCCATTGATGAGTATGTAATGGGACACGGCAAGTCCATCGACGTGACTATTGATCAGGGTCGGGTGGTAATCAGGGATTATGGACGAGGCATACCGCTCGGCAAAGTGGTGGATTGTGTTTCTAAAATCAATACTGGTGGCAAGTATGATTCGCGTGCTTTTAAAAAGTCTGTAGGGCTTAATGGTGTAGGTACTAAGGCGGTAAATGCGCTATCTATCTATTTTAAGGTGGAGTCATTCAGAGAGGGTCAGGTGAAGACAGCTGAGTTTAGCCAGGGTAAAATCACTCATGATCATAAACTCGCTAAAACCACAGAACCAAATGGTACCAGAATTGAATTTGTGGCGGACAACAGCATTTTTAAAAATTATAAATTTCGCAGTGAATACGTAGAAAATCAGCTCTGGAATTATGCTTATCTGAATGCAGGCCTTAAACTGAATTTTAATGGCAAGACACTAGTTTCAAAAGATGGTTTGAAGGATTTATTGGAGCGTAAAACAGACTCTGAAAACCTATTATATCCGATCATTCACCTCAAAGGCGAAGATATTGAAATCGCGCTTTCTCATAGCACACAATACGGTGAGGAGTATTATTCCTTTGTAAATGGGCAGCATACTACGCAGGGTGGAACGCATCTTGCAGCATTTAGAGAAGCCATTGTAAAGACAATACGCGATTTTTATAAGAAAGATTTTGACTCACGTGATGTACAAACATCCATAGCCGGCGCCATCAGTATAAAGGTAGAAGAGCCGGTGTTTGAATCACAGACTAAGACCAAGTTGGGCTCACTCAACATGGCTCCGGATGGCATGACAATTCGGTCTTTTGTGGTCGATTTTCTCAAAACAAACTTGGATAACTTTCTGCATAAAAATAAAGAAATTGCAGATGCTATGCTGAGAAAAATTCAGCAATCAGAACGGGAGCGCAAGGAAATCGCCGATATTAAGAAAATCGCTAATCAGCGAGCCAAAAAGGCAAATATCCATAATAAAAAACTCAGAGACTGTCGTGCACACCTTACAGATGGTAAGAAGACCGATGATGAAACTCGACTTTTGACCACGATATTTATTACTGAGGGAGACTCAGCGAGTGGTTCGATTACGAAGGCAAGAGATGTGCAGACCCAGGCTGTTTTTTCACTTCGTGGAAAACCGTTGAACTGCTTTGGAATGACCAAAAAAGTAGTGTATCAGAACGAAGAGCTCAACTTACTACAACATGCACTGGATATAGAAGACGGTATTGAAAATCTCAGGTATAATAGAGTGGTCATTTCGACAGATGCGGATGTGGATGGCATGCACATTCGCTTATTACTGTTGACATTTTTTCTTCAGTTCTTTCCTGACCTAGTCAAGTACGGCCATTTATATATATTAGAAACACCGCTTTTTAGAGTGCGCGACAAGCAGCAGACATTTTATTGTTACACCGAAGAAGAAAAGCAAGAAGCCATCAAAAAACTAAGAGGAAAAGCAGAGATTACCCGATTTAAAGGACTAGGAGAAATTTCTCCTTCTGAATTTGAAGATTTTATAGGCGAAGGTATTCACCTGGAACCGGTTATCCTCGGTGAGAAGACAAAAATTGAAGACTTACTGGCTTATTATATGGGCAAAAACACGCCTGAGCGACAAGAGTTTATCATTGACAATCTCAAAGTAGAATTAGATCAGGTTTCTGGTGAGGAGAAAGAAGTCATGGATTTTGAGCCGGAGACGGTAGTAGAAGTCGAATGAGGATGGAAGATGCAAGCTTGATACCCGACAAAACAATACTCCTTGATATAGTCAGGATGCAAATGCCATTTGGCAAATACAAAGGCAGGCTGATCAAGGACTTACCGCTTTATTATCTTGAATGGTTAGCTTCAAAGGGATTTTCCAATACTCGAATAGGTCAGATACTCAGTACTACCTTTGAGATTAAAACTAATGGCCTTGAGTTTTTACTCGATGGACTAGAGTGAGAAGCCCCATCAAAGTAGCATTGATAGTCAGGATGCAAATAAAATCATACATTAGCGGACTGGGATGTATTTCAAGGTATAGGAAACGCAAAGATTATAGTTCATTAATTTTTTATAACCTATTTAAGTCAGGTTTTGATAATTTTTGAAAAGGAAGGAATAGGTTTTGAACTCATATTACCCACTAGACTTTGTTAAAAAGGAAATAAATTTGAAGTTGCAATATAATGTGTAATTTTGGGATAATATATTTTCATTTCTATTATAGATGTATAGACAGTAGTTGACTTTTGAACAATAAGTGAGTGGAAGTGGTTAGAATAGCTTATGGTGTATTTATTAGCGGATATGCGCCACTTAACACTAAGGGATAGATAAAAATGATATCATTTCACTTATTTTTGCATTTTATTTAAGATACTTAATCCTACAGATATGATGACCAGAATAGCTGCTTTTTGTAGCATGTTTTTATTGATTTTGAGCACGGCTACCGGCCAAAAGCAAATCACTCTTGATGATATTTTTGTAAAACATACCTACAGAACAAAATATGTTCCTGGCTTTAATTTTATGAATGATGGCCGACACTATTCTGTTTTAAAGCAAGGGATGATTGAAAAGTATGACATCACTACCGGTGAGAAAGTTGAAGTCATTTTTGATGCTATCAAGTTTACGGGTAAATCAGGTTTTTCTGGTAGTATTGACGCCTATTCTTTTAGCGAAGATGAGCAAAAAATCTTAATTGAATCCGAAGGCGAACAAATTTATAGACATTCGTCCAATGTCAAATGTCATATCTACGATGTGAAAGATAAAACGCTGACTGAAGTATATACGCATGGCAAGATTGCAAACCCACAATTATCACCAGATGGAAAGATGGTTGCTTTCACTCATAATAATAACTTATACATCAGGTATCTGGCTAATGACAATGTCACTCAAATTACTAAAGATGGTGAAAAGAACAAGATCATCAATGGACTTTGTGACTGGGTTTATGAGGAGGAATTTAGCTTTACAAGAGCTTTTTACTGGTCACCTGATAGTAAAAAGATAGCTTTTATTCGCTTTGATGAATCTAAAGTGCCGGAGTTTAACATGCAGCTTTACAATGGTGATATGTATCCCGAAAATGTCACCTTTAAATATCCGAAAGTGGGCGAAAAAAACTCTGATGTGACGGCCTGGGTCTATGAGTTGTCTCGTGGTAAGGCTGTAAAAGTGGATATCGGTGATATGACGGAGATGTATATCCCACGCATGAAGTGGACACAGGACAAAAATAAGCTCTGTGTTTTCAAGATGAATCGCCATCAGAATAATCTAAAGCTGATCCTCGTAGATATTAGAAATTATAAAACGTCGATTTTATACGAAGAAGAAAATAAGTATTTCATAGATATCACTGACGATCTCACTTTTTTGAAAGATGGTAGAAGTTTTATATGGTCTTCAGAAAAGGATGGATTCAATCGGCTGTATCTCATGGGAATGGATGGCCGACAAAAAGCCCAGCTGACACCCGGAGATTATGATGTAACTTCATTTTATGGTGTGGATGAAAAAAGTGAAAAGCTATATTTTCAGGCTGTGGAAAAATCTCCTATGCAAAAAGATATTTTCTCTGTTGATCTCAATGGCAGACACTTAAAAAGACTGACCGACACGCCTAATGGCAGTCATTCTGCACAGTTCAGTAGTACTTTTGACTTTATGAGTATCACCTATAGTAATATTAACACGCCTCCGACATTTACGGTTTATGACCGAAATATGAGGAAGATACGGACGATTGAGGACAATGCCGGATATGATAATGTTCAGTATGATTATGGTGTTGCACCTATTGAGTTTTTTAGTTTCACTACCTCCGAAAATGTGAAGTTGAATGGTTATATGCTCAAGCCAAAGAACTTTAGTGCTACTAGAAAGTACCCGGTTTTCATGACGCAGTATAGTGGCCCCGGCAGCCAGTCTGTAACAGATTCTTGGAAGGGTAATTCTTACTGGTGGTATCAAATGTTATCAAAGGCTGGTTACATAGTAGTCTGTGTAGATGGTCGTGGTACCGGTGGTCGCGGTGAAGCATTTAGAAAAATGACCTATCTCCAGCTTGGTCATTATGAGGTAAAAGACCAAATCGAAGCAGCTAAATATTTGGGTGGTTTGCCTTATGTGGACAAAGATCGCATCGGAATCTGGGGCTGGAGTTACGGCGGCTATATGTCATCGCTATGCATCCTCAAAGGCAATGATGTCTTTAAATCTGCAATAGCTGTTGCTCCAGTGACCAACTGGAAGTGGTACGACAGTGTTTATACTGAGCGATATATGCGTACCACAGCTGAAAATCCGGATGGCTATGCGGATAATTCTCCGATCAACTTTGTTGATAGACTGAAAGGTAATTATTTGTTACTGCACGGCATGGCGGATGACAATGTACATTTTCAGCACACTGCCGAAATGGCAAATGCACTCATAAAAGCCAATAAGCAATTTGATACCTATTTTTATCCTAATCGTAATCACGGTATATATGGCGGCAATGCTACCATCCATCTTTATACTAAAATGACGAATTTTATTTACGAAAAACTGTAATACTTTTTATGGATAGATACAAAGCAAATATGATCAATGCTCTCACGATGGGTGCTTTGAGTCTTTGGATGTATTACAACTCTTTTGAAAAGGATATAATATTGCTGGTACCGATGGTGCTAGGAGTGCTTTTAATGTATTTTAGCAATGGTATTTATTATCAAGTGAGATCATATAGTAATGTAGCATGGATAGTGACAGGCTTAGCAGCATTGTTTCTAGCTAGGATGATTTATTATCATGCTCAAGACGAGGTGAGCGACCATTTGATTTATTATTGCATCATGGCTGCCACTACATTGTTTTCTTTGATTGTGTTTTACCTTCAGTACAAACCTCGACCTAAAAACGACCAGAAAATGATGGATACATTTTTTTTGACAGTTGGTGTTTTGGTCTTGAGTATATCTTCTTATGACAGCCAGGCCCAATCTCCTCTTCAGTCGGCTGACTATAAAGTTGAAACAATGGTGCAGGACACCTTAACGGATACGTTGACTATTGCATATGGGGTAGATTACATTATGGGCAAGTTTGATCCAGCCACACATCCGGATTTCATCGAGATTCCGGCTGAATATCGAGATAAAGAATTGAGATATTTACGCAAAGATGTGCTAGCCGCCTTTATTAAAATGTATGATGCAGCAAAAGAAAGTGGCATTACATTGGTCATTAGGTCTGCGACTCGAAATTTTGATAATCAGAAGCGTATTTGGGAAGACAAATGGACAGGTCGTACCATCCTTGAGGATAGTATCAATGCAGCAGAAGCGATTCCTGATTATGAAGAACGAGCACGCAAGATTCTCCAGTACAGTTCTATGCCTGGGACTTCAAGGCATCATTGGGGTACGGATATTGACCTTAATAATTTCAATAACAAATGGTTTGAGCATGGAGAGGGTTATAAAATATACACTTGGCTAAAGGAGCATGCACATGAATACGGATTTTGTCAACCTTACACTAAAATGGGAAGTGACAGACATTCGGGCTACCTTGAGGAGCGGTGGCATTGGTCATATATTCCGGTAGCTTCGGTATTGACAGATGAAGCTGAGCGGCTACTCCAAAACGGTATGATTCAGGGGTTTTTGGGTGATGATACAGCTGATATTGTAGATATGCTCCATAATTACATCCTCGGTATAAGTCCGGCCTGCAGACCTAAATAAACTCCGGACACATTATGTATTCACTAAAATCCGATACTTCCGTCAAAGGTATCATCCTGCTGACGCTGCCGATAAGTATGGCCAAGCTCATTCCGGAGCTTAACTTTTTGTTCAATGCAGCTTTTCTGGGACATTTAGGCAATAGGGAACTGGCATTAGCAGGCATCACCGGTGTTTACTACCTGATATTTGGAGCGATTGGATATGGATTGAATAATGCTCTTTTATCCATAATGTCGCGAAGAGCAGGCGAAAATAAGCGTAATGAAATCTTTGCTACCTTGTGGCACGGCATCATTTTAGCTTGGATGCTGGCTGTGATTTTTGCATTCATCACCTGGTTATCCGTTGAGCCTATCATGATATGGGCAGGCATTGAAAAGGAAAGTGCGGATATGGCCGGAAGCTTCCTCAATATCCGCATCATAGGATTGATTTTTCTTTATACGATGCAGATGCAAAATGCTTTTCTCATTAGTGTGCAACAATCCAAGTACCTAGTCATCATAGCTTTAATTCAGTCGATTGTCAATATCATATTGGATTATGTACTGATTTTTGGTCATTTTGGTTTTCCAATGCTCGGCTTTAATGGTGCTGCTGTCGCATCTGTTATTGCAGAGTTAATCGGTATGGTGACAGTATTTTTGGTTATTTGGAAGTTGGATATTGTCAAAAAAATGCAGATCATACCCGACTTCTCATTGGTCTTTGCTAAAATAGCGCTTGTATTCAGAATCGGTCTGCCATTGATGAGTCAGTTTGCAATTAGTACCGGTTCATGGTGGCTGTTTTTTATTTTAGTGAGTAAAAACTATACCACAGATGAGCAGGCTGTCTCGCAAACCATGCGCAATCTCTTCGGATTAGGTGGTGTATTTACTTGGGCGTTTGGATCATCGACAAATACGGTCATCAGCAATATCATCGGCCAGAAGCGAGAAAATGAAATATTTCCGGTCATCAAAAAAATGATTACCATCAGTGTGACCGGGATGCTGATTATGGTGGCACTACTCAATATTTTTCCTGGGATTTTCTTCGGGATCTTTGGCCAGTCTGGTGACTTTATGTCCATCGGTACGGGTACTTTACGGGTAGTAAGTGTAGCAATGGTAATCATGTGTTTTGCTAGTATATGGCTCAATGCTGTGGTAGCTACAGGTAGAACACAGATAGTACTTTGGATTGAAGTAGTAAGTATTCTTGTTTATGTCATCTATGCATGGTTGGTCATAGAAACACTGAAGTTGCCGATAGAGGTGGCCTGGACGAGTGATACCATTTATACGATTTGCATGATAGTGCCATCCTGGCTTTACCTCAAATATGGTAACTGGCGTAAGCACCTAGCATATTAAAACCTGTGAATGTAACCGAGATGCAATCCTTCGAACATGTAGAATTGTTGTATCGGATGGTCTGCTCTACTAAAAGAACCTGGAATGTACCGTACTCTTGCGCTTAGGTATATTCTGTCAGCAGGACCCAGATATCTGCCAAAGTTGAGTCCTCCAAACCATGACAAACCTAAGTTTTTTCTGAAAGTGATATCTGACGCATTAATTTCAGTAAAAGAAGTATCACTTGCGAGTATGCTGCCGGATGCTGACATCGATAAGTTGATGTTGACACCTGCTTCTCCTGCGATAAACCAGTTACCCATATTTTTTTCAAAACCAAGGCCAATAGGTAGATCCCAAAGCGTCATCTGGTAATGCCTTACTTTCTTACCGGATACTTTCTTTTGAGTGTAAATATCACCGTATATCGTTGTGATCGTATCGCCGGTTTGAGAGTAGGTGATGGAGATGATACCACGTGTTGTATCGGTCACCTCATAAGAGTAATCCAGGGGCATTTTTTCAGTGAGTTTTGACCACGATATGCCTGCCTTCAAATATACCGGCCACTTTTTCTTTTTGAGATGGAAGTACAGTCCGGCATTGAGCCCTTCAAGTGACTTTTCTTTTTGATTTCGCAAAAGAAAGACATTGCTTTGCTCTCCTGGCGCTCTGTATTCTAATCGCTTATCCGGATAAAATGCGCCTATCTCAGGCACGATCTCAAGTGCCCATCCGGAATGGAGTGAAAAATCTGGGCAGACGATGTCGCCGGGACCCAATAGTAGCTTAGCTGCTTGCTGACTTTGTATAGATGATAATGGCAATGATGATAGTGCCTCTAGATTATGGGTGGTCTCTGATATGGTTTGCGCCGGAACATAATCAGTCGCAGGATGAGACACAGCTGAAGGAGTAGGGCCTTCAGACTTCTCTAGTACTTCAACAGTAGTTGTATGACTAGTGTTAAGATAGGATCTTACCTTTTTTTGACTAGGTGTTGATATGCTGGCAGTAGGAAGATGGGTTGCATTTTCATGGTTAATTACAGATTCTGATGAATGTACTGAACTCAAAATAGTAGCAGCATTTTGTGACGCTGTATTTTTATGGTTATCGGTTATTGTAATAGCAGATTTGCTTGTATGATCATCTAGTGTGCCGGGTGTTTTGGCATTTAAAAACAACCATCCCATGCTACTTATCAGCGCTAAGGCTATAAAGGAGGCTACCCACCAGAAACCGGCTTTAC
The DNA here is from genome assembly GCA_001567255.1 of Bacteroidetes bacterium OLB9. Taxonomy (GTDB): domain Bacteria; phylum Bacteroidota; class Bacteroidia; order Chitinophagales; family Saprospiraceae; genus OLB9. The sequence continues at coordinate 61,857 of LNBW01000056.1, read as the reverse complement.
GATTTTTGCGATCCTCACCGTGAATGTCTCGAATCAATTGGTCAACATCTAGTGGTGTGGACTGATTGCCGAGCTGGTCAGCTATATATTTTTCAAAATCTTTATAATTCATAATCTGACAGGTTAATTGATTCAAGAAGCTTCAACGATTGCCGGAACTTCTATTTTTTTTAATAGTGATATCATTCTATTTCTTGCTTTGCTGAGTGCAGCCCTTGATGTACTTTCTGTTATACCCAGCATATCGGCTATTTCGTTATGATGAAAACCTTCCACTACATGAAGATTGAATACCAAAAACAAGCTCTCCGGTAGTTGCTGCATGACCTGAATGATTTCCTCAATATTCATAGAGCCATAGATATCAGGAAGCTCTGCATAATGCCATGTATTGTCTTCTTGCACCTCGTCAAAACGGAACTTTCTAAACTTCGTTTTTAATGCTAGAGAAGCAGTGACTGCAATGCGCTTTAGCCAACCCTCAAAAGAGCCGTCTCCACGGTAAGTGTGTATGTACTTGAACACATTGATAAAACATTCTTGAAGAGCATCTCTGCCTAACTCATGGTCTGAAGTGTATCGGATACACAACGACAAGAGCCCTGGTGCGAACTTTTGCACCAGAGCATCTTGACACTTACGGTTTCCCTCCTTACATCCTTTTATGATATCTTCAAGACTCATATTTATTTTTAGACATGGCTTCTACTTAACTTCTGTTTTATTAAAAGCTACATAACAACCAGTATTTTTATCGGTCACTACAACATAATATATTCCTTTAGACAGACTGCTACTATCGTTCAGTGAAGTCACATCAGTGTAGTCTGTTGCTTTGATGACTTTAACCGTTCCTACTTCACAATCTTTGCATTGCGCCGAAGCATCCAGATTGATGTTGATTTTCCCATCATTACAATTACCGCAAGAGGTATTTACTACGGAAGTCATCAACCCATTTATCAATCTAGGCAAATCAATGTCTTCATCTTCTCTACAATAGCTATTACCTACGGATACAGTAAAATCAAATCCGGCTTCAAATATATTGATTTTTAATGGATAAGTTAGCTGTCCGATAATATTTCCACCCGGCCCTATAATAAATCCATGATCGAATGTCGATGAGGAAAATGAATAAAAATTGTTAGAGCAAGAAACCGGATCATCTTCTATGGTTATCGGGCTGAAATTGACACACTTCACCTTTGAGCATCCATCACTGTCAGTGACGGTCAGACAGTATGCTCCGATGTTAGTTAACTCGGTATTATCATCTGTATCACCGTTGCTCCACACAAATGAGTATTGACCACTTCCGCCATGAGGATAGGCATTGATGCGTTTTGTCTCACAGTTCATCTCGATACCTACCTCCAGTGGTTGTATCTCTTTGCAGAATGTCTTAGCACAATTCTTGCTACCATTGTCAGTGACGGTCACGCAGAAGATGCCACCGATGAGAAATGAATCCTGAAGAGTAGGCAAATGAAATATAGGTTTTGTCGAATTGTCCTTCCAAAGATAGGAATAATTGCCAGAACCATTCGATAGTTGCACAGAAATCGTTTTGTCGCAATCAAATACTAGTTCACCCGTGAATCCACATCCACTATCACAAATATTTAAATCTACTTTATCGTCAGGCATCTCGGTAAAAGTAAGCGTCTGACTAGTCTCTGAAGTAGCATTGTCAAAGCCAAAAATGTCTATTTTATCATTTTCATTACAAATAAATGCGGATAAATTCATGGTAAAAGATCCGTCTTCCGCAGTTCGAGCTAATATTCTTTCTTTTCCGACTTGTGCTACAATGATACCATCTTGACGTACCTCGCCATTGCAGTGCAGTTGGCCATAAATACTAAATTCAAAAGGCGGATCAACAAAGATTTTGTCCATCTGCGTATCTCCTGACAATGGTCCAATGACTTTCTCAGCCAAAATTTCATTGCAATATTTACTGTAAACGGTGATTTTTATAACCTTACCCTTAGGTACTTTGCCACAAAAATTACCTTCATTATTGGTATAGCTAAAAGCAGCTCCTAAATCCTCGACTTCTGCCTTTATAGATAATGAACTGGCCGGTCCGCCTTCATTGTACCAAACACTACCACACAACTGGACAAGAGGATAGGGTTTGTCGAGATTCCAGAAACTAAAGTGACTTACACTGGCTATGTATTTATCGCCTTCTAGGTGGGCTACACTTTCTTCTTTCCATCGGCCTTTGTTTTCGTCAAAATACCAAAATTCTATAGCTTCAGGCTTATAGCTTGTCACTGCCGGAAACTGCAATATTGCTTGAGCACCTTCACGGAGATTAAGCTTTTCGCCGGTATCACTTCTCAACTCTACCGCCATCATACCCAGCGTGCCCAAAGTCACAGTGTTGCCATTGGCAGCATCTGCGAGTAAGCCACCAGGCATCATATCTCCAAAATGACGGTCTTTAGGATGGAGATAATGTGCAGACACAAGCACCTTGCCACTAAATGGTTTGCCTTTAGAATCTGCTATTGCATCTGCCGGAAAGATGATTTTACCACCATTAGATGGAAGGATATCGCCACCTGCCTTACTGTCAAAAGACTGACTGAAATCTGCCTTGAGCATTTGAACTCTTGAGGTGGCAGTTTGTCCGGTGACCGGATATACGACATCTGAACCCAGGAAATACCCTTCTTTCATCACTTTAATATAGGTACCCTGACTATCCATTTTAGCATTTTTAATCAAGAATGCACCGTGCTTATTTGTTTTTGTTCTGGTACTATATATGGCCACATCAGCATCTGATATAGGGTGGTTATTTTCATCATAGACATATCCAAGAATACTAGCATTGACCTCGTCATACACCTGAGCAGTAAATTTAGTAAGGTCTTCTCTGGTCTCGTCATCATAATCAGTATGACAACCCGAAAGAGCCATGATAGCAATGATGCCGCTGAAAATTATTAATCTATTAAGCATTATTCTTTTTATTGACAAAATGAATGATAAAATTTTGAGAACTATCTTATGGAAGGTGAGCGCTCTATTGGTATAGATAATGCAAAATTGAAAAACGCTCCCTGAAGCAGCAATAATTTTTAAAATATTTTTTCAATGTGTAGTTTGCAGCATAGAAGATTAATAAAAACAGCCGCTACATGTAGATTGATAGCGGCTGTTTTTAGTTAGACTACAATTTAATGATTTTGTCAATAGAGGTGCTACCGTCCGCATAAAAAAGTAAGAGGTAATAGACTCCAGTTCTAAGTGCACTGATGTCAATCGTCGTTGCTGTACTATTGACTACACCTTCATGTATCGGGTTTTGACTGGCGCCAAAAAGTTTATAGCTATCTATCTCTTTGTCTGAATGTACATTGATAATGTCATAAGCTGGTACAGGCGAAATTCTACCATCAGTCTTGCCGATTGTCACTCGCTTGCAAATACGCTGCTTACAATCATGGGATTTACTCACTGCAATAAGACACACAGTATAAGTGCCGGGAGCAAGATTTACATTTATGGTAGAACCGGTAAGTCGCGTTGTGTTTGCGTCGTTTATCTCCCAGAAGTACTCAACATCTGTTTCGTTGCTTCTTCCTTGGAAGACTACACCACCTCTACCTTCAGTATATTGAAAGTCAACTTTAATCGGACAATCTGTCTCTAAAATAGGATCTCCGATGACCACTCTTTTACATACTGTAGCACTACAATTCTGGGTGATGCTTGTAACAGTTTGTCTTTCAATGACTGTAACACAAACTTTATATATTCCATTACTTCGGAATTGATGTTTGAACGCTTGACCTTCTCCGCGAGTACCATCGCTGATTTCCCATAAGTACTTAGCATTGCTACTTGCAGATGATCGCGCCTCTCCATATAAAATATCTCCTGATATGTCCAATTTGAAGTCCAGTTTTATGTTGCAGTCGTCAGGTGCATCTGTAATTCTGATGACCTTGCATATTGTTTTGCTGCAAGCTAGTCTGTCCTGATCTTTTACCGGACGAATGACCGTCAGACAAACTCTATATACACCATTTTTGCGATATTCTTTAAATGCTTCAATGCCTTTTGCTCTGGTACCATCACCAAACTCCCAAATATATTGATCGGTGTTTTGTATGTCACGTCCTCCTGCTACAAATCTTACTTTACCACCTGTGATTTCGTATTTAAAATCGACAATGATATCGCATGGATCATCAAGGTCAGTAATCTTAAATGTCTGACAGATACGATTTGAACAAACCTGGTTGTCAGTGTCGTTAGTTGGGCGGATTACGGTCAGACAGACTTTGTATTCGCCATTTTTTCGGTATTCTTTTTTTGTAATAGCTCCGGAGGCTCTTGTGTTATCGTCAAATTCCCATATGTACCTATCGGTATTTTGAGGATTGTTGCTTGAAGCATGGAACACAACGGTGCCATTTGAAATGTCTATTTTGAAGGCAGCCCTGATATCACATGGATCGTCATCACCGCTGATTTTGACAATTTTGCAGATGGACTTACTACAAACCCGATCCTCTGAATCGGCATCCACTCTAAATACGGTCAAACAAACTTTGTAGTCACCACTATGATGGAATGCTTTTTTGGTGCGAAGGCCTTCAGATCTTGTGTTATCACCGAAGTCCCACCGATATATATCGGTATTCTGCATATCGCTGGTTTTTGCGGTAAATACCACATCTGTACCCTGGATTTCGTAGTCAAAGTCGATATCAATGTCGCAGGGTGATGCACCTATCGTAGGTATATGATTGCCTGCAACCGGATGGATGCCGACGAACAACAACATAAAAGTGCCATAAAAAAATGAGCTAAATTGTAAAAGTTTGTTCCTTTTCATCAGAGTAAAGATTGTATTAATATACAAAAATAGGGTTTTTCTGACAAAGTGCCATTTTTTTACATATACATACCTATCGTTAACCCCGAATTACTCATTGGACTTTGTTATGAATAGATACAAAAGAGCATTTTCATGGAATAAAATATATAATGCGTCATTTAGGATAAATACTAGAAAATACTACTTGCACGCATGATGGCATCGGCACCGAAGCGCTTGCGGATACGGTCCATCTGTTGCATGAGACGGATATGCTCCACAGTGTCATCAAAGAGATTGATCTGGGTATTGCCTTGTACCAGACCGCTGTATTTGACGCCGATGAGCCGGATGAGCTGTCGCCGCTCGTAGAGTTTGTCAAAGATTTCCAATATGTGCTGCCCGAGGATGCGGTCATTAGCAGTATAGGATATACTCTTCTGCCGGGTATAGGTATTGAAGTCGGCGTAGCGGATTTTGACGGTGACGGTCGAAGTAAGTTTTCCTGCAGTCCGTAGCTCAAAGGAGAGCTTATCAGCCATGCCGAGTAGCAGATCTTTCATCATGCGCACATCGAGTGTATCTTCGGTAAATGTATGCTCTTTGGAGATGGATTTTTGCTCATGATAAGGCACAATCGGTGTCGGGTCGATGCCATTAGCTCGTTCCCATAGTGTGCGTCCGGGCTTGCCAAATTCTCTCTCTAATAGTCGGATAGGTACTGCGCTAAGTGTCGAGATAAAGCGCACGCCCATGAAGCTGAGTTTCTTGTAGGTTTGCTCTCCGATACCTGGTATTTTTTTTACGGGCAGCGGTGCCAGAAAGTTTTTTTCGGTACCATTAGGTATGTATTTTGTTCCGTTGGGCTTGGCTTCGCCGGTACCTATCTTAGATACAGTCTTATTGATCGACAAGCCGAAAGATATTGGCAGACCAGACTCTCTGATGATTTTCTGGCGTAGCTCTGATGACCACTGGTAGCAGCCAAAGTGCCGATCCATACCGGTAAGGTCGAGATAAAACTCATCGATGGATGCTTTCTCGTAAGTCGGTGCAGTCTCTGCGATAATCTCTGTGACGATGGCACTGTGCTGCGTATAGCTGTCCATGTCGCCCCGTAGTACGATGGCTTGTGGGCATAGTCGTAGTGCCATTTTCATAGGCATAGCCGAGTGTACACCAAAGCGTCGGGCTTCATAGCTGCATGAGGCTACAACGCCTCGCTGACTGGTACCGCCGATGAGCAGCGGTTTGCCGAGGAGACTGCTGTTTTTTAAGCACTCTACGGATACAAAAAAGGAGTCAAGGTCGAGATGTAAAACGGCACGGTCATACATAAGCTGTCAAGTCTGAAAGTGTAAATGTAATCAATCGGTCTCTGACGGAATATCGGCAAGAACAGCTTATTTATAAGCAATCGCCTTGAGTATTCCGAAATACTTAACAAATATACGACGAAATAATCAACAAAATAAATATTTTTACTGATTTTTTATCTAGGTGGCCGATTATCTGATGAATCAGCAGGTATCATGACTGTCGTAGGCTATCAACATAATCTCTCACACCGGCAAAGGAGATTACCTTGTCCTCAAAGAAGCGCACAGTAGCTTCTATCTCGCTATCTGATGCTTGCAACTGGTTAAGGATATTCATCAGGTGCATTTTCATGTGTCCTTGCTGAATGCCGGTGGTAACCAGCGACTTGACTGCTGCAAAATTTTGGGCAAGGCCGACAGAGGCAATGATTCTCATCAGCTTTTCTGCCGATGGATTGCCGAGAATCTCAAGTGTTTTTTTAGCCAATGGATGTAGTGAGGTCAGACCACCGATAGTGCCTAGTGCTAGCGGTACTTCCAGCCAGAACCTGAAAGTTTCATCCTCAATTTCGCAGTAACTCAGGCTTCTGTACTGACCATCGCGGGCAGCATAAGTATGTCCGGCAGCTTCTATCGCTCTGAAGTCATTGCCGGTAGCCAGCACGACAGCATCTATGCCGTTATAAATACCTTTGTTGTGGGTAGTTGCTCTGTACGGATCGATTTGTGCAATACGAACAGCCATTCTGAATTTTTCGGCTAATTGATGGGCCAGCATACCATTAGCAAAAGTACCGAGTTCACTGATTTTACAGCTGACTTCGGCACGTACCAGGCATTGTGGTGTGTAGTTAGATAAAATAGACATGATGATGTCAATGTCTCGGTGTTCGTCAGGTATATCCTTATGATGCAGGAAGATCGTCTCCAGGGTATCGGCAAAGCATTCCAGAACAGAATTGATAAAATTAGCACCCATAGAGTCGCAGGTCTCAAAATAAGCGCGGATTTGATACAGCCCCGGTTCTTCATCCGTGAAGTCAAGCAATTCAGCATTCAGTATGCCTCCGCCGCGTTTGATCATATTTTGTGTGATATGCGCTGTATTGTCGATGAGAAGTTCTCGGATCGTCGGAAAAAGTCGATACAATAACTGCTTGTCACCTGACCACTTAAAGTGTACCTGACCGATTTTGACAGTACCTATGATCTTAGTGGTGAATCCTCCACGGTCTTGCCAGTACTTAGCGGCTGATGCTGCTGCAGCCACCACTGAACTCTCTTCGATGGCCATTGGCACACAATAAACTTCACCGTCAATGAGAAAATTAGGCGCCAGCCCGTAAGGGATGATGAAATTGCTGATGGTATTTTCGCTGAAGCCATCGAGTGTTTTTTGTACGCTATGATTTTGAAGCCGGAATTCGCTGATGATTGACTCTGCCTCCGGGTCATTATGGAGATAGTTGGAGATCAGCCAGCTGATTTTTTCTGATTTTGAAAATTTTGAAAAGCCTTTGACACTTTTTGATTTCATCGCGCTCCACGTATTACTTGATTTTCAAATATGTTTTAGCCAATAGAAGGCCGTTCAATTGCATGGATACATACTGATGCAGTGTTTCATAATCACCCATAGCGTGCTTGAGAAAGCCGGATGCCTGACCGTAGATAGCCGGTAGTATGGACTGTTCAGTAAGGTAGTAGCCGTCCAGATAATTAGTTACACCACCAGAGATGATAATTTGCTTGCATAAGACCGCAGCATCATTTGCTGACACAATATTATTGGTCATTAGGATCATTTCTTCTGCTGAATGTCCCAGATGTGCCAGTGGCTGATAATTGTCCGACATTTCAGGCGATGACCTGAATAGCTCGATCAGTGCAAAGTTAGTGCCACCACTGGCCGCAAATTCCAGTGCAGTGAGTGGTAGATGCAGGAGTGCTGTTAAACTTTCCGGCCCCATGCCCTGGCCTACCTCCTTGACTATGATGTTTATATCTATTCTTTCCAGCAGGGTTTCAATCGTTTGTAGTGGTGGTTTTTTATATCGGTCGCCTTCCGGTTGTAGCCATTCTTGTATCGGATTGACATGAACGATGAGTCCATCAGCATCCAGCTTATGGATGAGTTCACTGATCTTGTACAACTGATTGTTTTCGATGAGTCTTTCTACCTGAGCTACACCTAGATTGGCAAATAGCGGCTGATCGCCCATCCATTTTCTGACTTGAAAATCTCCTAGATATTCGTCACTGAATAGCAATTGACGGCACGAGCCCAAACCCATTCCTAGACCAAACTCACCACATGCACGTGCCAGATTGGCATTGATGACAGAAGCCATTTTAGTACCGCCTGTCATACTGGAAACCCATATTGGAGCCTTCATTGCTTTTGTTGCAATGTGTGTTTCAAGTGCGCGCATATCTTGTGGATGAGCGGACATCATAGGCTCATAATAAAACCGATGGTCGATCTCGTGGACTGGCATCCTTGATTTAAAAGCCAGGTCGATATGGTCCTTTTTTCGGTTTTGAGCATTCAAATCCTTGTTTTCGCTATCAGAATGGATAGGGTATTCCATTATTTCTAAGATATATTCATAAAATTTGAGGTCAAAAGTAATATAAATCAAAGTATTATTTTCATTTTTGCAGTACAAACCTGCACTACCTTCCCCCACGCAGGTCGGATTATCCCTGAATTACCTTTTTTCAATGAAGAATCTGATATTGTTTACAATCATTTTTTGGAGTCATGGCTTGTTGAAAAGTCAGTCAGACTTTAATTCTAATGAGTTTTATAATCAGGGGATGGAGTATTTCCGATTGAAAAAGTACGAACTTGCGCATGCTGCATTTGGAACTTGCCTAGAATATGACCAACAAAATGCTAAAGCATGGTATTTTAAAGCTGGTTGTGCTATGCAAATGAGGAATCTCAATGAAGCCATCGACGATTACAGCAAAGCAATTACAATAAATCCTACACTAAAAGAAGCTTATCTCTATAAGGGCAATGCTCAGTTGATCAAGGGAGATTATCAGCAGGCTATTCAGACGCTTACTGTATTGATTAATATGGACGCTGGCAATAAGCAAGCCTATAACCAGCGAGGAAGTGCGTACATGAAAATAGAAAAATATGCAGAAGCCATTGAAGATTTTAATCAGGCCATAATTAGAGGATTGCACAACTATACTGTGTTTTTTAATCGTGCCATTTGCAAGCAAAATGACGGTGACTGGCATGGTGCGCTAGATGATTTTAATGCTGCTGCTGACATTAAACCGAGTGAAGTAGCGCCCAGTATTGAGAAAACACGATTATACGCACAAAATAATCAATGGCCAGAGGTGATAGCCGAAGCTTCACTGGCCATAAAAAAAGCCGCTTCCAAGCCGGAACTGTACTATTATCGGGGATTTGCTAAGCTTATGATGGAAGATTTGAATGGTGCTGCAGCTGATTTTGATATTTGTCTTGGGCTTGACCCAAAATATGAAGCGGCTAGAAAAAACAAGGCTTTGGTTTCATACAATCTGAAGAAATTTGACCAGGCCATTGTTGAATACACCTATTTGCTTTCCACGGATAGCAAAAATGAAAAGCTTTACTTGCAGCGTGGCATTTGCTATTTGGAATTAGGCGATTATCATCGTGCACTTTCTGACTTTGATGATGCATTAAAGTTTAACAAAAACCTGCCGGAAGCCTACTTTAATCGCGCTAATGTGTACACAAAATTACAAGAAGTAGGCAAAGCATGCTCCGATATCAAAGATGCTGCTCGACTGGGCTATGAACCGGCGACTGCCCACATCAATAATATATGTAAATAACCACTCGAGTAGCATGGCGCAAAGCAGGTAAGCCATGGAATCTGCTGCATAATCCTCCAACCTTGTGCTGCTCACACCAAGATATAAGATACGGCTTTTTACATTGGCAAACCAAGAATGATACATTTTGCATTGTAGTTTCTATCGTTTATTTAGTTTTGTATGAGATTTATAAAGGGTACATCCGCCGCCTTAAATGCCCGCTGTTGCTACGGCACTGTGAGGCGCAATGACGCTACCTGCAAATGTAAAGGACGGCCGACAACAACAAACTGACGATTTTAAACAGAGAAAAAGTAAGCTATTTTGATAGGTGAACACGGACTAAAAAGATACAACCAATGGATGTCGATTAAGTCGATCAGGAATGTGTGCATTGTATTTCTTGTTGTGGGTTAGTTTTTTTTACCAAAGTCCCAAAAAAAACAAAAGAGGCATTTTTTAACCATCATACGGACTGAAAGATCGAAAATAAAGAGTATTTTAGCGAATTATTAAATAAAGAGCATTTGAAATGAGTGAAGACCAAAAACGACTATTAGAACAACAATTGTGGAATATTGCCAATACACTACGTGGCAAAATGAATGCAGATGAATTTCGCGACTATATCTTGGGCTTTATTTTCTACAAATACCTGAGCGAGAAAATGGAGATGTTTGCCAACAATATTTTGCAACAAGACAAAATCACCTATAGGAATATTACACCTGCAATGCCTCAGGCCGATGAGTATTTGGAAGCTATCAAAGATGAAGCATTGGAAAAATTAGGTTATTTCCTTCGTCCCGAAGAACTTTTTACCGAAGTGGCTAAAAGAGGAATGGGCAACAATGAAGACATCGACCTTTTTGACGAAAGCAAAACAAACTTCATACTTGAAGACCTTCAAAAAATACTGACCAACATACAATTAAGTACAATGGGTACAGACAGCGAAGAGGATTTTGACAACCTCTTTGAAGATATGGATTTGAACAGCACTAAACTCGGTAAAACGCCCGATGCAAGAAATACAATTATTGCCAAAGTGCTTTCGCATCTTGATAAGATTGATTTTAAATTGGAGAACACCGAATTGGATGTTTTGGGCGATGCTTACGAATATTTGATTGGACAGTTTGCCAGCGGTGCAGGTAAAAAAGCCGGTGAATTTTACACCCCTCAGGAAGTTTCTAAAATATTGGCAAAAATTGTTACCACAGGTAAACAAAAGCTAAAATCGGTGTATGATCCTACGTGTGGCTCGGGTTCTTTGTTGTTGCGTGTAGCCCGAGAAGTGAAAGACGTGGCTATGTTTTACGGTCAAGAAATGAACCGTACTACCTACAACTTGGCTCGCATGAATATGATTTTGCACGATGTGCATTACCGAAAATTTGACATCAAACAAGAAGATACATTGGAGCACCCGCAGCATTTAGACGATTTGCCTTTTGAAGCCATTGTTGCCAATCCGCCTTTTTCTGCCAATTGGAGTGCCAACCCTATTTTTACGAGTGATGACCGTTTTAGTCAATACGGGAAATTAGCACCATCAAGCAAGGCCGATTTTGCTTTTGTGCAACACATGATTTATCATTTGGCTGAAAATGGAGCGATGGCCATTGTTTTGCCACACGGTGCATTGTTTAGAGGTGGCGCAGAACAACACATTCGTAAATTTCTGATTGAAAACAAAAACTATCTTGATGCTGTGATAGGCTTGCCTGCCAATATTTTTTATGGCACCAGCATTCCCACTTGCATTATGGTTTTCAAAAAATGTAGGGAAAATCCAGATGATGTTTTGTTTATCGATGCCAGCAATGATTTTGAAAAAGTAAAAACACAAAATATTTTACGCGAGCAGCACATCAACAAAATCATTGACACCTATCGCAATCGTGCAGAAATTGATAAATACAGCAAAAAAGCCGGTTTGCAAGAAATTGCAAGCAATGATTATAATCTTAACATTCCACGCTATGTGGATACCTTTGAGGAAGAAGAACAAATTGACATTGATGCCATTGCCCTTGAATTGAAAGCCTTGGACGAAACTATTGAAAAAACAGATGCATCCATTGCCGTATTTTGTAAAGAATTGGGGATAGAAACACCTTTTTAATAGGTATTTTAAAAAATGGATAAGTTCAAAAATAAATACCGCATACCGTCAGCCCGATTGCAAAATTGGGATTATGGCAGCAATGGTGCCTATTTTATTACCATTTGCACCCAAAACCGGGAACATTTTTTTGGTGAAATTTTGGATGGAAAAATGCAATTGAACGAATTGGGACAATTGGCCGAAAAATATTGGTTAGAAATACCCGATCATTTTCCATTTATTGAATTGGGAAATTTTGTGATAATGCCCAACCATACGCATGGGATATTGATTTTGGATTCCGGTTCCGATTCCGGTTCCGATTCCGGTTCCAATTGCGATACCGGTTCCGATACCGGTTCCGATACCGGTTCCAATTGTAGAGACGCGATTAATCGCGTCTCTACAATTGGAACCACCGCCGATAATACCACCACCGGCGGCGTTACAGGAAATAAAAATCCGATGTTGCACCAAAATATTTCCCGAATTATTCGATGGTACAAAGGACGTTGTTCGTTTGAAATGCGTAAAATCCACGCCGATTTTGCCTGGCAATCCCGTTTTCACGACCATATTATTCGTGATACACCATCATTTAAACGCATACAAACCTATATTGATAACAATCCAATGAATTGGAATAAGGATAAATTTTATGAAAACAACAATTAATAAAAACCAAAACATACCACCAATCCGCTTCCCTGAATTTACAGGCGAATGGGAAAAGAAGAAATTAGGTGAAGTGGCAACAAATAAATCAGGTAAATACAACCCCGAAAAAGAGTCTAGTTCTGTAAAATGTATAGAATTAGAACATCTTTCTTCTGAAACTGGACAATTAATTGGTTATATAGATGGAAAAAAATCTGGAAGTATAAAAAATACATTTGAGAAAGGTGATGTGCTTTTTGGGAAGTTACGACCTTATTTGAAAAAGTATTTATTGGCACCATTTGATGGTGTTTGCTCTTCAGAGATTTGGGTTTTAAAAGGCATGAAGATATCAAATGATTTTTTGTATAGAATTGTTCAAACAGATAGGTTTATTGATTTAGCTAATCAATCAAGTGGGTCAAAAATGCCTAGAGCTGATTGGAATGTAATTGAAAAAGGTGTCTTTTCCTTCCCCTCTCTCCCCGAGCAAACCAAAATTGCCTCCTTTCTCACAGCCGTAGATGAAAAAATACAAGCCCTCAAACAAAAAGAAAAACGGGCTGGAGCAATACAAAAAAGGGGTGATGCAGAGGATATTTTGTCTGCACCATGATTCACTTGATGTACATGATGAACATGATTTTGAAGAAGAAACTCAAGAAAATACCCAAGAAAAAAATCAAGGCAATCAAGAAAATCATAAAAAATCAAGGTTCAGACAGTTGCGATTCAGACAAGATGACGGCAGCGATTTTCCAAAATGGGAAGTGAAAAAGTTGGGGGAGGTGTGTTTTGAACATCAATTAAAGAATAAAAACAATGAAACAAATGAGGTGTTTTCAGTCGCAAAACATAAAGGAGTAATAAATCAAATTGAACATTTAGGTCGTTCATTTTCTGCAAAAGAAATTTTTCACTATAAATTAATTTATCCGGGAGATTTAGTTTATACTAAAAGCCCTACATCTGATTTTCCTTTTGGAATTATAAAGCAAAATAGAACAGGTCGAATTGGTGTTGTTTCACCATTATACTGTGTATTTAAACCACAAACTTATGCTTTAGGTTATATTCTTCACGAATATTTTAATTCTGCAATTAATACCTTGAATTATTTAAGCCCATTAGTACAAAAAGGTGCTAAGAATACAATGAATATAAATAATGATACATTTATGAATGGTGCAAGGCTTTTGTTACCAACAGATGAAAAAGAACAAGAAAAAATTGCTAATTTTCTATCTGCGTTAGACGAAAAAATAAATCGTACCCAAACGCAAATAGAACAAACAGAAAGGTGGAAAAAAGGGTGTTGCAACAAATGTTTGTGTAAACCACAATGTATCAAATGGATAATTTTAAAAATAAATACCGTATAACGTCGGCCCGATTACAAAATTGGGGTTTTGGATTAAATTCCAATTCCGATTCCAATTCCAATTGTAGATACGCGATTAATCGCGTATCTACAATTGGAATCGCCGTCAATAATCCATTAAATTGGAATAAAGATAAATTTCATGGCTAAACAATCCGAACAAATATTAGAAGAACAATTAGTAGCCAATCTTCAAAAATTGGGCTATCAATACCTTTCCATTAACGATGAAAAAGGGCTGTTGACCAATCTGAAAAATCAATTGGAAAAACACAATCAAATTTCGCTTTCAGATGCTGAATTTGATAAGGTGCTGAATATTCTCAACAAAGGTTCTGTTTTTGAAAAGGCAAAAACCTTGCGCCAGAAACAACATATCATCAGAGATAATGGCGACAATCTTTATTTTGAATTTTTGAATACCGAACATTGGTGCCAAAATCAATACCAAGTCACCAATCAAGTTACGCAAGAAGGAAAATACAAAAACCGTTATGATGTTACCTTGTTAATCAACGGGTTACCTTTGGTACAAATAGAACTCAAACGCAGAGGTTTAGAACTTAAAGAAGCGTTTAATCAAATCAATCGCTATCAACGCCATTCGTTTGGTGCAAATTCCGCCTTGTATCAATATGTTCAAATTTTTGTCATCAGCAACGGAGTGAATACAAAGTATTATGCCAACAACCGCAACCAAAGTTTTAAGCAAACTTTTTATTGGACAGATTTTGAAAACAAGCGATTGACCAATATTCTCAACGGTTTTACAGACGCATTTTTAGAACCTTGCCACATCAGCAAAATGATTTGCAAGTACATCGTGCTGAATGAAGCCTACAAGATACCAATGGTGCTTCGTCCGTATCAATACTATGCGGTAGAAGCATTGATCAATCGTGTAAAGACGCAGTATGCTGCGTCTCAACCCAAAAACGGTTATATATGGCATACCACAGGTTCGGGCAAGACTTTGACCAGTTTTAAAGCTAGCCAAATTTTAATGAATTTACCTGGAGTGCATAAGGTGCTTTTTGTAGTGGATAGAAAAGATTTAGACTACCAAACCACTAAAGAATTCAACAGTTTTAGTGAAGGTTGCATTGATGGCACAGACAATACCAAACAATTAGTAAATCAGTTTTCGGACGATACAAAACTCATTGTTACCACCATTCAAAAACTCAATACTGCCATCAGCAAATTGAAGTACGAAAAGAAAATGGCAGACTTGAAGGACAAACGTATCATTTTCATTTTTGACGAGTGCCATCGAAGCCAGTTTGGAGAAACCCACAAACGCATCAAAGACTTTTTCGGCAATGCTCAACTATTTGGTTTTACGGGTACACCCATTTTTTCAGACAATGCCGTAAGGACGTATGGCGATACGTCCCACGGCAAACGAACCACCAAAGACCTTTTTGAAGACTGTTTGCACAAATATGTCATTACAGATGCCATCAAAGATGAAAACGTGTTGAAGTTTTCAGTGGAATATGTAGGCCGATACAAGCAAAAGGATACAGCCAATGAGATTGATATTGAGGTGGAAGACATTGACACACAAGAATTAATGGAAGATGAAGGACGATTAGAAAAAATTGCCGATTACATCATCCACAATCACGCTCGAAAAACCCATAACAAAGATTTTTCTGCCATGTTTTGTGTGGACAGCGTAAAGTCATTGATTCGCTATTACGACATTTTCAAACGCAAAAAATTAGCAGGAGAACACACTCTAAATATTGCCACTATATTCAGCTATGCTGCTAATGAAGATGATGCAGATGCCAATGGTTTGTTTAGTGATGATTTTGAAGTGATGAATGATAAATTGCCAATGGCTGCTGATCCACCGATGACTTATACTAAAGGAAAAGCACTCACAACTCATCACTCATCACTCATAACTCAACCGCATAGCCGTGAGAAATTGGACGAATTTATTGAAGACTACAATCAATTGTTTGGTGTAAAATATTCTACCAAAACCAGTGAGGATTTTTACAACTACTACAACGATATTTCCAAAAAACTGAAAGACCGTGAACGCCAACCCGAAAATGTAAATAATCGCATTGACATTTTATTGGTCGTTAATATGTTTCTGACAGGTTTTGATGCCAAAAAAATAAACACGCTTTATGTGGACAAAAACTTAAAATATCACGGATTGATTCAAGCATTCAGTAGAACTAACAGAATATTAAACGATAAAAAATCACAAGGCAATATTGTAGCTTTCAGAAATTTAAAAGCACGTACCGACGAAGCCATTACCCTATTCAGCAATAAAGAAGCGATTGAGGTGATCATAATGAAACCTTATGAAGATTATGTTGCCAAGTTTGATGAAGCGTTTGAAAAACTATTAGAAGTTACACCGACAACAGACGCAGTAAACGACCTTGAAAGCGAAGAAGATGAATTGAAATTCATAAAGGCATTTCGTGATTTAATGAGAATTAAAAACATTCTCACCGCATTTTCAGACTTCAAATGGGAAGATTTGAAAATGGAAGAACAACAATTTGAAGATTTTAAGAGCAAATACCTTGATTTATACGACAAAGTAAAAAGCAATCATCAAAAGGAAAAAGTTTCCATTTTAGAAGATGTGGACTTTGAATTGGAGTTGATTCACCGTGATGAAATCAATGTTGCATACATTCTTCAACTTTTGATCAAGCTGAAATCAGAATCTCAGAAAGACACCACAAAAGCAGAAAAGGAAATTTTCAATTTATTGAGTTCGGAAGCTACGCTAAGAAGCAAACGAGAACTCATTGAGAAATTTATTTTAGAGAATCTTCCAGTTATTACCGACCCGGAAAACATTACGCCTGCCTTTGAGCATTTTTGGGAGGAAGAACAGCAAAAGGAATTTTCTAAAATCGTACAAGAAGAAAATCTATCGGCCGAAAAAACAGAAAAACTTATTGAAGATTACCTTTTTGCAGAAAGGGCACCACTCCGTGACGAAGTTTTAGAACTCATTGATGGTGAAAAACCGAGCCTACTGCAACGCAAAAAAATAGGCGACCGAATTTTAAAACGGATAATGGATTTTGTAGAGACATTTATGAACGGCATGAATTTGAATTAGAGACGATGAGCCAATGAATCAAAATACATTTCAAAGATGTAGCACAAATTACACTTGATTTTTTCGTCCCAAATAGTAGATAAATAGTTGTAAATAAGGAATAATGAACAAAATACTTTGTGTCTATGTCTAAATTTTTAGTTATTTATAATTATAATATTTTAAGATAATTGTCTATAGCGTAATATTATATGGACAATAAGAAAAAATCAAACGAGTGTAAAATTGGCCATTGAATACGACCCGATGGACCCATTGAAAAAGAATAGCTTACGAAAATGCTGGATAAAGTCACTACACACAGCCGATGCACAATTATCATCCTTAGTAAAAAGAGCTAAAAAGATAGATTAATTCATAATTAAGTTTAGGATAAAATCCTTTCTTTCTTGAATATAATATGTTACAGTAATTCATATGGACAAACTAAAAATGATTCATTTTATAGTGTGGTTTCTATCATTTATTTAGTTTTGTATGAGATTTGTGATGGGTACATCCGTTTCCTTAAATGCCGGCTGTCGCGACAGTACTGTGAGAGGCAACAATGTAAGTAAGCATGGTATAACGACGGACACAATTTAACTTTCCATAAATGAATAACCTTAGGCAAAAAATATGAACAATAAAATCACTGTAACTGCAATGATAAATGCAGACTTTAAGAAAGTTTGGGAATATTATACAGACCCAATACACATTGTAAATTGGAATTTTGCCGACCCTTCATGGCATTGTCCAAAGGCTGAAAACAATATGTCAATAGGAGGAACTTATAAAGCAAGAATGGAAGCAAAAGACGGCAGTTTTGGTTTTGACTTTGAAGCCGTATATACTGAAATTGAAGACGGAAAGCAGTTTACTTATGTGTTTGGAGGTCGAAGTGCTACTGTAAAACTGAATAGTTTAGAAAAGGGAACAGAAATAATTGTAGCGTTTGACCCTGAAACACAAAATCCTTTAGAAATGCAACAACAAGGATGGCAAGCAATTTTGGACAACTTTAAATTATACACAGAAAATAATTAAAAAATATGGCACAGATAGATCCTTACATTCATTTTAATGGCAATGCGGAAGAAGCATTTACATTTTACAAATCTGTTTTTGGTGGTGAATTTGCTATGGTAACGCGATTTAAAGATTTGACATTTGAAGGAAGTATTGCAACACCAGAGGAAGCAGAAAAAATTATGCACATCGCATTACCCATTGGCAAGCACAACTTTTTGATGGGCAGTGACACACCTTCAGCATTAGGCACCCACAATCTCAACGAAACAAGAAGCAAGATTTCAATAAGTGCAGAAAGCAAAGAAGAAGCAGACAAATTGTTTAATGGACTTTCCTCCGGCGGTCAGATTGAAATGCCTATCGCAGACAGTCCTTGGGGATCCTATTTCGGGATGTTTAGAGACAAATTTGGGATTGAATGGATGGTAGATTTTGATCCAAATTATAAAGGACAACAAGAATAAAAATAACGAACAGCTTAGAATATTTTGTCTTAAATGAAGCTGAAAGGCTTTAGTTGAGCATTTGTGTAAGATTTGTCTTCTGTCCTTCGGTCGAAATTTGTATTATGATCATGCGATCGTTATTACCCAAGCTTGATGTGTAATGATAAATGCCTTCATATTAATTAATTAGAAAAAAATGAAAAGTATATTTATATTCATTTTATTATTGTCAGTATGTTTGACGTATGGACAAACAAAAGATACAATCAACTTAAATCCTAATTACGACCAGTCATTAGCAGACAAATTAGGTGGAGATGATTACGGCATGAAAAGCTATTTTTTGGTTATACTTAAAACCGGAACGAACACTACAACTGACAGAGAACTGATATCCCAAAGTTTCAGAGGTCACCTTTATAATATCGATAAATTAGTTAGAGAAGGAAAATTAATTGTGGTAGGACCTTTGGGTGAAAATACAATGAATTATAGAGGTATCTTTATTCTCAACAATATCAAAACCATAGAAGAAGCCAAAGAACTTTTATTATCCGACCCGGCCATAAAAAACAGCTTTTTGGATTATGATGTTATTTCATGGTATGGTTCGGCCGCACTTCCTGAATATTTGCCCTATTCAGATAAAATTTGGAAATTAAAACCTTAAAATTCAAGATAAAAACTAACAATTATGAACAATCAGGTAACAGAATACATTGAAAATGCCCCAATAGAGCAAAAAGAAATGATGAAAATCATTCGTGAACTAATACATCAAAATGTGCCCAACTTAATAGAAGAATTTAAGTGGAATCGTCCTGTTTTTAAAACAACTAAAGACTTTGCTTATTTTCAAGTCAATAAAAATTATCTCACACTGGGATTTTCAATGGATATTGATAAAATTATAGACCCAAAGAATAAATTGGAAGGAACAGGAAAAACAATGCGACATATAAAATTGAAACATACCACCGAAATTGATAGGACAGAATTAAAGACATGGTTTCTGGCAATTACCAATAATTAAAAAAGTATAACTCCTAAATAAATAAAAACTTATTCAAATAAAGAAATAGTAAAAGACTTTCTGATGCTCGCTGCTGGTGGCCATCCGGATATAGCATTTGACCTTTATGTTTCAGAAAGATTTATCCATCATAACCCATTTTTCAGGGGTGACAGATAGTCGCTGTTGCAGGCTTTGAAAGAAGCCCGTCAACAAACTCCAAACAAATTCTTCGAAATTTTAAGAGCCCTGGAAGATGGCAATCTGGTGGCTGTTCACTCTCATGTTCAATAGTCCGGAAATCAGGGTTTTGAGGGTGTTGTCGTGCACATTTTCCGATTTGAGGAGAATAAAATCACTGAGCTATGGGACTTAGGACAAAGTTTACCCGATAAAATTGTAAATGTAAACGGCGTGTTTTAAATAGCGGTCAAAATAACATGCCATTTGTAACAGTATCCGTTGCTCAATTGCCAATTTATTATTTATACAGTTGAGTTGGTAGGATATTAAGGATGCTTCATGTTTACTTTCTATCGATTATTGGCAAATCAATGAAGCAATCTTGCTTTCAATAGTGCTATAATTCAATAATTTATCAGCTAATATTGATTTTCTGACCAATAATTTTTATACATTTGCGGCTCATAAATTTTAAGTATAATATTATTCCTGAGCATTGCTTAACGATACCATTCATCCGGACAAACTACCCAGACATATTGCCATCATTATGGATGGAAATGGGCGCTGGGCTAAAACAAAAGGTCAGCCCAGAGTTTTTGGCCATAAAAATGGTGTGACAGCGGTGCGTGAAGTTACGGAAGCAGCCGCTGAAATGGGGATTGAATACCTGACCTTATATGCTTTCTCAACAGAAAACTGGTCGCGACCGGAGATTGAGGTTAATGCCTTGATGAGCCTACTCATAGAGACGGTCAGAAAGGAAATTAGTACACTTAATAAAAATAATATACGGCTCCAGGCCATCGGTAATCTGACTGGATTGCCGGATAAAACCCGCAAAGCTTTGCTGGAAGGAATAGAAACCACTCGGAATAATTCTCGCATGACTTTGATATTGGCGCTCAATTACTCATCGAGGTGGGAGATTGTTGAAGCGGCCAAAAAATTGGCCGTTGCCGTCAAAGATGGTCAGTTGAATGTTGAAGATATTGATGCCGATGCATTTGCTGCTCAATTGAATACTTGTGATTTTCCTGATCCGGAACTATTGATACGTACCAGTGGTGAGTATCGTATCAGTAATTATCTTTTGTGGCAGATAGCTTATACTGAGTTGTACTTCACACCGGTGTTATGGCCTGATTTTAGAAAAAAAGATTTATACGATGCGATTATGGATTATCAAAGACGTGAGCGCAGGTTTGGTAAAACAAGTGAGCAGTTGATAAATGGTTAAAACCTTTAAGAAAAAGTTAAAGAAAAAATTAGATACAGCAGTTGATATGAATGAGTCGTTAAAGAAAGCAACTGGTCAACTTTTAAAAAGTAATATGTGGCGAAATATCATAGGATACACTCTTTTGGTGATGGCTTTCATGCTTCACGCAATGCATGTGGAAGCGCAAGAAGAGGTTGAAGTCCTCAATTATGCTGTTAAGAATAATTATGAGATTGGCGGTATAATTATACAAGGTGCTGAGACCAGAGACCGCAATGCCATTAAATCTATCGCAGGTCTAAAGGAAGGCAATAAAATTCAGATTCCTGGGCCGATGATTCAGTCAGGCATCAAGGCACTACTAAAACTGAAACTCTTCGATGACGTGCAGATTTTTCAAGATAAGGTTGAAGGCAATATTGTATATCTTCGCATAGTGCTGGTAGAAAGACCTGTGCTGACTAAGTGGACATTTAAGGGTGTAAAGACTTCACAGCACGATGACCTTAATGATATAGTTAAAGATATTTTGACGCGTGGCGGTATTGTTACTGATGATCAGAAAGACCTTGCAAAGACTAAAATTAAAGAATACTATATTGAGAAAGGAAAATTGGATGTAATTGTTGATGTGTATGAAGTACCTGAAGAAAGCAAAACATCCAGTGTGAGGCTGATCTTTGAAATTATACCAAATGAGCGTGTGAAAGTAGAAGATATTGTCTTCGAAGGCAATAAGATATTTTCTGATAGGAAGTTGCGAAAAAAAATGAGCAATACCAAAAGAAAAGGTACGTGGTTCAGAAAATCAAAGTTTATTGATAAGAAATATCAGGAAGATTTAAAAAGTATTGTCAAGTTTTATAACAAAGAAGGATATAAAAATATGACAATCACCCATGATACGGTATATAGAACGAATGAAGGTGGTTTGAAGATTGAAATCACTGTGGACGAAGGCACTCGACATTATTTTAGAGATATCCGGTGGAAAGGAAATTCGCTATATACTGATGAGTATCTCACTGCTGTACTGGGCATATCTAAAGGCGATATTTATAACCCTGAATTACTCAGCAACAGATTAAAATTTAGTCTGGATGGTCGTGATATTTCTTCGTTGTACCTTGATGATGGGTATCTTGCATTTGATGTTAACCCGGTAGAAGTAGCCGTCACAAATGATTCAGTGGACATCGAAATGCGCATTTTTGAAGGTCCACAGTTTACAATAGACAATGTTGTAATCAAAGGTAATGATAGAACCAATGAAAACGTGGTAAGACGTGAATTAAGAACAATGCCTGGTAAGAAATTCAGCCGTGCTGATATCATACGCTCACAAAGAGAGATCATTAATCTCGGCTATTTTAATCCTGAAACTTTAGGTATCGAGAACCCGGTCAATCAGGCACGAGGTACTGTAAGTATAGAGTATCAGCTAGAAGAAAAACCATCTGACCAGCTTGAGCTGTCGGCGGGATATGGTGGTTTTAGTGGATTGATAGGTACGCTTGGCGTTGTTTTCAACAATTTCTCCATTGCCAATGTTAAGGACAGATCCACATGGAGTCCTCTACCTCAGGGTGATGGCCAGAAGTTATCACTAAGATTACAGTCTAATAGTCGTTTTTATAAATCATACAATTTTTCATTTACTGAGCCATGGTTAGGTGGTAAAAAACCTCGATCATTTACAATAGGGGCAGCTCATACCGCTTTTGATTATTCGTTGTATAACAATGGAAAACTCGGCATTACACGTGGATTTATAGGACTGGGTTCGCAATTGAAGTGGCCGGATGATTATTTTTCAAGTCAGACTACACTCAATATTGAGCAAATTAACTTAGACAAATTTATAGGTGGTGGATTTTTAGTGACCGTCGGTAAGTTTAATAACTGGAGTATTAGTCAGACATTTACTCGTAGTAGTGTTAGTGATCCTTTATATCCACGTTCAGGATCAAAGTTGTCTTTATCCATACAGTTGACGCCACCATACTCATTATTTAGAAAGAGTAATACTTTTGAACCTACTGAAGAGCAAAGAGCCGACATCATCCGAGATTTGCAGTTTGAAAATGGTCCTGCAAAACCAGTCACAGATGCAGATATCAATGCTAAACTGGATGAGCTTAAAGAAGCTAATAAATTTAAGTGGCTGGAATACCATAAATGGAAAATCTCATCGGAGTGGTATTTTAACTTGTTTGATAAGTTTGTAGTAGCCACATCGGCCAAAATCGGTATGCTAGGTAGCTATAACAAAGAAATTGGAACATCTCCTTTTGAACGATTCCAACTAGGTGGCGATGGACTTAATAACCAGAGCATTGGACTCCAGGGTATAGATATCATATCACTGCGTGGATATGATGTTAATGATATAGAAGGAAATGGCGCAGTCAATAGTTCTGGATACACACCTGGCGCAGCTGTGTATAATAAATATACAGTAGAGTTTAGGTATCCGCTTTCGCTGAATCCTAATTCAACAATTTATGTGACCAGCTGGCTACAGGGTGGCAATGCCTATCAGAGCTTTAAAAAATTCAATCCATTTGATTTGAAGCGTTCAGCAGGATTTGGAGCCAGAGTGTTTCTCCCTATGTTCGGTCTGCTCGGATTTGATTATGGATGGGGATTTGATAAAGACCTTTCTCAATCGGGCACCAAAGGTTATGGCAAGTTTAATATCGTACTGGGCTTTGAGCCCGAATAGAGCCTGTACTTTAATAAATTGTTAAAAAGAAAAATCGCGTTAATTTATTTAATCACTTTTAAGTCTATACAAGTAATAAAACAAAACAACACAAAATGAAGTTAAATTTTTTAAGTATTGCATTGATGATGGCATTGGCAGTGACTGTAAATGCTCAGAAATTTGGATATATTGACACTCAAGAGTTATTGTCGCAGATGTCTGAAATGAAGCTTGCTGATAACCAGTTGCAACAATATCAGAATGAGTTAATGGCAAAAAGGGGTGAGATGACCATCAAATTCGAAGATGAGTATAAAGCTTATCTTAACGAAGCAAATGGTGGGACACTATCTAAGGTTCAAATGCAGCAAAGAGAAGAGGCTTTGGTCGCTAAGCAGGAAGAAATCAGAAGTTATGAAACTGAAATGCAACAAAAGATAATAGCCAAGCGAGAAGAATTACTCAAACCCATTATTGATAAAGTACAATTAGAAATTGATAAGCTGGGTAAGGAGCAAGGTTATACGATGATTTTTGATGCTAGTGCTGGCATGATTTTGCATGCTGCTGAGTCTGAAAATTTGATGTCAACGCTCAAAACTAGATTAGGTGTTAATTGATCCGAGTTGTATTCATCTCAAATTATAGATGAGGGTGCTATTGTGCACCCTTTTTTGTTTATTTGACCTGTTTAGGATAAAGGCGCTATATCAATGGTTTGAAAGTTTTCCCTGACCTTCATGAATGATGGAACATTTTCTACAATAATGTGCATTATTGCATTGATTTCTCTCAGTCTGGTTGTGAATTTGTGATACATGATACTCACTTCTCGTACCGGTACCGGATCATTAAAAGGAGTGATTCTTTCTTTTCTCTCAACGGAAAGATTCCAAGTGGCCATTTCAGGTATGATGGTCATTCCTTTATTGTATTCAGTAATATTGATGAGCGATTCGATACTTCCTGCATTATAAGTGATATTAGATGACTCCATATTTTTGTGTTCACAGATGCGGAGCATTTGTTCTCTCATACAATGCCCTTCCTGCAGCAGCCATAGGTTTTTATAATCTAAATCAGCTGAAGAGGCATGGCGTTTGTTGAGCTTTTTGTGCGTGAAGAGAAAAAACTCTTCATAGAACATAGGAACATAGATCAATGATTTTTCTTCAACAGGCGTAACCAGAACTGCAACATCAATTTCAGAAGATTTTAGCTTATTAAGTATGTTTTTTGTCGTTTCCTCCTCAACAATGAGCTCGACTTTAGGATACATTTCACTAAATTTCTTAATCAAACCTGGTAATATATAAGGAGCTAGCGTTGGAATAATACTTAATTTGATATTGCCGGCCATGTGGTTATCATGAAGGTCTGAAGCTAGTTTTTCAAGTGATGATAAACCTTCCATGATCTTTGTCGCTTGCGAAGCGATGATCTCGCCTTCTTCCGTAAGAGAAATCGGATTGCTCTTTCGATCAATCAAAGTCAGGTTAAGCTCTTCCTCCATCCTGCGTATGGCCATGCTTAATGCTGGTTGTGATACATTGCACAATTCTGCTGCCAGACTATAACTACGTGTAGAAGCCAGTGATAAAAAATATCTTAATTGGGAAACTTGTATGTTCATAAGTCTATTTTATGAAGGCATAAATATATAAATTTTAATTTGAATAATAAAATATATTAAATTTGTTGTAGGAAATTTGTGTGATTTACTTGATTAAAGTGTTATTTAATATTGAGATGTTGGTAAAGCGTCATTTGAAAAAATGGCGCTTTCTTATTTTTAACTAGCCATAGAACAAAAAATAAACGCCCTCACATAACATTGACGGCGTTTATTTTTTTATCAAACTTGACAAAAATACTTACACGAGAAGGCTTTCGATTGAAACTTTGTCCTGAAAAAAATTTTTCACTTCATCTATTTTTAGGCGTACCTGTTCCAGTGAATCCCGATCGCGAACAGTTACCGTATTGTTTTCAAGCGTCTCAAAATCGATAGTAATACAGTAAGGAGTGCCTATGGCATCTTGTCTTCTATACCTTCGACCGATAGCATCCTTTTCATCATACTGACAGTTGAAGTGTACTTTTAATTGGTCATAAAGTGCCGTTGCCGCAGAGGTTAGTTCTTCTTTGTTTTTAAGCAATGGCAGTACGGCTACCTTGACAGGTGCAATGGCCGGATGAAGTTTCATCACAGTCCTGACTGAATCTTGTCCATCAGCATCCGGGACATTTTCCTCCTGAAGTGCATTAGAAATCATAGCCAGGAACATTCTATCACAACCGATGGATGTTTCTACTACATAAGGAACATAACTTTCATTCAGTTCCGGATCAAAGTATTGGATTTTTTTACCGGACAACTCCTGGTGCTGGGATAAATCAAAGTCAGTTCTAGAATGAATACCTTCTAGCTCTTTAAATCCAAACGGAAACTCAAATTCAATATCTACAGCAGCATTGGCGTAGTGCGCCAGGTTGTTATGGTCGTGAAAACGGAGTTTACTACTGTCTGTACCCAGTGCCTTGTGCCATTGCAGTCTGGTTTCTTTCCAGTATTCATACCATTGCATTTCAGTACCCGGCTGGATGAAAAATTGCATCTCCATCTGCTCAAATTCTCTCATTCTGAAAATAAACTGGCGGGCTACGATTTCATTTCTAAATGCCTTGCCGATCTGGGCGATTCCAAAGGGAACTTTCTGACGCGTGGACTTCTGTACATTGAGGAAATTGACAAAAATACCTTGTGCTGTTTCCGGACGTAGGTATAATTTGCCTTCCTCACCGGCAATATTGCCCAGCTGAGTGTTGAACATGAGATTAAACTGGCGTACTTCAGTCCAGTTGCGCGAACCACTTTCAGGACATACGATTTCGTATTCTTCAATCTGTGCTTTCAGATCATCCATATTGCCTGTTTTCATAGCATCAGCCAGTCGGTTGAGCACAGCGTCAATTTCCTTTTGTCGCTCGATGATCCGTTCATTAGTAGCTCTGAATTGTGCTTCATCAAATGCATCTCCAAAACGTGTTCGGGCCTTTTCTATATCTTTATTGATTTTAGCTTCGATTTTTTCAGCATAGCCTTCGATAAGCTGGTCGGCACGGTATCGTTTTTTAGAATCTTTATTGTCCACCAGTGGGTCATTAAATGCGTCAACGTGACCGGATGCTTTCCATGTCTTCGGATGCATAAAGATAGCAGCATCTATCCCTACTATGTTTTTATGCATTTGTACCATAGACTTCCACCAGTAGGACTTAATATTGTTTTTAAGCTCTACACCATTCGGGCCATAGTCATACACGGCACTTAAGCCATCATAGATCTCACTTGAAGGAAATATAAAGCCATATTCTTTACAATGGGAAATCAGATTTTTAAAATCCATCATACAGTTTTTTAAAATGATTATTTTGTTTGAAGGTGCAAAAATAAGGCCATTCCATCAATTTTTAGCCAATTTGGCATCTCTATAATATCTTTTATGGTATTAAGTAGTTGTAATTTGATGGAAAAGGCAAAAGATAGCTGTATTTTCGATAAAAATGATTCTAAAATTAGAGAATCCTTTACTATTTGTTATTGTGTTGGGATAAATAAACGAATGATTTTAATAAATTGAATAAGATTAATTTCTACTTTAGCGTTTTATTTCATACATAATTGTTGATATTATGAAATGGGTGCAATCATTTTTTATCATTTTCCTGATTTCGATTCCTTTCTGTATTTCTGCTCAAGTCAGCCCAAAGGAAAAGAAGGATCAAATGGAGTATTACAGCTCAATAATTAGGGATTATTTAAGTTATTTAAAAGAGTGGGCTGATCAACCTAGCGAGGTCAGACTTGCAGATCAGGTAGATTCTATTATGTCAATTTTAGATATAGAAATTTCAAAAATAGAAGTTCCTGCGAGCATAGATGAATTCAATGAAGCGGAAGAGGACACATCGCATTTTGAAATATTTGAGCCCCAAACAGAATCAGGACAGGCGGAAGAAGAAAGTACGATTTCCAAGTTGATACCATTCAAAAATAAGACTAAAACTAAGTTGAGAATCGGAGTTGGAATAAATGGGCTCATAGGTACTCATGAGGCGACTACAGTAAGTCAAGTACCTGAAGTACATACTGGTGGCTCGTGGTTTTGGGAGCTAGGTTTGTTAAGGAGTGTTCCTCTTGCTGCAGGGCTGAATAAACCATCATTCAATTTCGGACTTCACTATCTTGTCAATCGCTTTTCATTTGAAAATGATGTGATTGTATCCCTAGACCAAAATGGAGCTGGAGTTTTTGTTCCTATCAAAGATGTAGCTGAACGTTCTAAGTTGAGAGTGGGCTATCTAACCATTCCGCTCACATTTGCCATTCCGATGAGTAAAAAATTTAACCTGGAAGTAGGCGGTTATGGAGGTTATAGACTATTTACCAAGCAAAAGCTGGTGTATAAACAGAATGCAGAAGTGATTCACGAATATCGTTATGGCAGAAATGCGATGAACAACTGGCTGTATGGAGTTTCATTCGGATTGAAATTTTATGGTTTTGAAATTAATGGCAAGTACCATCTTTCACAATTATTTACTGACAAGTCTGCTGATAACTTTAATATATTTATGATAGGCACTGCCATCAAATTGCCATAAAACAAAACGTGCTCAATGCCCACTCAAACAATAATCATCATAGGTTTGTACGTTACAGATAAAATCAACCCTCAGCACCTATATTTAAAATGATTGCTATCTTTCAAAAAAGTAATATATGGAAGCTTGCTTTGATGGTTATGGGCTCATTGATATTGCTTTTGACGATTTTATACTCAGATTTTTGGCCCAATAACTTAAGAATCAAAGAAGAAAAACATGTTTTCCTATTCAGACAAGCCCTCGAGGAGTTTATCAAGCAAGACGTAGGCCCTAACTATTCTGCAGATATTACTTTTTTACAGACGATCATCGATTCATTTCCGCTACCTGTGATATTTGAAGATGAAACAGGTTACCTCGAAGGCCAGAATTTTTCTGAGGTGGAATTGAATGACCCCGACTTTCTGAAACGAAAGAAGCAGGAGTTTCTGGCTTCTGGCGAAAAACCTATTATTGGCACTGGATATGCTCAAAATATATACTGGTTCAATTCTCCGGTATTGAATTACATCAAATTATTTCCCTACGTGCAGGGCTTACTTGTCGGTCTGTATATTTTGTTGGGATATGTACTTTTTAACTCGTCACGACGGTCGGAACAAAACCGGGTTTGGGCAGGCATGGCTAAAGAGACGGCGCATCAACTCGGCACACCCATCAGTGCCATCATGGGATGGATCGAGATATTAAAAGAAAATAATAGTGAGGATACTGCCAATATGGAAATCATTGAAGAACTCAAAAACGATGTGAACAGACTAGAACTGGTGGCTGAGCGATTTTCAAAGATTGGTTCAGAGCCGGTTTTGACCGAAACCAATATTTATGAAGAACTGGTCAAAGTCAAAGAGTATTTTCAAAAGCGTGCGCCTAAAAAAGTTCAGTTTAACTTTATCCAGCCTGATCAGGTCATTGTAGGTCGTATCAATCGACATCTTTTTGACTGGGTGATTGAGAACCTCATTCGCAATTCGTTGGATGCCATGGATGGTCAGGGTGTGATAGGATGCAAATTACATCAGACAGGCGATAATATCTATATAGAACTTACGGATGATGGACACGGTATTTCAGCTGCTAATTTTAAGTCGGTGTTTAAACCTGGGTATTCAACTAAGAAAAGAGGATGGGGCTTAGGACTTTCACTGGCTAAAAGGATAATAGAACAATATCATGGTGGTAAAATTTTTGTTAAATCTTCAAAACCGAATGAAGAAACTAAATTCTGTATAATTTTGCCCTCCCAATAAGCTAATTCATCTCAAAAAGAAATAAAGCAGGCGCATGAAGCAGAAAGTATTAGTCACCGGTGGCACTGGATATATAGGAAGTCATACCATTATTGATTTACTGGAGAATGGTTTTGAAGTGGTTTGTGTGGATAATGGTATCAATTCAGATACTTATGCACTCAGTGCTATCCAAAAAATTACAGGTGTAGAGGTGCCCTATTACCATATAGATTTGTGTGATTTGGAGGCTTTGAGCATTATTTTTAAAGAGCATAATGATATCTCTGGTATTATTCATTTTGCTGCATTGAAGGCGGTGGGTGAATCGGTAGAAAAACCATTGCTATATTTTAAGAATAATCTAGAATCTCTAATAAATATACTGACGCTGTCCATCCAAAACCATATAAA
Organism: Bacteroidetes bacterium OLB9; assembly: GCA_001567255.1. Classification (GTDB taxonomy): domain Bacteria; phylum Bacteroidota; class Bacteroidia; order Chitinophagales; family Saprospiraceae; genus OLB9. The sequence continues at coordinate 31,703 of LNBW01000056.1, read as the reverse complement.
AGGCTTCATTTTTAGCTCAAGCTGTACTGTTTATGGCGACGTCAGTCAGAGCCCGGTAGATGAAAACACACCGATTCAGGAAGCAGCATCACCTTACGGAAGGACTAAGCAGATGGGTGAAAAAATCATTTCTGACAGCTTAAAGCATACTACTGTTAATAGTATTTTGTTAAGATACTTTAATCCTGCCGGTGCTCATTCTAGCGGTATATTGGGGGAACTGCCTATCAACCCACCACAAAATCTGGTGCCCGTAATCACTGAGACAGCCATAGGCAAGAGAGACACTATGACTGTTTTTGGTACTGATTATCCTACACGTGATGGGAGTTGTATTAGAGATTATATCCATGTGGAGGACCTTGCTCATGCACATACCCTGTCGCTAAAGTTTATTTTTGATGGCCATCAGACGCAGCCTGTAGAAGTGTTTAATGTCGGTATAGGAAATGGACTTACCGTGCTTGAAATCATACATGCATTTGAGAAACAAACCGGTGTCAAACTCAATTATCAGCTAGGGCCGAGACGTCCGGGTGATGTAACTGCTATCTATTCTGATTATACAAAAGCGAAGCATTTGCTTGGGTGGTCACCTCAACATGATGTAGATGATATTATGCGTTCAGCATGGAAGTGGGAACAATTCAGAAACGAACATTTGTAGTTATAAAACTGTGTGTAAACTGCAATTTCAATATTAGAAAATTACAGATTATATATTATTTTAATATTTTTGCATTTTGAAATTAAAATAAAGTATTTTGATAGCTTATCTCAATGGTGACATAACGCATAGTTCGCCTACTTTTATCTACGTAGAATGTGGCGGTGTAGGTTATCATGTCAATATCAGTCTGAATACCTACAGCAAGCTGGAAAACCTCAAAAAAATCAAAATACTTACGTATCTCAGTATTAAGGAAGATGAGCATGCATTGTATGGTTTTTTTGACGATGATGAGCGGTCATTGTTTATTTTGCTGATTTCTGTTTCCGGGATAGGTGTCAATACAGCCAGAGTCATCCTTTCGTATATGAATGCGGATGAGGTGAGATCAGCTATCATGATGGAAAATGCCGCTGCATTTAGCAAAGTGAAAGGTATCGGCCCCAAAACGGCCAAAAGAATCATCCTCGATCTCAAAGATAAGGTCATCAAGGAGATGGGCCAAGATCAAGTGGTATTGGTTCCTACAGAAACTGGTTCGATCAGAAATGAAGCAATTTCTGCACTGATGGCTTTAGGCTTTCCCAAGCCAATAGTGGAGAAGAATGTTAAACAAATATTAAGTAATCAGCCTGATATAAGTCAGGTAGAAGACTTGATTAAGCAGGTTTTGAAGCAAATGAATTAATAAAAACAGCAATAATTTATACAACAATTCAAAAATCAGACGTTATACTCTGATAGATTTTATATCCGACTAAATTTTAATCAGGTAGTTTGATAAAATAGAGGCAGCATTTATGGGTGAAAAAAGATATTTATTGTTTATAGGGATTTTAATCGGTTTCATTGGTCAACTTGTGGCCATTGTACCCTCAAGAAACCTTTCGGATCCATACAAAACAGACATTATTCCGACTATTGTGACGGATTCAATACCATTAGTGGACAGACAAGGTGATTTTATTACCGATAAAAAGTACAATCCATTTGATATTTTACCAAAACAGATAGAACAAAAAGTAGAATACGATCCTGAAACAGGCAAGTATATTGTTTTGGAAAAAATAGGTGATCAATACTACAGAACGCCCACTTATCTGACTTTTGAAGAATATATGGACTATGTAGCTGCAGAACAAGAAAGGCAATATTTTAATACACTCGCCGGTATCAAATCGGATAAAAAATCTAAAACAGGCAAAATTGACCCGATAGACAAAATAGACATACAAAACAACCTGGTAGATAGACTTTTTGGAGGGACAGAGATCAATATTCAGCCGCAGGGAAGTGTCGATTTAAACGTTGGGTGGCTTTATACTAAGCGTGAAGACCCACGACTGACGCTCAATGCCCAAAGAGTAAGTCAACCCGATTTTACTACTAAGATTAAAATGAATGTAGATGGTAAAATAGGTAAAAAGCTAGATCTGGATTTTAACTACGATACTCAGTCAACATTTAATTTTGATAAGCAAACCAAGCTTGCATTTGATTCAGATGCTTTTTCGGAAGATGACATTATCAAAAAAATCGAAGCCGGTAATGTGAGTATGCCATTGAGAGGCAACTTAATCCAAGGCGCCCAGAGCCTTTTTGGTCTCAAGGCAGAGGTACAATTCGGTAGGCTCAGGTTGACAGGATTGATATCACAGCAGCGATCCAAAAACAATTCTATCCGTATCGAAAATGGTGTAGCGGAGCAAGAGTTTTCAATCACTCCTAATAAATATGATGCAGATCGACACTTCTTCATATCCCACTACAATAGAAACGTATATGAAAGAGTATTATCCAACCTGCCTTATTTGAGAACATCACATAAAATTGCACAGATTGAAGTTTGGATCTCGGATGACAGACCTGATTTTCAGGAAAATACAAATATGGTGGCAGCCATTGCTGACCTTGCAGAACCGGATAAAAGATATTCAACCAATCCCAATGCGCCTACGATTTATAATGGTAGTGATAGAGATGATTTCAATGAAGAACTCCCAGATAATGATGCCAATAATATTTACGAAAAACTAAAGGCCTATCGCAATATTGAAGATATTGACAAAGTAACAAACGTACTAGAGAGTCCTGCTTTTGGGCTGAGCCGTACTAAAGATTTCGAAGTATTTAGAGGTAGAAGATTAAATTCTTCAGAGTTTACTTATAATGAAAAGCTGGGAACCATCTCTTTGAATGTGCGATTGAGACCAAATCAAGTGGTAGGAGTAGCATATAATTATTATTATACTTCAAACCCTAATGCTATCTATTCAGTGGGACAACTTGCCACTTCTTCAGTCAATCCTGCTAATCAGGCAGATACAACCAGAGTAGAGCCTCCGAAAGTTCATTTTGTTAAATTGCTGAAATCTACGAATCAGATTGTCAACTCTCCTATGTGGGATCTGATGATGAAAAATGTGTACAACCTAAACACCAACACATTGAGCCAATCAGATTTTGAATTTGATATTTATTATGAAGATGATAACAATGATGGATCACTTAAAAGATATATGCCCGACCCACTACTGATTAAGGTACCGATTTTGGAACTTTTCAATCTTGATAATCTCAATAGGACTGGCGATCCACAGCCGGATGGTTTCTTTGATTATATACCGGGTGTGACCGTCATTGAGCGAACTGGAAGCATCGTATTTCCGGTACTGGAACCTTTTGGTGGACACTTGACAGGAGAAAAGGTAGGTAAAGTACTGGTCGAAAAATACAATCTGGACACCATAGGTCTAGAAAATGCCTTAACAAAGTTTCGTTATGATGAATTATACCACCAGATCCAGGCTATAACTGAACATACAGGACTAGTAAAGAATAAATTCCAAATGGTCGGAAAGGTCAAGTCCGGTAGTTCAAATGGAGTGTTCAATTTGGGCTTTTATATCCCGCAAGGTTCTGTCAGGGTTTCAGCCGGAGGTAAGCAGTTGATAGAAGGTCAGGATTATGAAATAGATTATTCTCTCGGACGATTATCGATCATTAACCCATTATATTTATCGCAAGGTACGCCGATCGATGTTCGATTTGAGGATAATTCGTTATTTAGCTTGCAGCAAAAGAATATGATGGGATTGAGAGCTGAATATCAGTTTAATAAAAATACGAGTCTAGGTGCCACCTTTTTAAGGTTGTCAGAAGTGCCGATTACTCAGAAAGTAAATATCGGTGATGATCCTATCAAAAACAGAATCTTTGGCTTAGACTTCAACTATTCTGAGGAGATGCCATTTTTGACTAGTCTAGTGGACAAACTCCCATTTTACAGCACGTCTGAAAAGTCGAGAATTAATTTTACTGCCGAAGTAGCTGGTCTTAAGCCTGGACACGCCAAAGGCATTGACTTGAAATACGATGATAATAATGGTAATCGTGTAGTTGAAGATGAAGGTATTGCCAATATTGATGACTTTGAGGGCGCAATTTCTAATTTTAACCTAGGAGGTTACAATGTAAATTTATGGACACTGGCTAGTACACCTAGTATTTTAACCACAGATGCCACTAAGTTTAAGGAAGCAGCTATGGATAATAATCTAGCGTACAATGCTAACAGAGCATTAATCAACTGGAGTACGCTGGATTTAGGTACTAACCGAACATCACTGGACAATAGTAATCCATATACAAGAATTATTAATCAGAACCAGTTGTTTGAAAACAGACAGGTTCAGCCAGGTCAGCATCAGCAGCTCTTTACATTTGACATTAGTTATTATCCGCAAGAAAGAGGACCTTATAATTTTGACAATAAGGAAGGATACCCTGGTATTTCCTCCGGATTTGATGTAGTGGATAATAAAAAAATTGTATTACGCAATCCTCAATCCAGATGGGGTGGAATTCAGAGATACTTTCCCAACTCAGACTTTGAGAGTGCCAATTATGAAAGTATAGAATTTTGGATGCTTAATCCATTTATGGATAGACCCGATGGAGAAGCACATGTTATTGACGAGTCAGGAAAAATCGTATTCAATCTCGGTAGTGTCTCAGAAGATGTGCTCAAAGACAACTTACTGTTTTTTGAGAATGCCATGCCTACTAGTCAGCGACGTGTACCGGTAGTGAATACAGTATTTGGAAAAGCAACAGTGAGCATTCCGATGGTAAATGGCTTTGATGCACAAGAAGGAGAAGCGCAAGATGTCGGTATAGATGGATTGGACAATAATCAAGAAGCTCTTAAATTTGAATCTTGGTTGATTGAAAACGATTTAGCAAATATTGCTGAAATAGCAAAAGATCCTTGTAACGATGACTTTGTATTTTTTAATGATGTTAGCACGTCAGAATACCCTTCATTGCTTCAGAGAATGAAAGGATTCAATGGCACGCAGGGCAATACACCGTTTTCAAATGGTTCCTCTAATATTAATCAGTTTATCAGAGGAAATAATTATCCTGATACTGAAGATATTAACAACAATAAAACACTAGATCAGACAGAAGCTTTTTATGAATATGTCATCGATATAAGGCGTCTTGGTGATAGCAAAGAACTGGATACTGCAGCCGTTAGAGAGTATTTGAGAGAAACCAAGACAATTACTGTTGATGGTCAGGAGCAAAAATGGTATAGATTTCAAATTCCACTCAATAGTGGAACTAAAGTAGGCCCGATAGAAGGCTTTAGAGGCATTCAGTTTATGCGAATGTATATGACTGATTTTGAAACACCCAAAACCTTCCGCCTGGCAGAATTTCAATTGCAAAGGAGTATCTGGAGAAAGCAGCAACCTTTGTGTGAAGAGAGACCGGATCAACCAAATATTGAGTTCAGCATCGATGATGTAGGTATTGAGGAGAATTCTGACAAGTTGCCATTTAACTATATCACGCCAGCGGGAACAGTGCGTACACGCTCTTTTGGTCAGCTGGCTAATCTGCTCCAGGATGAAAAATCTATGGCATTGAAATTCAGAGAACTTCCACAATCTTGCGAAGTAGGAATGTCAAAAATTGCCAATATTAATCTGGCACTTTATAAGAGGCTTCAGATGTTTGTACATGCTGAAAATCTAGCTGTTATTCAAAGAGACACCATTAAAGATGGCGATATTTCTATCATCGTCAGACTAGGTAAGGATTTCCCAGTTGACACCCTCGGTATTTATAATGATAGTTTGAAGAACCTTAATAATAATTATTATGAATACGAATTGCCGCTGACCATTTCAAAGACGAACTCTAAAGATCCTGCTCAATCACAAAAAAATATATGGCCGACCAGAAATTTTATCAATGTACCGCTAGATAGTATGCTGGCTCTTAGAAAATATAGGATCGAAAATAATCTGAAAGCACGGGCTGGGATTGTGGAGGCAGTGGTTAATCCCGAAAAAGGTGATATAGTCCGGATGGTCGGCAACCCATCATTGGGCAATGTCAAGGTCATCGAAATAGTAGTGAAAAACAGAGGAAATATATTTGCCAGTGGTGAAGTTTGGGTCAATGAATTGAGAGTCACTGGATATAATGAAAATTTTGCATGGGCAGCAGAGTCAAGGCTTCAACTGCAGCTCGCCGACCTTGCAGAGATTAATCTATCCACAGGATATAGCAGTAATGGATACAGTTCGCTAGATAAAAGACTACATGAACGAAACAGAGAAGAGAAATTTATCTATGATGCTGCGATCAATATCGATGCCGGTAAACTTTTACCTAAAGAAGCTAAGCTTACCGTCCCTATATATGCTCAATACCAGAAGACATTGATAACACCAGAGTTTGATCCTATTGATCAGGATATTAGAGTGCGTGAAAAACTCAGCTTAGTGGACACTGATATGAGGGATTCGATAAGGGATTTAGCGCGTGAAGAGGTTACGATTAAAACCTTCAATATTGCAAATGCACGGATTAATGCCGGTGGAACAGGAAAGCCGTGGTCGCCTTCTAATTTCGGGGTCAGTTATGGATATACCGAAAATACCATGTCCAATTATCTTGTTAAAGAGGATAAACAGGTATCTCGTACTGTTGGACTAGACTATGTATTTTCACGTAGATCTACTTTCGTGGAACCTTTTAAATTTATCAAAGTAAAAGGCCTCCAGCTTATTTCTGACTTTAATTTCAGCTATTTGCCGAGTAATTTCTCGTTTACCACTAGAATGAATAACCAGCTCAATAGGCGAACATTTAGACAGCCAGTGATACCGATTTATGCTTTTGATGACAACAGATTTAGTTGGGAAAGATCTTATGTTTTGGACTGGGACTTTACAAAGTCATTGAGATTTAGCTATCGTGCTAAGGCAGAAGCGTTAGTCGATCAATTAAGGTATGTAGGGGTAGCTAATACCCTAGAGGAACGTAACCTCGTTGACGAAAAGGGAAGTTTATATGATGAAAATGGGGTTTTATATCGTGATATTGTGGACCAGAATGGTAATGTGAACTACTATCGAAATGAAAATTTGGAGCATTTAGGTAGATCAAAGTCGTATTCACACAATCTGTCACTCAATTATAAATTGCCATTTAAGAGTATTCCTATACTCAACTGGATCAATGCGGGAGCTGATTATAAAGCTGATTACGGATGGGATGCCGGTAGCCTTATTACGATTGACGATGAAGGGACTCTTCTCGGTAATACCATAAGAAACGGACAGAAAATGGCCTTAAATTTTACTTTGGACTTTAGCAGGCTCTATAGTAAGTCAAACTATTTAAAATCAATAGAAAGTGGCAAAGGAGTAAGATCAAGAAAGTCTCCAGAACAATCACCTCGACAAAGAAAAGTCTCTTCACAAGATAAGACCAATCTTGGTATGGCTGATGTTGAATTAAAAGAAAGTGATGCCGATAGCAAAAACAAAGAGAAGGAGGAAAATAATAGAACTAAAAAGGATGACAAACCAAGAGATCCTAGTATCGTGGAGCGAATTATCCTGCGACCTTTAATGCTGGTCAGGTCTGTTAAACTCAATTATAAGGATGAAAGGACGACATTAATTCCCGGTTTCATGCCCCAATCTAAATTGCTAGGTCAGAGTGAAGGATTTAATGCTCCTGGCTGGGATTTTATAGCTGGTATTCAACCTAATATCTCCGGCGAGAACAACTGGTTGCTTCGCAATCAAGAATGGTTTAATCCAAGTAAAAGCTTTAATGAAGGTCTTATCCAGACCAAGCAGCATAGTATAGATGCTAAGGCATTGATTGAGCCATTCAAAGACTTTAGTATAGATGTGACTTTGAAGAAAAATTATCAGCAGACACATAATGAGGTCTTCCGCAAGACAGAAAAAACGGGTGATATTTTCCAGCAACTGGCGTTATATGATGTGGGTTCTTATGATGCATCGTTCTATGCTTTGAATACATTATTTAGAGACAGTCGAGGATTATATGAACAGTTTAAGGTCAACAGAGAGATTATTGCTAGGCGACTTCCTAATATTGATAATCCTGGTGTCTATAATAAAGATCCACAATATCCGGGAGGTTATGGCCCGACAAATACCAGTGTGACGGTGCCTGCCTTCATGGCTGCCTATACTGGGCAATCACCTTACTCAGTGGAGTTGGATCAAATAGATCTAGTAAGCAAGAATACCTATATTCCAAAGCCAAACTGGCAATTGAATTATGCTGGTTTGAGTAAATTGCCGGCAGTGAAGAAATATTTTACCAATATTACGATTAAGCATGGATATAGTTCTACACTGCGGGTCAATAATTTCCAGACATCACCTTTATTTGATCATAATGACCCATTTGGTACCTTGTCGCCAAATGACAACTATTATTCAAGACTAGAGGTGCCTACAGTGGCTATTCAAGAGCAATTTGTACCTATCATTGGTGTCAGCTTAAAAATGGTCAATGACTTTAAATTTGACTTAGATTATAAGATGATTAGAAGTCTTACACTAGATATTACCGAACTAAGGGAGAATAAGTCTAAAGAATTTACAATAGGAGCGGGCTATGTTTTGAAAAATTTTAAAGCCTTTTCAAAAAACAAGAAAAAGACGAAAAAATCAAAAAAGGATGCTGACGCTTCGAACAAATCTGACAAAGGTCTTCTTTCTGGCTTGATTAAAGATAAAGGAACCAGTGCTGAAGGCAAGGACCTGAGATTTACCTTTGCATATTCGATGAAGGATGATATTTCAGAGGTGTATAATCTACAGACAGGTATTGACGGGCAGCCTAATAAGGGTCAAAAGACAACGACACTGAGTACAAACGTAGAGTTTGATGTCAATAAAAATCTAGCATTGAGGTTTTTCTTTGATTTCTCCAAAACCATACCGAGAACAACACTGTCCTTCCCTATGACGACCATTCGGTCTGGTGTTACCTTGAGATTCAGCATTAACTAGCGAATATATTGTTATGAAATATGAACGGAGTGTGCAGCAGTGTGGATTAGCCAAACTGCTGCATATTTTAATCATAGCTGACAATTATTCTATAATAACATTTCAATTACATCACAATGTGTATATTTGCATCACTAAATAGTTCTTTACATTATTGAAATGTTATCAAGAAAGGTGGAGAGATTAGACTCTGAGAAACCTTGGCAACCATCGCATACGAGCGAAACGGTGCTACATTCTACTCCGATGGGGATAGATAACACTTACTCCAAAGATGAGATCATTTTTTATCATCTTCTCTTTTTGACATTTCAATATATTTAACTTATATTGAAATGACCGTCAAACAACAACTGGAGAATTTATTAAAAAAGCGCATTCTAGTACTCGATGGAGCCATGGGTACTATGATTCAGCGGTATAAACTTCAAGAAGAAGATTATCGTGGTCACCGATTTAAAGACTGGCCATATCCACTCAAAGGCAATAACGATTTACTTTCATTGACGCAGCCTCATATCATCGGTGAGATTCACAGACAGTATCTAGAAGCCGGAGCTGATATCATTGAGACCAACACATTTTCTGGAACTACAGTGGCCATGGCAGATTATCATATGGAAGATTTGGTGTATGAGCTCAATGTTGAAAGTGCCAGAATAGCCAGGCAAGCTTGTGATATATACACCACACAATTTCCGGAAAAACCCAGATTTGTTGCCGGTGCTATGGGGCCTACAAATAAAACCGCTTCTCTATCACCTGATGTTAGTGACCCGGGGTTTCGGGCTATCACATTTGATGAATTGCGTGTAGCCTACAAGTTGCAGGCCGAAGCTTTGCTGGATGGAGGAGCTGATATATTACTGGTTGAAACCATTTTCGATACCCTTAATGCCAAAGCAGCTTTGTTTGCAATAGATGAGATACAAGAAGAACGCAGGATTGACATTCCCATCATGGTTTCCGGTACCATCACAGATGCGTCCGGACGTACACTCAGCGGACAGACTGCCGATGCTTTTTTGATTTCTATTTCTCATTTGAATTTACTCTCTGTGGGTTTTAATTGTGCATTAGGAGCCAAACAACTTACACCCTATCTAGAGACTGTAGCGCGCAATACGGAATTTTATGTGTCAGCATATCCTAATGCCGGATTGCCTAATGCTTTTGGTCAGTATGATGAGACACCGGCCACTATGGTGACACAAATTCATGAGTACCTTGATAAAGGCTTAGTAAATATTGTAGGTGGCTGCTGTGGCACAACACCTGACCATATCAGCGCTATTGCAGCAGCTGTCAGTAATTATGAGCCTCGAATTCCACGGCCTTTGGCACTTGCTTAAATAATCTGATATAGTTTTAAGAATTTAAAGAAAACCTTATAATGAGTTATGATATAAGCGAAAATCCTAGGTATCTTAAGCTCTCTGGGCTGGAACCATTGGTCATCACGCCACAATCTAATTTTGTCAACGTGGGTGAGCGAACTAATGTGTCCGGGTCTAAGCGTTTCCTACGATTAGTCAAAGAAGAGAAATTTATTGAGGCACTGGATATTGCACGAGAGCAAGTAGAAGGCGGCGCCCAGATCCTAGATGTTAATTTTGATGATGGATTGATTGATGGCAAGTATTGTATGGTCAAGTTTTTGAATTTGATTGCATCAGAACCGGATATCGCTAGAATACCAATTATGATTGACTCGTCAAGATGGGAGATTCTTGAGGCTGGATTGCAGGTAGTACAAGGCAAAGGAGTGGTCAATTCTATCAGTCTGAAAGAAGGAGAAGAAGAATTTATACGGCAGGCCAAGTGTATTAGACGTTATGGTGCAGCTGTGATCGTCATGGCATTTGACGAAAGTGGTCAAGCGGACAATTATCAGCGGAGGATAGATATTTGTAAGCGGAGTTATGATATTTTGGTGGAAAAAGTAGGCTTTCCGCCTGAAGATATCATTTTTGACTTGAATATTTTTCCTGTGGCTACCGGATTGGAGGAACATCGACGAAATGCACTTGATTTTATTGAAGGTACACGATGGGTTCGTGAAAACTTACCTCATGTTTCTGTTAGTGGTGGAGTATCTAATGTATCTTTTTCATTTCGTGGTAACGATACGGTGCGTGAGGCTATGCATTCTGTCTTTTTGTATCATGCTATTAAAGCTGGTATGAATATGGGCATTGTCAATCCGGCTATGCTTGAAGTCTATGATGAGATTCCTAAAGACTTGCTAGAGCTGGTAGAAGATGTGATGCTGGATCGGCGTGCTGATGCCACAGAACGGTTACTAGAGTATTCTGAAAGATTTAAATCTGTAAAAAAAGACAAAACAGAAGACCTTGAGTGGCGTAATCAATCACTTCAAGATCGCATCACCTATGCCTTAGTCAAAGGTATCGATCGGTTTATTGAAGAAGATACTGAAGAAGCACGGCTTTCTGTAGCTCAACCCTTAGAGGTAATTGAAGGTCATCTGATGACTGGTATGGGCGTGGTAGGTGATTTGTTTGGTAGTGGAAAGATGTTTTTGCCGCAAGTTGTAAAATCGGCGAGGGTGATGAAGAAGGCTGTGGCGTACTTGCAACCCTATTTAGAAGCTATTAAGGACAATACTAAATCATCTAATGGTAAAGTATTGTTAGCGACAGTAAAAGGCGATGTACATGATATAGGTAAAAATATTGTCGCTGTCGTACTAGGTTGTAATAATTATGATATCATCGATCTGGGAGTGATGGTCCCAGCTGAGAAAATCATTCAGACCGCTATAGACGAAAAAGTAGATGTGATCGGAGTGAGTGGATTGATTACGCCTAGCCTTGACGAAATGGTTCATGTAGCATCTGAACTCGAACGACAAAACTTACAACTTCCTCTTTTGATTGGTGGTGCCACCACCTCTAAGGCACATACAGCTGTAAAAATTGATCCTAAATACCACAATGCAGTGGTACATGTCAATGATGCTTCCAGGGCAGTAAGCGTTGTGAGTTCGCTTTTGAATAGGGATAAAAGTAATACCTATAGTCTGGACATCAAAAAGGAATATGAAGAGTTTAGAGAAAAGTTTTTGAGCAGACAGGTTGAGAAGGAGTATGTAAGTATTCAGGAAGCCCGACAGAATAAAATCAAAATTGATTGGGAAAGTGAAGAAATCTTTGCGCCTCAACAACTGGGTATTCACATCATTGAAAATCAGGATTTAAGCGATTTACTTTCATTTATTGACTGGTCACCATTTTTTAGAAGCTGGCAACTACACGGCAAATATCCGGAAATCCTCCATGATGGAGTGGTAGGTGAGCAGGCAAGAGAACTTTTTGATGATGCTCAGAAAATGCTGAAGAAAATAGTGGACGAACGACTCCTGAAAGCACGCGGTATTTTCGGTATATTTCCTGCTAATGCCAATGATGAAGATGATATAGAACTTGAACACAGCGGTGAGAAATATGTATTCCGCACCTTACGCCAGCAGCTGAAAAAGGCCGAAGGGAAAGAGTATTATGCTTTAAGCGACTTTATCGCACCTAGGTCATCAGGTAAGCAGGATTACATTGGTGCATTTTGTGTCACAGCAGGATTTGGCACGGATGAGTTAGTTAAAAAATATGAATCAGCTAATGATGATTATAATGCTATAATTGCCAAGGCATTAGCTGATCGATTTGCAGAGGCATTTGCTGAGTATCTCCATCACCAGGTCAGAACCAAGTATTGGGGTTATGCCGCTGATGAGCAACTGGATAACGAAGCGTTGATTGCTGAAAAATATCGGGGCATAAGGCCTGCTCCTGGATATCCTGCATGTCCTGACCATCTGGAGAAACAGACTATCTGGAAGTTGCTACAGGTGTATGAAAATATAGGTACAGAATTGACTGAGGGTCTGGCGATGTGGCCTACAGCTTCTGTTTCAGGATATTACTTTGCTAGCCCACATGCTAAGTATTTTGGTGTAGGTAGAATTAAGGAAGATCAATTTGCAGATTATGTACGCCGCAAAGGTATTGATGCTGCCACAGCTAAAAAATGGTTGGCACCTAATCTAGCTGATTGATGACATTGAAAAATAGGCACAAATAATGAAAATAACAGATCATATCATACAAGCAGAAGGAAAGACTTTATTCTCTTTTGAAATCGTACCACCTAGAAAGGGTAGTGGTATTGCCGACCTCTATAATAATATTGACCCATTGATTGAGTTTAAACCTCCATTTATAGATGTCACTACTTCTCGTGAAGAATATGTGTTTATTGAGAAAGGAGACGGTCTTCTAGAGCGAAAAATCACTCGAATGCGCCCGGGTACACTGGGAATTTGTGCGGCAATACAACACAAATACAATGTTGATACAGTGCCACATGTATTGTGCGGTGGATTTAGTAAGGAAGAGACAGAATACCTGCTGGTGGATTGTATGTATTTAGGCATACAAAACGTTATGGCACTACGTGGTGATGCGCGTAAGGGTGAAAAATATTTTGAACCTGCCTCAGGTGGTCATCAGTATGCTTCAGATCTGGTAGCACAGATTCAGGATCTAGGTAGTGGTAAGTACCTTCATGAGGCGATCATCAGTGAAGAGTTGAACAGCTTCTGTATAGGAGTGGCTGGCTATCCTGAAAAGCACATTGAAGCTCCGTCTATGGAGTATGATCTTCAGATGCTTAAGAAAAAAGTGGAAGCAGGTGCAGATTATATTGTAACTCAGATGTTTTTTGACAATCAAAGATATTTTGACTTTGTCGAAAGAGCCAGGGCTATTGGCATTGAGGTTCCGATTATTCCGGGGATTAAACCGATAGCTACCTTAAATCATCTGCAAATTCTCCCTCAAATCTTTAAAATTGATTTGCCACAGTCGCTGGTCAAAGAAGTGCTCAAATGTAAGACTAATGCAGCTGTACGTGAACTAGGTATTGAATGGACTGTCCATCAGTGTAAAGAATTGCTAGAGTATAATGTGCCCGTACTACATTTTTATTCTATGGGGCAGAGTGATAATATTCGTAGAATAGCAGGTCATATCTTTTGACTTCCTACGATTGGCAAAGGAAGTTATAAAAAAATGAATTATCCATGTATTATACATTGTGGACTATAATCATCCTTACTCAGACCCTTCTTCTGATTCAAGTAATGAATTATTACGCGCAAAAAAGTTCGTAGATACCCAAACCAATATTGTAAAAAGTTGCAATATTTTCAGCAGGGATGATTACATTGTGGCTGTAGAAAATCAAAAAATAATTAACAGCCTCAACCGACCAACCTTGATTATTACTAAAAAATCTGAGTACCTTGTCGTCAAAGTGGTACCGAATATAATGTTCATCCTCACCTTTGAGATAATATTTGTTTGAAAACTCAGGATACATTTCAAAATTAATATCGTCCCATCCAAAAAAAAGCCGCAATACGGTTAAGAAATCGTTCCGGCTTTAAAATGAACTCAGGGAGGCCGAGTTTCTTGCTATTGACAAAAAATACGGTCTGTTCATAGGTGATGTGCGTTTTTCCAGTAGAAACGGTATAGGTATAGTCAAATAGATAGGTGGTTTCGTCCAGTATCCCTGACTTTTTTTGGCAAAGATTAGAAATGCTTCCTCTTCCATCCGCAAATAACTTAAAACTTTTTAAATAGGCGATGGTGCCCATTTCATCCTTGTTAAGAAACTCCATGTTTTGGCCGGCTGCAAACCACATGAATTTATTCTTTCGAAGATCTTTTTTATTCATTGTATGAAATGTATTGACTAAATAAAACTCTAACTACACCTATAATGAAGCAGGGGTGGCATTATTAGATTTGAATAGATCATATATACCTAAACTGAGCTTGAAGAAATCAAAAAGCGTGTCGTTTGGAATTATATGGTTATGTGCGTAAAATATCAGAAAATAGTTGACTGCCTCAATAGACCAACCATGCGTTTTAGAAAAAAATCTCAACACTTTATCATCAAAGTGGTAGCGGATGAAATATTCGTCTTTCCCTGACAAATGGTATTTTTCAGAAAAACCAGGATATGTTTCAAAATTAATGTCATCATATCCAAAGTAGGCAGCTATTTTATCGCCGAGATGCTCAGGCCGCATCTTGAATTCAGGTAAACCGAGAATTTTGCTGTTGACAAAAAAGACAGTTTGTTTATATGTAATGGAATAATCACTGGCGGCATCACTATATTTGTAGTCGAAAATGCAAATTTCTTCACTCAAATCAGCTGATTTTTTTTGACAAAAATTGTAGAGTTCGCCATTGTTGTCATTAAATAATTTGAATGCTTTAAGATAGGACAATGTACCAAACTCATCTTTATCTAGAAAAACCATGTCATGTTTAGCTGAAAGGAGGATGAATTTTTCTTTGCGCAATTTGTCGTTGTTTTTCACACTACTATACATTTAACTTAATGGTTCTGTTCCTCGGTTTCCATAGGTGTTCCAAAGTGTTGCACCCAGTATTTATCTACATGCGCTATTGCCATTTCAGTAACCTTAGGGTTCATCAGCATAGTACAATGCGAATAACTCTTCAACCAGTCACCTAATACTTCTTCAAAAGTAAGCTGACCTTCACCGAGATTTTCGCCGGCTACTTTCCAGTTGTAGCCTACTACGTCTAATCTGTCGCCGATATCCAGACCTTCATTTGAAAAATGAGCAAAAAAATGATGTTTATTCATATCATTTGCTTGATTCAATGCACTTTGATAGAGTTTGTTACTCCATTTGACTTTAGATACAGGCTTCATGTATCTACGGCCACAATAGCAGCCGTTTGTCCTGATTTTATTGACTGCAGCCACCATTTCTTGCTGCTCACTGATAGAAGGCCCATTTTCACCAGACTGCTGACCTCCACACATTATTAGAAATACCAGCGCAATAAGTGAAACTTTCATCAACTTGAGTTTATATCTATTATAACGCAATAATAATGATTTTTGTATATATAACAACATAGATCACTTTAAGCCTGTGAAATTTTACTTATATCGCTTCATGGCAGACCGCTGACTGCTTCCGCTATGACCACTAGACATCAATACACCTCAGCTGCTGAATAAAATTGGATAAAAATTTAATTATTGTGTTTGTCTTAAGGAATATCCTTACCTTTGCGCGAAATATTAAATTATGATCAGAAATATCAGAGAAATTGAGCCAGGCGTAGGTGTTGGTGGGATAAAATTCGGTATGACCAAAGATGAAGTCAAAGTAGTACTAGGCAGACCTGACGAAATTGATCATATGCCGGATGAAGACGGTAATCCAAACGAACAACTGGATGCGTGGTATTATGATGAAGATGAAATTTCTCTTGCTTTTGATGAATTATATGAATGGCGATTAGTATCTGTTTCCGTCAGCCATCCGGATGCTGTATTGTACGGAATGGATATTATGGGTGCTGAAAAAACCACAGTATTGGATGCCCTGTCTCAACGGAATATTACTGAATATCTGATAGAAGATGAAGAAGACGAAGAAATGCCAGGTATCGAACGATTAGAATGTGACAGCGAAGGTCTGCTGATGTGGTTTGAAAACGATAAAGTCATTGAAGTCCAGATTTTTCCTGAATATGATGAAGTGAATAACACTTTGGTCTGGCCTGAATAATCCTTTTTATAGAGAACAACTGGTATTAGAAGTATTCTGATAGTGAGCATGATTTGACCAAACTTTAGTCAAATTAGATTGTTTATTACTACGAAACCATCACAATATTCACCTTGGGATTCCTACATAATAATAGATTGATGCTGAGTGAGGCAACGATCGGAAAGCCATTGCCCGAGTGGCAACTGGAAACTATTTTTGGTGACGAAGTGCCGTCATTGGCTGATTTTAGAGGTAAGCCATTTTTAATTCTAATATTTAGTTTGGGATGTCCCGGATGTCTAGGTAGAGCGATTCCATATGCCAATAGAATCGTGTATGAAAAAGGTGATGAGCTGCCTGTGATCGGAATTCATACGAATTATCAGGCTTTTAAGTATAAGGTTAGTGACTTTGAAAAAGCAAGGGAAGAGTTTTATATCCGTTTTCCGTTTTTCAGTGATTATAATTATGATACAACCTTCCTCAAGTATGGAGCTGGAGGCACACCTCACTGGCTTCTCGTAGATAAAAACAGTATTTTGGACTATTCTATCTTTGGCTCTGAGCCCAACAATGCCTTATTAAGGCTGGAATATATGATTGGTGAGACATTATTAAAATAATCATTTTACAGAAATAACCGTATATGTTTACCTGGATAGATATATTGAGATTTGCTAATAATGGCAATCCTACACCGTTAAAAAGAGTAGAAAAGACCGATGAGGAGTGGATGGCTATGTTGACACCTGAGCAGTACAGAATCACACGGACCAAAGGCACTGAACGGCCACATAGTTCTGAAATGTGTCATAAATTTGAGCCAGGACAATATTATTGCGTATGTTGTGGTACCTTGCTTTTTGATGCCGAAGAAAAGTTTGACAGTGGAACAGGGTGGCCATCTTTTACTCAACCTGCGTCGCCGGAAGCTATCGCTTATCATAAAGATAGAGGATATGGAATGTATCGAATCGAGACAGTGTGCAACACTTGTGACGCGCATCTTGGCCACGTTTTTCAAGATGGGCCACCACCTTCAGGTCTAAGGTACTGCATCAATGCAGAAGCACTTGTCAAAGAAGCATCGGAATTGCGTAAAGCTACCTTTGGTGGAGGATGTTTCTGGTGTACAGAAGCTCTTTTTCAAAATCTGGAAGGTGTGGTAAAAGTACGATCAGGCTATAGTGGTGGCAAGGCCAAACATCCCACTTATCGTGAAGTATGTACAGGCAATACCGGACATGCAGAGGTGATTGAAATTACCTATAATCCAGCTATTATTACTTACAACGATTTACTCCGCATACATCTCCACACCCACAATCCAACCACGCTCAATAGACAAGGAGCAGATAAAGGTAGTCAGTATAGAAGTATTATTTTATACCGAACAGAAGATGAACAAAAAGAAGCATTACAAGTGATAGCAGAAGAGCAGGCTTCATTTGAAGATATGATTGTGACCGAAGTACGACCCTTTGAAGCGTTCTATCAGGCTGAAGACCACCATCAGGAATATTACAATAACCATCCAGATCAACCTTACTGCGATGTCGTCATAAGGCCCAAGATAGATAAACTGAAGCAACAATATGGTAGTAAGCTAAAGACAGTTTAAAGTACGAGGTTTTTAAGCCAGTATCTTTTCTATGTCAGCAGCTAATGCCCGGTCTTTATCTGTGATTTTATTGCCCTGATCATGGGTGCAGAGCCTGATTTCTACTCGATTCCACACATTAGACCATTCAGGATGATGGCCGTGGACTTCCGCTAGCATTGCCACCCTGGTCATAAAGCCAAAAGCTTCAGAAAAGTCTTTAAATTCAAATTTTTTTGCATAACTGCCCATTGATTGTTTCCCACATGAAAAATATTTTTATCTGACAAATATACAGTAAATGATAAATGTGACTAACTTGTTTTCTCTTTTGCAGGTTAAAAGTGTTTAAGAGTTAAAAGGTAGCCTAATTGTCATGCATACAGATATAAAATGGGTCTTTAAAGCGTTTGATGCCTTAACTACAAGGGAACTTTATCGCATACTCCAGATCAGAAATGAGATTTTTGTGGTAGGCCAGCAGATATTGTATTGTGATGTGGACGATCTTGATATGGAGGCTATCCATCTTATGGGCATCATAGATGATAAACTGATCGCTTACTGCCGTATTTTTGGTCCGGGCATTATAGAGCCCGACGCTTGCAATTTTGGTAGGGTAGGTGTGATACCATCTGAACGAGGAAAAGGTTATGGTAAGTCATTGGTATATCAAGTGCAACAATATTTACGACTCAGATGGCCAAAACTAACAACCATCATTCATGCTCAACACTATCTTGAAACTTACTATGCCGATTTAGGATTTCAGCGTTGTAGCGGAGTCTATGATATTGTAGCAATACCTCATATTGATATGGAGTGGAATCATGAAAATCAACAATACAATAACTGAAAAAACATCTAACCAGTTCTCCCTTAAAATTCTTCATCAAAGACTTCTCGGGCAGCTTTTTGTTTTTCTGTCATTTGCATATCAGTTGATTTGCGTTCGGATTTAAACTTTGCACAGTCCATTAGCTCTGAATACCCACGTGGTGGTTTAGCAAATTTTGCATTTGCGTCATAGCCTGAATTTGGATCTGCTTCAAGTTTTTTTATGAAAAGCGATACAATAGGTTTTGCCATGGCAGAGCCTTGTCCTTCATAGATCGATAAAAAACGTATCCACTTGTCATCTCCACCTGTCCACACACCCATGACCAGGGAAGGAGTGATCCCCATGAACCAACCATCAGCAAAATCATTAGTAGTACCTGTTTTCCCACCGATAGAAGATTTTACCCCCATAGAGCCTCCGATATTGTTCTGAAGCATTGTGACCATTGCTGCATTATAAAGTGCATTGATTGCAGCTTTTTTAACAGGAGTACCACGGTATATAATTTTACCCGTTTTGTCCTCAATGTGTGAGATAAATACAGGCTGAGTATAAACCCCATTATTGGCAAATGCATCATAAGCACCGGTCATTTCAAGTAAAGTCAGATCCACTGCACCCAGACAGATGGATGGTACCTTGGGCACTGCTAGTTGTCCGTTAGGTAGTCTTAAGTTTTTATCGATTCCTAAATTGTCCAGAAGATTCCTAATAGGCTCAACGGTACCCATTTCCTTGAGGAGCCTTACGGAAATACTATTTTTAGAGAGCGCCAAACCTTGAAACAAGTTGAATTTCTTACCTGAAAACCTTTCTTCTGCATTGGCTGGAGACCATTCCTCACCTAAACCAAATCCTGAATCAGCAGGGGAAATGGTATATTGAATATCATCAAATTCCTGGCATGGAGAGATATTGGCTATTGCCATTGCTTGTGTATATACAAAGGGTTTGATGGTTGAACCCACCGAACGACGCATAGTGACGTGATCATACTTGAAATATTTGTGATTAACACCTCCTACCCATGCTTTTACGTATCCTGTAGCAGGATCTACTACTAGCATACCTGCCTGCAGGATCATTTTGTGGTATCTGACTGAATCATAAGGTGACATTATGACTTCTTTTTCACCTTTTTCATAGTCAAAGACCATCATCTTTATAGGAGTGTTAAATTCTTTTTTATACAATTCTTGTAGTTTTTTGTAAGCGACAGCCACACTGGACCATTCACTGCTATGGAGTAATCTATTGTAATCTGCTTGTCTAGTGATATCTATGCGACCTGAGTTACTTCCTTTTTGCAGGGTTGATAAGTTTTGACTTATAGAATCTAGTAGCTCTATAACATTGTCAGACATAGGCAGTTCAGGAAATAATCGATCGACAGCTTCAAGAGATTGCCCCATGACTCTTCCTCTCAATGACAAGTAGCGGTCAGAAGATTTGCACTGATTTTCTAATATAGAGGCACGCAATTCTTTTTGATATTTAGTAGCATCATAAGTCCAAGGATCTCTGTTTTTCCAGGTTTTATCATATCTTTCCTGGTTTTTAATCATGTGTTCATGGACTGCTTCTTCCGCATATTTTTGATATGTAAGATCTATTGTCGTATAAATTTTAAGACCATCAGTATAAATATTATAATCTGAGCCATCGGTCTTTTTTTATATGGTTGGATGCGAAGAGATCTCTAAGAAATTTTGTCAACTCAGCCCGAAAATATGGTGCCGGTCCATCGCTTTGGTTTTTGCGAGAAAAACCTGACATGTCAATAGGTTTATTTTTAAATGTCTCAAATTGTCTTTCATCTATGAAGTCATGGGATTGCATCAGACTCAATACAGTATTTCGTCTTTCCATGCATTTATCAGGGAATCGATTTGGATTGTAAAGACTAGGATTTTTAAGCATACCTACCAGTGTAGCTGCCTGAGGTATAGTCAGTTCCTTTTGGCTTTTGTTAAAATATACATCCGCAGCTGATTCAATACCGTGCGCACCATTGACAAATTCAAATTTATTGAGGTACATGGCTATTATTTCTTCCTTAGTATAGGCTCTTTCTAATTTAACGGCTATGACCCATTCTTTGATTTTAGATTTTACAAGGGAGAACATTCGGACTGGTAGTGACTTACCTTTTGTGCTCGGCCGCTTATATAATAATTTAGCCAGCTGCTGAGTGATAGTACTCCCTCCACCAGAACTTTCTTTCTGTAGTAACAATGACTTAATACCTACTCTGAATAAAGCACGAATATCGATGCCTGAATGATTGTAAAAACGATCGTCTTCCGTTGCGATCAGCGCATTTATCACATGCTGCGAAATGTCAGCATAGTCAACAGCTACCCGATCTTCTATATAATACCTACCAAATGGTTGGCCTTTTACATCATAAATAACGGATGCCAGATCGTACTTTGGATTTTCCAGTTCCTCAAAGCTAGGTATATCTCCTAATGCAATACTAGCTATGGTAATAATGACAAACAAAACGATACCTATTGCACCATACAGTACCCATCTATTGTATTTTTGAAAAATCGGGTTAATATTTTCAGAACTGAACATCAACTTATTTATGCGATTTTATACTTTAGGATCATTCAGAAAAGTTTCTAAAGATTGAGTTTTTTTATGTGCTTTATACCTACCTTTTCCAAACTTTGTTCCATTAAAAATCTCTGTTTTTCTAAGCTCAATCCTTTTGTCTTCAGTCAGATGGTTGAATTCTTTGCATTTTTCTGAACAAGTATGCTCATATTTTGCAGCACATTCAGGACACTGAATAAAGAGTATGTGACAAGCATCATTGGCACAATTGACATGAGTGTCACAAGGTGCACCACACTGATGGCAGTGGGCGATGACCTCATCCGAAATTTGCTCACCTAGGCGTTCATCAAATACAAAATTTTTACCAATATATTTATTTTCAATACCAAGTTCTTTTGCTCTTCGCGCATATTCGATGATGCCACCTTCCACCTGGTAGATATGCTTAAAACCTTTATGCTTAAAGTAGGCAGATGCCTTTTCGCATCGAATACCGCCAGTACAATACATAATGATATTGCGATCTTTTTTGTCTTCCAGCATTCTTTCCACAACAGGCAAGGCTTCTTTGAAAGTCTCAACATCCGGCAAAATGGCATCTTTAAAGTGACCGACTTCGCTTTCATAGTGATTGCGCATGTCAACAATTATGGTCTCAGGGTCATCTGTCATTTTGTTGAATTCTTCAGCCTTAAGGTGGATGCCTTTGTTGGTCACATCAAAAGTACTGTCATCAAGGCCATCAGCAACAATTTTATCTCGTACTTTGATGATAAGCTTGAAAAATGATTTTCCGTCATCTTCAATAGCATAGTTGAGTCGGATGTCCTCCAAAAAAGTTATAGTATTGAGTGCTTTCCTTAGCGCTTCGAGGTTGTAATTAGGCACTGAAATTTGCCCGTTTACACCTTCGTACGACACGTAAATCCTACCTAGAACACCTATTTCTGATAATAATATATAAAAATGGTCTCTAAATAGTTGAGGATTGCCCAGATGATAGTACTGATAAAATGAAATTGTGGTTCTAGGTGTCGGATCTGTCATGATCCTATCTTTGAGGACATGACGATTGATTTTATTATATAAATGTTTCATTGTAAGAGATTTAGACGCTTTTGCAGGAAACGCTTCCTTACATGGTTAAAAAATAGCCTCAAAAATACAAAATATTTGCAATAATGAATGGAATTTTAGGGAGAGCCATTCTATAGTTCTGTTGCTGTATTTCTCTTTCTATTACCTAAAACTCCATGTATGTTATTAAGGTTTCTCACATAAGTTCAAACAACTGGAGAAATTTTGAGTAATAGTGATGCTTCTCCTTTCACCGGATAAATTACTAGATTTTGTTTGAAAGCATGTAGAGGATTGTAGGCTTTTTGATGTTATGTATTCTATTGATTTGTCATTTGATAGCTATTTTCCCGAGATATAAAAAATACCCGCAGTACAAAGTAAGCGGGTATTCATTCTTACGGTAAATTATTTTGCTCTTGATTGCTCTGGATGGGTGAGATTATCTGCCTCTTCTCTGTGAACTTCTTTCTTTCATATTGCGCATGACTCTTCTTTTAAACTCTTTGTCCAAGGTGACAAGCCGTGCAATTTTTGAAGCCGGAAGGATACTTTTCAATTTTGTAATATAATCATTGTGCAAGTCAAGCTGCTTTTGGTTGTTCTTAATCATGGTATTGAGAAATGCTTCTGCTTCTTTGTCAGACATTTCTTTTCTATAGGTATCATCAGATGAAGATTTGAGCGCTTTTTGGTCTTCTTGATACTTATTGTAAATCGGCCAAAATTTCTGAGCCTCTACTTCTGTCAGTTGTAATTGTTCAGTAATAAAAGCTACTTTTTGAGCTTCCATTTTTTGTTTCATCTGTTCTCTGTTTTGAAAATTCTTTCCACTCTGTTGAGCGTTCATCTGAAAGCTGAACACCATCAATCCCACAAGGAGAAATAATTTACTACTAAAACTTTTTGAGTTCATGTTTAAGGATTTTAAAATTTAAAAAAAGGTGTGTTTATGTGATATTATATTTTAATTTTCAACTTCTGCATCCGTTATCATCAAGTCCGATTCTTCAATCAACCCATAGTCAATCAAAGTATTAAGACTGACATCATCTATGTTTTTAGACAGATAATCAAGCTGATCCATTTCGCTAATCTGAGCAAGTTGTACTGTTTCTTGGTTGGCATGGTCAGCAGGACTTACCACTAGTATCATCAGTATAAATAGAATACTTGCAGCTGCTACATATGGTATAAATTTTATCCACGCTCTAGGTTTTTTACTTATCTTTATTTTTCGTATTACCTGATTTTCAACCTGATCAAAGTATCCGTCAGGTAGTTGACGATTAGATTCAGGTGTATGCCGTATCAGCATTAGCTGATGTACTATTTCATCTTCTATTTGTTCAAAATAACCATCAGGTACATTTTTAGGGTCTTGTTTTGGTAAAGAAGCCAAATACGGGCTAATTTCCTTTAGTTCATCCTGAAAGTGATCATTAAAATTAGTCATGTCCATCGATTATAAATTCTTCAATTTTTTTGACAGCATGATGATAGGTTGCTTTGAGTGCTCCGGTACTCGTCTCAGTGATTTCGGCTATTTCTGAATACGGTAATTCATCATAATACCTCATCAAGAATACTGCTTTTTGTTTATCCGGCAATCGGTTGATAGCTTGTTCAAGTTTCGAAAGAATTTCATCAGCCTCCTGATATAGTCCACTCACACCATTTGTATCATAAGCACTGTTAAGAGGTGTGACCTTCCTACTGTTTTTTTTATTCAAAAAAGTGATACATTCATTCGTCGCTATTCTATAAAGCCATGTTTGTAAGCTACTTTGCATTTTAAAACCATTGATATTCTTAATGACTTTGACAAAGGTATTTTGTAAAATATCGTCAGCATCTTCATGCTCACCTACCATCCGCCTTATATGCCAGTACAGTCTTTCTTTAAACATACTCACGAGCATACGGTATCCTTTTTCAGGATCTGTACCTTTAGTGATTTGTTCAATGATTATTCTGTCGTCGGCAATTATCATTCAGTATTGAATTTAGTAGATAGACTTTTTAAGATCCCACGAGTTTAATGATGCATACTTGTAAAAGCTTCATTTAATAGAATTTTAACAATTTTGGTTGCAAATAGTCTAAAATCAATAGTATGAGCTCAACGTAGGATTACCATTTTATAGGTTTTCTGATGATGGAGTAGCCTGCCATAATCATGTAATAAATTACTAGCAAGATGTCCAACATGGGGAAAAGTATCCAAATTATGCCCGTATGCAGCTTTTTCATCCATCTGAAGTGCAACATAGTTTGCAACGTCCATTTAATGACTAAAATGACAATCACGAATGTTAGTGACCAATAATCTACTATCAACCCCAATATTAATATAAAAAAGACTGTAATTTGTGCTATGGCAAATAAGCTCAGTAAAAGCTTATGACTCCACCCATAATGCGAAGAGGTGGAAATATGTCTCGCTTTCTGGTTAAAAAATGATCGAATAGTTTTTTTTGAGTTGGAATATACAAAACTGTCAGGATCGATATTGATGGTAGTATTTGTGCTATTGGCTGCACTTTGGATAAACAAATCATCATCTCCTGATGCTATGTGTTGATGAGCTTCAAATCCGGCTACTTTGTTATATAGTTTTTTTGTGTACATCAAATTTCGACCCACACCCATATACGGCGAACCTGAAAGAGCATAACTAAAATATTGTATGGCAGTGAGTGCCGTTTCAAATCGGGCGAATATGTTCACACAACTATAACTGGCTGTCATCGGACCATATCCAAGTACGATTTCGTATATTTTAGATTGTTGCATAGCAGCTACCATTGATGAAATCCATCTTCTGCTTTTAATTGTGCAATCAGCGTCTGTAAAAAGCAGTAAGTCGTATTGCGATGCTTCAGTAATCGCCTGATGCAAAGCAGCTTTTTTGCCCGGTAAATTAACTTTTGCACGTAAAGCTTTAAAATTTTTTTTCTTTAATACCAGTGATCACGTCCCATGTATGATCCGTACTAAAGTCATCTACTACAATCAATTCAAAGAGTGGATAATCCTGATTTAGAATTTGGTAAATGATTGATTCTATTGTATCAGCTCCATCTTTGCAGGCTATGACGACAGATACAGGTGGGAGGTTTTCATTATGAGCAGGTTTGTGTACCTTAGGAATTTTCTTTGATGATAGGTTAAACCAGAACCAGTAACTTAGCACCGTTACTAGAACCATGAGAAGGATATCAGAAAGAAATTCCATCCGAATATAAATTATTCTGTAAATTTAAGAAAAAAGCCATCCTCCACAAGGTGGAAGATGGCTTTTTTTGATCGCTATGCAGCGAGTTATAATTATAATTTTGTAAATTTATGTGCATATACTCCATCTTTTGTCTGAACATTGATAAAGTACATACCTGAAGATAAGTTAGCTACATTGATGAAGTTAGCATTTTTAACTACATCTGAAACCCGATGACCTGTAACATCTGAAACATATAATTCATAATCTAGTCCATCCTTGATGGTCATATTAATATTGATGACATCGACCACAGGATTAGGGTAAATATTCAAACTTTCAACAAAAGCCTGCTCCTTAAGTGAAGTAGATTGTTGAGTGCCAAAAGATATTACATTTGATTTTTCCCAAATATAATCACTGTCAAACTTTTCTTTAAGCAGTTTGTCATTTTCATCATAGATTTCCACTCCTGGTACAGGGTGTAATTCAGGATCGTAGTATGGCATACCGTCGCCATATCCATCCTTAAGGTTAACTGTCATACAGCCAGTGGTATTTTCAGGTACTTCGACTGTAAATGAGTGCGTTTTATTTGCGTCTGCTCCACCACCATTTTCACTTCCTGTGAAACTATGACTTAGTAATGTTTTAGAACCATCCTTGATCGTAAAGCTAGTTTCTCCTGGATAATAATCAGTAGTGATATCTACTCGCACTTTTTTAGTTTCGACTAAAGGCTTGACATACTTTGCTGTCAATGTAGGACTATCATTAGTGCCTAAAGCTACACCTTCGATTTCTGTAATCTTGATGCTGATGTCTGATTCTTCTTTTAAGGTTGCATTAGGAAATGAAATTTTACCCTTTGAGAATACATTTACTACTTCATCGACAGTAATTTCATCTTCCACTCCATTAATGGATCTGACCGCTTTATAACTTTCTATAGGTGTTGATCCTAGGTTGATGAATGTTGGCCTTTGAGTAAAAACACCCTGAGTACAAAATGATCTAGAGGTCAAAGTCGATGTAAAATACATATCATTCTCTTTGGTAGGAACTAGCGCTTTTTTCCAAATATCAGGATAACTTCTTAAATCACTAACTTCAAAGACTGTCCTGTCTGGTCTGATGACATACAGCGTTGGGAAGTAGGCAATATTTAAAGGATTAGAAGTAAAAGCATGGTCATTGATAACCTGATAAGTTACACCTTCGGTCCAGTTGCCCCAAGACGTATTACTCGCATTAAACAAGTCAGAGAGTGGTGTAGCCCCATCTGCTTCCAATCCAAATACACGGATTTGGTCAGTTCCTTCTGGGCCCAACTCTTCGTGCAATTGCTGCAGAAGATGTGTCTGATGAAAGGACCAACATGGTCCACACCATGTAGCAAATACATCTAAAGCAATGGATTTGCCTGAATCTAAGACGGCAAAAAAGTCAACTTTTTCACCATTGATATCGGTTGTAACGATATTTTTTGTAAGTTTTGAGCCCGATACAATCTGTGCATTCAGGCTACATCCTATGAAAACAGTTAAAAATAGAAGTACAAATTTTCTCATAAAAATAAGGTATTAGAATGATGAATTGTTAATAATATCACAAAGTTAATATTGTTTTTACTATTTTCCTCACTTAACATGGAGAAATAGCTTTTAATACCTCATATTGTTGAAAAAATGTGTGTAAAATGTCGGCTAGCGCAGCAAAGTGAAGTTATCAATCTTAACAAAATCAGAATTATTGCACCGATATTTGATTTTGTATAGATACGTACCTCCGTTGACAGGTGAATTATTCTTTGTGCCGTCCCAGGTCTCATCAATAAATTGAGTGGACCATACTTTTTCGCCCCATCGGTCGTATATTTCAAAACTTTCCAGTTCGTCAACGATAAAAGTATTACTAATGCCATAGACATCATTGAGACCATCATTATTAGGTGTGAACGCTTTAGGCAATAAAAGTTGCTGACAGTCTAGTTTTTCTTTGTCTGTCACATAAATTGTAATACTATCTGTACTGGTACATGTATTATTGTGAAAAACTACTCTATAAGTCGTCGTTTCTTCAGGTGTAGCCGTTGGGCTTGCTGCACCTGCATCATTGAGTGATGTGGCAGGTGTCCACACTATAGAGTTAGCGCAATTGTCTCCTGTAGCAAGAGTAATAGATTCGCCTTTAAAGATAGTGGTACTTTTAGTGATGATCCGATCAGGATATACAAAGGATTGTATAATCTCTTGCTCAGAAAGAGCTCTTTTATGCAAGGTTAATTCGTCAATGATACCTTTCATTTTTTTGACATCTAGCGAGTTGCATGGGTTATTTGCAAAAAAGAAATCACCTTGTTTTGTCAGTGCTATATTTTCTTTTGCCAGATAGTTTCCTATCAGTTTGTTATCCAGATATGCATAGTACTCTAGATTGAATTTGACCACTGTAAAACGATGCCAACACTTGGTTTTGTCTAATTGTGCTTTTGCTCCAAAATAATTATTGATATTGCTTGACATTTCAAATATCAGTTCATTAGTATTGCTAAAATATCGAAGTTGCATCATCGAGTCCAGTCTTCCACATTCATTTCTTAGTGACATTATGTCTAACTCCCCGGAGGGGTCTGACAGCATAAAATAAAAATCCAGAGTAAAATCACTAGAAAAAAGTACATTAGTCGCTTTGTCAATTTGCAAATAATCATCCTGACCGTCAAGAAATATGCCGTTTTCGCCTATTCCACATCGACATTGAGGATCGCCACCTAATAATATATCAGGGAAATCAGTTACACTACTCTCGGGGCCGCAATTATCAAAATTATAAAGATAGTAGGCATTTTGCGAAAAGCCGGCAAGTGTGTATAGAATACAAATAGGTAAGAAAATTAATTTTTTCAATGTCTGATTTGAATTTATTTGAATAAATCACCAAACTCAGGTGGCAACATAGAACTCATCATTTTTTTAGCTTCGGCTTCTTCAGCTACTACCGATTGTTCAATAAATTTATTGATTGCAATAACGAATATATCCTCCACCATTTCTTTGTTGTCAGGATTCAGTATTTCGTTGTCAATAGTAACAGATTTAACTTCTCGTGCACCATTGCCCGAAATAGTGATACCTTCAATCTTAATTTCTATAGGAATGTTTTGAAGTTTTTGCTTCATCTCAGCTTGTTGCTCAGACAGATTGCCCATAAAATCATCCAGCATAAGAATATTTTTAATTTAATGCATTTCAAAAACAGCTGCAAAGTTAAAAAATGTCTGGTTACTTAACAGAAAACTGGCCCTTACTATTATGTAATTCATGTGCGAATTTCATTTTATATAGGCGATTATGCTAAAAAACAAAGATTACTGTCTGCATTTTTGTATTTATTTGGCGGAAGTAATAAATTTGGCCTTTCAAATTAAAAAATATAAGATATGGCAGAGATTATTAGAATGCCTAGATTAAGCGATACCATGGAAGAAGGGAATATCGTTTCATGGCTGAAGAAAGAAGGAGATGCAGTCAAGGCAGGAGATGTGCTGGCAGAGGTAGAGACAGATAAAGCCACTATGGAGCTGGAGAGTTTCTTTGAAGGAGTGCTTTTACATGTTGCCGTACCTTCAGGTGCTGTTCCGGTTGATGGAATCATAGCTGTCATAGGCAAAAAAGGTGAGGAATACAAACACTTGCTGACGGAACAAAAATCGGATGCTCCTAAGGGAAATGTATCTGAACCTATTCAATCAGCATCTTCAGAACAACCGAGTACGACACCACCAGCTTCTGCATCGACTGGTGAAAAGCCTGCTACACCACCATCATCGGAATCCACTCAAGAAACATCCGGTGATTCAAGAATCAAAGCTTCTCCACTGGCAAGATCTATAGCCTCTGAAGCAGGTGTACCCCTTGATCAGGTGCAAGGCTCTGGTGATCAGGGTAGGATTATCAAGCGTGATGTTGAGCAATATATGACCAATAAGCCTTCCGTTAGTGTGCAAAGCGCTCCTCAGCCAGTAGTGGTTTCTGACTTCAAATACGGAGATGTACCTGTCAGTCAAATGCGTAAAACCATTGCTAGACGACTGGGTGAAAGTAAATTCTCTGCACCACATTTTTATCTAACCATGGAGATAAATATGGACAATTCCGTAGCGGCGAGAACTGCAGTGAATGAGAAGGCATCTGTCAAGATTTCTTTCAATGATCTTGTGGTCAGGGCTTGCGCTGCAGCATTGCGAAAGCATCCTGCTATCAATGCTTCATGGTATGGAGATAAGATCACCTACCATCAGCACATCAATATCGGAGTGGCTGTAGCCGTCGAAGATGGGCTATTAGTACCGGTGATAAATAATGCGGACCTCAAGTCACTTTCTGTTATAAATCAGGAAGTAAAGGAACTAGCGGCTAAAGCTAAAAATAAAAAATTGTCACCACAAGAAATGCAAGGCAATACTTTCACAGTGTCTAACCTAGGTATGTTTGACATTGAAGAGTTTACCGCAATCATCAATCCACCTGATGCATGTATCCTTGCTGTAGGGTCAATTATCAAAAAGCCAGTTGTTAAAAATGACGAAATTGTAATAGGAAATATGATGAAAGTAACCTTGTCATGTGATCATAGGGTGGTCGATGGCGCTACTGGTGCACAGTTTTTACAGACCTTAAAGTCGATGCTTGAAAATCCTGTTATGATCTTGGTGTAGTATTATTTCTACTTTGACTAGTCCTAAATAACTGATACAGATTTAGGGTAAAGTTAAATAATTAAACCGAAGTAGATTCATTTTTACTTCGGTTTTTTGTTTTATAAGATTTAATAGGGATAGAATTTTGTCTGTGCATTTCGTTAGGAGTCAACAAGGAGCAGGAGAAATGTGGGCGTTCATTATTATATATTTCTATGGTTTCTTTTACTATTGCAGGCATAATTTCCTTATTTACCATATAGTTTTCTAGACAAAATTCATTCTTTATAATTCCGTTTACTCGTTCCGCAATGGCATTAGAATAAGGGTCGTAATTTTCCGTCATACTGCATTGCATTTTATATTTTCCTAATAATAATTGATATTCATTTGAGCAGTATTGTAGCCCTTTGTCTGAGTGGTGTATAAGCATACTTTTAGGGTACATTCTGTTTTTATTTGCCATTTTAAGAGCTCTTACTGACCCTTCTGTTTGTAATGAGTTGGATAAATCATATCCTACTATTTTCTTTGAATAGGCATCCGTAATTAATGATAAGTACAAATGATTATTTCTATATCCCAAATAAGTAATATCTGCTACCCATACTTGCTCTGGGCGGTTAACTTCTACATACTGAACAATATCTTTATGTTTATGAAATCTATGGTGCGTATCGGTCGTTATTCTATAGCTTCTTTTAGGCGTTATCATTAGATGATTTGCTCTTAAAATACTAAACAGTTTATCTCTCCCAATATTCATATCTTGTAGTTCATGTTCTAGCATATAATATAATTTTCTAGTACCGATTCTAGGCATTCGATTTCTAATTTCCGTTACCATTTTAATTACTTTTTCAACTTTTGATTCATTTGATTTTTTACGGTATTTAGTTCTATAATAAACCTGTCTATCTATCCCGAACAAACTACAGGTAGCCACTAAGCTTATTTTGTTATCTATTCGATATTGGTCTATTGTTCGGGTAAGGAGTTTTTTCTTATTGGAATATTATACTCTTTTTC
>LNBW01000055.1 GCA_001567255.1 Bacteroidetes bacterium OLB9 | reverse complement strand
CCATTCTTCTTGCCATCGGTGCAGGTCGCACACGGCTCACAATCAGGGCCTCCGCAGTCTATTCCGGTCTCCTGACCATTCTTTATGCCATCGTGACATGTCGGACATGGTGGACAGTTCGGCCCGCCACAATCTATGCCAGTTTCTAGGCCATTCTTCTTGCCATCGGTACAGGTTGGCGCTGGTTGAGATGAAATGCAAAATTGCTTGGACTCTGAAGCTCCAAATTGACCGCCTGAAATTAATGTATTGCCTTCAAATTTAATTTTATAGCTGCCATTCCCATAGGAACAACACATACCATCTTGATACAAATCATAGATTGTAAAAATAAAACACGAAGTCGGTAAGCACAATTCAATTGTTGAAAGTGACCGTGGAGAATAATATGGGCCTCCCGAATAAAGTATTTGCCCTTGTTGGTTCTTAATGTCCCATGTAGTTTCAGATGGATAATTGTCTGTATTTATTTCAAGTATAACCTTATTCAACTCACATTCAGTGCCTCCACCATCTGGCAAACAAGATGTCAAGCATGAAGCAGCTGCAACTTTCGAACGGATAACATTACCTGGTTGAAGACCAAATCCATTGGAGAATTTAATACCTGCATTCGTCAGATGGCAATAAGACATAATCGTTCCTCCTTGCTGAGGCGAAGGTATCCCAGGATTAGGACAGCTTCCTTCAATATTATAACAACCGTCAATAGCCGTTTTATTACCATTCCAAACACATGCGTGAGTATGTTGCGAACCAAATAAATGTCCCAGCTCATGAGTAACTACTTCAATGGTCCAGCTATACGTTGGTACATTCTGAAAGGAATTATAGATACCAGCATAACTCATACTGTAGTCAGGATTTGACTTACAAAGGCCATCAATATATGCAATACCACCGCCGATTTTGTATGATAGTAGTTGTGCCAGATCACCATTGAAACCCTGGCGATAACCTGTAAATTGATTGAGCATACCTGAAGCTGTAGTCGCAGTATAAGGACTCTGCTGTGTCCAAACCACAACTTCCGAAAGTACAATATTGATATCTTCAGCAGCGTAGAGCATACTTACCTGATTGAAGATGGCAGTGACAAAGGATGAAACATTCTCTACATTTTTTCCTTTGTCAACATAAATATCATAATCCACTTCAAAGTAGATACGAATGCAATCATTTTCTTTTCTAGAGCCGGATGAAATACCCCGTAATTCCTCTGGCGTATATGCTATCTGGTAGTCCGCTGTTAAACAATTAAAATTACTTTTTCCATTGATCTGATGATCTTCATAAATGACATAATTATCCGATTGCTTTAATTTGCCTATAACCATATTGCCAGATAATGAAGGACTCGAAATCAAGCCTGCCACCTCTCCATCCACTATGGATAATGCTACAATGCTACCTTCCTCGCCTTTAACTATACCACGATAATATTCGCCTTGACCAACCTGAACTTCCTCCATCGAAGGAGCGATCCTAACTTTAAAATCAGGTGAAAACGGATGTACTTCCACCAGCTCTACCTCTATATCTTTTTGATTTGGTGTAGGAATGGATAGTTCAATGAATGGAGCCTTTTGATTGGTCAATTTCCCTAAAGCTTCATTGTCAAGAGACATCAAGGTATAGGATTGAAGTACTGATAAAACCTCGCTGCTACGATCAGCTATAGGCTTAAATAACGCTACCTTCTCTGGTCTAGAAATCTCCTTAGCTTTTACAACTTGAATAGCTGGATGGATCACCGAATTTTGCGCTGACAAGCTACAAAGAAATATCAGGCAACATAATATTGCAATGAATTTTATGTTCATAAATATCAATCATTTTTACAGTGGCCAAAGCCAGCAGATAATGCAGAGCCATACCCATCTCATGACTGAGTTGAATCTCATCAGTGAAGTAAAGTGATGACTCATGAAAATTAAAGCCAGATATTCAGGATATATTCACTATCCTAAGCATCAATACTGTGACAATTAGTAAGAAATGTAAATTATCATCTCCGGCTTTTATCGTCACTTAGATGTAAACAATCAATAATTATGCCTTAAATGTAGTAAATTCATAGGCTCCGTCATAATTAACTGATAATCAACAAAAACAATTTAAAAATATTTTATATTTTTTATCTGCTTATTACCATTTAATTAAACATATAATTAAATTATAATATGTAAATTTATTTTGCTGACTAAAATATGATAATGGTGATGACCAAAAGTAGAGCCAAATTGGCTGAAATTAATCTATGATTTCAACAGTCTTATTAACTTGATTATTTCGCATACCTGAATATGGATTTTGGGTAATCACATTACTGATAGTTATTGCTCCACCAGACATCAGTTTTTGAAAATAGTTCATACTAGTTGCATCCAGGTGATCACCTCTAAGGTTATTTCTATAGATGATCTGACCATTGGCATCTTTCATCATGATATAAAATGAAACCACCTCTGCTCTTTGATTTGCTGGAAAAACATCAGGATAAAAGAATTGCAGCTTGCCTAAATCTTTAAAATTTTTTCTCGAAAATGTGCCATCTTTTTCATTTTCAAAACGCAACACAGGAGCAGGCATTCTATCGCCTCTTAGCGTTTTCATATCACAAATAATCTTTTTATAATATAGTTTTAACTTAATCTCTTCTTCTGGCTGATTGATGACCAATACATAAGTACTGTCATTTCGTTTAAACAATGTACCTGCACTTGATTTAACTTCTATGTCTTCGCTGAGATTTCCGTTTAGATTAATCCTGATCTCATTATCAACACCTATATAAGCCACCGCTCCAACACCCTCAAAAGCAGGAACACCGGCTAATATATTTAAAAACAAAAACTTAATTAATAACAAAAGCATAAAAAAAATATTTGCATTCATACAAATAACGTAAAATCACCATTATTGTTACCAGAATCATGCACATGCCCAATCCCGTTTCAATTTAAAAAAACAATTCACTGTACGCATTTTCAAAAAATATTCTATCTTTGCCGCGCCAAAAATGGCTCCGTAGTTCAACTGGATAGAATATCAGATTTCGGCTCTGAGGGTTGAGGGTTCGAATCCTTCCGGAGTCACAAAAGCCTCAAATGCACCTAGTTATTTGAGGCTTTTTATATTTCAGTGATTGGGATCATTGAGCTCAATGGAAAGAAAAATTCTGTCAAATTAAAACAGCAAATATTTACGTCTTAGATCATCATAGATGATAGGGCAAATCATGGATTAAAAATTACAAAATAGTCTTATCTTCGCACATCATTTTATTTCAAATTAAAAAAATGGAAATGTCTTCTCAATACTTAAATGGATTTGCCGAAAGGCATATAGGAATCAATGATGCTGAACTGAGTGAAATGCTAAAAATCATTGGTGTTGACTCTTTAGATACCCTCATTAATCAGACTGTACCGAATGGTATCAGAATGCATGAAAATCTTCAACTCCCAGAAGCCTTGTCAGAGTATGAATATCTAAATATGCTCAAGAAGATTGCTTCTAAAAACAAAGTATTCAAAAGTTATATAGGCCAAGGATATTATGACACTATTGTGCCATCAGTAATTTTGAGAAATATTTTTGAGAACCCAGGTTGGTACACTCAATATACACCTTATCAAGCTGAGATTTCTCAGGGCAGACTAGAAGCGCTTCTTAATTTTCAGACCATGGTATCTGAACTAACTGGCCTGCCTGTAGCGAATGCGTCTCTCCTCGATGAAGGCACAGCAGCTGCGGAAGCAATGGCAATGGTAGAAGGAATACACAATAAAAAAAGGAAAAACGAGCCTGCAAGAAAGTTTTTTGTTGACCGCAATATCTTTAAGCAGACGCTTGAAGTGGCAATCACCCGCGCAGCACCACTGCATATTGAAATAGTGGTTGGCGACTGGAAAGATTTTGACTATTCTGACGACTATTTTGGTGTAATGGTTCAGTATCCAGATGCTACCGGTGAAGTACATGATTACAAAGCATTTGCTGCTGCATGTAATGAAAAAAACATCCAGGTTGTAGTAATTGCAGACATCATGTCGCTAGTATTGCTCGAAGCACCGGGCAACTGGGGAGCAGATGTTGTTGTGGGCAATACCCAGCGATTTGGAGTACCCATGGGTTTTGGAGGGCCTCATGCAGCCTATTTTGCTACCAGAGAAGAGCATAAAAGAGTTATTCCAGGTAGAATCATCGGTGTGTCAGTAGATACTCACGGCCATCAAGCATTGCGTATGGCACTGCAAACAAGAGAACAGCACATCAAGCGAGAAAAAGCTACCTCCAATATATGTACTGCGCAGGCATTACTAGCGATCATGGCCGGAATGTATGCCGTGTATCATGGGCCGGAAGGCTTGAAAGCCATTGCATCAGATATATATTCCAGAACGGTTTCCCTAGCTGAGCAACTCATAGCTGCAGGATACCATGTAATCAATCACCACTACTTTGATACCATCACCATTCAGACAGATGCAGTTAATGTAGAGGCCATCCGAAACGAAGCTTTAGCCAATGGCTTGAACTTTTTCTATGGTGACAATCATACGATAGTGATCTCTACTGATGAAGCCACCAACTGGGAAAATATTTCTGAAATCGTTGATGTATTTAGCAAAGTCAGCGGTAGAAAAGTAGCATCTTCTGAAAAGTACACTACTTTCAATAGCCCCATGAAAAGAAGTGAACCAGCATTATCTCATCCTGTGTTTTCAGCTTATCATACAGAAAGCAAAATGATGCGTTATATCAAACACCTTGAAAACAAAGACCTTTCTCTGGTGCACTCCATGATTTCGCTAGGATCTTGTACTATGAAACTCAATGCTGCGACAGAGATGATTCCAGTATCATGGCCTGAGTTTAGCGCTATTCACCCATTTGCTCCGGCCGAACAGACGCATGGCTATCAACAGATAATCACTGAGTTAGAGCAGTATCTTTCAGAAATCACTGGATTTGAGGCTTGCTCGCTACAGCCTAACTCAGGTGCACAAGGCGAATATTCCGGCTTGCTGACCATCCGCGCCTACCATGCTGACAAAAATGAGACCCACAGAAATGTTGCCTTAATTCCATCATCTGCACACGGCACCAACCCTGCTTCAGCAGTGCTATGTGGCATGGAAGTCGTTGTAGTAGCTTGTGACGAAAGAGGTAATGTAGATGTAGCTGACCTTAAAGCAAAAGCCGAACAATATAAAGACAATCTATCATGCTTGATGATTACCTACCCGAGTACTCACGGTGTGTTTGAGACCAGCATCAAAGAAATATGTACAATTATCCACGATAACGGTGGACTTGTTTATATGGATGGTGCCAATATGAATGCACAGGTAGGACTGACCAGTCCGGGCATTATAGGTGCAGATGTGTGCCATCTAAACCTACACAAAACCTTTGCCATACCACATGGTGGTGGCGGACCAGGTATGGGACCGATATGCGCTAACAGTAAGTTAGCACCCTTCCTACCCGGCCATATTATGGTTAAAACCGGAGGCAGTAAGGCCATCCAAGCAGTTTCTTCAGCACCCTTTGGCAGTGCCAGCGTCCTTCTGATTTCTTATGGTTATATCCGTATGCTGGGTAGCAAAGGGCTTACCGATGCCACTAAATATGCTATCCTGAATGCTAACTATCTCAAGGCACGACTCGAGAAAGCATACGACATCCTTTACTCTGGTGAAAATGGTAGAGCCGCTCATGAGATGATTGTAGATCTGCGCCCATTCAAGGCGATAGGCATCAGTGCTGAAGATGTCGCTAAGCGATTGATGGATTACGGCTTTCACGCACCTACGTTGTCCTTTCCAGTAGCAGGAACACTGATGATCGAACCTACCGAGAGTGAAGACAAAGCTGAGTTAGATAGATTCTGTGATGCAATGCTGGAAATACGCAAAGAAATCGATCAAGTAGCTTCGGGTGAGATGGACGAAAAATCCAATGTACTGACCAATGCTCCACATACGTCAGAAGTCGTCACGTCCGACGAGTGGTCGTACACTTATCCACGCACCAAAGCTGCATACCCGCTGTCATACATCGCTGCTAGAGGCAAGTTTTGGCCTTCTGTAGGTAGGGTGGATAGTGCTTATGGCGATCGAAATTTAGTTTGTACTTGTCCACCTATGGAATCATACATGAGTGAATAATTTTAAATTTATCAACCATTAAAACTAAAAAGGAAATCCAGTCAAGGGTTTCCTTTTTTATTGATCATCTGCTCCATAAATAATAAGTAAAGGAACTCCTCTAGTATCTTAGTATTTTAATCAACTCAATGTATCGGAGAAAATCAGTCAAAATCTGTATGCAACAACCATCCACTTAGCCAAAATCTATTCATGGCATAAATATTGTATTTATGATAGTGCATATACTGCTAATGATGAATAATTCAAAATGGGCGAATATACTTAAAATCACGCTACTTAAAATAGTAGAAGAGATCGAAAAATATATTAAAACTAAAGTCAGCCAGGACGAGAATGTACAGGGCATTAGCTCTTCGCTATTCACTTCTCTGAAATTTGTTGTACTAGAGCAAACCGATGGACTCATCAACGAAGTCACCGGTTTCACGAAAAAACAAATCAATGAATTAGCGGATATTGTTGCAAAAAAAACAGCAGACATTTTAGCCTCTGTAATTCATATTATCATCCTACTCATACTAGCAGCATTTACCCTGATATTCCTATCCATTTCAGCCGCTCTTTACTTAGGTGAACTGACCGGAAAAACTTACATAGGTTTTTTAATTATAGGTGGCATTATTACTATAATGAGTCTCATCGTGTGGAAATTTTCTCAAAAAAGACTTTCCGAGCGTATCAAAAGTCATATCTCTGAAGTGCTATAAGTTATTCTTCAGAATATTTGAATATTTTGAACCAGATCAGCACCAAGTGCACGATTGAGAATATCTTTAATTTTATCTTTTCCCATAGAAAGTTCTTTTCTGAGTGGTGCGGAGGTTAGATACACATTCAGTATTCCATCTTTGAATGTCAGACGAGAAGTATAATTGTTGATGACATGACCCATTTCCTGCTTCCATATTTCGTCGATATGTGAAGTATAATAACCGTGAGCCACTCTTTTATTGGTAGCTATAAACTCACCGAGCACTTCCTTGATATTTTTGTCGTTATGTCGTCCCAAACTATATCCGAAATTATGAAAAGACAAAGTTAAAAAAGATTTCATTAGCTGGAAATATGATTTGATGCTTTTATCCAAGATTATACTTTCCATTCAGCATTGTATAACTCTGTTCAAAATTGCTGGCGCTTCAATCAATAGCTTATTGCACTTCATATCATTAATAGAATATTGCCTTACCAAATTACCTACCATGGTCAACAAATCTTACTTCTGCTCCTATTAAATTGTATGCATTAATCTATATAACCCAAATTACACATTAGAACTTAATTGAGCAATAAGATTCGTCTTACTGCAGCCATTTTCTATCATATGAATCAATCTTCAATTTAAACTTAAATAAACAACTATTTACAATAAGAAAAGGGACATTTGCAAAAACATCTGCCCCTTCTATATTTATTAGTTAAAATCAAACCTTATGCCCATAGATATATTATTAAAGTCATCAGGGCTATTTTTAAACAAAGTGTTCAAATCGTATTTTGCATACAGGCTTGTACTTTTATAACCGACATATGCACTTAAGCCATAAACAAATACATTCGTATTATAATTACCACGTGATGTGAGTTCATGTTTTAATCCATCTTCTTTATATTCGAT
Organism: Bacteroidetes bacterium OLB9; assembly: GCA_001567255.1. Classification (GTDB taxonomy): domain Bacteria; phylum Bacteroidota; class Bacteroidia; order Chitinophagales; family Saprospiraceae; genus OLB9. The sequence goes on along the minus strand of LNBW01000055.1, from coordinate 70,200 downwards.
GATTTGTTTGGTTTGAATATTCATCCCGGCATATCCACCAACACCTAACCTAAATCCTCTTTGTGATCGAATGTATGTCTGATCATTGTACACTTTCTTTTTTGAAAAATCCATCTCAAGATGGACAGGCACTACTGCATGCACTCTTCTAAAATAGGGTTCATTTGTCAAGGCTGATGGGTACAGTCCGAGGGTGGTTTGATCCCCATTTTTGGCAAAATAATTATTGTCATTCGGTCTCAGGTTATTATACATGAGTGACACACCATATTTCAAGTTTAAAAAAGTCGAATTTTTTATTAGACGGGTTTTCCATGTGGCGCCCCATTCGTAAAAACGCGCACTCCCTATATTCATGCCGTTATCATTGATAGACGACAGTTTCTGATTGATCAATATTGTGTTGAGACCAAAGCCAAAAACAAACTGTGACGTGGTTCGGGCTTCATCGCGTGGGGCCTTCTTTTTTGTTTTAATTTTTGCTACTTCTGACTTTACTTCTGCCATCACCTCAGCTGCACCATTGCTATCTGTTGCCTCCTCATTTCCAGAAGGGTTTTCAATATCTTTTTTGATTAATTCCTGAAGTTCTTGCATCAAAGGTGCTACTCTTTGCTCAACCTTATCAGCACAAACTTCTGCACGATCTTGTTTTTGCCGAGCTCCTTCTTCCACTGAAATTTCTCTGTTCTCTACCCTTTTATTTATGGTCTCGACTTCTTTCTGTAGTATCTGTTTTTCTTCTTTCGCAATTTGAATGACCTCGTGTCGAATTTCCTTGACGCGTTGATCAAAAGCAACCTGAGCGGTTAATGTAAATACGGACGCCACGAGCATCCATGTGCATAAAAATACTCTCATATTGATAAAATTATGGTTTGTTAAAAATTATTGTTCTTCTTCGTAATTTCGGTTGGCCCAGGCGGTATAAATCGTTTCTGATCCACTTTGCAGCGTCTTAAACAATTTTTTAAGTAATCCTGACGATGCTTCCATCTCTGCCTCCTTTAACAGTTCATCCGGATCAGGTCGTACTTCGTACATAGCAGTGAGTTTAGACTCAGAAGCTTCTTGACGTGGAGTCAACTGCTCAACTGATGCTAGCAATGCCTGAGCATTGATTTCAAGGGTGATAGGATTTGAAGCCATCACCTTTTGAAAGTCTTGTTCATTGTTAGATTCAATTGGTTTTGTACTTTTCAATGTTTCGTCATGAGCAACGGTTATTTTAGTGATTTGGTCTGCACTTTGCTCATCTTTAATACGATGATTACCGCTTTTTATCGGTGTGTGCGCCTTAACCTTTTCGGTATCAAACTGCATCAATTCCTTTACCGGCTGCTCCTTTTCATTACTGACCGCCAATGCCGATTCATTAGTTTCCAATGATGGTACAGGCCTGTCAGCAATAATCTCAGTTTCTGGCAGCTGATGACGAACTGATTGACCTCTCCAAACAGCCAATGCAGCTACCAGAGCCACCAAACACGCAGCTATCCAGTACACAGGTACTCGCTTTCGAATGGTTACTGGACGTTCTACTGAAAGCATTGTGTCCAGTCTATCCCATGCTGTATCGGTAGGCTTTAGTGTTCTTTGTTCAAAATAATCTTTAAACAGCTGATCTGTATTCTGATGATTATCCATGGTTTGAAATGTTGTTTTGGTGAAGTACTTGTTGTAATAACTTCCGAGCATAAGCCAGCTGAGACTTAGATGTACCCTCGGAGATATCCATCATCTTTGCTATCTCATGGTGTTTGTAGCCATCGATAGCATAAAGGTTAAAAATGGTCCGGCATCCATCCGGCAGTTGGTCTAGCATCGCCTGCAGATCACTGATTATCAATCCTTCATCTGTTTTTGTGTCCGCAATAGCCACCCATTCTTCCGGTTCAGTGTAGGTCACTTTCTTTCTTGAACGGATGTATGTGATACATTCATTGACTGCAATCCTGCGAATCCAGGCCTCAAACACACCTTTCTGTGCATAATGTTCCAGATTTCTGAATACCTTCATAAAAGTAGAAATCATAAGGTCTTCAGCTGTAAAATCATCAGCTATATACTGACGACATATACTCAGCACTCTGCTTGAATACTGTTCATATATCAACTTCTGCGCCTTTCTGTCTCCACGGATAGCACTATTTATCCAGCTGTGGACATCCCTATGCAGCTCCACGATCTTCATTTTTAATCATTTTGCCTTGATTTACACAATAATGACGAAAACAACTGATATAAGGTTGGAATGCATCAACATTTTTTATACAAATAAAATTGTCAATCTGTATATATGTGACAGTATAAGTACTATCCCGTCATATAAAAGCGTTACAATGTAAACATTATTTTTTTATCACATATTATTAAATTAGTTATGAATAAGTCATTGATTGTTTTACCCTTTATTTTGGGTATGTTTATGGCACTTAGTCTAAATGCACAGTTAGGTATCAAGGCCGGGATTAATCTAGCCAATCTAAGCTATGACCCTGAGTCTTCCATTTATTCCACAACCGTAAAGCCCGGCATAAGTGTAGGTGCATTTTATAATCTGCGGCTATCTGACCGATTTGCTTTACAGCCGGAAGTAGATTACATCCAGCATGGTGCCAAAACCGAATACACCCTAGGCAACACTACTTCAAAATCAAATAGCTCATACACTATCAATTATCTGCAGATTCCTGTTCTACTCAAAATGAGACTGGTCAATAGTCTTTATGCTCAAGCTGGTCCATATGTCGGCAAAGGTCTAGGAAAGGCAAAAAATGAACTCACAGACGCAGACGGCAATAAAACAGTATTGGAATCAGAGTTTACAGAGGATGGAGTTAATGGTCCAAAAGAGTGGGATTATGGTTTTCAGGTAGGTGCTGGTTTTAGTATTTCATCCCGTGCCAGAATTGATGCAAGATACATCCATGGCCTCGCGACAGTCAGTGAATCAGTCGGTACTAAGACTTTTAATCGAGGCTATAACCTCAACTTGAGCTTTTATTTCTAAAAAATATAGCTTTGAAATTCTAAAAAAGCCATCATTTTTCATAAAGAAATGATGGCTTTTTTGTTGTACACCTTCTATTCAACTTACTAATTCAAACGCTAAGGATCGGACGCTTAACTTTAGCCAAAAATTAGTGTACCTGATTACTTTTTTGGAAAGATAGTTTCTAATAATTTGCTTGAAGAATGGAAGCGAAATACCAAACAATTCTGGCAATAGTGCCGCATTGGCCTCAGCAGAAGTATTATTCTTTGATTAAACAAAAGTCATCATCAAAAGAGAACTCAGATAATATTTGGGAAGTGAAACGGCAACTTACGATTTCATCTCATTTATAAATTCTCCCTATTTTGAAACCAATCTAATAGAGATAATCATGTCCCATAGTATGCGAGTAATAGTCGGATATACCTCAACATTCCCTTTGATGATCTCAATTTGGTCGGTATCAATTGATTTTATTCTTTTTTCGTATCCGATGAAACCCTATTCAAAAGATGTGGGTGATGCAGTAGAAACAGACTGGCATTGTGCGGATCGTCAGAGTGTCGCAAAAGTATTCAAACATAGGTTCGACAACTGCACTGCTCAAAAGCAAACTAATTATTGTTGTCAAATTACTGAAGATTAAAAAAAAGAATTGCTTATAATTTGCACTGTACAAATAATTTTTACTTTTGAACTTCAGAATTATTGCAAACGCATCCTACATCTTTAAATCTAAACTAAATGCGATATCTTTATTTTACCTTATTTTTTATTTTAGAACTATTTTATGGTTGTTCTCATGCACCTCAATACAACGATCCCGTGCCAGAACACGACACTTTTAAGATGTATTCTGAGTCTGTCGGCGAAGAAAGAGTCATTAATATCTGGATGCCGGAATCTTATAAAACAGGAGCAGACTCTTTACCAGTCATGTATATGGCCGACGGTGGTATTGTCGCTGAAGATTTTCCACACATAGCCAACACTCTTAATGAGCTGGTAAAGGCAAAAAAGATTCCGCCATTAATCCTCGTAGGTATCGAAAATACAGAGAGAAGAAGAGATTTATCAGGATTTACATCAGTAGAAAGTGACAAAGCAATCGCGCCGGTGGTAGGTGGCTCTAAAAATTTCCGGTCTTTCATAAAAGATGAACTTATACCAGAAATTGACCGACGTTATAGGACAACAGATAAAAGAAGCATCATCGGCGAGTCACTGTCAGGACTGTTTGTGATCGAGACCTTCTTTCTTATGCCCGATTTATTTGATATTTACATCGCTTTTGATCCTTCACTATGGTGGAATGATCATTATCTGGTCAAGACTGCAAATACACATTTAGCTAGTTTTCCACATGGAGAAAAAAAGCTATGGTTTGCCGGATCCAGTGCAACGGACATTTTCGTACACACCCGTACGCTGGCTGAAATCCTAAACACTTCCGCCCCTGACAATCTAACGTGGAAGTACTCAGATGAGCCCAAAGAAAAGCACTCCACCATCTTTAGGGCTACCAAAGAAAAAGCCATCATTTGGGCATTGAATAACCATCCTTAAAATGTACATTTGTAAAGCAAAACCAAAGGGTGAATTACATTATTCAAGTACTTTGCGTTTTCATTACGAATAGCTAAAATTATTTCATACAAAAGTTATAATAAAAAAGATACTACAATTATAGGTTTACTCCGTTAATGATAAAGTACACACGATTTTAATTCAATTAATACAACTCGATTTGAAGCCAAAAGGAAAACAATTTAATAAAAGTAGGAATAATCACCCAGACAAAGTCGTCTATACCGGAAATAAGCCTGACTTGCCATTAGCTATTCATTTGGTCAAATATAACGAAACAGATCAGCAAGACATCCAAATTGATAATTTAAAAAAATGCAGCCACTTATATTGATGATAAATATATCAATTGGTTTCAAATTAGAGGTTTCGGTGATGTAGCTAAATTAACAAATATTGGGCAATCCTTTCAATTGCATCCTCTGGTTCTTAAAGATTTAGCTGATACTGAACAGCCACCAAAGTTAGAGGAATATGAGAATTATCTCTTTATTCTACTCAAATACGTTTATTTTGAAAATGATGATTACCAGACAGATCATATCGGTATCGTTATAGGAAGCAACTATGTTATAACATTTACAGAATCTGAAAAAGATATTTTTAGCCCTATTAATTCTAGAATAGATAGATCAATTGGTCAGATCCAAAAGGAAGGAAGTGATTACTTAGGGTACAGTATAATAGATGCTATTGTAGATCAGTATTATACAATCATTCAGGTAATTGGTGATTATACTGAAGGCTTGGAAGACAAACTGATTTACAATAATATTCAACAAGAGCCTATTAGGGAAATTCAAGAACTAAAACATGATTTCATCCGTCTGCGTAGGATCATACACCCAACTAAAGAAATCGCTGCCCAGCTACTTCGAACAGATCATTATCTGATTAAATCGAAAACAAAAAAGTACATTGCTGATCTATTTGACCATATAGTTCATATAGCAGATGACCTAGAAGTGTATAGGGAAATATCCTGGAATCTCATGGAAATCTATATAGCAACGATCAATAACAAAATGAATGAAATCATTAAAGTACTCACCATCATGACGAGTATTTTTATCCCACTGACCTTTATAGCTGGTATTTATGGTATGAATTTCGACAACATGCCTGAATTAAGGTGGCAATATGGCTATTTCTATACGCTAGCTGTGATGCTTTTAATCTTTATTCTCATGTTGCTGATATTCAAAAAGAAAAAATGGATATAACCTACTGATTTTCTATTTTACAAAACCGACGAATCTTTCTAGATTATTTATTGCTTACCTACTGAATGTGGTTTTGCAATGTGAGTTCAATTCACTTAAAGTCTGAAAATATACAATCATGGAGATATTGACCTTTTCATTGTAAAACTGGCCGCCTTAGACAATGGCAATGCTTTACAACCAACATTCTTTTATCTTGATTTATATTTTATTCGCAGCTACCCTATTCGAGCGCATCGCTGTATATCATGAATGAGCAATTATTAATACCATCTAGATTATGCATGCTCTGAACTCATTATTAACCAATGTTGTCAAACCAAATCCTATCTAACCCACATTTTTTTATCTGCATTCCCTCTTTTACCGATGACAATAATTATATTTGTTCCTAATAAAATATTCCGTATATAAAAGGGATAGATTTTCAGTACTTTAATAACACTACATATGTTGGTTTTCAAGCAAGTTTTTGTATTAGTTTTTTTTGATTTTTATCATCGGCAATCTACATGGTCAGTATTCTATGCCGGTTTATTATGCTACATCGTATCAGCCTGCCCAGAGTGGGCAAGAGATAGAGTATGCTATCGATGGCGATCTTACAACTATGTATCACAGCAAGTGGTACACGAATGGTATGCCAGATACATTGACTTTTTACTTTAGTAATCTCGTACCCGAAATCAACAGCATTCAGTACACACCTAGACAAGATCAGTACAACGGAATGTGGGAACAAATCAATGTCTTTGCAGCTACCAGATCAAATCCAGATCAATTTGTGATGATCAATTCCACTCCTATAGAATGGAGCATAGATGCCAGTACTAAGTCCTACCATTTTCCATTCGCTATTGATGAGCCTTATGCCATTCGCATCACTGTGTCCAAGGCTTTTGGCGACTTCTCATCATGTGCAGAAATGGTATTTGGCGCAAGCCGTCCGGCACTCCCAGATGGAAGTGTGGACTGTGTCATCGGTGTAAAAGGCTTGAAGATCTCAGAAGATCAAAAGCTCAGGATCAGCCAGGCTGGTTCGTTTGCATCATCTTATCAACCAGGTGAAAATATCGAAAAAAGCTTTGATGGCAACCTCAATACCCTATACCATTCCAACTGGAATAACGCCTACTCAGCTTTGCCTGTGGAACTCAATTATCACTTCGAACAAAGTGAAAAAGTGGATTATCTTGTATATTATCCGCGCAAGGAAGGTTATAATGGATTCTTTGGTCTTTCGTCAATTTATTATCTAGATGAAGTCCAGAACGAGTATATTTACTTGATGGACTATGACTTCGGGTTCAATGGTCTAGATACCCGTGTCAATTTCCCTTCAACGATTCAAACTCAAGATATTAAAATTGTAGTTCATTCAGGCGAGCAAGGCTTTGTCAGCTGTGCTGAGATGGAGTTTTATCAAAAGAATACCGATACCGGACAAGAGCCATTTCCATATAGTGATATTTTTACTTCACCACTCTATGATGAAGTGCAATCACACGTTACTACACTGGACATCGTTAAAATGGAACCCGGTTTTTACCAGTCATTAGCCCAGTGCTTGCTTTTAGGCAGTTATGACAGAAATATACGAAGTAGAGATTATCAGGCTTATGAATCTCTTAGCACACTAGCGGACAAACTCAAAACATCTAGATATGATGCCTATGAAAATCCTACAGGCATTTTATTCAGTCGCGGTGATACCATAATAGCATTTGCTGAAGGCATCGGTGCCGAGCCAGTATATCTTCGTGTTAAGGATTTTGCCAATGAAGAAAATCCTGACGACTACGCTTACCAGCTCAACAATGGACTCAATGTGATGGTAATGCGCGGAGCTGGTTTAGGCTATATTTCTTACTTTTCTTCACACCCGGATGTTGCCGACAAAATTAGAGTTAATATTGTCAATGGCATTATCAATGGTTACTATGATATCAATGTACACACTTCCGAAGACTGGGTTCGCCTAATGTCAAGAAATACTTATAAAAAAGTGGACCTGCTCGGCAGTTACGTCCATCTCAATTATGACCGACTACCCTTAAAAACGCATTCCCCATTTGATGGGCATCACTTAATAACATTATACGATAGTATTGTACTTTGGCAGCGTATCCAGATGGGATTGTACAAGTATAATCACCACGTTCCCAACCATATGTTTGGGGTATCTGGCACCGGAGGCGGATATTATGCTGGTGGCCAGGGTATTCATCTCGATCTGACGTGGGGTCCGGAAGCCATCACTGATGCTAATAGATTAGACTTATGGGGTATTCCACATGAATTTGGCCATGTCAACCAGATTCGTCCTGGCTTGAAATGGATCGGAACCACTGAGGTTACTAATAATGTCTATGCTGTCTGGGCAAGTTACCATCTCAATAGAGCCAAGGAACCCTATACTCGCCTAGAAGCTGAGAGATTTTCCACAACCGGCTCACCAGCTCGAGTGATGAATCGATACAACAGCATTTTGAATGAACTCTATCAGCAGGATACACACATTCAAGAGACACAAGAAGATTATCCCTTCAGAGTGCTTGTGCCATTCTGGCAATTGCAACTGTACTATCAACTGGCTGGAGCATGTCGAGATGCCAGACCGCTCACTTTTGATAAAAATCCTCTTGTTGACTCAATTGACTACGCCCATTGGTATGGTTATGTAGCTGAAAAAGTCCGCAATACTGACGAAAGCAATTTGGACAACGGAACCTTGTTGCTCAATTTCTATAAAAACACGTGTGCAGCAGTTCAAGAAGACTTGACGGATTACTTTATCCGTATGGGCTTATTACGACCTGTGGATACTGAAATCGATGATTATGGGATAGGACAACTCACCATAACAGAAGATCAGATCAATCGTGCTGTTCAGGAAGTCAAAAGCCAGTTCACTACACAACCAGTATCACCTGTCATTCACTATATCAGCGCCCTGACTATCGATACGTACAGGAATAAAGCTACACTTACCGGGCAAAATGGCGAAGGTTATAAACTCTATACAGACATTGTCAATCCTTACATGGAAATCGACCACAACGTATGGAAGAACTCCGTAGCTTTTGAAGCGTACGACAAAGACGACATCTTAATCCAAGCTACATTGACCGGTACTGGAGATTTGACAAATCAAACAACACTGGTACCTATGCTAGACGGAACTACATCGATATTTGCTATCGGATTTGATGGCTCCAAAATCCAAGTTTGGCCAAAGTTAGTGGCAACTCAAGATGTACAGTTGAAGCAAGGTATAAAAGTCGTACCTAATCTCATTCGGCATCACCAGAGTTTCCGAATTGAAGTAGAAAATGACCCTGGTATTGGCAGACTCATGATTTATAATTCGGTAGGTTTATTACTTTTTCAGCAGGAAGTAAACCTGAACACATTAAACCAAAAGTTATCCCATCAAACGTTTGATCTACCAGGTATGTATCACGTGCAGTTTAAAACATCTTCCAGTTCCTATTACGCAAGATTTGTCGTCGTGGAATAATCGTTAATTTTATAAATTTTAGGCAGCATTTCACACAAAATAAACGTTACATAATTAAGCAACGTTCTAAAAAAAAAATTTATGAAAAAAGGAATTTTCACACTAATTGCTGCATTACTAAGCTTTTCCATTAGCTTCAGCCAGACTTTTGTTTCAGGTAGTTTTGGCATCAACCATTTAATTGAAGATGCTAATGTCAACGATCCCAATAATAAACAAAGCACATCCTTTTCTTTCGGCTTATCGCCAAAAGTGGGTCACTGGATCAATAACAAACTGGCTTTAGGAGGACTAGCAAATATTGGCTATTCACAGATAACAACTCCTACCATAAAGACGCAGGATCTAAGTTATGGTCTGGGTGTTTTTGTGCGATACAAGCTATACACCTGGGGAAATATCAAACTCTATATGGAAAGCCCTTTGAACTATAGTCATACAATTCAAAAAACAGCTTCCGGAAATGAGACCGAGTATAAAAAATCCTCTGCCACAAATACGATTGCGCTCAATGCATATCCACTCCTTGAATATGCGCTTACTGATAAGTTTTTGCTTTTGATTACACCCAACTTCCTAAATCTGGGAGTTTCTTATGCCACTACTCAATACCCTGATCAAAATGTCAAAAAACAAAAAATAAATTATTCTTTGGGTGGTAAAACTACCTTGTTCAATTTTTTAGGAGATATTAGCATTGGTTTCTCTTACAGTCTTCCACAACTATCAAAAGAATAAGCAAATCTTAGATTTTGCTTTATAAATATTTCTTCCAAATGTCTTGCTCCTGGCAAAAGCATTTCAGGACTTAGGTCATAAGAATTTTCCTCATATACCGGAGTATATTTTGGTACATTTCTCTGTGCTCTTTTCTCAATTAATTACTATATCTTTGCAAGCAAATTAATAAAAAGCATGGCAGACAATAAAATTATTTTCGCAATGGAAGGTGTCACTAAGACCTTTCCTCCGCAGAAAACAGTACTTAAAAATATATGGCTTTCATTCTTTTATGGGGCAAAAATCGGAGTACTTGGCCTTAACGGATCCGGAAAGTCTTCGCTCCTCAAGATTATTGCAGGTATTGATACTAACTTTCAAGGCAAGGTAACTTTTGACAATGAATATAAAATCGGCTATCTCGAACAGGAACCGACACTCGATGAGTCCAAGTCGGTGCGTCAGATAGTCGAAGAAGGTGTGCAGCACATTGTGGATGTAGTCAAAGCCTACGAAGATATCAACAACAAACTGGGCGAGCCGATGGACGACGACGAGATGATGAAAGCCATAGAACTACAAGGAGAACTCATGGAAAAAATGGATCTCTATGATGCTTGGAATCTAGACAATAAGCTGGAGGTGGCCATGGAATCCCTACGTTGTCCGGAAGGAGACACACTCATTTCTGTATGTTCCGGCGGTGAAAAACGTCGGGTAGCGCTATGCCGACTACTATTGAGTCAGCCGGACATCTTACTACTGGACGAACCTACTAACCACCTCGATGCTGAATCTGTACATTGGCTAGAACAATATCTCAAAAACTTTCCAGGCACCGTCATTGCTGTGACTCACGATCGATACTTTCTTGATAATGTGGCAGGCTGGATACTTGAGCTAGATCGTGGAGAAGGCATTCCATGGGAAGGCAATTATTCTTCTTGGCTGGAGCAAAAAGCTAAACGTCTGGAAATGGAAGAAAAACAAGAATCTAAGCGCAGAAAGACGTTAGAGCGAGAACTCGAATGGGTACGTATGGGCGCTAAAGGTCGCCAGGCTAAGGGCAAAGCACGTCTGAATGCCTATGACAAACTGATGAACGAAGAAACCAAAGAAAAAGAGGCCAAGCTGGAACTCTTTATTCCACCAGGGGACCGACTGGGAGATAAAGTCATCGACATAGAAGGAATATCCAAGGCTTATGGCAATCGCGTTTTAATTGATAATTTCTCTGCTTCTATCCCTAAAAACGCTATTGTAGGTATCATCGGACCTAATGGTGTCGGCAAGTCCACACTGTTTAGAATGATTATGGGCCAACAAACACCTGATAGTGGTTTGATTACCATCGGTGATACCGTACATTTGAGTTATGTGGACCAGTCTCATGCTGATCTTAAGCCAGATCTGACCATTATGGAAGCTGTCGGAAAAGGACAGGAACTCATCATGGTAGGTAAAACTCAGATCAATGTTCGTGCATATCTGAGTAAATTCAATATTTCAGGTTCAGACCAGCAAAAAAAGATAGGTGTGCTATCAGGAGGTGAGCGCAACAGAGTGCATCTGGCCATGACACTTAAGGAAGGTGGTAATGTGCTACTGCTAGACGAACCTACTAACGATATCGATGTGAATACCCTCCGAGCACTGGAAGAAGCCATTGAGAATTTTGCAGGATGTGTTTTGGTGATTTCTCACGATCGATGGTTTATCGACCGATTAGCCACGCATATCATTGCATTTGAAGATGACTCCCACGTGGTCTTTTTTGAAGGCAATTTCAGTGATTATGAAAAGTCAAAAATAGAGCAATTCGGAAACATCACTCCACGTAGGCCAAGGTTCAAACACTTATTGTAAAAAATTTTTATTTATAGTTTATAATTTTTGACTATAAAAATATTTATATTTAAAATAATTCATATATTTGCCAATTATTGTTAACCAAAAAATTAAAAATTCAGGGATTATGAAAACAAAAATTTTTACCGTTTTGGCATTTGCCTTTTTATTTTCAGTAACTACTAATGCTCAGGATTATAAGTCTGCAATAGGTTTGCGTCTAGGTTATCCTCTTTCCATTTCTTATAAGACATTCCTTTCTGAAAAAGGTGCATTCGAGGCAACAGCTGGATTCAGAAGCTATTCTGGTTACTCTTGGTTTAATGTGGGTGCTTACTATCAAATACACAATGATATCTCAAGCGTAAGTGGATTAAGATGGTATTATGGTGCTGGAGCTAACGCTTATTTCTGGTCTTGGGATTCTAGCTTTATTAATCCAGGAAGTTCTACTTCATTTGGTATTTCAGGTGTTTTAGGTCTGGATTACAAATTTGCAGACATTCCACTCAATGTCAGTGCTGACTGGATTCCTACCTTCTTTATCAATGGATATGGTAGTGGATTTAGTGGAGGATACGGAGCGCTTGCAGCAAGATATACTTTCTAAGAAGTTTTCATTTTCAATTAACAAAAAGGCAGCGGATATCCCGCTGCCTTTTTTGTTACTATTCTTGATTATCACTAAATGATCCCTTCCCTGACTAAATCGTGTAGATGAACTATCCCTTTGTACCTACAACCATCCATAACAGGGAGTTGAGTAATAGAGTACTTGCGCATCAGGGTTAGTGCCTCCACAGCTAAAGTGTTGTATTCAACTGATTTCGGCATAGAAGTCATAATATTACCAGCAGTTATCTGTGTTGTATCCTGACCTGATTCAAGCATCCGACGCAGATCACCATCCGTGATTATACCAACTAGGTTTTCATTATCATCCATCACGGCAGTAGCACCGAGCCGTTTAGATGAAATCTCCATAATAATGGTGCGAAGGTTATCGCCTAAATAGACTTTTGGTCGTTCGTTTTCAGCAGCAAGGTCTCCTGCTCTCAGATAGAGTTGCTTACCTAGACTACCTCCAGGATGATATTTGGCAAAGTTTTCTTGAGAAAATCCTCGCATTGAAAGAAGAGCAATAGCAATTGCATCGCCCATTGCAATTTGTAAGGTGGTACTCGTGGTTGGTGCTAGATTATTAGGGTCTGCTTCTGCTTCCAGTGGCAAGTGGATAATATAGTCAGCATTGCGCGCCAGAAAGGATGTTTTGTTGCTCACCATCGCTATCAGCGTATTGCCAAATCCTTTGATAAGTGGAGCCAGCACTTTGATCTCCGGTGTATCTCCACTTTTAGAAATACAAATGACAATATCTTCTTTGCTGATCATACCTAGATCTCCATGAATAGCATCCGCTGCATGCATAAAAAGTGCTGAGGTGCCAGTAGAATTCAATGTAGCTACGATTTTATGGGCAATAATAGCACTCTTGCCGATTCCAGTGATCACCAGTCTTCCTTGACAATTAAAAAGTAATTGAATCACTTCAGAGATACCGGAATCTACCGAACTTACCATATTCATTAGCGCATCTGCCTCTTTTTGCAAAGTTTCCTGAATATTTTCCTGAATTTCTTTTTGCATATTTGGATTCAATGTTGTAATTTTGGCACCCAATTTAAAAAACAGCCTTAAATTTGAACGGTCAAATATACGCTAAGGACAAATTCTAAGCAAGAGTATTAAAGGTAAATGATTTTTTTAAAAAATTAGATTTCAAAATAAATTTTAATTACCTTTAGGTTTCTTGTTTCGCTGATTTTCAAATAATGGATTTGGGGTGTTGAGTATTTATGTATTTTAGCTGTATCAGCTCGAAGCAAAATTTTTGTTGTGTTGCGGATATTGAAGACAAATTAATATAGTAATTAAAATGTAAAGCATTATGGGTTTTACAGATCAAGATATCAATAAAGCTTTAAAAAACCATTTTGGGTTTGAGGCTTTCAAGGGTGATCAAAAAGCAATTGTTAAAAGTGTTCTTGACGGAAGAAACACTTTTGTCATTATGCCTACGGGCGGTGGTAAATCTCTTTGCTATCAGCTACCGGCGATGATGATGGAAGGTACAGCTATCATCATTTCGCCTTTGATTGCACTTATGAAAAATCAAGTGGACTCGATACGAGGCTATAGTCAGGAAGATCATATAGCCAGCTTTCTCAATTCATCACTCAACAAAACCCAGATGAATGAGGTAAAAAGTGAAATAGCTTCCGGAAAAACCAAGATGCTCTTTATAGCTCCTGAGACGCTGACCAAAGATGAAAACATTGAATTTTTTCAAAAATCAAAAATCTCCTTTGTAGCCGTTGACGAAGCCCACTGTATTTCTGAATGGGGGCATGATTTTAGGCCGGAATATCGCAGGATTCGTACTATGATTTCTGACATTGGTGAAAACATACCTATTATCGCACTTACTGCTACAGCTACACCTAAGGTACAGTCCGATATCATCAAAAGCCTGGAGATGGAAGACACTAATATATTTATTTCTTCCTTCAACAGAGATAACCTTTACTACGAAATCCGACCCAAAGTCAATAAAGAAAGCACAGTCAAAAGCATCATTCAATTTATCAAAACTTCTGGAGGCAAATCGGGCATCATCTATGTTCAGTCCCGCAAATCTACCGAAGAAATAGCTAAGATGCTCACCGTAAATGGTATTAAAGCTGCCGCATATCATGCTGGGCTCGATGCTAAAACCCGCACCCAGGTACAGGATGGCTTCCTAATGGAAGAAGTAGAAGTCATCGTTGCCACTATTGCATTTGGTATGGGAATTGATAAGCCGGATGTGCGTTTTGTGATCCATTACGATATACCGAAGAGTATTGAAAATTACTATCAAGAAACCGGTCGCGGTGGTCGTGACGGCCTTAAAGGTGATTGTCTGGCTTTCTACTCGTACAAGGATATCGTCAAGCTTGAAAAATTTCTTAGAGATAAACCGGCAGCAGAGCGTGAGCTTAGTGCTCAGCTTATGGATGAAGTGATCGCTTATGCAGAGAGCAATACCTGTCGCAGGAAGTTTTTACTCCATTATTTCGGAGAGGAATATGACGACAGCAAGTGTAGTAATATGTGCGATAATTGTCGTTATCCTAAACAAAAAGTGGAAGTGCAGAATGAAATGAAGCTCGCACTGGAAGGCATAAGCCAACTCAATGAAAATTATACCATTAAAATCATGGTAGATTTTATAACCGGCAAAGCCTCCAAAGAAATTAAGGACTTTAAATTTGACAAATTATCACTTTTCGGTGCTGGCAAAGAAAAGGATGAGCTTTTCTGGCACACTATATTTCGGCAAGCAGTACTGCAAGATTTACTATTTAAAGAAATAGAACAATATGGTGTTTTGAAATTGACTGAAGCAGGTAGGGCATTTATTAAAAAGCCCTATTCTCTCTTATTGCCGCTCAACCGCGATTTTAATAATAAAGATAGTTTTGATATTGAAGATACAGGTGGTCAAGGCGGTGCACTTGATACAGTCCTTGTTGATATGCTCAAAGATTTGAGAAAACGAGAGGCCATCAAGCACAAAGTATCTACATGGGTAGTATTTTCAGAACCTTCGCTTCAAGATATGGCCACTTCTTACCCTATCACAATGGAAGAAATGATAAAAATTTCCGGAGTCAGTCAAGGCAAAGCGGTCAAATATGGAAAACCTTTTATAGAGCTAATCAAAAAATACGTCGAAGACAATGAAATCGAGCGACCCACTGAAGTCATTATTAAGCAAGTAGCAAATAAGTCTAAAAATAAGGTTAATATTATCCAGTTTATTGATAGGAAAATGTCATTTGAAGACATAGCCAAAAATGTAGAAATGACATTGGATGAATTGTTGTATGAACTCAACAATATTGTGGACGCAGGTACAAAGCTCAACATTGCATATTATATAAAGGAAAGAGTAGATGAAGATATCATTGAAGAAATCTTTGATTATTTTAAAAATGCACCTACTGACGCTATTGACAAGGCCATACGAGCTCTTCAAGAAGATGACATTAGTGAAGAGGAAGTGCTCTTAGGAAGAATAAAATTTATTTCTGACATTGCCAATTAATTTAAATGGTACAAATTAGCATCATCAACGGTCCCAATCTCAATTTATTGGGTGTCCGACAGCCTGAAATCTACGGCACAAAATCCTTTGAGACCTACTTTGCTGAGCTGGAAGCAGCTTATCCTGAATATAGCCTACATTACTATCAGTCCAACCACGAAGGCGATATTATAGATAAACTGCACGCCGTCGGATTTAGGTTTGACGGTATCATCTTGAATGCTGCAGGTTATACACACACATCAGTTGCCATTGCCGATGCGCTTCGAGCTATTACAACTCCTGTCATTGAAGTGCATTTAACCGATATTTATAAACGAGAAAGCTACAGACACATAAATTTTATCCGTGAGTCTGCTATTTACAGTATTGTAGGTAAAGGTCTTGACGGTTACAAAGAAGCTATAGATTATCTTAAGCTAAATGTAATCAAAAGATAACTTTATGTACTTATCCTCAGAAGACCATTTCAAATCATTTTATATTGAATGTTTTCCATCAGTTAGGACCTACATATGGGCGAAGTGTGGAAATGCACAACTAGCAGAAGATCTAGCTCAGGAAGCTTTCATCCGGTTGTGGGACAATAAAAACAAAGTTGAGGCATGTAAGGCAAAATCTTTTGTATTTAAAGTAAGCAACAATTTGTTTTTAGATTACATACGACATACTAAGGTTGTTCAATCATACAGTCTGTCCGAAATAAAACATCAAAACGATCTTGATCCTCAATTTATCTTAGATCTTAAAGAGTTTCAGAAAAAAATAGATCTAATCCTAGAAAGCATGCCTGAAAAAGCTCGAGAAGTTTTTCTGCTCAATAGAATGGATAAATTGACATATAATCAAATTGCTGACGTTCTGGGCATGAGTGTCAAAACAGTAGAAAAGAGAATGCAAAAAGCACTTGAAATCTTCTCAAAACTCAAGGTAAACCCTTAATTTTATCTATTTTGGATAAAAATATCAAAAAAACTTAGGGTATTTACGGAGGTAAACGTCTAAGGGTTTACAATGAATACCCATGAAAAGCATATCATCATCTGAGTGGACGCTACACTCACAAAAAGAAGAATTCTCAGAACTAAAAGATGAGAATAATGAATTGAACCATCTCAGTAAAAATTTTAAATTACTGGAATATACTCAAATTCCTGGAAAGTCTGTAGAAGTTTGCTGGAAAGATTTATTAGCCAAAGTGCAAAACAAATCCCAAGCTAGACCCAATAAAAAAATGGAATTGGAGTCTATCTGATCTCTTTAAACAAACAACTTGCATTCATTTTGATTATTGAATGCAACATGAAATGTGCACATTAAGAAAGTCAGGAATTATTTGACTCGTCTCCCTGATTCTTTTGTTGATGTAATCTTGGTCCTTTGAGCGCGTTTGATATCAGCCATCAAATAAGAATAAGCGCTTTCTGCTGAGGTTTTGTACACTTGGTCTCCATAAGAGACTTTCCCAAAGGACTTGCCCCATTCTTTAGCTAAAAGAACATATCTGCCATTCATCTGACTAGAAGGGGCAAAAACTAAAAACTTTGAATCATCATTTGGATCAAAGCCAATTGCGTATTGGTCTTTCTTAGGAGAAAATAAAAAAAACGCCAGGAGTACCGTGCTCAATAATCACTTCTTCAACACGGCGACCTTCTACCATCTTAATCTTACCATTAGATACTACCGATGTACCACTGCTGACATCCCGCCAAAGTACAATATCACGTGAAATATAAAACTGAATATCTTTAAGATCTCCTTCATGCCTGCCTAATTCATGATGGACCTTTTCTGTATAATAACTGAGACTTGGTGCACAAGAAAACAAGCCCATCATTCCAAATAAAAGAAATAAGTACCTCATATTACTACCATTTTATAGTATAATGCCTTAAACGACTAAAATGTATTCGATATTAAGATTATTTAACACTCTTATTAACTAATAAATAAGAATTCATTATCAAGAGGCTACCTAGTCAACAATACAAAAACCAAGAGAAAAAAGTATATTTTTTAGTTAAACAGCTCATTTTAGCAAACCCCAGCTTAATATTTGTTAATGTTTGGTCAATGTAATGAATCATTTCAGTAATTTGTTTTATTCTTGTGTCGAAATTTTTATTTAACCTTTATCAAAATATTATTCAATGAAAAAGTTTATTATCCTGGGATTATTTGCAGCTTTCACTTTTGTTGCTTGTAATAATGCTCAAAAACCTGCTGAAGAAGCAACTGAAAATGTAGAAGAAGTTACAAATGAAGCATCTGAAACTGCAGGTGAAGTGCAGCAAGGAGCAACTGAAGCTGCTGGACAAGCTGGTGAAGCTGTTGAACAAACTGGTGAAGCTGCTGAGCAAACAACTGAACAATAATCACCAGATTATTTTCATTTCCGATATTAAAAAAACCGTTTAGGCTATTCCTAAACGGTTTTTTTTAATCTCTACATTGATCCTAATCATTCATGATCTCAACTTACAATGGTCTTTTTGTATCAGAAAATATCCCTATTGAATAGCACTACCTGCCCTGCGCAATTAAACTTCCGTCTAGTCACGCTCATTCTACCACAATCTCGTCCACAAATAACCATGCTCTATATCCTGCACCTTGAGCACCTGAAGGTATCTCTCCATAATTTGTTATCTTAAACTTGAGGTACTTAGCCTTTGCCTTGACCGGCACTTTAATGGTAGCTACCTTTGAAGATGTTTCTATATCTCCTTTATATTGAATCGTTTTATAATTCAAACCGTCCTTTGAATAAGATACTTCTACAGCCTTGGGTAAGTAAATCCATTGTCCAATTCCATTAAAAAACCGAAAAGTCACATACTTAATTTTTTCTATATCATCCCATCCGAGCAAACCTTCACAATCCTTACCTTCAAATCCCAACCATTCAGTGCCACCATATTTATTATCACTACCGAGAACCCCATTCACGAGGCTTCCAGGCCCATTTCCGGCATACTTTACTGAAGGCATGTCTCGAAGTTTAAGTTTTGCTTTAGTGCCTTTGTGTAAATTAAAATTTATTTTAAGTGGATTACCATGTCGATCTCCTTTGCCTGCAGAAAATATATACTTTCCAGATTGAGATATAATCATAGGCCCATCTTTAGAAAACGGCTTAACTTTCCCATCATTAAACTGATACGCTACCTTTGTACCATAAGGCACTTCAAAGCTGAGTCGAATAGGTAGCCCATCACCGGCTTGTACCACAGGCTTTAAGTCATATGCATGAAATGCTATATTCACTCCTTTAACTCTCCAGAAATCATTGTGTTTCTCAAATCTATCTAAAAACTGAAGATAATCCTTACTTTTAGACCACAGGGCTTCTGACATTGCCATCGCTCTTGCGTAGGCCATATATTCTAAATGAGAAAATGTAGCGATATATTCTGTCCATAAATTGGCCTGACCACCTAAAATAAATCTTTTTTTATTGTCCTCCAGTTCAGTAGGCGTAGGATCCCATTTATATACCTTCTCCAGCGGTATATACCCACCTATCGCTATCGGTTCATCCGGAGATTCAGACTGATAATAATCAAAATAACAGTGACTACCCGGAGTCATAATGACATTGTGATCCATACGGGCGGCCTGAATACCTCCTTCAGTTCCACGCCATGACATGACGGTGGCATTGTCAGCAAGTCCACCCTCAAGTATTTCATCCCATCCTATGATTTGCTTGCCTTTAGAGTTGATGTATTGCTCGATACGCTGTATGAAATAACTTTGAATACCTGCTTCATTCTCAATATTGTGCCTTCTCATAAATTCTTGGCAAAATGCACTCCTTTTCCATGCATCTCTAGGGCATTCGTCACCACCAACATGTATATATTTGCCTGGAAAAAGCTGGATCACCTCATCCATGACGCCCTCCAGAAATTCAAATGTGAACGCATTCGGACACAAAACATCTTCAAATACACCCCAGGTAGTGGCCGTTTCATATTTTTTGTCTTCACATCCCAATTCCGGATATGCTGCTAGTGCAGCCTTTACGTGACCAGGTAATTCTATTTCAGGTATAACTGTAATATGCCGATCAGCAGCGTATTGTACGATTTCCTTTATTTGATCCTGGGTATAATAACCACCATAACGCTTGCCATCATACTTTTGAGGCACATCATTATAATGGCCTATCAATGTCTCCTTCCTATAAGCTGCAACCTCCTGGAGTTTAGGATATTTTTTAATTTCAATTCGCCAGCCCTGGTCATCTGTGAGATGCCAGTGGAATTTATTGAACTTATAGTAAGCCATGAAGTCTAGATATTTCTTCACTTCATCTACAGAGAAAAAATGCCGAACTACATCCAAATGCATACCCCGATACTCGTACTTTGGGCTATCAGAAATGAGTAATACCGGCAAAGGCCACCCATCATTTTGTACAATCTGAGCAAGTGTAGTGAGGCCATATTGTAAACCAGTACTACCATTTGCTTTGATTGAAACTTTGTCACTTCCGATAGACAATGTATAAGATTCATGATCCAATGATTCTATAGGCTCAAAAACCACATTGGCATCTTCCTTTTTTGTCCATTTTACATTATCAATGCCTTCAAATAGTTTTTTTAAATATGGAGTATAATATGAGTTATCAATATAGATATTAAGTGCATCTATAGATGATCGAAAGTCATTTGACAAAATCGTGTTAGGTCTTGGAATGATGTTATAATTAGGAACAGTGTCACTAATTGCAGCACTCAAAACAGAGCTTACTGTTAATAAAACAAGGGTCAATAATTTGTGCATGTGTGAATATATTTACAAGTTTTAATATTGAATTTATCCCATATTGAGAAAAACCAAAAACAAAAATAATTAATTTCGCTAATATTTACTCATTCGTAATGATGAATCCAGCATTGTATGTTTTAATCAAACCGATTAACATCTGATCTGATTATACATGGATTATTTATTTTACAAATCGGATTCAATAGGGAATTAACAACTCAATTCGTTAAAGAAATATTAACACCATCCTAAAACATGAAGCACATTTATCTATTCATTTTGTCATACTGGGTTACTACAAGTCTGACAGCACAAGAGGGTTTTATCCCTTATCCTGATCGACATTCGACCAGCTTGACTAATCAGTGGCTATCTTGCAAAAAGTCACTTAATCCAAATACCCTAAGAGATTCTTCTTATTGGATCATGTATGATCTTGGAGCCCCTTTTGAGTTAAATGACTCCAAGATTTGGAATTTCAATACACCTGAGCGCATCAACAGCTACAATAATGAGCCATGGAGTCTGACTCCACTGATAGGTAGTCTAAAAGATGGAATGAAAGAAGTGGCCTTTGATATTTCCATTGATGGTCAGACCTGGCAAGAAGTAAAAATCTTTGAAATTCCTGAAGCTTCAGGATCTTCTTATTACGAAGGCGTTGATGGTCCTGACTTTGAAGGTGTCAAGGCACGCTATTTGCTTCTCACGGGCTTATCAAATCACGGTGGAAAATGTTATGGACTAGGGGAAATCAAAGTTAATATTTCAGAAATTTCTACAACAACTCAAGATTTAGTTCATGCTCAACGTCTGTCGATAGAACCCAACCCTGCAAAAGACAAAGCCATGTTGGTGCTGAATGGTTATACTTCCAGTGAAGCTATCATTAAAATTGTAGATATACACGGTAGAGTGTATCAGTCATTCAATCGATTGGTATCAAGTGAGAAAGAGAAGATAAGCATTTCAGTTGCTAGTTTTCCATCTGGATTATATTTTGTGCAAGTAGTACAAAATGGTCATTTATCAACTATAAAAATGGAAGTAATCCATTGAGTTTAATTCTTAATCATTATTGAAGATATCCAATATGAAAACCATTCAATACAAATATATCTTACTCATTTTATTCGTTACCTGTATAAATTATTTGATAGCACAACCAAACAGAAATTATTTTGGCGCAGGTGCATCATGGGTAAAAGTCACATCCAGTAGTAGTGAACAAAATGCGCTACCGGAAAACACCGTCAATGGAACAGGGCTGAACGCAGAAATGATGGAAGCCTCTCGGTTTTTAGGACAAGCTACTCTAGGTGCTAATTCACAAGACATCAAAGATGTGATGGAAATGGGATATGAAGCATGGATCGAAGATCAGTTTGAAAGGCAGCCCAGTCTGATGTTACCCAAGATGCAGGAGATATGGAATGAAATTTATACTGCTGATCCTGAAGCTTATGGACCTTACGGGCTTCATTTCAACTATGCATGGTGGGAAAACAATATGAAGGGCAATGATCAACTAAGGCAAAAAATGGCTTATGCCTTGAGCCAGATACTTGTGGTTTCGGTCAATTCTGAACTAATTGGTTTTGGGGAGGCGGTTTCCTCCTATTACGACATTTTCGTTAGAAATGCATTTGGAAATTATCGAGATATTTTGATGGAGGTTACCACTCATCCTGCTATGGGATATTATCTCTCTCACCTCAATAACTATAAGACAGACACGCTGGCCAATATCCGGCCTGACGAAAACTATGCTCGAGAGGTGATGCAATTATTTACTATAGGCTTATATGAACTCAATCAAGATGGAACCAGAAAGCTAGATGCAAGTGGAGCACCGATTCCTACATACACTAATAAAGATATAAAAGAAATGGCTAAAATCATGACCGGCCTTCATGGTGGAGCTGTATTGCCATGCCCTGATGATCCTTATCCTGCAGAGTGCATATGCTGGTCAGACGATAACCCATCATATTGTGATACTATACCTAATACGTGTTGCTGGTGGCCGACTGAGCCAGATTTTGGTTATGATATCTATCTGATAGATAGAACAGTACCAATGGCAATGTCAGAAGAAAATCATGAACCGGGACCAAAAATAATGCATGATGGTACAGTGATTGAAATTCCAGGTGACGGAATGGCTGAAATCGAGGCCGCTATTGACTATTTGTTCAATCACCCTAATACAGGGCCTTTTGTAGCTTATAGACTGATTCAACGTTTTGTTAAGTCCAACCCATCTCCTGCGTATGTAAGTCGAGTAGCTGCTGCATTTAATAATAATGGTCAAAATGTACGTGGTGATATGAAAGCAGTAATCAAAGCGATTCTCCTAGATGAAGAGGCTATTGGAACAAATTATTACGAAGATCCAGCTGCCGGCAAGCTTAGGGAACCTTTTGTTCGGTATGCTCATTTGTGCAAAGCCTTTCCTACCTACTCTGATAAAAATAGATATTGGTTCAATGGTTTTTCACTGTCAGCAGCTACAAAACAGCACGTTTTAGAATCGCCATCAGTTTTCAACTTTTATCTACCTGACTATCAACCCGTAGGTGAAATCACCGCTTTAGGCCTTGTCGCTCCAGAGTTTAAATTGCACAATACCGCCACTTCAGTAGGTTATATTAACAGTATTTATGACGGACTAGGCTGGGCATTGATGTATAGCTGGGAAGGAACCTATCCTGATGATCCAGATAATGTTTACCTAGATGCAACATACCTTGAGAATATAGCAGATGATTCAGAAACGCTTATTAACGAACTAGATATTTTACTTACCCATGGCCAGCTCTCTGACGAAACACGTAATGTAATGAGAGAAACACTTAATCAACTCTATTTTAACTGGGATGAAGAAGAAGAATATAGGTACTGGAGAGTTCGTCTTGCTATATACTTGTTCATGATTTCACCTGATTATAGCTGTGTTAAATAACCCATTCCAAAAATTAAATAAAGACATAGAATATGAGTCATAAAAGAACAATATCACGAAGAAAATTTTTAGGTGAAGCCAGTTGTGCTGCTATTGGTGCTACCACTTTGTTTTCGACACTTTTTAACTTAAAGTCACTCAATGCGGCGGCATCTTTCAATTCATCAATCATGCGAGGTACTCCCGAAGATTACCGAGCTTTAGTTTGCATACAGTTTTCAGGAGGTATTGATTCGTTTAATATGTTGGTGCCCAATGATAATGTATTTTACAATCAGTATGCCAACACCAGATCTAATATGGCACTCAATAGGAATGCTTTGCTTAACATTAACCCTAAAATACCTGATCGAGATGGAAGGACATTTGGATTACATCCTTCTCTTGTCCATATGCAGCAGCTGTTCGATAATGAAAAACTAGCTTTTGTTTCCAATGTGGGAACGCTGATTCGCCCGATGAACAAAATTCAATATTATGACAATAGTGTTCCTGCGCCACTTGGCCTTTACTCTCATTCTGATCAACAACAACAATGGCAGACTGGCCTACCGCACGAAAGGTCATCCATAGGATGGGGCGGAAAAATGGCTGATCTTATGATCTCCGCAAACCCTAATAACACAATATCAATGAATATTTCACTCGCAGGGAGTAACGTATTTCAAAGTGGTGAAAATACTGTAGAATATTCATTGCATCCTGAATATGGCAGTGAAGGCATATATGGTTATAATAGTGAGGACTGGCTATTCCACAATTTACAGACAGCAGCCATCAACGGAATGGTAAATCCAGTCTATAAAAATGTATTTAAAAACACGTATCGAAAAACCATCAAAACGGCTATTGAAGGTAGTGAACTTTTTGCAACTGCTATAGAAAATGCACCAGTATTCAATGTACCTTTTGAAGGTGATCACTACTTTACGCAGAGCATGCAAATGGTGGCTAAAACCATATCCGGTAGAAACACCCTCAATGTAAAACGACAAATATTCTTCGTAGAATTTGGAGGATGGGACATGCACGATGAGCTATTGAACAACCAAGAAGAATTACTAAGCATCCTTGATAGCGCATTGCATAGCTTTTATTCTGCACTGGAACAAATGGGTGTAGCTAATCAGGTCACTACATTTACACTTTCTGAGTTCTCAAGGACGCTCACCTCTAACGGAAACGGTACTGATCATGCTTGGGGAGCAAATGTATTCGTAATGGGTGGTGATGTTAATGGAAAAAATATTTATGGTCAGTATCCATCTCTTGCATTGACTAATAATAATTTCAATAATGATACAAACCCTCAGGAGGTCGGTGGTGGTGTACTCATACCTACAATTTCTACTGATGAGTACTTTGCAGAATTAGCATTGTGGTATGGCCTTCCTTCGTCTGATTTAGCATTGATTTTCCCTAATATTGGCCACTTTTACACACCTATGTCAGGGCAAATGCCTATCGGCTTTTTGAATCTGTAATCTGCTATTTCAATTACAATTACCTGCAATATCTAGGCTGAACAAGTCACTTAATCGCAAAAAAAAATGGTCGCCCCCCAGCGACCATTTACTAATTATAATCCCATAAACATATCCAAAACTCACCGTCAGTCCGGATCTCATCCCTTTCTGACAAAATATTTTAACTCAAAACTCAAATCTTCTTTTTAAATGTAAGAACTGCCTTTTGCTGTTCCTTTACAATACAAAGATATGATGACATTACACCATAAAAAATACAAAATTATTTATAAATAATATTTTTTTATTTATAATATATATTATTCTGATTTATAAATAGCTTAAATTGAGCGTTGTATTGAGATAGTTGTATCTAATATCGCTTACTATAAAAAAATCTCTTCAAAAGTTTATTTTTTATACTTTAAAAATTAATCTAAATGCTCACATTTCTTCTTTTTAATCCTATTCCGAAAAAATAAATTAGCTTTGTGCTGTATAAATTTCAACAGTAATGGCACGTATTTATAAAACAAAGTACTTTCTGGTGTTTCTGTTTTTGGCACTTTTCTTTCTAAATTGCAAAGAAAAAAAACAGCAATCTGAAGGAATGGACTTAATGAAATATGGTATTCCCTATACAATTAAAGCACCTACAGATGCTAAAGCCACTCAAACTCAAAGCGGTTATCTAACAAATGTCAATATTTCTGATGGCAAATTTTATGAAGTGCAAGTGTTTATGGCTGATGCCAATACTGCAGATCTGAAGAAACTAAAGCAAGAGCACAAAGAAATATTGATCATGCATCCCGCTTTCAGTAAAATCATTGAGGAATTTGATAATGGGTTTATATTTGAAAAACAAGAAGACGATGGTACTAAAAGTTATGATTTCTATATAGTCAAGATAGTGGGCAATAATGAAATCTCATTTATAGGTGGAAATACCCATTATTTTACCGAGGATCAAGTAAAGAAAATGGTCAAATCAATATTGTACTAAGTACTTAAAGACGTGATTAATCCTACCGAGAAGAAATAATATCCTTACCAAAAAGAAATCTAGAACTCCAGTATTCCGAACTGGTAATTTCATCCATTTTTACACCTGCAGATGTTGTAGCATGTACTACTTGTATGTGGTTATCACTTGTTTCAGCCACAATAGCTACATGTGAAATCCTATTTTCATCTCCAAAAAATACCAAGTCTCCTGGTAACAACTGTTTCATTGTCTTATTGACACCTCTTTTAGCTTGAATATCCGATGGGCCAGAAAGTGGAATCCCATTTTGCGAAAAAATATAACCTGTAAATCCACTACAGTCAAATCCTGTGTCAGGTGATTTTCCACCATACTTATACTTTACGCCTCTAAACCGAATAGCGTAGTCGATAATCTCATGTCGGATACCACTTACTGAGGCGATAACTGTTGCTTTTGAACTAAACTTTGGCTCAGAAACTGTTTTGACATAGGTTTTACTGCTTTTCTTTGACTTTACTACACGCTTATGAGATGAAGCATATTTTCCAGATCTATACCCGGTAGTAGTACTGCAAGAGGTAGCAACCATGATGAGCAGCAAAAATAATAGACTCCCTATCTTATTTCTAATGAAAAAAAAATCACGCAAATTTTAACTTATTTAATGATTTGATATTTAATTTCTTATAAATGATATAATTATTTAATATCAAATATCATGCCTAAATGCCTACTTTAGAGATGAAAGATCATCCGAGTCAGACCAAATAAATTTATTAAAAATTTTACTTTAATCTCTTTGAAAAACAAAAATATAAGTTACCTTTGCGTCGCTTTTCTATAAAAGCATCCCCTTAAAGGAGGAGATCTGGTAGCTCAGTTGGTAGAGCAATACACTTTTAATGTATGGGCCCTGGGTTCAAGTCCCAGCCAGATCACTTTTAAAAATCGCAAAGCCTTGTAAATAAATAATTTGCAAGGCTTTTTTATTTATAGCAAATCTATGAATCTAAGGTTTTTCATATAAACAACTTTCTCCATTTCTATTCAGTCCTTACCACATATTAAACCATGAAAAAGGTAGGTAAACATGTTTAAATCTATTCTTTCCTTGAGAATATTTTGAACCCCGCCATTACTTCACCCGCATCATATACAATCCATCTCTCATTGGCACCATAACTACCTCTACCCTATCATCGCTAGCAATTTTTTTATTAAATGCATCGATGATGGCCGTTTTTTGTCCATATCTTTGTCCATTACTTTACCACTCCACAGTACATTGTCAGCGATGATCATAGCGCCAGTCCTACATTTTTCTATCACAAGATCGAAATAAGTTGAGTAACCTTCTTTATCGGCATCTATAAAGACGAGATCCAGTGTTTCATCCAATGTGGGAATAATCGTTTTTGCATCACCAGTTATCAATTGGATTTTATCTCTAAGTGATGATTTATCAAAAAAAATCTTGAGCTATTGCGGCATTCTCTTTATCATATTCTATTGTTATTAACTTGCCATCGTTGGCCAGTCCATGAGCCATACACAAACCTGAATAACCGGTAAATGTACCAATCTCCAGTATTACTTTAGGTTCAACCATTTTAGTTATCATCGTCAAAAAAGCTCCTTGAAGGTGTCCGGAAAGCATACGAGGTGCTAATGTATGCAGATGAGTATAACGCTCTATATCTTTAAGTAGCTTATCCGGTAAAAAACTGTGTTGCTCACAGTAATCATGGAGTTCTGTGGTTTTATCTTGCATCTTTCTTAATTTAGCTTAGGTTTTGATTGATAAGCCTGAATCACCGGATAGATAAAAACTGAGAGAAAAATAATAGCTGCACCAGCGTAAAACATACCATTGAGTTGATGATGCTCTTTTAGTAGCAATGCAGCCAACAATATTCCATATACCGGCTCAAGATTTATCGTAAGATTAACAGTAAATGTAGTCAATTGTTTGAGTGACTTTAACGTAAGTATCTGAGCAAATGTGGTGCAAACCAAAGCTAAAATAATAATCCAAAGCCATTCTAAACCAGTAGCTGGTACAAAAGGTTGCGGAACTCCATTCCATAAAATAATACCTAATAGGATGATGCTGATCGTCATCCAACCACTAGTCAATTCTATAAAAGAGATGGTATAAGGATCGGCTCTGTCAATATATTTCTTATTTAAAATAGAGAAAATAACGGCTATCAATGCAGACAATAGACCTACGAGCATACCAGTTAAATAACTCAAATCAATATTGTTGACCACAAGCATCATTCCGGGTATCATCAAACTGCCGGTGATAATTTCTGTGTGATCCCATTTTCGTTTGATTATCAACGGCTCTATGAGCGAGGTCATAAATGAAGTGGTACTCAGACATATTAATGTCAAGGAAGCATTGGACAATTTTATAGCTCCGAAGAAAGTAAGCCAGTGCAAACCTGTCAGTGAACCTATCCATACATATTTCCACAATAATTCACGTGGCAACTCTTTAATGATCTTACCGAGTTGTACAAAAAACAACAAACTAATCGAAGTAATCAGCACTCGCCACCATACCAGTACCAGCGCAGATAGATGAATTAATTCACCGAAAATTGCAGTGAAACCAAACAATAGTACTGCTATATGGATACGTATAAATGCAAGCGACCTTTCTGATTTGCCCATAGAATATATATTGGCTGCAAAATTAGAATATTGAAACAGACCATTTCATAAATTCTATGAAAATACGGCACATCTTTCACTAATTCTATTCATCAAATGTAATGACACTCAAGTTATCGATGAATAATTCCTTATTTCCATCTGAATTCCACCATTGAATTTCTATTTCATCCCAGTCAGCAGGTACTTTGGCGTCGAGATAAACAACTTTGGTTTTATCATTTTCAATATGTCTCTGAATCCGAATCCAGTTCTTTTGTACGACTTGATCACCCTTTTTAAAATGTACCCAAAATTGAGTCATCCACCATTCTGTCCACTCTTTCTGAGCACAATAAAATTCAGCTGAAACTCGAATCCATTTTTTATAATTATGTGTATTTTCCACTTTATATACCGATGTAAACTGTAATTCCTGATTAACCCTCAACTTTAAATTATCGTCCACCATTATCGCATTAGCTGATGAATCTTGCGAAAAATCGTTATGATACATTTCTATAGCCTTCTTTGGTGTCCCATAAAACAAATGTTTATTTTCTAATAATTTCTTATCTTCATCAGTACCATTCCATCTACCTACCATGTGCATATAGTAGGCTTTGGACAAGCCGGAAGTCTGTATATTACCTGCATGCGCATGATACGTCCACCACACATTCAGGTAAGCAAATATAGCTATCAAAATGACCATGACGATAGTTTTCCACTTCTTTTTCATCATTTCCTCTAGCCATAAAGCAAAAGGAAATGCAAGTATAGGGTAAAACTGTACCATAGCTCGACCTGAGGTATAACCATAATCCCAAATATCCCATGCTGTAACGATATAAATGTCTAATAGTATCATTCCCACGATGGCCAATTTATGCTTTCCTTTCTTGATATAAAGAGGTAGTGCTATTATCGGCAAAATCAACATAGGGCTATATCTCAGCCATCCGCTCTTAAAGCTTAACATAAAATCGTAAAGATGAGGACTTAGCCAACTAAATCCTTGATCTACATAGCTGTAAACTAGCCACGTGCCAGCAACCCACTTCCAATAAATCAATTGGATAGAAAACACTGCTAATGCCATAATCCCCATTATTACAAAATACTTAATATACTCCTTGACAAATTGCAATTTAGGTCTCAAATCCTTTATAGAATCTATGTTCCACAATATCGGGATGAAACACGAGATTATATCTGTAGGACGAATGAGTGTAGCTAATCCGACTAAACCACCTAAACCTAAAGCAAGTCGAATTGATGGGCTTTCGTGATATTTTATGGTAAGCCATAATATCAGGCAATATATTGTAAATAAAGGACTGTGCGTCATCGCTTGATCTATAGCAGCGTAATTAAGGTAGTTGCTACCTACTACATAACAAAGTAGCAAAATAGCTACTGTTTTGTCTTTGAAATAACACAGCAAAATCTTCCGAAGTAAGAACAAACCTAATAGACCATAAAGTAACATACCAAACCCTATCCCAAATTGGTACGGAAATGAAAATCCATCAGCCGGATACCGGCTGTCCATGGTAGCATACAAATGGGCCAAAGTAAAAAATGGCAACATGATCACTGCTTGTCCCATCGAATACTTCATTACATAATTGCCAGATTCCTCATGTTTGAATGCTTGTTGGAAATCAGGTGTCGGTTTATATTTACTTAAAATGCTATCCTGAAAGCTACATTGTTTTAAATCTTTATAGATAAACATTGCAGGTAGGTACATATAGTAACCGGATACATCCCAGCTGATCGTGGCTTCTGAACCTGTGTGATTCCACTTAGGATAAAAGAAAAAGGCAGTCCATATCATGATGATATAAGAAATTATAAGCGATATACCGGATTGACTTTTAAACATGATATACAAATTGTACCCTTTAAAGCAAACCAAAGGTATATTTAATCCATCTAAATTTTGAATAAATACCCCATTTTTAAAAATAGAATATCTTTTCAAACATAAAGCTTATCTTTTATTCTTATCTTTGTGCAACCAATCCTTTCACTATCATGGCTGATGTAAAACTATTTTCAGGTACTCAATCTAAGTATCTTGCTGAGCGTATTTCAGATTATTATGGCTACCCATTGGGTGACATCACTGTCAATAAATTTTCAGATGGAGAAATGCAGGTGGTCATAAACGAGTCTGTACGTGGTGCCTATACTTTCTTTATATCTTCTACTTTCGGTTCTGCCGACACCCTCATGGAACTTCTATTGATGATTGACTGTGCTAAACGAGCATCCGCTGGTTATATCACTGCTGTGATTCCTTACTTCGGATATGCACGTCAGGACAGAAAGGACAAGCCCAGAGTACCCATTTCTGCTAAGCTGGTAGCCAATATCCTTCAGGCATCGGGTGTAAACCGCGTAATGACTATGGACCTACATGCTGAACAGATTCAAGGTTTTTTTGACATTCCTGTGGATCACCTCAAAAGCGAAGCCATCTTTATGCCATATTTAAGTGAATTGGACTTGAGCAATGTCACTTTTGCATCTCCGGACGTAGGCGGTGTAAAGCGTGCCAGAAGCTATGCCAAGTACTTCGAGCGAGACTTAGTAATTTGCGATAAGGAACGGCGTGTAGCTAATGAAGTAGCTGCTATCACTGTGATAGGAGATGTGTCCGACAAGGATGTTATTCTCATTGATGACATTATAGATACTGCAGGTACGCTTTGCAAAGCAGCCGACGCACTTATAGAAAAAGGAGCAAAAAGCGTCAAAGCCATTCTCACACATCCTGTCCTTTCTGGCAAGGCATACGAAAATATTGAAAATTCGAGGATTAGTGAGATTATCGTTACTGATAGCATTCCTCTTAGAAAGTCATCTGACAAAATCAAAGTATTATCATGTGCAAAGCTTTTTGCGCGTGCGATCCGCAATACCCATGAGTACAAATCTATTGCAGCTTTATTTGTAGAGAAAAATTAAAAACTCATATGACTCATATGACTTTGTTACGAATGGAAAGGATACAAAATAGATATGAAGCGCTATTTTCACATAGTCATTTCTTAATGCATAGTTGACGTTTATTATTTTTATGTCCTAGTATTAAAGTGATTCACCACAATAAAAAATGCCCAACGTCAATGACAATGGGCATTTAACTTTATAAATCCTAAGCTCTATCTCTATTCTCCGCTGAAGGTTGCTTTTATATAAGCACGCTTCATATATGCGATATTTTGCAGTGTGATTTCCTTAGGACATTCTGCTTCACAAGCGCCAATATTACTACACATACCGAACCCTTCTTTATTCATCTGCGCTACCATATTGGCCACTCTTGTGCCCTCTTCGACTTTTCCTTGAGGAAGTAATCCGAGGTGCCTTATTTTAGCTGATGTAAAGAGAGCTGCAGAACCATTAGGACAAGCTGCCACACATGCTCCACAACCAATACAAGCAGCTGATTCAAATGAGTGCTCGGCACGGTTCTTTTCTATTGGAATCGAGTTGCCATCCGGTGCCTGACCTGTATTGACCGATACAAATCCTCCGGCCTGAATTATCCTATCCAGTGCCGACCTATCCACCACCAGATCTTTTATCACCGGAAAAGTAGAAGCACGGAAAGGCTCAATCACAATGGTTTGGCCATCTTTAAAATGTCTCATGTGCAACTGGCAAGTTGTTGTTGCTGCATTTGGTCCATGAGGACGGCCATTAATTACAAGGCTACATGCACCACAGATACCTTCTCGGCAGTCATGTTCAAAAGCTACCGGCTCCTTCTTTTCATGTACTAACTCCTCATTAAGTACGTCCAGCATTTCAAGAAAAGACATGTCTTCATCAGCTTTGACCTGATAATCTTCAAAATGTCCTTCATCTTTATTATTTTTCTGTCTCCAGACTTTCAATTTTAGATTCAATCCCATGATTTTTTTATTTTTAGATGGATAGATTATTTATAGCTCCTTGTCTTGAGCTCCACATTTTTAAATTCAAGTGGTTCTTTAAACATCTCCGGTTCATTTTCATCCCACTTCCATGCTGCCACATAGGCAAACTCTGCATCATTACGCATGGCCTCGCCTTCAGGACTTGCAGATTCTTCACGGAAGTGTCCACCACAAGATTCACTTCGATTAAGTGCATCCATGATCATCAGTTCACCGAGTTCCATAAAATCCGCTACTCGTATAGCCTTGGCAAGCTCTGGATTGTATTCTTCATTAGAGCCGGGTACAAAAACATCCTTGTAAAACTCTTCTCTCAGGGCTCTGACCAATTTACGGCCCTCTTTAAGTCCTGCTTCATTACGCGCCATTCCACAGTGATCCCACATAATCTGGCCCAGTCTTCTGTGGAAGCTCTCAACAGATTGACTGCCATTGATAGAAAGTAGCTTATCTATCTGAGCTTTGGTCTCCTTCTCAGCTTCGATAAACTCTGGTCTGTCAGGATCAATTTTAGGCGTTGATATTTCGTGAGCTAGAAAAGAACCTATAGTATAAGGTAGTACAAAGTATCCATCTGCCAGACCCTGCATCAATGCTGAAGCACCTAATCTGTTGGCTCCATGATCAGAGAAATTACATTCTCCTGTGGCAAACAGTCCCGGGATATTAGTCTCAAGATTATAATCTACCCAAAGTCCACCCATCGTATAGTGAACTGCAGGATAAATCTTCATCGGTGTTTCATACGGATTCTCACCTGTAATCTTTTCATACATTTCAAAGAGGTTGCCATATTTATCTGAAACCACCTGCCTTCCTAATGCCTTGATTTCAGCATCTGATAGATTAACCAATCCTTTTTTACTGGCTTCCATTCTTCCATATCGCATCATCGCATCTGCAAAATCAAGAAAAACGGCAAGTCCTGTAGGATTCACACCATGACCTTTATCACACTCTACTTTTGCTGCTCGAGAGGCAACGTCTCTTGGCACGAGGTTACCAAATGCCGGATACCTTCTCTCTAGATAGTAATCCCGGTCTTCTTCAGGTATATCCACACCTCTCTTCTTTCCTTGCTGGATCAAGACGGCATCTTCCTTTTTCTTTGGCACCCATACCCGACCATCATTTCTCAATGATTCAGACATCAATGTCAACTTTGACTGATAGTGACCAGATACAGGAATACAGGTAGGGTGAATTTGTGTGTAACAAGGATTAGCCATTAAAGCACCTTTCTTCACTGACTTCCAAGCAGCAGTAGCATTACTCAGCATCGCATTGGTTGAAAGATAAAATACATTACCATAACCTCCACTGGCGAGTACGACTGCATGAGCTCCGTGTCTTTCGAGTGCTCCCGTCAATAAGTTTCTTGCTATAATGCCTCGGGCCTTTCCTTCTACAAGTACGAGATTCAACATCTCGTGGCGATTGTACATTTTTACTTTGCCTGTGGCTATCTGCCTTGAAAGCGCCTGATATGCACCTATCAGCAACTGCTGTCCGGTCTGGCCACGCGCATAAAAAGTACGCGATACTTGAACACCTCCAAATGATCTATTCTCTAACAACCCTCCGTATTCTCGTGCAAAGGGTACACCCTGAGCTACACATTGATCAATAATACTCGCAGAGCACTCTGCAAGCCTATAGGTATTGGCTTCGCGTGAGCGATAGTCTCCACCTTTTATTGTATCATAAAACAATCTATATACGCTGTCACCATCATTAGCATAGTTTTTAGCTGCATTGATACCACCTTGAGCAGCAATACTGTGTGCTCTTCGAGGGCTGTCATGAAATGTAAAACATTTTACATTATAGCCCATTTCGGCGAGTGATGCTGCTGCTGATGCACCTGCAAGACCGGATCCTATGACGATAACTTCCAGTTTTCTCTTATTATTTGGTGCCACCAGTGGAACTGTTGATTTATAATTTGTCCATTTATCAGCGAGTGGCCCTTCCGGAATTTTAGATTCTAATGTCATTTTATTTATTTTTATAAATATTCTCAAATTAGTCACTTAAAAAAATAATAGTACAATGGTAGTATAGCAAATCCCAATGGTATCAAAATAGAATACCACTTACCAAATTGCTTGATAAACGGTGTGTATTTTATATGGTTAACACCCAATGACTGGAAGGCCGATTGAAATCCATGCCATAAGTGATAGGCAAGCACAATCTGACCAATAACATACGCTATCACTATCCACAATTCTTTAAAAGAAGCTGACACCGCTGAAAATAAATCCTTCACCTCACCATTGCCATAATCTACTACATTAAGCTGCCCCGTCTTCATCTTAAACCAGAAATCTCCCATGTGCATAAACAAAAAGGCAAGTATCAGCATACCTAGTAGCGCCATATTTTGAGATGCCCAGGTCACTCTCGGATTTTTGAAAGCTACTGCATTTCTCTTTCCCTTTGCTTTTCTGTTGTAAATAGCCAGTGAAATGCCTACAAATGCATGTAGCAGTAGAAAGAAATAATTGCCATAGGCGATGACCTTTATCAAAGGATTTGTGGTCATAAAATGCGCATAGGTATTAAAGGCCTCTCCACCATCATCTTTTAGCAACTGGAGGTTACCTACTAAGTGAACTACCAGAAACAAAATCAAAAACAGCCCCGTAAAACCCATTAGCAATTTCTTGCCAACACCTGTTTCAAAAAAAGTAACTAACCATTTCATATAATCGTATTTAAGTAATACTGCAAAGCTAAGGAACAGATATCATATTTAGAAAAAAGATTAGCCTTCGACATTAATTTAGAATAAATCTATTTTGATTAAAATTCATTAGTTAAATATAGCGTTTCTCTTTATAATTCATTTCACATTTTATATTTCACAGTCTGAGCAACACTTAGCTATTATCTTTGAATTAAATGGCAGTCATTAAAATATTTGTGTAATTACAATTTGAGCCTTATTCACAAGAAACTAATGCTACCCAATCGATATTTAACCACATATATCAAAAAAAATCTATAATTTTGTGCACTTTATAACATTCAATTAAGTACTGATAACACAAATGGAAGATTGGGAAAGGGATTTTGAGTGGTTGAGAGTAAGACATTTCGTTAAGGATATGGTCCATAAAGAAGGTTTGCCCGATCTAGAAACAGTGCTCTTTTTAATTGGTGTGCAAGAGCTCGGTCAGCTTCCTAAAGAAAAATTTACTAAGGAAGAGAAACAGGATCTTATGCATATTGCAGTTTGCACCCTTCTAGAGCCAGAAGGATTTTATCGATTTGAAGGCAAAGACGGAGATGGATGGCCTCACTGGAAAGAACTAAAACCATTCAATATTAAAGGTGCTGATAATCAAGAAGCTTATTTGATTGATAAAATTATTCAATATTTTGATAAATATATAGAACAGTAAATTGTATTCATTATTCAATAACTGACAAATGAAACCGTATTTTGTATTGATAATAATAGCTATATTTCTCTTTTCTTCATGCGAGAATAGCCGAATTTATACAATAGAAACTGACTATGGCATTATGAAGATCAAACTCCTGGATTCTACACCTAAACACAAGGAAAATTTTATAAAGCTGGTCAAAGAAAAGTATTATGATGGCTTGCTTTTTCACAGAGTCATCCAGAATATGGTGATTCAAGGTGGAGATCCTGATTCCCGAAATGCACCCCCTGATGCTAAACTGGGCATAGGTGGCCCAGGTTATGAAATTCCAGCAGAAATCGGCGTGCCTCATTTTAAAGGCATGGTTGCTGCAGCCCGTCAAGGTGATATATTAAATCCAAACAAAATGTCCTCAGGTTCTCAATTTTATATAGTACAAGGATATCCTATAGATGACCGTGAGCTGGATGTTATCGAAAAAGCAAAAAACATCAAATACACTCCTGCTCAACGAGAAAAATATAAACGTTTAGGTGGAGCGCCTATGCTAGATAAAGACTATACTGTATTTGGTGAGATTATCGAAGGTTTAGATGTGCTAGATAAAATTGCAGCAGTTAAAACTGATGACTTCAACCGACCATTACAAGATATAAAAATGAAAATATATTAATAATTGTGGTGATAATAAGTACTCGATTTTCAACCTTATCTTTATTATTGGGCATCTTTTATGTCATAAGCACTGCATCCTGTTCCAGTCCAAAAGCTAGTTTTAGCATTGAAAATCAGGAATATCGCGCACCGGCCACTATTGTATTTAATAATACATCCCAAAATGCTGACCAGTACGAATGGTATTTCGATGATGAGCAAATGTCTGAGCAAAAGCAACCCCAACATACTTACTTTGCATCTGGCAGATATTCGGTAACGTTAAAGGCAAAATCAGGCAGTAAATCATCCACAGCAAAAAGAGATTTATTTATTGCAGCCCCGGAAGATTGCCTTGTTGCCATCCATACTTCAGCAGGTAACATGATCGCCCGATTATACGATGACACACCTCTGCACAGAGACAATTTCTTAAAGCTTGCAGAAGAAAACTTCTACAATGGCATCCTTTTCCACAGAGTAATCAAAGGTTTCATGATACAAGCCGGAGATCCTGAGTCAAAAACTGCAGCTTCAGGGCGTGCACTAGGTCAAGGCGGACCTGGCTACACCATCCAGCACGAAATCAACGATACGCTGTTTCACATTCGAGGTGCCTTAGCTGCGGCTCGTCTATCGGATGATGTTAATCCTCAAAAAATGTCTTCCGGGTCTCAGTTTTATATAGTGCACGGACGACCAGTATCAGCAACTAATTTAGAAAATAATGAATTGGAAAAAAACATTCAATACGATGATGAGACAAAAGACATATATATCAACGAGGGTGGCACGCCCGATCTAGATATGCACTATACGGTATTCGGGCAGATCATTGAAGGGCTAAACGTGATAGATAAAATAGCAGCAAGTGAGACTGACCGAAGAGATAGACCGATAGACGATATAAAAATTATTAGCATTCAAGTCATAAAATAAAAACATTATTATGGAAATCTTAGGCATCGATGTTGGAGGTACAGGTATTAAATCTAATATTGTAGATCTCAAATCTGGCAATGTAGTTAATAATAGATTTAAAGTAAAAACACCGATCCCGGCTACTCCTGATGCTGTCATGGCTAGCTTAAAAGAATCAATAGACAACTTCAACTGGAAAGGTCAACAAATCGGCATTGGGTTTCCTGCCGTGATCCAAAATGGTATTTGTAGGACTGCTAGTAATATTGACAAAGCATTTATCAACTTTCCTATCGATGCTGCCTTTAGTGAAACCTTAGGCTGTGAAGTGACCGTCATTAATGATGCAGATGCTGCCGGCATTGCAGAAATGACCTTTGGCAAAGGAAAGGGTGTCAATGGTACGGTTGTCTTCATCACCTTGGGTACCGGCATAGGTTCAGCTATTTTTCATAATGGTGTATTGATTCCTAATACAGAAATGGGACATTTGCTCTATAAAAAGTCAATTTTTGAAAAATATGCTTCCAATGCTGCAAGAGAAAGGAGAAAATTAAGCTGGAAGCAATGGGCCAAAGACCTAAATGTTTACCTCAATCATTTAAACCTAATTTTAACACCTGATCTGATTCTGATAGGTGGTGGTATTTCTAAAAATTTTGATTTGTATGGCCAGTACCTTGATGTACCTGTACGTTTAGAAACTGCTTCCTTACTCAATGATGCTGGTATTATTGGTGCTGCAATGGCCACCCAAAAGAATTATATCTTATAGTTATCTACTGAAAATTTTACTCATCAGAATTTGCTTTTATAATACCCTCTCTGTAAATACCGAAGAAGGCTCCTGAATGATACAATACGTATATCAATGCTTCAGACTGAGGCAGTTCGGGTATTGTGATACTTTGCCTTTCCTGATGCTTTAAGGAAAATGTTTCTAATCCAGCGTCCGTATTGTAAAGGATGAGATCACCATCTAACTGAAAATGTCGTATTCTCCCTGCTTCAAACCGAAAAAGATACTGGCCCAGATTATCAAATACATAAAATCCACTTGAGTAATCACACAATACGACATAGTTGTCTCTTTCCATAATGCCGCCAATTTTTACATTTTTCATACCGTAATCTGCCACATTCGATGTTTCAGACAGTACCCTTCCATGGTCATCTATTTTTAATAATTTAAATTGTATAGGGTCGTACACCCATAGTTGGCCATCATTACTCATTGCACATGCCGATATGTCCATCAATGGAAGTTGCATATCCAGTTCATTGATCAATGACAAAGTATTGTCCAGTATCTTAATGTGATTAAAATCATCATAAAATACAACAATCTTCAGTGGATTACTAACATCAATACTTTTAATCAACCCATTCTTATTATTGGCAAATCGATACTTTTCATTAAAATTCTTATCAAATTTAATCAACCTATTTTTCGCATCAACTACAAAAATATTGTCAAGATTATCCATCTCTACCATCCGAATATCAAGTAGCAGGTCTAATTTTCTATCTGCAGCGCCACTGTCTGATTTTGACTGAAATGCATGTGTTGTGCTACATCCTAGGGATGTAATCACTGCAATCACTGACCATATACCCATTTTCAGCAACCTATTCATCTTCTTCCAAAAATTTGAGGATATGCGGATTCGTAAAATTCTATCTTCATCTCTTGACCATCCCATACACCATAGGAAGAAGCATACATCCATTCTCCCAGGTTAAAATACTTACTCTTTCCATTGCTTAATAAGTATTCAATAGGCAAATGCCGGTGCCCAAAAATAAAATAATCAATTTCATGGTTTTTGAGAAAATGCTCAGCAAACTGCACAAGATATTCCTTATCGGGATCACCAAATGGTGCTTCTTCACCGGTATATTGGCGGCTTTTAACACTGAAAAAACGCATCAATTTCAGTCCTACGTCCGGATGCAGCCATCCAAATATCCACTGGCAAGCCCTATTGTTAAATATAGACTTAATGACTTTATACCCATAGTCTCCAGGCCCGAGACCATCGCCATGACCTATATAAAACTGATGCCCATCTATGGATTTGATTATAGGTGACCGATAAATCGGAATGCCCAGTTCGTCAGTTACATACCGAAACATCCACATATCATGATTGCCTGTAAAATAATAGATGGGAATTGCATCG
Source organism: Bacteroidetes bacterium OLB9 (assembly GCA_001567255.1). GTDB lineage: Bacteria > Bacteroidota > Bacteroidia > Chitinophagales > Saprospiraceae > OLB9. The sequence goes on along the minus strand of LNBW01000055.1, from coordinate 30,177 downwards.
TCTCTCATCTCGGCTAGCTTTCCAAATAAACGCACGAAACCTTTAGGCACTGACTTTCGGTATTCATACCAGTGGTCAAACACATCACCTACCAAGTATAACTCCCTAGTATCATCGTGGATGGCATCCAGCCAGCGCACGATCTTTTTCTCTCTTTCTGAAGAAGTCTGAAACGCATCTATACCTAAGTGAAAATCTGAAGCAAAATATATTTTCTTACTCATCTTTGTGCAATCACGCTATACTAGCAACTCAACGAAGCTCCAAAGATATATATTTTTATGCTCTATCTGAGAATAAAATGATTTTTAGGTAGGCCACTAGAAATTATGGTGTAGTACAACAATTAGCTCCCAGCTTGTGATTATACATATGGGCTAAAGCTACAATAATCCCTCCAACAACACTAAAACCGAGCATCCACCCGTGATGTTCTATCATACCGATGATCAACATTGCAAAACCCAGCATAGCCATTGCCAATGGTAAGATATTTTTATGCTTTTTATAAAAATCTCCAATGAGCGAATAACTCGCAATTAACACACCTATCCCTATGATGATCCAATCAAATGCATGATTATGAAGCCAAGAACCAGAGCCCAGCAAACCCATAGAAATTAAAACAGGCACTGCTGAACAATGTACAGCACATAACATCGAAGTGAAAAATCCGGCTGCATCAGGGTTAATATTTAAAAATGACTTCATGTTACTCTGAAAATGAATATTAAACAATGTGTACAACGCATATAAATGCAATAATGTTGCAAATATACTTCAAAAATTTGATTACTCAATAATAATTTGGCTATCAAAATCAGGAAATGGTCAGAAATATAAATATTTTTGCAAAAAATAGAACATGATGGGTTTACTCAATGGCAAAGTAGCGCTAGTTACCGGTGGAAGTCGCGGTATAGGTGAAGCAATTGTATTAAAGTTTGCTGCACAAGGTGCTGATGTGGCGTTCACTTATTTGTCTTCTGCAGAAAAGGCCAATGCTGTGCTCGAAAAAGCTAAGGCTTATGGTGTCAATGCCATAGCGCTGAAGTCGGATGCAGCAGATTACAATCAAGCAGAAGCTCTGGTCAATACAGTTATTGAAAAAATGGGAAAAATTGATATCCTAGTCAATAATGCAGGTATCACCAAGGATACACTTATGCTGCGTATGTCTGAAGAACAATGGGATCAGGTCATCGAGGTCAATTTAAAGTCAGTTTTCAATCTGACAAAACATGCACTTAAGCCGATGATGAAACAGCGATCAGGTTCTATTATCAATATGAGTTCTGTAGTTGGTGTTTTTGGCAATGCAGGTCAGGCTAACTATGCCGCTTCTAAAGCAGGTATAATTGGATTTTCAAAATCAATAGCTAAAGAAGTCGGCTCTCGCAATATACGATGCAATGTTATTGCTCCAGGATTTATCGAAACGGATATGACACATGCACTGACAGAAGACCAGAAAAAGGCTTATACTGATAATATACCTCTCAAGCGCCTAGGTTCAGGTGAGGACATTGCTGATACATGTGTATATCTTGGTTCTGACTTGTCTGCTTATGTGACTGGGCAGGTATTGAGCGTATGTGGCGGGTTAAATACCTGATAATTACATAGTTCTTAAAAAATTATTTGTAAAAATATTTATTTTATCCCACAAAGGTTGTATCTTTGCGTTCCTTTTAGGAAATAGTGTATTTAAACAGATTTTAAAAAGAAAATAATAAATATAATGAAAAAGGAAACACACCCGGCAGAGTACAGAATGGTAGTTTTCAAAGACATTTCCAATGATGAGATGATTTTGACAAGATCTTGTGCAAAATCAAAAGAAAGTATAGTGTACACAGATGGTAAAGAATACCCGCTTGTAAAGATGGAAATTTCTTCTTTTTCACACCCATTCTTTACCGGTAAGGTTAAGTTTGTTGACACAGCAGGTCGTATTGACAAGTTCAATAAAAAATTTGCTAAGTTCAATAAAAAATAAAAATACAGCTAAATTATTTTTAAAAGCCCTTACGATCAATAAGGGCTTTTTTTTTTACTACCAAAATCACCTACTTATGTCTGGCAACATTATTCTTTTTGATCACTATCACTGGACTGATCTCTTACCTCTGACCTTTACGCGACCCGTGAGTGAATTAAGAATAGGCATTCTCACTATCAAAGAAAAATGGGAAAGATATCTACAACAGCAGGTGAGTTATATGACTGAACCTTACCTTGCTGAAAAGTACCCTACTCAACTTGGTGATGAAAATATCTTTATCAACAGTTCTATTTTGCCTGACCCTCAGATAGTAGCATCAGTACAATCGCTTCACTCAGGATGTTATATAGAATGTGAAGGCCAAATCATCGCTGCGTCGTTACCTCGGGATATAGCTGCATCCATATCATTTTGGTCTGAAATAACAGCCCTCATCAAGGATACAGCCACAAAAGTGGATATTCATTTTAACAGTCAATTCATAAGGCGGCCTTATGATATTTTTGTATTAAATGGTATCGCACTCCTACAGGACTTTGAGCTTGTCACTAAAGATAGAAAATCCGCACCTATATCTTCATCCAATCAGGTTTTTGGCAAATATCCTGTATTTGCTGAAGAAGGTGTCAGAATGGAGTGCTGCATCATCAACACAACAGATGGTCCGGTGTATTTAGGCAAAGATGTTGAAATCATGGAAGGTACAATGATCAGAGGAGGTTTTGCCGCTGGTGAAGGGTCTATCGTTAAAATGGGGGCTAAAATTTATGGTCCGACCACCATCGGTCCAAATTGCCGATTAGGAGGTGAAGTTAACAACGCTGTTATGATCGCTAATTCAAATAAAGGGCATGACGGCTTTTTAGGCAATAGCGTGATCGGTGAGTGGTGTAATCTAGGAGCAGATACTAATAATTCAAATTTGAAAAACAATTATCTACCAGTCAAAATATGGTCATACACCCATGCGACATTTAAAGACTCGGGATTACAATTTTGTGGACTCATCATGGGCGATCACAGCAAATCAGGTATTAACACGATGTTCAACACAGGCACAGTGGTCGGTGTAGCCTGCAATATCTTCGGTGATGGATTTCCTCGCACTTATATTCCTTCCTTTTCTTGGGGTGGAGCTGCAGGATTCACAACACATCAGCTGAATAAAGTCATAGAAACTGCCGAAATTGTAATGAAAAGAAGACATATGCTCTTGACTGAAACGGATAAGAATATGCTTCGCGAAATATTCATCAGAACTTTTCCTGGTTTATAAAATCGTTTTCCGATGATTATTCCTATAGGTGATACTCAAGTACGTGGCGGTCATTTGCCCATAGTCAGTTACACATTTATTATCCTCAATGTAGCTATTTTTCTTTACCAAACTACAGTACAAGGAAATCTCGTTTGTGAATTTGCAGCCGTGCCCTATGATGTCATCAATGGACAGAACTTATATACTCTAATCACAAGTATGTTTCTACATGGCAGCTATATGCACCTTATTGGCAATATGATATTTCTATGGGTTTTTGCAGATAATATAGAAGCCATCATTGGCAGTTGGAAGTTTTTCCTTTTCTATATCGGCGGTGGACTTTTAGGTGCAATAGCTCATATATATTTTAGTACCTACAACACAAGTCTAGCAGACATTCAGTGTATGCCATGCTCTATTCTCACACCCTGTGGAGGTACCGTTGAAGATATTCCATCTGCTGTCATTCCGATGTTAGGCGCCAGTGGTGCAATTTCGGCAGTTATGGGAGCTTACTTGATGATGTTTCCTAAATCAAAAATTAAAATACTGGTGCTCATTTTATTCAGGTCATTTTATATACCTGCTGTCATTTTTCTAGTGATTTGGTTTGGACAACAGTTGTTTTCAGGTATTTCTACTATCGGAGCTACTGAAGTACTTAGTGAAGACGTCGCATGGTGGGCTCATATTGGTGGTTTTGCTTTTGGTATGATATGTGGACTAATTTACAGACCATTAGTGTATTTAAGGCGCTAGAATAGACTATCGTATAGTTAATTATCAGTAGGTTTAGGGTAACTTATATCAATAATTCTCAGCACTCCATCCTTACCTATAACAAATCGTCTCTTGGCCACTGCCTTAGAAAATAAAAGCCCCGTACCGACTGCACCTGTACCAATAGCCGCATCTGACCAGCTCAGGTCATATTTTCCTACAATATGAGCTATACCCCCAAAGGTTAGCCATCCTGCTCCAAAACCTGTCAATAATTTTCCAGCCGTCTGTGCATTACGATTCCACAACATAATCTCAGAGATATCAGACACACTCACTAAATCATGATCCAATAAAACAGCGTTGCCATCCTGTATAATCTTAACGATTTCCCCCTCTTGCCAATCACTATCCTTGAGTTTATAGATGAGCAGGTCTCCCGGTACAAATTTTACGGCTTCTACTTCATATTTGATCTCCAGCTGTAAAATGACCTGGGCAGAAACATCAAATTGAAACAATAAAAACAAACTAATTAACATAGCAATAGGAAAAGTGTACAAGGATTTGTTTCTCATGATGAAAATTTTAAAGCCTAGCATTTTCTAACACAACCGCATAACCCTGGCCTACGCCTATACACATGGTCACTAAAGCAAACCGTTTTCCTGTCATATTTAATTCCATGGCTGCACTCAACAAAATTCGAGCGCCAGTCATACCCAGTGGATGTCCCAAAGCAATAGCACCACCATTAGGATTGACCCGGGGATCATTAAAATCAACATGCATTTCTTTAAGACAAGCTAGAACCTGGACAGAAAAAGCTTCGTTAATTTCTATAATATCCATTTCATCGATTGAAAGACCTGCTCGCTTAAGCGCAATTTCCGATGCATATACTGGGCCAATTCCCATAATCCGAGGTTCCACACCAGCTACACCAGACGAAACTATTCTTGCCATCGGCTGAAGGCTGTGCCACTTGACTCCTTCTTCCGACATAATAAGTAATGCTGCTGCACCATCATTGAGCCCTGACGAATTACCTGCAGTGACGGTTCCATTCTCTTTCCTGAAGGCAGGTCTTAATGTGGCTAGTACTTCAAGAGTAGTTTTTGGTTTTAAAAATTCATCTTTTGAAAAAATAGTATTTTCTTTTTTATTTATAGGTACTTCCACCGATGTTACTTCTTTATCCAACCTACCATTTATTTGCGCAATGCTTGCCTTCGCTTGTGATTGGTAAGCAAATAAATCCTGTTCTTCTCTTGATATATTATACTTTACGGCAAGGTTCTCAGCTGTTTCGCCCATTGCCTCAGTTCCATACATAGCAGCCATTTTGGGATTAATAAACCTCCAACCAAAACTAGAGTCGTAAAGCTGGGCATCATTGCCATAAGGAAATGCTGATTTAGAAATAACAAAAGGACCTCTTGTCATGTGCTCCACTCCTCCAGCCAAAAAAATGTCGCCTTCACCTGATAATATTGATCTTCTGGCATGATTGACTGATGACATTCCCGAAGCACAAAGTCTGTTCACTGTTTCACCAGGCACCTTATGTGACAACCCTGCTAGCAACAAAGCCATCCTGGCAACATTTCTATTATCTTCTCCTGCTTGATTGGCACACCCCATGATTACATCATCAGTCAGCTCAGTCAAAAAAGGATACTGCTCAATCATATACCTTAAAGGTATCGCAGCCAAATCATCTGTTCTTACATTAGAAAGTGTCCCTCTAAAACTACCAATAGGAGTTCTAATACCATCAACTATATATGCATCTTTCATCACTAAAATAAAATTATCCTCAAAATTACAATAATTTATGACAAAAAAAAGCCCCCCTCCAATTGCTCAGAGAGAGGCCATCCCAAAAACCGATTTATCTTAAACTCAGTTTTGAGTTATATCATACTATCGATTACTCGACGATGATCATCTTCTTAGTCGCTGTGTAATCTCCGCTTTCTAAAGTGTAGTACAATACGCCACTCACACCTAATTGTGCTTTTGTGAATACTTCACTGTTCAGTCCTTTGACTGCGTCGATCGTTCTCACTACTATCTGGCGACCTGTCATGTCATATACACTTAACTTAGCTACACCTGCTTCTGGCATCATGAAGCTTACAGTGGTCTCTCCCTTGAATGGGTTTGGCTCGTTTTGATACAGCTCTATACTTGCTACAGGTGCTGTTCTTACTGCCAATGATACTCCGCCTACTTCTAAGTTGCCATTGTAGGATTCTGCTGCTGTAACTGCTGAGTTCAGTGTCATCATCTCACTTACTTTCATCGCTTTTGTTGCCTTCGCTCTGATCGTGAATAACACTTCTCCTTCGCTTACACTCACTGGCTCTGTTGATGCGTAACTCATCGTTACTACTCCATTGCCTAGGTTTCCTACATTCGATGCATTCATTTCTATTGCGCCACTCTCGATGCCTACATATTCTGCTCCATTCAACTGCATAGTGTACTGGAAGCCTGCTACATTGTTGTACTGCTCTGCTGTAACAGGTATTGCTATGGCTTCGCCTGCTTCTACTTCTGCTTCGTTTACTGCTAGTACCACTCTGTCATTGCTTCTTGTCTCTATGCTGTTGCTTGTCGCATTGACTTTTGCACTACTATTTACGTCTCCTATCTTCACTGCTACGAAGTCTTGTCCGCTCACATCTGCACTTAAGGCTTCGATGGATATTACTTCGATGTAGTTGATTGGGGAGATGCTTACAGGTGTGCCTGTCACAGGGAATCTCCAGCTCGCATTGTTGCTGTATTCGTTCGTTACGCCTAGGATCAGCTTTCTGATCTCACTTAGGTCGGCTGCTGTCACTTTGCCATCATTGGTAGCATCTGCTGCTATCATGTTGTAATCGCTTAGTGTGCTCTTTCCTAATAGGTGGTTCTGTATCAATACTAGGTCTAATGTACTTACTCCGTTCAGATAGTCGCCTGTCTTGCTCGCATTTACTTCGTAATTCAAGCCTTCGTAATTGGACATACTGTACGTGCCTTGTGCTGTAGTGGTCGTTGTCTTTGGATACTCTACCATGTTTGCATCAAAGGTTACACTTACATCGCTTACTCTTGCTCCATTTGCTGTTGCTACCGTTCCGCTTACTACTGGTCTTGAGCCCGGCTGATTGTTGTCTATTACTCGTAGGTCTACGTCACAGAAGTCGGTATTCCATGCTTCATCCCATACGCTCACTTTTACATCAAACTCGCCTGCTGTCGTCCAGATCTTTCCTGCGCTTCTTACTGATGGTAACCACTTGTATGCTCTTCCGTTTGCATACTCACTTGCAGTCGCTTCTACTGGGTCTCCATTTGGCCCTGCTTTGTAGTAGTGCTCCTCAGTGATCTTTGTATAGATCGGTGCTACCCCGTCAAATGTGAAGTACAACTTGCTCTGTGGTGTACAATTGTCAAATGCGCCTTTGTCAAAGTCTTTTGCCCACAATTCTACCATCTTCGGATTGCCTGCCATCAACGCTGTGCTCAAGTGGATACAGTATGGTGTTGGTGGCTTCTTGTCGATCGCCTTTACTCTGCTCTGACACTGTGCTACATTGCCACATCCGTCCGTTACTTTCCACAGGATCTTGTGCCAGATCTGCTCGTTTGGTAACTTGAAGCTTGGTAAGGTGATCTCTTCTCCACTCGCTTTACTTGGTATTACATATGTTACATATACTAGGTCTTCTAATACTACGCCAGGATGTGCATTCTGCAATCTTACCCATTCTGGGTTCAACTGTCCATTCACTAATCTTGGTACTGGGAACCATGCTCCTTGGCCCGCAGGTCGACCATACTTCGTCTTATCTACAAAGCTTGACGCTAAGCGATCTACTGTGCCATTTGCCCAGCCATCAAAGAATACTTGCCACTTAACCCAGCTTTCTGCTGCACACTTCAATGAGTCTGATGCGCTCGCTTTCAATACTACGTCTGCTAAACACCCATCATTTGGATTCGCAGGATCTACTGTCGCTGCAAATTCTTGATCCGCAGGACATACTATACTTGGCGCATTATTGTCCTTGTAGTAGTAATAATATACAAATGGTCCTCTCTGCTCTCCTGTACACCAGTTGATGTAGTTGTACTCTACTCTCCACTTCTTACATGCTCCATCTTCAAATAGGAAGGTATCGATCTTGATATTCTCTCCTACTATGTCACATGGTCCATGTACTACCGTTGGTTTCTTTATTAAAATACTGCCTCCTCTTGCATCTTCAATAGTAAACTCACACTTATCCCATGGTTCTTTCCCATTATTTGAGCCAAAGGTCACTACAAATGGTACTTCTATCCATTCTACTGTGATGATCTGTCGACATTGTACGGTTACTGAGTTCGCTCCGATTCCTTTTGTTACTTTGAATGTTCTGTCGATTCTCGTAACATTATCACAATCGCCTCTTCTTACTACATCTCTGTAGGTTGCATGCAATGTGCCACAGATATCATTCACCGTAGGTATGCCTGTCATCGTCAAGTCAACACTGTCTATCGGTGTATCGACACCTTCGCTCAGATTTAACTCCATATCACAGGTAACAGTAACATCTGGTGGACAAACAATCTGTGGTGGGAACTTATTCTCCACACGAATATCTGCCCAGGTCGTGTTATAATTATCTCTTACCCCATCAATTTCAAGGTTATCACCAACAATACCATTCTGGTTGCCATCATCCCACACCCTCAATTCTACTTGATGAACTGCCGATATAGAATCTGCAGGGATATCCTCACAGCAGAACATTACAAATTCTCCATTATCTGTATCTAATACTGTACTTCCTCTTGTATCTTCAGGGTGTGCCCATACACCAGGCAGATTGTCCGATGGTGAGTGGTTGTACGTTACGTTGTTGTTTGTGCCATTATTACCTACATTGCCACAACTTGGTACATTGCTGCCGATTCTTCTGAGTTCTAATATCACATCGGCACAGTGATCATACGATCCATTGTCCACTTGCCATGCATACAGCTTAGCAGTACCTGCTTCTGGTGAAGATCCGTTGGTCAAGCTTACAACAATATTTTGCTTAGTAACTACAACAGGTGGCGATGCATCAATGACTCTCACCTTAAAGCTACAAGTTGAAATATTGCCGCACTTATCCTTGTATGTGTATTTGATAGTGTAAACCCCAATTGTTAATTCTGAAGCTTCAACATGATTGACGCCCAACGAATCTATATAATTGGATATATGGCCTCCACCATAGATTATATACTTAAATTCTGCCACTTCAGAACAAGCGTCACCTACATAACCTGGTTGCGGCAATTCAAGTGCTGCACGACAATTCCATGGATTAACTGAAACTGTAATATCTACAGGGCAATCCACAATCTTTGGACCTTTTGTATCAAGCACCTTAATAACTTGTACATGTTGCCTTGGATTATCTGAGGTCACAGGCAAACACATATTTCTAACCTTCCAATATCTAAGAATCTCGTAAGAGCCGTCACAAATGTCATAAATCTCATCTGTATAATTTATACTAATCATACACAGGCTTCCGGCTTTATTAACCGGAATATGATTCAAAGTAGGCCATCCAGTTGAGTTTGGTTGTGTCAATTCAGGATGATCAACTACATCTGCACAATTAATAGCTTGATGAAATTCGATATCTGAAGGGAAATCTACATCATCCAGGCTAAGAGGTGCTACAGTGATAGTTTGTGTACATTCTACCTTATTGCCCTCTGAATCTCTAACTGTCCAAATCCTGTGCACAATTGCTCTAGGATTATCACAAATACCAAACGTTTCCCAATCATCTTGCCAGCTGATAACAGCACCATCTTCACAGGATTTCAACTCAGCCATTCCAGTTAATAAATTACCTAACGTATCGGTTGCTAACACATCAAAATTACATGTTACAGTAATATCATCCGGACATTCAATCTCAGGTAAGAGTTTTTCTTCAATAATCACATATCCCCAACAATAAAGTGCCGGATCTGTAGAATCACAATCCTTTATTGATACTTTAAACGTTTTGCCTTCATCTTCTTGTGTAAACAGATTTGGATGTGGAATACCAAATAAATCCTCTATGGTCACACAATAGTTTTCAAAACATCGGTAATCATTACCTTCGAGTAACATATCAGGCAAAATAACAGCCTCACAATCTGGTCCTAGTGACAAGTTTATTTGATCATTACAAGCTAGAGTATTGCTTTTAGGAACATACTCTACCACTGTCACCTGGAATGTACAAGTGCCAATATTGCCATAAATATCTTCTGCTTGTGCAATAATATTATAAGTTCCAATAGGAAGATGACTCAAATCAGCAGGTGTACCATCTTCAAACCAGAAAGTTATACCTAATAATGCACAATTATCTGTAGCCTTAGGTGTAAATATCAGTACACCATAACATTCACCCGGACCTAGATTGATCACTCTATCTGGGCAACCAGGAATTGCAAACTCTGGCTCTTCAGTATCATTAACCGTTACTGTAAATCCACAAGTGTTGAGGTTGCCATGAATATCTGTAAGTGTATATTCTACATAAGTGACACCCACTTCAAAAATTCTAGTTTCTAGCAATCCTTGCAAATTAATAGTGCCATTTTCGTTAAGAATTACCACCGTTTCTGTACTTGTTTCACCTGTTACACTATTAGTAAATGTAAATGTTACAGTTATAGTGCTCGGTGCACAATTATCTGCCATAATCGGGTGTATCCATGAAAATTCAGCATCACATCTACCCGGATCGTTTTCAAGGACTACATCAGGCTGATCATAAGGCAATCTATAAAGGATTTCCAATTCCCAATTATTCAATGTACCAGAGACATTATTTTTAGTGAAGATTTCCAAAATCCAATCTCCTCCACCTTCCTCACCATAAAAGGCTTTGAATGACTCTTCAGGTCTATAAATACCGCCTTGTCCTAATGGTGTACAAAGTGCTGAAATAATACTAGGTGCCGGTGTCCACACTATTGTGTTATCCAGTGTTACATCAATATTTGGTTGACCTGCACACACATCATCAAATAACAAAATGCGAGTTCCTGAAGGGCTACTCAAGTACGCTGTAACTGCTCCTGCATCAGCAATCTGAACCTGTAAATCATGAATATTTACATCATCCACTACTCCAGCCGGCATAGTGATAGTAGATACCATACATGTGTTAGGAGCAATTGATATTGGCACTTCGGTATTGACAACTCTAATAGAGTCATGTTTAATACATACAGGAGCCTCCACATCTTGAATCGTCACTTTAAAGGTACATTCATCAACTGAAGGTGCATAATTTTGAAGGCCTCTGACGGTACCATTTGGTGTCATAGTAGGTAGTCCTGGGTTCAATAAGCCAAAACTTCCCGGATCACAAGGTGTTGCTGCAATAAAGTCTGTTTGCAGATCATGATCACAAATATCTTTACGCAGTATAACATTTCCATCTACAATATCGTTGATCGTAGCTTCATCAATCAATCTGTTCAGGAAAGTAAAACAATATTTACTGATAGCACCTGCAGGTCTATTTACATTAAAGGTATGTGTAAATGTACCTCCTACAGGAATCACGTTAGGATTAGGAACAACCCAAACTATAGGATCAGGTGGATATATCGGGCTACTACCGTAAGTTGATTTATTATTCCTGGTTGGCACCATAAATGAATCTAATACCACTCCATTTTCATCTTTCAGATAGAAAGTACTACAAGTGATATCCATGTCAGCGGGACCAAAGTTGGTGATTTCCATACCGGTTGTGACTCCATCTTGTACGATTTCAGTAATTAGCAATAATGGTTGATCTTCTACTCTATACTTCACACTGGACGTTCCTACAGGGAAGAAATCTCCACTTGCATCTTCAGCACCACATTTTATTACTTCGCCATCAGGACCAGTAACTTCATAGATGATAGCCAGATTATCCGGACAATTATCTACTACATCAACTGGTGCAATATTATTAACTACTGCTCCACACTTACCCAAATCATTGCTCTGAGTAACATCATCCGGGCAAGCAATTGACGGTGGTGTGTGATAATCATTAACAATGACTTTTAACTCACAATAACTTTGATTACCAACTGTATCCGTGGCAGTGTAAGCAAGAATTGTCAAACCTACAGGGAATAAATCACCTGATTTCAATCCAGTAGAGTCCACTTGCTCTATTCGGGCAAAATGTCCCATACAATTATCTACTGCCCAAGGATATTCAAAATTAACAAAAGAAGAACACCATCCTGCAGGAGCATCGACTACCACTGGTGCACGAGGACAATTTTGGAATTGTGGTGCCTCTAAGTCTTGAACAGTTATCGTATAGCAGAAGATATCAGCACAACCAAAAGGTGTAACTTGGAAGGTGGTAACACAAATTTCATAATCCTCGTCTCTGACTGCAGGAGCAAAAAATCCCGGAATAACTACCCTACCATCTACAGCCACAACTGAATCCAGGTCAGTAACTGGAGTGCCATCTGCATAGTGTCCTCCTGCTGCACCTATTTCATCAAAACCAGTGGTTGACACTACAATATCCTTGTCATCCAGATTAATCAGAACTTGTTTTTCTTCTACCCAATTTGCCGGACATACTGTATAATCACTTATATCCACATGAAGATCCTGACAAGTCACTCTAATCACTTGTGAGTATTTGAATTCACATGGTTCATCTGCCAATACATAAGTAATTGTATAATCGCCATCCAATCCATTTGGATCAAACTGATAAAATTCGTCTCCTGTAAAATTAACACCATCAGGATCTACAAAAGATACGCCTTGACCTATCCATTCTCCATAAGCATCTTTAGGATAATCACCTCTTATGTCTCTCAAACTCAACATGCCAGCAGGTATGACAGGATCTCCGGTACCATCCCAATTAGCTCCTCCCAGCCAAACAGGTAACTGATCACAACACATAAATCCTCCTTCCCAAGTCGGGTCTAATTTCTGAACTCTGAAAACATCATGCACCATTCTGTAACAACCGGTTAGCAAAGTAGTGTCGTTAATCTGATTGACTTGCTCATTGATGGAGAGTATGTATGAAATAGTCACCCATCCAGTACCTGTTCCTATAGTATATAATCCATCAGTAGTAATCGTACCCGGATCAGCTGTAGAACCTGGATCTGGTAAGAAAGCAGATATACCAAATGCACCAACAATCTCAGGACCTAAAGTACCCACATCTTGGTGTCTAATATTTGTACCATTAGGTTGTGCTATAACAATATACGGTGAAAAGTCAAATGTATCCTGGAACGGATCAAAACATACTTCAGGAACATCCATATCTAGTCTGTATCCTTCAAAGTAGTCTAAGACTTTTACCACAGCTTTACAATAACTGGTATTACCACTTTCATCAGTTACTCTGAAATTAATCACGTTATTGCCTTTGTCTGCACAATCAAAATCAAGTGAAGGAAAATAATTGACATTATCTTCTGATATTTCTAATACAAGACTGCCGCCACAATTATCTGTACTACCTCCATCTATATAAATTGAATCTAGAAGCGATGAAGCATATACTGTGCCTAGACCTTCGTTGTTCAAATGTAATTCAACACTCAGACAAACAGCATGAGGCAATTGCCTATCTTCAACAGTAATTGAAAAGCTACAAATCTGGGTTTCACTAGGGTCAGCATAATCTCCATCTCCATTTATATCTACAAGCATTGTATAGGTAATAACTGTAGTCCCTAATTCAAATTCATAACCATCAGGTATATTATGAGTACCAATGGTAGTGCTATTTGTTTCGACAACCGTACCACTCACCGGATTTGTAAATCTATAATTTATAATACTCGCACAGCCAATACCCTGATATGGGGCTAATCCATTAACTGCTCTTGAACACCCATCAATATCTGCAGCAACTGTTATATCACGTGGGCACTCTAATATAGCTCGCCTGATGTCACTACAACATCAAATGAACATAATGAAGGAATTCCATTACATGAAACTGCTTGATAAGTCACAGTATAGATACCAGGCATTAGATTAGATCCTGGCAATGGTCCTGCAATTTGGTAAATGCCGGGTTCTGTTATATCACTAAATTCCTGTGGTAGGGTTGTACCTGCATATAAGGTTGGATCAGTAGTTGGATTAGTCAAGAAACCTCTAAATGCAATTGCTTCTGAAGTACAACCATCTAATGCTACTGGTACTGACCAATTCACAGGAATATTACAATCGAGCGTTTGAGAAAATACATAACCACCAGGATTGCAATTCATATAATTTGCTGGCTCATTATTAAGCACTTTAATTTTCTCTGTTGCCTCTGCTGAAAATGCAATATTCAGGGAACATCCTGCGGATTCTAAGGCATTTTTTTATTGGAGGTCCTACAATAGGAATAGAGCCTATAGGCAATAAATCTAAGAGGTTTACTCCCTCAACACCAAAATCACCACACATATCAATAGGTGAATTAACCCATCCACCGACAGCCCTGACCGATATATATCCAGATCCCTTGACATTATTAGGAATTTGAAAAGTGCCAGTACCCGGAAAATCACCTTGATCCACTAAATAATCAAAGACGCCATCTGAGTCGGTATCTGCCATAACTAAATAACCACCTCCATCTCCACCGGCTATATTAGATATGATACCTAATATAAATTGTAAAATTGTTTTATCACAACCAAGGAGCTCATAAATTGGGGCAAGCGGCCTCCATCCCAATATTTCAAAATTCAAGACATCGCAGACTGTACCAATACCTGGAAAGTCTTTAATCTTCTTACCACCTCCGAGAGCATTAGGATTGAGTCCAAAGAAAGAAACCTCAAAGTCACCTTCGACAAATTCATCTTTGCAACCAGCTACGCCAGTACTAAAATTAACCTCCGAAGTTAAAATATCCGGACTATTGATCTGAAAAAAGCTACAACTAAAATTCAATCCTGGTGTGGGATCAGTAGGGCAAAGATCGGGCTCATTTTCAACACATTGTGAGGCAAATAGATTGTCTGCTCCGCAATTATACCTATCTCTGTATATTACAAATTTTCTACAAACCGTAGTAGCACAAGTATCATTTTCAACAAGTGAACCACACGTAGTAACAGCATCATTTGTTTCTGTCAGACAAATATTATAAATAACACTAACATCCTCCGGAATTTGGGGCAATGTTACAACACCACCAGATGTAATACTACCTGGGTAAGAAGCATTATTGGATGATATACTATATACCGGATTTTGGCCTGTACTTGTTCTAGTCACATTAAAACTGATAGCATCAGTGGTACAAACTGGGGAGACAGGTGCTCCTGAAAAATCAAATGCAGGTTTAGGCTTAAATGTAGTCTGTAAATAAGCTTCTGCCGTCCTCGAAACACCACAGCTATCTACTACGGTGTATCTGACATGATAGCAGGTACCATGTTCAGGTACAATCTTACCATTGACAACGGTCACACCTGATGGGCTCAAAACTTCATAAGTGCCAAACCCTCCTTCATTTTCAGGCGCCAGCATAATACTTAAGTCCACTGAATCCGTCGGTAAAGCAGAAGAACAATAGAGACCTACATCACCTAGTGCAGGTCTGATTAATTTATAAATATTCATTTGATTAAATGCAGACATTCTACATCCATTCTCAGCCTGACTAATCATATACAGATCGTAATATGGATTATTATCCGCCTGTACTAAATCATTATTATTTAAATTAACAGCACCTCCATTCATACTCATTCCAGGTCCGGGAGTTACAGTCTGACTAAATCCGCTTGGCAATTGAATATTTGATAATGAGTTGACCTCTGAAAATACACCTTGTGAAGGATTGTTAATTGAAAATGTCACATCCGGCATACAAAACTCACCCATCAACTCAGCCGGAAAAACTGGTAATGCAGGATACCGATCAGCATTATCGCAAGATGCTCCTACTAAAAATAATTCAGCAGCATTATTGCCATCAGGGCCATCAACATCTATAGAAAAGCTGTTCTCGTCGGTTACATAAACCACTAAATAATATTCGCCTGAACTAACACCCGATGGACATCCTATGCCATTACAGTATGTAAATAATGCATTTAGAATAGAGCCCTTGCTAGTAGATACCACGCCTGATCCGGCTGTAACCCTATAACTTAAACCTGATGCCATCGCGCTATTATCACCATTTCTTATCGTCAATGTAACCGAATAAGTACCATCATCATTATTAGGAGTCTGATCATTATTACAAGCACAATCTGATGCAACTAAATCCGGATTGATCGCAAACGCAGCACTTACAACACTTGTCACAGCAGGATTAGTAGCTCTCACTCTTACTCTATAACCTGAACCACTGGGCACAGATGGTATTGTTCCTGAAAGCGTACCATTGGCATTTGTAGTTTGATCGTCCAATGTTAAGGGATAACCTGGACTTGTAAAATTACCGGTCGCATCGCTCAACTCAAGGATAAAGTGGTTTCCAGGTATAAATAGACAATTTACAGTGTAATTTACACTGATTGAACCTCCTATATCATAAGTTGCATTTAAAGATGAATAGTCAGGTGTTATAGTTCTGGCTTGAACAGTGAGATCGTTACCATTATCATCATCACTTGCATTCAAATTATTTAATACAGGGTCAGTTGAGACCACTCTCACCCTATAATTTGTACCTGGAGGTAGAACACTAGGGAAGGTTGCACTAATTGTACCTGAAGGGGCACTGGAGGTTAGTGTACCTATAACATTGCTCGAATTATCATTATCAGGAAAATTACCAGCTGCATCGCTTAGTTGTACCCTGAATACATTTCCTGCATTCATACTACCACCAGTTACATTAAAACCAACTGAAACCATATCACCTGGACACATTGTAGTAGGACCAAAATTATCTGTAGTCAACGTTTGGCCTTCTACTCTACCTATGCCGAAAATCAATAATAAGCCGATAACTAGAGGAACGCTTTGATCTTTCAAAAAAGAAATCAAAGAAGTCAAAAAGCTATTCCTGAAACTGTCATGAGTTTCGATGCTTTTATTGCCTTTAGATGAGTTTAGGTTCTTAATCATTCTGATTGATTTTATGGTTAAAAGTTTAGGTTATCGTTTAGTGATGGGTAGATCTTTTTTAATTGAGACCTATCCATACCTTGAAGTGAAAGATAATGCCATGTTTTTCCTTTATCTTCAGAAATGGCAAGCATCTTTTGCTTTTCTTCGCCTTTTTGGTTGTTATTTGCAAATATGAGAGTCTGGCTAATAATAGCCTGTATGTTATTGCCTTGAGTTTCTATCTGATCAATACCAGAAAACTGAGCACTTTTGAAAATGATATTCTCTTTTTTCATACCTACGATCGCATCCTTCACCATGTCATCCATCTTCTGTGTTCCTCCCAGACTTTGAACAATGGCAGGATGTGTTAATTTTGTAATGCAGGCATAATCACCCTCAGCAAGGCATTTGCCCATAGATGCAATATCATCTGAAAAGATCCTTTCTATTTCACTGCGTTCCGGCATTACTGAAAATTGAGCTTTATTATATACTAAATAAAAAGTAGCAGGAATAGCTAAAGCAATGAATAAAGACAAACCAGCATTGAATGTGAATGGCTTAAATGATACCAGTAGTCCATCTCGCTTAGAAAAGAGCCTCACCAAAGACAGTAAAAACGCACTTACAGCTGCCATCAGCAGCACATACAGACCTACTCCCTGAGTAAATCCGACAGCAGATCGAGCAATTAAAATATTATCTGTATTAAAAGTAGTTTTTTCTATTTCAAGGTTTGTAATCTTTTGGTAACCAATATACACCAATAATAGAGAAAGTACAACTACAACAATAGTTTCCCAAATGATGATTTTCTTACTCATCAGTGATTTTAATGAAAATAAGGCAATAAACAGAAAGAGAACTCCTGTTAAAATGCCATCTCCAACATAACCATAAAGTGAACTATTGCCCATCGGATAATGAACCCAAGGCATAAAAGTAGCTGAGATCCCTACTATTGCAAATACAAGTGTAAATAAAGTATTGTACACTCGGAGATTAAGTTTTGGTTAAAAATTCGGTCACAAATCTATAACAATCCAAATCACTACCATATAGTTAATTATAACTATGTCCTATAAATTTTAATTATAATACTGTTATTCATTACTATACATATTTAAAATATTGATCATAAATATAAAAATAAATAAATTAAAAATTATAAATTCCGTTAATTATAAAATAAAACACTTGAAAACAATAATTTTGCACTGAATTACTCCAAACCAATCAAAATAATTAAAATGATTAATGTCATTATTTTTGACAATAATAATCTGGTCGTTACGGGCTTACATGCATACTTTAAATCTACTAGCAACATAGAAGTTGTTGCTGACTTTTCTTCATCACAACAACTAATAGAACATCTACAATCTTCTCAATCCACTACTGATGTACTATTATTGGCATTGCACACAAAAGAAAATCTGGGATTAGACCTCATCAGACAGGTAAGAAATCTACAGCCGACGCTTTACATTATTGTGTATAGTAGGATCAACAATGAAATTAATCGGAATTGCTGCTTGCAATCAGGTGCTAACTATTACTACTGCACCTATTCACCTTTAGAAGAATTATATAATCATGTAAAAAACATACCATCTTACAAATCAGAATTTCACAAGAATCAAATCCTTTTAAAGTTAACGCCTAAGGAAAAACAATTAATTGAATACCTGAGCATGGGTATGACTTCCAAAGAAATAGCTCATCAACTTAAGGTTTCAGTAAATACAATCAATAATCAGAAAAATCACCTCATTTCTAAGTTTGATTGTGTGTCCAGTACTCAATTAATTATCCAATTAATCCGATTAGGTTATCTACATTTATAAAATCAAAAAAGCCTCGAGACACATCGCCTCAAGGCTTTTAACCACTCTATTATTCCATGTAACTAAATCAAAAAGCCTTGCTGATTCATTGATGAACCAGGCAGACAATTCGCAAATATGATTATTTTATTAATTCGTACTTGTAGTCCAGAATTTTCAACATACGATGTCCTGTTTTAGGATCCTTGTTTTTAAGATATAAATCCACATCGACGGTTTCAGATTCTTCTTTTTTACCACTATCAAAAGTAATGTGTAATACAGCCTTTTGACCCGGAGCAATTTTATTCTTTGGATAGTCAATAGTAGTACAATCACAACCGGAAGCTATATCTATCTGAATTGTTTCTGTGCCTGTATTGGTAAATACGTAATCAAATTTCTTAATCTCCCCTTTTCTAACTTTGCCCAAATCTATGTGCTCATCTACAAAAGTCATGTGCACTCCAGGCTTGTACTGAATTTTAGTACTGCTTTGAGCTATGGCAAAATTAATGCTCATTAATATAACTGCCATCAATGGCAAAAGTCTTGAAAAATTCATCTTGTTCTAAAATTTTTACGATTAAATATTCAATAACTAAGACGTTACAAAGATCAAGAATGTTTACGTTACACACTCTTATAATAATGTTAAAGTTTATAGCAATGAACATTAACATTTGATGATCAAGGTTTTATAGCTCTTGTCATTTCCCTTTTTCCGGGAGGACCGGGAAGTCTTTGTACCTCAAACCCAACTTTTTTTAAGTTTCTTTTGAATGCACCCTGAGCACAAAAACTGGTAAGGACACCACCCGCCTCCAACCATCCATACAATTTAGCCAAAATACCCTCTTCCCATAAGTGTGGTTGTGTAGCAGGTGCAAAGGCATCAAAATACACCACATCAAACTTCTCTTCAAGCTGAAGTTCTTCTATGCGCTTATGCCATTTACAAAAAGTAAAATGAGCACTTATTGTATGGCGATCATCCCAGTTCAACTCATGCAGTGCGACTAAATCATCATGATGTCCAAAAAGCGCACCGTAGTTGAGCTGCCTAATGGTGTCAAGGCTTACCGGATAAGCTTCTACAGTATGATAAATTATCTCTACTTTGTGTTGTTCTGCCCATATTTTGGTTAAAACAGCATTTAGTCCAGTCCCAAATCCCATTTCGAAAACCTTTATCCTTTCGTATCCTTTTTCCAACAGATACTCAAGACCTGCTTGAATAAACACAACCTTCGCTTCAGATAGAGCTCCATGTTGTGAATGATAAAGCGTATTAAATATGGGGGAAATTACGGAGTGTGAGCCATCTCCTGAAACAACAATTTCAGGATGGAGTGGCATAATAGTCCAGTGCTTCTTTTATTTCATCTACTGAGATATCAAAATGGGAGGCATCATAAATACACTCGCCTTTTCTAATCAGTAACACCTGAGGAGATTCATGGTGCACTTGATATCTTTCAGCAATTGCATTGGAAACATCTCTATATTTTTTCAAATCGAGATAAAAAGGGAACAATGCCTCATTACTAAACTCCCATGATGCCTCTAATCGCATTTTGGCCATAGAACTGATAGAACACGTAGTACTGTGTTTAAAAAGCAGTACATCTCTGTCGTATGAATAACTATCTGCTTTGTCGAGATCAGATAAGTCTGTCAGATTTTCCCATTCTATCATAATTGGGAAATTATTTAACAACCGAAGATACGATATGAGCAGCAGCTTTTAATTCATAAGGGCATCCGTATCCTCTATTGCAGGATGTAAAAATTACCACCATCATTAAAAGGACTGTAGCAACAGCTAATTTTTTTTGAAATACTTTTGTTCATGACATTACAATTCTGATATTACAATTCAAATATAAACTAAATAATGTGCAAAGTTATTATTTTAATTTATAAATAAAGCGACAAAAATATTCTTTAGTTGCATAATTATAAAAAATTAACACAATCTTTTAAATTTTAACAGGTCGTTTTACCTTGGTTTAACCCCTTTAATAAACAAAATTTAAAGGCTACTTTCACTAAATTTTTAATGGCAGTAAATACCAAAATTTGCTCAAGAACTTGTTATTAGTGCTAAGTATTCTTCCCAATAAATTATTTTTCTTTATTATGACTGAGATATATTACACATTTTAAATCCGATTTTTAATACACATAATATAATTCTGCAGTTGTCCTCATATCTGAGATGATTTTTATATAAAATTCTTTGTCGAATAAATAAAAAGCGCTCTATACAATTAGGGCAGCCAAGAAATAATCTAGCTGCCCTTTCATGCTTTTCAAATATAATTATAACTTCAATACTCTGTCAAGATCATCTTGATAGTTTTTGATTCAAGAGAAGTACTTATGGTCAATAAATACATTCCACTCTTGTGGTTAAAAATATTCTTATTCAAAACCAATTCATTGTAACCTGATTTAGCCTCCTGCTCATAACTATAGATCAATCTACCATCTAAATCTGTAACCCTAGCATCTACTTTTCCGGCCGCCTTCACATGATACCGTACGGTGGTTGATTGGATAAAGGGATTGGGTACGTTTTGATACACGATTAGTCCTACATTTGCATCATGATGTATATCCTTGTATCTCAGTTTGACAGGATAAGTTCTAAGCAATTGATCACTCAACTCGGCAGGAATTGTGTTGGTCATTTGTAATATTTCATCAGTCTTCATATCGCTATCCGTCTGAATAACAAGGTCAAACAGAATACCATTAGACGGTATATCTAAACGCTCTGACTGGTTCCAGCTTATGTTAAGTATCTGCCTTCCGTCTCTATTAATTAAATTATAATGCTCCTGCTTGATGTCTAGTAATCCCGGAATCATTTTGACAAAGTGTGTTCCAGGTTTCAACTCAATACTCAGTTGTAAACTTGTTATAGCGTCAATGTCTTTAATACTGACGGATAAACTTTCTTCCTTTCCTGCCTTAACTTCCCTTTTATTGATAATCAATGGTATTATTTGGCTTCTTGAAGTTACAAATTGTCCATTTCCTGAAAGAAAAGCACTCATATTGATATCACCCAGTTTGATACCGGTGAAGTCATTTGTAAATGTTGTATTATTTAGTGCTGTAAAAGTTGCATTTTGTAGCCAATCCCATGGATTATCACTAATCATGCCATCATTTGCAACAAAAATCCAGGAACGATTATTCGGCAAAGTAGTTGAAATACCCAGGATAAGTTTTCTGATGACAGATAAATCAGATGCAGACACCTTACCATCCTGATTGACGTCAGCTGCAAGTAGTAATTTAGGGTCACTTATCAATTCGACACCGAGGATATGACGCTGGATTAATACTAAGTCCAGAGTTGTCAATCCATTGAGATAGTCATCTGATTTAACCGGCTCCACCTTATAAGGTACATTATTCAACATTTTATTATAAAGATAAAATCCAGCACTGTCAGTGGTCACTCCTGCAGCTTCATTATTAAGTACATTTGTGATATAAGTGTCCACATTACTCATAGGCATCCCATTTACAGCAATCACAGTACCTTCTGCTATGACTGATCTAGAGAATGCACAAAGGCCTGAATTATCTTGAATGATGACTTTCACGGAACAAAAATCACTATTACCTGCATCGTCCCACACATATATATCTAATTCATTTAGACCTACATCTTCACAATTAAACATACGAGATGAAGAATGCAGTGCAGGATCCCAGAGTTCAGCACGGCCTGACAAATACTCACCTTCGGTCGCTTCGACCGATACACCATTTACATTTTTATAATAGTGCTTTCTAGCAAAACTCACAGGTGGATTAGGTCCAAAAGTAAATCTTAATTGCTGGCTGCAATTATCTGTAGCGCCATGATCAAAATCCTTAGCCCAAAGATCTATCTTCAAAGATGTAGGCATCAAAACGGTACTCAGCACAGTGATGCAATAGGGCGACGGCTTCTTACCATCCACTATAATTATCTTCTGACTGCAAGTATCTATATTGCCACACCTATCCTCAGCAATCCATGTAAGTTTATGCTCTCCAGGCGTTAAATTTCTATTGAATATACCAGATTGAATAAACGGCTCGCCATTCAATGAGTGACTGTACCGCATTTTATCGGCAGGTGTACAACCATCCTCACTTTCACCTATTAGGGTCACAAGTTTTGAACAACCTTCAGTGATTTCAAACCGAAGATCTTGACAATTTATCTTTGGCTTCTCAGTATCCACCACTTTAATGACTTGAATATGATTTCTGACCGTACTTTCATCAGTCAAATCATGAGTGCACCAGTCTATGACAGTCCAGTATCTTAGGATTTTGAAACAGGCATCCGGTACGACCTCATAAACTTCATCTCTATACGAAGCCGCTACCTGAGAACAACCAATAGATGTCCAAGTAGGATAACCTCCAGTTGCTGGATTGTCAGGCAAGAATGCACTGACACCCTTACATTGGTTGACGAGTGTCACATTAGGCGGAAATATCACTGAATTCAAATCAAAAGGAGAAAGATTTCGGATCAATATACGCTGCACGCAAGATACCACTGTCTTGCCATCTGCTTTTTGTCTAACTCGCCAGTTTCGTTTAATATTCTTCTCTCCACATTTCAGGTCATCTATAACATCTTCAAAATCCAGGAAATAAAGTGGACATCCGGAACTAAATGTCGCAAATGAATTCAAATCCGTAGGTGTGTAAGGAGATTCACAGTCTAGAGTTATATCATGAGGACAAGTCAGAATAGGAAGTATTTTATTCTGAATTTCCACCCAGGTCATACAAGTATTCATATTGCCGACTTCATCAATGACAAGTAACTCCACCTGCTGGAGATTACTATTCAAGTCTAAACAACAAAAATCAACATAGCTATAATATTTGTTGCCTAGATAAGTCGCTGTCCAATCCGCGTCTGAAGGTACTCCGCAATTATTTTTCATTCTGCGTATAGCAAATGTCACTTTAGAACAATTATCATGACTGCCATCATCAATAGACTGAGCAAACAACCTACCATTTCCACTCTCGTTCAATGTAACAACGGTATGCTTATCACAAACAGGAACAGGTTTGATATTATCGATGACTTCAACTTCTACATAACAATACGCCAGATTATCACAAGCATCTACAACAGAATACCTAATCCATGTTTTGCCTTGAGGCAAATCCACAATATAATAATCTCTACCATTGAACACCACATTATCAGTGATATAGATTTGATCTTCTGGCAAACTTACGTTATTACTAGATACACTATAAGCTATAGACCAGTGTGTGTCATTACAATCGCTAATGACTTTAGGTGCAGGTACCAGTAGCGTTCCTGTACAGGAATGAGCATCTGTAAAAAATTTTGATACTTTGGCCCTTAGGACAATCTAATTGTGGAGCTTCATTATCCATGACAACGATGAACTGAGAATGATTCTTTACTTCGCGAGTACACCAGTCGAGCAGAGTCCAAGTTCTGATTACTTTAAAGCTATTACCGCAAAGGGCGACTTGTTCGTCAACATAAGTAACATTGACATGACACAAGGTATTACTCAGTAATTTACCGTCTTGATATACAGCTAGATTCAGCCCATCCACCTTAGGAACACCGGTTTCAGATACATCAGGATAATCATTCCTATTCACATCCCAAACTGGATAACCTGGCGCCACTCTACATGACAAATTAACATTATCAGGCCACTGAATGTTATGCACATTACCTCGTGTAAAATACACCGTTACATAACAAGGAGAAGATGCATTGCCAAACCTATCTTTTGCAACGAAAGTAAAGACCTTTTTAGCAATAATATCATCTTGTCTGCCACACTCATACTCGGTCAGAGTACTAGATATCAGCTCTATGGTAGCATTAGCGTCACAACCATCTCTAAATACAGGAAATGGTGGTACAAACGCTATATTAGCACAACTCACTGTATAGTCCAGCGGGCACTCAATCACTGGCGGGAGTTTATCTTCTATAGTGACCATTCCCCAACACGAATTGCCGCTTATCCTGTCTATAACATACACGGTCAGCAGTTGGCCAATATATTCACCTGTGACAGGATTAGGCACTACATTACCATGCTTATCGACAATTTTAATATAAAATCTTGAACTATTATAAGCTCCCTTATTAATCATTTCAGGAGTAATCAAAGCGGTACAATTGACATCTAAAGAAATCTGCACCAAGTCATTACAAGCAAGTGTAGGTTCTCCACCCACATCTAAATATACAGAACCGGACGTATTCACACAAGTCCTATTCAAATCCTCCGTGGAGTAAGTCATCAAGCGGAAGATCCGGTGATCATAATCTACTTTTGCTGTATCTATACACAATTTTTCGCTATTAGCTCCAGGCAAATCTACAAAAGTACCTTTTATACTTTCCTGCCATTGCAAAGTGTATGGTATGCCTGAAGGGTTCTGCACGGAAGCTGTGAAACATACATTCTCCTCATCAATCAACGCGGTAACATCACGAGGTTGATTGACAATTTCAGGTTGTGATGTAAAATGATAAGTCAATACAGAAATAGATAGACACTCGTCAAGAGCAACAAGCCTTGCATAAATTTTAATCTCTTGATTTGCATTAACTTGCAGATTTCCATTAGGTTGGAGTTGCCCATTTGACGCACCACCAGTTCCAGTCCCGAAGACTATCTTGCCAGTAATAGGATTGATTCCCGACATGGATTCAAGCAGACTATTGTGCAATGAAACTATCTTATTACCATTATCATTATCAAGGACACCATTACCATTACCCTCCGGATCAAGGAGATCATAAATAGCCGGTGTATGCAAAGGTATTCCTGTTGTACGCATAATGCTAGTCAGACAAACTTCTTGATCTATAAAAGCTCCACCTCCCGGACAAATGCTAACGACAGCAAAGTCCAGCTGATCCTCATCATCAGGATTATCATCTCGGGTACATTCACCCGCTATATTTTCTGAATCACATATTTCATCATCTACTTCTGACAGAAAATCATTAGGATCAGTAGAGTCTGACAGGTCGTCTTCATCCTTTGGTTTATTTTTAATTCTAATATCTGTGCCAAAGACTATTTCTCCATCGTAATCTATTATACGAACATAATTAATCATGTTTTTTCTCGTCGTATGCTCATTGATTTTTAGAGCTATTCTAACGATTGCCTTTTCCTTTGAATTGATGCGAGGTATCAATGTACTTATAAATCCACCACTATCCAGTACCCAGTCATTAGGATTACCAGTGACAGAGGCTAGATTGCTAGCTGCTGAAAAACTCATCTCATCATCCGGTATATCTATAATCTTAACATTTAAAGCATCAACACTTCCCTGATTGAAAACCTCAACTGTAAAATACACTACATCCCCTGGATAGTGTTGCTTTAAAGGGGCTTCTACCCTCTTTCTAATGGCAAGATCAAAACAAGGCTTAAAATAAATTCTTACAGAATCTAACACCGGGCAGTCATTACCATCTTCTACTCTAACATATAAATCAGCATAACCTTCATTTTTATCCCATCCTGAAATCTTAACTTCTGATGTTCCGGCATCAATAAGGTCTCCAGCTACCAGTCCTGTGGTTCCAGGATCTTTGATATACCAGGTATAATAATATGTACCTGAACCTCCTGAAGCTGACACTGATCCACTACCCAGATGATCTAGACAAATAACATCACTATCAATGGTAGTAACGATCCTATCCGGTTGCGTGAGCACTACAGATGAGATAATCTCACAATCATTAGCATCCAAAATGGTCACAGCATAACTGCCTGCTGCCAGACCAGCTATAGACGAAGTTGAAGCCATAGTCGGACCTTCAACAATCCCGTTGCTCCAGTGAAATCTATATGGGGGTTTTCCACCGGTGACAGTGGCAGTAACTGAGCCAGTTGCATAATTATGGCATAACAAATCTGTTTTTGACAAGGTAGTCTGTAACTGTGAATTTTGGCGAATAATAAAACCGCAACTATCCACGCATCCATACACATCCCGTACATAGACTGTATATTCTCTCTCCAATATAGAGGGATCGACTCCTACGCCTAGTCCTGTAAACGTATTAGTGCTTTGAAACGGGCCGTCCTTACTGACCAGACTATATCCAAAAGGCCCCACTGCATCATCGCTAACTGTAACTGTTCGCACTAAATTCATATCACCAAAACAATTAGTTGTTGTGTCTGAAGGTGAACAATTAATATCGATACTTGGGAAAGCTTTGACGACCAACGTATCATATATATTACAGATGAGGCTATCCGCATTTAGAGGAGGCGTTGTCACGGTTATAAAGAAAGTATCAACTGGAAGATTATTTTGTATATGGCCCAACCTTCTGATTCCTGTAGTTGCACCTTCCCATAATATGCCATATCCTGTGAAATCTGTCACTCCTTCGATAGTTATCTCGCCAGAAGCATTACTAGTACCTTGACACGTAGTACCTACTATAGGATCGGAACTTATATTAGGTGTTTTGGCGACAGAAACAAAACCAGTGTCTTGTGCTGAACAACTGTTTGATTGTGTCACTTGAACGATAAATCCTGTAGATTCCTCAATACCGGGAATCTCTATGGTACTATTAGTAGCACCAGGAATTTCTGTAGCAACATTATTCTTATACGTGAACCATTGAAAATTTAAGTCTGTACTGCTTCCGGAAGTAAAAGAAGCATCTGATAGTAAATTCATTCTTTCGTGAGAGCATACTTCCTCTTTATATTGTTGAATGCTAATCGAAGGAAAATTAAATACATCTAGTGAGTCAACTATTGTTGCAGCGCACCTAAGGTCTCCATTAGAGCCTGTCATCTGTGGAATGCTGTAATTATAGCTATACTTCGCTTCTGGTGTGAGTGATTTAGGATCAATAAAATACAAGATTTGATCACTATTAGGAAATGTAATAAATCCAGAAGTTAGCCCCAACCCATCTAGAATACCGTCCTTAGGCGAACAAAGTACCTGTACAAGGTCTCCATTTCCACATACTTCATCTACAAGTACATCAACACTACCTGATGGTGAAACCACATTCAGTTGACTCTGTAACGTGTCTGTACCTAGAATATAATAAATAATGTACCTCAAAGGAGTACTGGCAGATGGTGGTTGATAGCCGGGATCCCATGTCCAAGTATTAAGGACGGGATCATAATCTAGTACCTCATCAGAGTATTCAATTTTAGATGATCGCTCAAATACTTTAAATACTCCACCTGCTGGCAAAGGATCTCCTGATGGTGTGGTAGCGACAATTTCCAAAGGATCAAAATAATCACAAGCAGTTGAACTATTATTCTGTATAATAAAAAATCCTAAATTTAATTGGAGTTTCGAATACTCTTTAACCCCATTATGATCTTCAAAAACCACTGTGAGATCCATGTTTGCATCTGTCACAAATTCCTTTGGTTCTTGAATCTCTTGATTATCATATAAAAACTTGACATCAAAAATACTACCCCGCGTACCATCACCATCAATATCTCCATGGTTTGGATTTAGACATTTTGGCAGGTTGAACATAAAACTACCGTTCTCAAGTTGTGATTCAGGATATAAAACACCATCTTTAGGATGAAAAGACAGAGCATGAGTATCATCAAATGCTATTTCTTTGACTAAATTACAGCCGGACTGGTCCGTAATGGTACAAGAAAAGGCATTACTGCCCACACATTCTACATAAGATTGATTTCCAGAGTTTTGACCATCTTCAGATTGCCATTCAAATAAAAAATCTGGTTTGCCACCTGAGACATCCATCCTGATATATTTGTGCTTTACACCACCACTATTAACTGAAATATATTTAGCTTGAGCATGTATAGCATCAGGCTCCTCAATACGGATAGTATCACTGACCTTACAACCATTGACACTTTCAATAGTCACAGGATAGACACCTTTGGCCAATGAAGTTACACTTTTTTTCTTTGTACCATCTACCCATATTATATTCATGTTTTCATTGTTCGATGAGGTTAGGTTCACTGAGCCATCTTGAAGGCCATTACAACTAATACCTGTTGCTTCAATTTGATATGGCTCAAAGACCCTTAATATTTTAGTCATCGAAGTAAAACACTTGCCCTTATCGCAGTGAAACTCTAGTTGTAACTGACTATCTTTTAAAGGGTTAATAGCAAGTGCTTCGCCCCAAAATCCATCTTTGATTCCTGTTACTGCTTTATCTACAATGATTTTATCATCTTGAAATAACCTTATCCAAGCATTACCCTCAGACAATTGTCCTTTTGGAAAGTAAACATAATAAGCTATTTCGGTTTCAGAGCCGGCACTTACACAGTCATCAAAGATGATTTGGATTTCCGGATTGCAGTTACAATTTTGTTGAGCATAAACAATCTTTAGATTTGTCACTATTAATATTAGCAAAATTAATAGTCTAAAACTCACACTGGGAATTTTCATTACCTTGGTTTTTTGATTTGACTATAGCAGTAATATCAAGAAGGCAAAATTTATGCCAAATATTAAAATTTTCTATAATTCAACCTTTAAACCTTTTTCCTGACTTGTCCGCCCCTTATTTTTCGAAAAATTAATCAACTGATTATTAGTGTGTTGTAATTGATAATTTTGTATTTTGCTGACCTAATGGGTCAAAATGTACAAAATCAGGTTAATTTCATATAGTCAGAATACTGTTGCTGTTCAGGTTTACACTATTGAAAATAGAAAAAGAAAAATCATTCGTCACATTGGTACAGCAAAAAATGAAGAGGAAAAGACAAAACTGATTCAATTGGCTTATGATTTCATTGAAAAAATATCTCAACAATCCTTTCTGTTTGAAGAAATGGAGTCCGGTAAAGTCGTTAACCTTTCACAGGCCCAATTTATTGGCGTTTACTACACTTTTTTCTATGATTTACTTCACCGGTTATTTATCCATATTGGATTAGATAAGTTACAGAGTGGATTATTGTTGGATTTAGCGATTATCAGGCTCTTTGAGCCAGCTTCTAAACTTCAATCTATTGAACTTTTGGGACAATATTTTGGAAAGAAATATCGGAGACAAACTTATTATGATGCTGCTAAGCAGTGGCTTGAACTTAAAGATAAAGCAGAAAAAATTGTGATGAATTTCGCAAAGAAACAATACCAGTTTAGCTATGATCTATTGTTCTATGATGTAACAACTTTG
>LNBW01000054.1 GCA_001567255.1 Bacteroidetes bacterium OLB9 | reverse complement strand
ATCATTGCATAAAAACTAAATTTAAAAAACTCGCCCTGGTGTAATGTGCACCGTATAAGCATATGAAGCACTTCGTTAATCTGCACTCGCACCTAGCTTGGTTTTTGGCTCATACAGTTTTAAATTTTTTAACGTTTTTTACTCCATGATTTTTTAACGGCTGATTCGCTAAGGCCGGATATTGAAAAGCAATGACAAATAAAAGCAGCGATTTTAAAAAAAGCGGAGGCGTTCAGGTAGCCGGAGGCAATTAGCTGAACTAGCGTTTGTTGTACTTTTTTTTGGCAATGAAAAAAAAGTAACGAAGGTATTATTGGAATGCTCCTCATAATCAAATAGGTCAATAGCAAAAAATAGATTAATAGTTTTTCCTATTTTGATGTATTTTTGTAGTTATGTAATAAAATGATTTTGATATGGATTTAAAAAAATGGTTGATTGCAGGAGGAATTGTTGTGTTTCTCGCTATTGCAGGTTTTATCTTTGGTTTATATTACGTAACCCGGGTTACGATAAAAGAGATTTCCGGTGAAAGTTATCTTCCGGCAATCTTCAACCAGCCGTTACGCACCAAAAAGGTAATGGTAATGATTGAGTTACCTCCTCATAATTTCATTAAGGAGCCTTTAACCATTAGGCATGA
This sequence comes from Bacteroidetes bacterium OLB9, assembly GCA_001567255.1. Lineage (GTDB taxonomy): Bacteria > Bacteroidota > Bacteroidia > Chitinophagales > Saprospiraceae > OLB9. Next base: position 83,036 of record LNBW01000054.1, on the reverse strand, counting down.
ATTTCATCCTTCCGACCCCATATTGTTGGAAATACCGGAGGGTACTCCTTTGATGTTCACCAAAGCATACAGCAGGTACAGTGCAGTTTCAGGCTACACTACCTATGCTTTTGTTGGTACGATTACGGTAAAAGAAAAACCTTATCCGATAGAATGGATTTGGTCTGGTTCAAAAGATACAAAAGAAGTATTTGAGGAAATCGCGCACTAATTTAATTCGGGCTTGTAAATGAGCAATTTTCTAAATAAACCCCTGCATCCGGGACGGGACACGACGATTTTAGAATATTTCAGCGCCTTTTTTGATGCGGTGTTTATTAGTTTTCGCCTTTTTTCAAATTAAAGGAAACACCATACAGCAACAAAGGTTATAAAAATGTTGAACAGATTAGTTTGGAAGAACTCAGGGAAAAAGATCCTTTGTTTGAGAAAATACCTCAATCCAATGCCGATATTTTTTCATTCGACAATGAAGACTATCCTTCCGATGACGAGATTTTTGAACAAGGCGAAAGTATCTCCTGGCAGGAAATTAAAAAAGCCTGCAACTTCGGGCAAGTCGATGAAATCAACAAAGCGCTCAAAACATCCATCGGTGCTTATCGTCCTGTTTTCAACAGAATGGATCTGGCCAATAAGCTTTCGGATTATGCACTGTCAAATCAGCTCTATTTTCCGGAGAGTGGAGCGTTCAATGTATTGTCCAAAAAACAAATTTACCGGAGTTTCAAATTTTTGGGGATTCATCAACTGACGATCGAACAGGAATTTTCTCAGGGTCACAAAACTATCCATCTTGAGCAATTTACCGAAAAAGAATTTTGCAATACAATTGCTTACAAAGATTATTACATTTATGACACGAACAAAAAACTGCTTTTTGCAATAGATTGGGATAATTTTTTCTTTTTGATATGTGCTGACAGGAAGACAATAGAAACCCTGGTTGAAAATATGGAGTTTGAAGGATTTTATTGTGATGAGCACACCCGGGGAAATTGGGAGCTTACTCCCGAAGAAATTAAGGCCGGTCTGCACCGGGCGCAATCCGACACTCCAGATCCTTCAAGGCAAATAAAAAGGAATGGTAAAGATTTTTTAGAAGCAGATAACTATCGTAAACTCAAATTATTGCGGTACGACAGGGAAGACCCTCAGACAGAAAGATTTTATTTTGCCGAAATGTCCACTTTGCAGGCAAGTCTTTTGTTTCCTGAGGAATTAAAACTCCTTGGATTAAAAATCGCAGGTTTTGATGAGCAGGAAAATTTTTTTGACGAAAAGGAACTTCCCCACTTTCATAACATAAGCGATTTCAATCATTATTTCCTTCAAAATCCAAACTACCGTCTGCAGGATTGCGAATTGGAAATGGAACAGGGAATAAAATTGGAAAGCCATGACGATGGAGAAGTTACGATTTCTTTTCCATTGGATTCCAACTTAAAGGAACCATTGATCCTTTCCATTTTCAAAAAATATAAACTGAATCTAAACATAAAGCAATTTATTGAAGAAAAATCCGGATTTTATGTCCGCATTGATTCAGATGGAAATATTGAATCCTACTCCAGGGATTTCGACAAATATTTATAAATAAACTTAATCAAAAAAGAATATGGAAACGAAGTTTATAGAAACAGATATCCTGAACCAATTGGACAGGGCGTTCAATGGCATACCCAGCAATGACTATCCCAAAGGCGGACCCGGCGATGTGAAGTATCATTTTTTCCTGGATCTTGAACATGGCTATTGTCTGACCGCAGGAAGCCGCATTCACTTGTATGCAGACAAGTCGAGATGGGCGGTAATTCTTGAAAAAAGTGGTTATCAGACCGGGAGAATGACGGCAGAAGCCGAATTGAATTATGTGGGCAACTGCATCCAATATTCGGTGGCTCAGTATCCCACCGGAAATTATATCACCAATACCCAGGAGGTAATTCTGATAGATTCTGCCGAGTTTGAACGTATAGAAAACAAGGAAGGTGAAGAAATGGAAACCTTCGAGCGGATTGGAAAACACATCACCGAAATTCAAATCCGGGACAGCTTGGTGCCTTTTGACAGCAATCCCGAGAATTATGAGAAGGTCGGAATTCATATCCAAACGGATGATAACCCGAATCAACTCATTGGTTTTGGAGATTTTGTACGTTACCTGCACGAAACGAATCCTCAATTGCTCTGCGCCACAGAATCAGAATTAAGAAAACTCATTCCCAACGACCTTCCCAAAATCATGACCATCCATGATTTTCATTATTCAAGTGCCTACGATAAAGCAACACCACCCAGTCAACAGGAAACCTATCAATTAATCGCAAAGGTTTTAACCACCGGAGACTCCTCCCATTGGAAACCCGTAGAACCTAATAACAGTTGGAAAAACTGGAAGTCGGGGAATCTTTGAAGCCAGCGAGAGCATGGTAAAACAAATTAATCCGGCTACTTTTTAGTAGAATAATTAGCTTAAACAAAATTCTGAAATTCTGTTTTCAACAGAAGTGGATTGCGGTTTGCTCAATCCACTTTTTTCATTTGCCTACCCAGCCACCTTCAGCAAATAGATGTGAACATAAATTGTTTGAATACCGGTTATGGTTATAATAAACCTCTACAACTCTTTTGGTATAATGGATTTGGGTTTGTTTACCTATATATCGGGATGGAACACTGTAATAACTTTTGTCGTTATCTTGTTAACTCTGGTTATTCAAGGATTGGCACTCTCTTTTGTCATCAATAAGGCTAAGTTAAAAGAAGTCGATTATCCACAGTCCGAAGACGAAGTAGGACATTTTTTAGAAACTGAAATTCACTATGTTGCTATTGATTTTTTGAATAATAATGTTACAGGAACGGCATTAGAAAACGAAAGTTTAAAAAACCACAAGCTTTTCTGGAAGCTGAATTAGATTTTAGATTGATGGAGGATTAAACTTTAGTCTATATCGAAATAGCCTTCTCAACTCTCAACTTCGGATTGAATTTTGTAACTTTGCAATGTGAGAAAACTGGAAACCATACACGAATTTTACGAATCCCGCCATAAGTGGATTCCCGACGAAATCCGCAATAGTTTGGGGCATTTCAATGCCTTTTCTCTCAAATATCCCAATATTGGAGAAGAAGCTGAACCTTTGGAGTACGGCAGACGGGAATGGTACAACATCGTTTTGGTTTACGGTGGCGGCATTTTTCAATGCTCGGGAAAGGAGTATCAGGTTAAAAATCATGCTATTGCGTTCACCAATCCTTTTACGCCTTTTGGTTGGTTGGAACGAAATAAAATAACCAAAGGTTATTTCTGCATTTTTAATGAACAATTTTTAAAAAGGGACAAACGCATAATTGAATTTCCGCCTTTTAAAACCAATGTCACACCTTTTTACGAACTTACCAGGCAAGAAGCCGATGCCGTAGAATCGCTATTCAACAAAATGTTTGCTGAAATACAATCGGACTATATTTATAAATACGATGCGGCAAAAATGTATGTGGAAGCTATGTTGCACATTACCATGAAATCGGCAAGTTATGAAGCCAAGAACAAAAGTACACATACGGCTTCTATGCGAATTACGATTCAGTTTTTGGAAATGTTGGAACGTCAGTTTCCTATCGAATCCCCACACCAAACCATCACGTTATTATCAGCCTCCGATTTTGCCAACGAGTTGAATGTTCATGTGAACCACCTCAATAAATCCGTAAAAGAGGTAACTGAAAAGACCACCACAACCATCATTAAAGAACGTATTGCCCTGGAAGCACAAACTCTTATCCAACTAACCGATTGGAATTTTTCTGAAATCGCTTATTCGCTTGGTTTTAAAGAAGCCACCCATTTCAATAACTTTTTTAAGAAAACAACTAACCTTACGCCTTCCCAATTTAGAAATATTTGATTTTCGTAAGTTTCCATTTGAAACTCGTTAGTCAGCAGGCTAATTGAGAGTATACCTTTGTATCATCAAATTCAAAGAAAATGGAAACAAATCAAAACACCCGCAGAAACTTTTTGAAAAGCACTGTTCTTACCGGTGCCGGATTAACTTTTGGAGGTTCGCTTCTTGCTTCGGGAGCAACTTCATTTCACAAAGAAAATTCATCTAACAAAATCATTTCATCTGAACTAAAGAAAAGAAAACTTGGCAATCTTGAAGTAACCGAACTCGGTTTTGGCTGTATGAACATTGCCTGGGCCTACGGTCCGGAAACTTCAAAGGAACATGCCATTGCTTTAATTAGAAAATCATACGAACATGGCATCCGTTTTTTCGATACCGCCGAAGTTTACGGCCCGTTTTATAGCGAAGAAGTGGTGGGCGAGGCGTTGAAACCTTATCGAAATGATGTGGTAATTTCTACAAAATTCGGTTTTGAAGTTGACCCTGTTACCAAAGCAAGAAAAGGATTGAACAGCCAACCCAAATACATTCGCCAAAATGTGGAGCGTATGCTTAAGCGCTTACAAACTGACCATATCGACTTATTGTATCAACACCGTGTTGACCCCAATGTTCCGATTGAAGATGTTGCCGGAACGGTAGGCGATTTAATTAAAGAAGGTAAGGTTAAACACTTTGGTTTGTCGTCTGCAGGCGAAGCTACCATTCGTCGAGCCCACAAGGAATATCCTGTAACAGCCGTGCAAAACGAATATTCGTTTTGGACACGCGACCCCGAACACGAAGTATTGCCCACTTGCCAGGAATTGGGTATTGGTCTGGTGCCATGGAGTCCGCTTGGGATGGGTTATCTATCTGGGCAATTTGCACAAGGATTTCCATTTCGTGAAAACGATTTACGGGTAACGGCGAGTTTCCCAAGATTTTCCGATGAAAATATGATTAAAAACCGCCCAATCGTGAACATTCTTCAAAAAATGGCTCATGAAAAAAATGCAACGCCTATTCAAATCAACTTAGCTTGGTTGTTGGCAAAAAGCCCCAACATTGTTCCCATTCCCGGAACTGTAAACCCATATCACCTTGAAGAAAATATAGCATCAGTAAATGTGGAATTGACCAAAGACGATATAAAAACCTTAGAAGATGCATTTTCTCAAGAAACCGTTTACGGAAACCGTGCACCCGAAGCCCTTGCTGCCGCTCACGACATTGGTGTAAACATTGGTTCGAGTTCAAAAGGAACGAATGGAAAATCACCTTTAAAATAATTACGAATTATCACTGACGAATGAACAATTCGTAATCCGTCATTTAACATTAAAAATTGAATAATATGCAAACAAGACAATTAGGAACTTTAGAAGTTTCCGCACTCGGAATGGGCTGTATGAATTTAAGTTTTGGAACAGGGAAAGCAGTCGATGTAAACGACGGTATAAAAATAATCCGTTCCGGATTTGAGCAAGGCATTACCTTTTTTGATACTGCTGAAGCCTATGGACCGTTTACAAACGAAGAATTGTTAGGCAAAGCCTTAAAACCATTTAGAAAGGAAGTTATTATCGCCACAAAATTCGGAATGATTTCGGAAGAAGGCGGACTCAACAGCCGTCCCGAACACATTAAAAAAGTGGTTGAAGCATCATTAAAAAGATTACAAACCGATTATATCGACTTGCTCTACCAACACCGTGTTGACCCCAATGTGCCGATAGAAGATGTTGCCGGAACAGTAAAGGATTTGATAACACAAGGAAAAGTAAAACATTTTGGGTTATCGGAAGCCAATGCCAAAACCATTGCCAAAGCACATGCCGTTCAGGCGGTAACGGCAGTTCAGAACCAATATTCCATTTGGACACGAGAACCCGAAAAAGAAGTGTTGCCGTTGTGTGAAAAACTAAACATCGGTTTTGTGCCTTGGGGACCACTCGGAACAGGATTTTTAACGGGAGCGATTACCGAAAATTCCACTTTTGATGCCGCTACCGATTTGCGTGCTGTTTTCCCACGTTTCACCAAAGAAAACATAAAAGCCAATATGCCCTTGGTAGAAATGTTGGCCGATGTTGCCCAACAGAAAAATGTTTCTACCGTACAAATTGCTTTAGCTTGGTTAATGGCCCAAAAACCGTTTGTTGTTCCCATATCGGGTATGGACAAAATGGAATACATCACCGATAATATTAAATCGATAAATGTGGAATTGACCGCAGACGATTTAAAAGAAATAGAAAACAGATTGGCAATAATCGAAATAAAAGGCGACCGATTGAATAAAGAACTGCTGGATTTATCTGAATAACATAAATTACTAATTAAAAAAAATTAAAAAAATGCAAACAATAACACTAAACAACGAGGTAAAAATGCCCATTTTGGGTTATGGTGTGTACCAAGTTCCCGATTATGAGGAATGTAAAAAAAGTATTCTCGAAGCCTTGAAAGTTGGATACAGAAGTATAGATACCGCACAGGCTTATGGCAATGAAAAAGCTGTTGGCGACGCTATTAAAGAAAGTGGAATACCAAGAGAAGAATTATTTATAACAACAAAACTTTGGGTTTCCGATTACGGCTACGAAAAAGCCAAAAAAGCATTTGCCGATTCTATGGAAAAGCTACAATTGGAGTATTTGGATTTGTACCTTTTGCACCAACCATTCAATGATGTTTATGGTTCTTGGCGGGCATTGGAAGAACTGCACAAGGAAGGAAAAATTAGAGCGATTGGCGTAAGTAATTTTCATCCGGACAGATTGGTGGATTTAATTAGTTTTAATGACATCGTACCCGCTTTAAATCAAATTGAAACGCACCCGTTTTATCAACGCAGCGAGGATAACGAAATAATGAAGCAATACGGCGTGCAACACGAAAGTTGGGCACCATTTGCCGAAGGTCGGGACAACTTTTTCCAAAACGAAACGCTTTCTGAAATTGGTAAAAAACATGGAAAATCCGTAGCACAAGTAACACTTCGCTGGATGATACAACGCAATATTGTAGTCATTCCAAAATCGGTAACACCATCAAGAATTAAAGAAAATTTTGAGGTGTTCGATTTTGAATTAACGCAAGATGAAATGAACCAAATTGCAGGATTAAACACAAATACCAGTAGTTTTTTTTAGTCATCGTGAGCCAAAAATGGTGGAACAATTTAAAACTTGGGCGGGATTTTAATAATCAATGACGAAATACAAATTAATAGGTTATTCATTAATGATGATTCATAATTATAATTAAATAGGAATATGAAACACCCATGATTCCTTAATCACACACGAAAATGATTATCATGGGTGTTTCATCTGATCATTTTAAAAAGAATATAAACAGATGAAAAAAGTACTCATCATAGGAGCAAGTGGAAGTCTTACCACCATAGTTATAGAAGAACTGAAAAAGCAAAATGATGTTGAATTAACGCTTTTTGCAAGAACTAAAAACCGGATTTCCAACATCGAAAACGCTACCGTAATTGAAGGTGATGCTACAAATTTTGAGGTTGTAAAAAATGCTGTTTCAGGACAAGACATTGTATATGTAAATCTTGCCGGAGACCTGGATACTATGAGCAAAAATATTGTAAAAGCCATGCAAGATGAAGGTGTAAAACGCATAATTGCGATAAGTTCCATCGGGATTTTTGACACACCCATGAAACCTGTGTTAAAACCATACCGAGCTTTGTCCGACAATATTGAAAACTCCGGTTTGGAATACACCATTCTTCGGCCCGATTGGTTTACCAATGGCAATGAAGTGGATTATGAAATTACCCACAAGGGTAAACCCGAAATCGGCGGAGCATTATCCCGAAAAAGCATTGCCGATTTTGTTGGGAAATTGGTGAAAAATCCGCAAGACTATATTAGAGAGAATTTGGGGATAAGTAAGCTCTATATTGTTCGGTGAGGTTTAATTATCGGGGACTTTTTAAAATTCGCCTAACGTTACTGTATAATTTTTCTCTTTAGCTTCCGCAATTTTGTTTTTGGAGCTTCTTGCTAATCATTTTGATTTAAATACTACTGAAAACAAATTATTTATTCTGTTCATCATTATTATCCATTACTTTAAGTTTTTACCCGAATACCGAAATGATATACATTGACGGATTCAGCTCCTTTTGGATAAGCGTATTCTACCTGTTCGCATTTTTTAAATTCTATTTCATAGACAGTGTCTTTTACCTGCACTTCCTGTATTTCGTCTTTGTTTTGGAATGAAATGAATTGGTGCTGGTCATCGTCAGGCGCCCCATAAATACTCCATTCTTTTTCGCGAGCTTCGGGTGTGGCTTCAAAAATTTCTATGTCGGGTAGCCCGTCCCGCTTCTGAACGTAACAGAGTTTGATGATGACCTGCCCAAATTCAAAAAAATAAGGGTTGTAGGCTATGCTCATTATAGAAAATTTGGTGAATGTATGTTGCTTTGATGGTTTCATCTGTTTATTTTTTATGGTTTTTATGGTCAGATGGAATTCGCATAAAAAATTATCATCGCTTTGGAATTATCGGGCTTTTTCCAATTCGCTTAATGTTAGCAGCCGTTATTCTTGTCATTTGAGTTGTTTGTTTATTTCACCCGGCAATTTTGTCCCTGTCAATTTTGAATTTTCATAATAGCTCTTCGTTGTATCAAGTCCAAAAACTTTAAAGAGTTCATCTTTTATGCCCTTGTTTTTAGGGTTACGTAAATCCCATTTCGCTTTATAGTGACTGGCATCGTCAAAATTGTAAACGCCTTTGTTCTTTATGGTTTTGATAACTTCAATACGGTCGTAATGAGGTTCAAACCCAATAGAATAATAACCATATGGGTTTTGGTCCAATTGTTTTTCGCCTGTCATGTATTTAAAAAACTTCTCTTGAGGAAGTTCTCTGTGTATTAGTCCCCACTGTAAAAAAACAATTCGCCTTTGGTCTATGCTTCTTCCATATGAAATTGGGAAATCATACTCGTAATCTTCAATTTCTCTATGTCCGATTATTTCAAACTCACCATACTGAAGTAAATTGTCCATCATAACATCTGATGGTAGTCTGGGTTGTTTGTCAAGTTCATCAATACCAACCCTTTTGGTAGTCGAACTATATGCAAATAATTCAATTATTAAAGGAGGACCCATCAAAAGACGCAGACCGTGAAATTCATCAATCAATTTCTTTTTCCTGATTTTATTCACGTCAAGAAGTATTCTGCCGAAGCCATAATTTATTCTGTCAAGTTTAAAGCAGAAATAGTCGCCGGATTTAAACTTTATATTCTGACGTTTTAGATTTTTGTATTTTTCAATTTCAGCAAAATGACTTTCGTGAGAGTTGGTAATAAAATCATTTATTAAATCACTTATTTGCTTTTCGGATTGTTGCTCGTTGTCCCAATGAGTTGAATAAAATGTAGTTTGTGAATTGTAATTTCCGATAGTCAAATGACCGCAATTGATGTTAAGATAAACACCTGTCGGTTGTCGCTGTTCTAAAACAGAGATACTCAATTTCTTTTCTTTTCCTTTGGCAGTTTTAGGTAAAAGTATAGTCCTGTCTCGTGTAAGTTCGTTATAATGTCTTTCTGAATATTCTTTTTCAGTGGAAATGATATGTCGTTTTATTATGTCTTTGTCAAAATACAATATGCTTCCGGGGCGATAGGTATCGTTATTAAAAGTAACTCTGTCCCAATGTTTTTCGATTGGGTCAAGACCGAAATATTTTCGTTGTTCGTTTGTCAATTCGTATGAGGTCATATAATGGCTGCTAAAGTTTTGCGGCTTGGCGTTCGGACGGTTTTCGGAACACAAAGCTTCAATTTATTACTAAAGTTTACTAGACGCACAAAGCACTCTCGTAAGTGCCGGACACGTCAGACCGTCTGACGCCAAATCCTTGTTCCCGTTGTACAACTTAAAAATAGCTAAATTTGTTGTATCCTGCTTTACGCAATCATCTACGCGGGGAATGCCTCAGTCCAACAATCACATTTGGATTGACCAAAAGTATCGGGAAATCCTCCTGAAGGTGGCGAGATGGCTTGCATTAAGGTGCATAGCCCTAACTAAAGATTAGGAGAAATGAAATCTTCAACGAGCTGGTAATGGTATGTGCAAAAAGGAAGTTAAGTAAAGGAATACAAGTCCCAAAGAGTCAAATCAACCACCGAAATTCAAGTCCGGGACAGCTTTATGCTTTTTGACAGCAATGCTGAAAATTATGAGAGACTCCGAATTCATATCCAATCGGATGATAACCCGAATCAACTGATTGGTTTTGGAGATTTTGTTCGTTACCTGCACGAAACGAATCCTCAATTGCTCTGTGCCACAGAAACCGAATTAAGAAAACTCATTCCCAACGACCTTCCCAAAATCATGACCATCCATGATTTTCATTATTCAAGTGCCTACGATAAAGCAACACCACCCAGTCAGCAGGAGACCTATCAATTAATTGCAAAGGTTTTAACCACCGGAGATGCCTCCCTTTGGAAACCTGTTGAAGAACCTAATAACAGTTGGAAAAACTGGAACTCAGGAAACCTTTAGTTACAATTAGAATTATATTTGATTTTAATTATCGACTATGCCTATATTTGACTGAGAAAAAGATGATGTCGATATTTTTTCTTTTGATCTTTCATCAGTACATATGGCTATTATATATGGGCGAACTTTTAAAAGTTGAGGTTTTTAGGAGTGAAGGTTTGATTTTATTTAAGATAAATTAAAGTAAAAAGGATGATATTCGCTTTCTTGAAGCTTTTTGTTAAACAAAAAACATGTATTTTTCGTCTTTATTTTTGAAAACATAACATTATCCTTTCATATTAATAATACAATTACAATGTTGATAAGATTATTTGTTACAATAGCTTCCATCGTCATGTTGGCGTCTATGCCGAGTTGCCAAAGTAAAAAAGGAACTAATCTTCAGTCAGCTGAAGCTGGCACATCAGAAGCGGCAACGATAGGAGATATGTACTTCATTAATATGTATGGAGATACCATTCGTAAAATTATGAAGTCAGATGAAGAATGGAAGAAAGAATTGTCAGATCTTGAATATCATGTACTCCGTGAAAAAGGTACAGAACGACCTCATGTAGGAAAATATACTAACGAAGACAGAAAAGGGATCTATGTATGTAAAGGTTGTGGAATGCCGCTGTTTTCCAGCAAAGATAAGTTTCACTCTACTTGTGGATGGCCGAGTTTCAGCGATATCATGGATATGAGTACTATTGTAAAACAAGTGGATTATGTCATAGGCTATCCGCGTATAGAACTCACTTGTGCAAAGTGCGGTAGTCATCTGGGGCATGTCTTTGATGATGGCCCACAACCTACTGGTTTAAGATATTGTATTAATTCTATTTCTCTTGACTTTATTGAGGAGAAAAATTAACCTATATTATTTAGGCATCCTTTTAATACTGTGTACCAGTGTGGCACTTTGATGCCAAAAGTACGTGTGATTTTATGCTTAGACATCACACTCCAATATGGCCTTTTTGCAAGGGTCGGAAAAGATGAAGAGGAGATAGGCTGAACGGTACAATTCAGACCTTTTTCGGTCATGATTTGAGATGCGAGATCATACCATGTAATGATGCCTTCGCTAGCGTAATTGTAGGTATCGTTAAAGGATGATTCATCGATTTGCTTGGATTCAATTTTTTGGATGATGTCCAATACTTTTTCGGCTAAATCACGGGCATAAGTTGGTGTTCCGTACTGGTCATTGACAACATTGATGCTCGATTTTTCTTTACCTAAACGCATCATTGTTTTGACAAAGTTATGCCCAAAGGAAGAAATCACCCATGAGGTGCGGAGTATTAAAACAGGAATTCCTGAACCTCTTAATATCTGCTCACCTTGAAGTTTAGATTGTGCGTAAATACCCTGTGGTTGGGTTATATCGTTTTCCTTTAGCGGAAATCTGTTGTACGTATGATAGACATAATCAGAAGAGAAGTGAATCAGTCGGGTTTTTGTACCTTTTAATGCATCAACAATTGAGTGACAAGCTTCAGTATTGACAGCAAAACACAATGCACTTTCCTGCTCTGCGGCATCTACCTTTGTGTAAGCAGCACAATTAATTACATAGTCAAAAGCTCCTGAAGAAAGCGCATTATTAATTGCATTGGCATCGAGGATGTCTAGTTGATTTTTGCTATAAAACTCGAAGTGTATATCACGATATTGTGGAGCCATCCATTTAAACTCCTGGCCAAGCTGTCCATTAGCGCCAAGAATGGCAATATTGATGCTCGAGCTCATTTGAATATCCTATGATTTTTGAACAAAGGAAGTTGTTGATCTCGTGGTGAAATAATGAGTTCATCATCAGACAAGATCAAATCTAGCTCTAAATCAGGGTCCATTAATTGAATGCCGGCTTCAGCTTCAGGTCGATAAAAGCCATCCACCTTATAGGCAAACAGGGCATTTTCAGACAAAACAATGTATCCGTGAGCAAATCCTTGCGGAACGAAAAGTTGCATTTTATTAACTTCTGAAAGCAAAATGGACATGGACTGCCCATACGTAGCGGAGTCGGGTCTTATATCTACGATGATATCCATTACTTCACCTATGACACAACGGACGAGTTTAGACTGGGTAAATGGTGGAACCTGGTAATGAAGTCCTCGTGCTACACCTCTTATTGAAGCTGCTTCATTATCCTGGACAAAGTGTGTATTTTTTAAAGATTCCGGCAGTGTAGCTTCATTAAATGACTCCATGAAGTAACCTCGTTCATCCTTAAAGACTTTAGGCGTATATGTCCATACTCCTTCAAAATGTGTTGCTTCCCAAGCCATAAAAATCTATTTGTCTCTAAAATAAACACTTATAGATACACCTGTCAAGTTAAAATGCTTTCTCAGTTGGTTTTCTACAAAATTGTAGTAACTACCTTTGATATAGTCCGGATAATTGCAATAGAAAACAAAAGCAGGGTATTGAACTGGCAACTGTGCCACATACTTAACTTTAATTGCATTGCCTCTGTGAGTAGGAGGTGGATTTTTCTCAATGACTTCTAGCATGACATCATTCAAAAGAGAAGGCTTAATTTTCTGTTTTCTGTTGTCATACACTTGGAGTGCTGTTTCTACTGTCTTGAAGATACGTTGCTTATCTAAAACTGAGGTAAATAGTATCGGTACATCAGTAAATGGAGCTATTTTTTCTTTGAGTTTTTTTTCGTAATCTCGTGCTGTGTTAGTTTCCTTATTGACCAGATCCCATTTGTTGACTACTAGGACTATACCTTTTTTTCTTTTCTGTATCAGCCCTAGAATGCTCATGTCCTGTGACTCTATACCTACTGTGGCATCTATCATCAAGATACATACATCGGCTTCCTCAATGGCCTTAATTGCCCTAAGGACAGAATAAAATTCTAAATCTTCATGAACTCTGCTTTTTTTGCGAATGCCTGCAGTGTCAATCAAATAAAACTGTTTGTCAAATTTATTATACAAGCTATAAATAGCGTCTCTAGTGGTGCCCGGGATATTGGTCACAATATTTCTGGATTCGCCCAGAAGAGCATTGGTCATGGATGATTTTCCGACATTAGGTTGTCCAACGATTGCTATTTTTGGAATGGCTGAGTTAAGCTGATTAGCTGTATCATCTTTTTCATCAGGCAACATCTCTACGATGAGATCCAGTAATTCTCCTGTTCCACTACCCGAAATCGAGGACACAAAGACAGTATCTTCAAATCCCAGGCTCCAGAACTCATTAGCAATCATTTGGCGTTGGGCGTTATCTACTTTATTGACGGCGAGGATGACCTTCTTTGGATTTTTTCTCAGCAGGCGAGCGATTTCTTCATCAAGATCGGTGATACCTGTCGAGACATCCACCAGAAAAACGATAACTGCAGCTTCTTCAATGGCTATTTGTACCTGATCTCTTATTTCTGCTTCAAAGATATCAGACGAGCCCTTAACGAATCCTCCGGTATCAACAACTGTAAAGTTTTTGCCATTCCAGTCTGAAAATCCATAGATCCTATCGCGAGTGACGCCACTGACATCATCAATGATGGCCTTTCTTTCTCCGATCAGTCTATTGAACATAGTGGATTTTCCCACGTTGGGACGACCTACTATGGCTACTATTTGTGACATAAGGTTGAATTAATTCGGCGCAAATATATAAAATAAAACCATATTTCATGCATGGCGACACATTCAAATATTCCTATTGCTACCTAAATCTATATCCATTACTCAAATGGATTCTTGAAGTCAGGATTATTATAAAATACAGTATCTTGAAACGTATCTATGAATGCTAGTAAGGCTTTCCTATGTAAAGGAGAGATGGGTTGATTCTGCAAATTTCTATCCTTATTAGGTGCAAACTGCACACCGCCACCGTAATGGTCCAGTACTTCATCTAAAGTTTTGAAACGGCCATCGTGCATATAAGGTGCCGAGTACTTGATATTGCGCAAGGTAGGTGCTTTAAATTTGCCATTGTCAGCTATACTTTTAGTAACGATACCATAACCATTATCTTTGAAATCAAGCAAGGTAGCTGCATAATCCAGGCCATTATTAAAAAAATCATCCGAAGTGGTCATCGGAGTATTATGGCAGTGACCACACTCCATGTCAGGAAGGTCAGGATCATCATCAAAATAAAGACCTAGACCTATCAGTTCCAAGTCAGTGTAGAAGTCAAGACCTTGCTGTATTTTATCAAACTTCGAATCCTTTGAAATCAATGTTCTCTCAAATTGAGCAATCGCCTTTGCTGCTAGCTCCTTTGTGATTTCAGAACGGTCACTGATTCCAAAAGCTTCTCTAAACATTTTGGGATAATATGGATGTCTTTTGAACCTTTTGATAACGGTGTCCCAAGTGGTGTGTAACTCAACGGGATCTTCTACAGGTAGTAGTGCTTGGGCTTCAAGGCTTGCAGCGCGACCATCCCAAAAAAAACCGGACTTAGAGAAACCAACATTAATTAATGTCATGCTACTACGACTACCTTGTAAACCATCAATGCCGGTACTAAAAGCTTTTCCGTCTGTAAAACTAAACTCAGGCTGATGGCAGGAACCACATGACATTGTACTGTCACCTGATAGGATAGGGTCGTAAAACAAAAATCTACCAAGCTTAATACCTTCCACAGTCATTGGATTATCAGCGGGAATATACATTTTAGGAAAATAATCAGGTATATCAAGTGTATATGCTTGCGGTTGATAAGGTATATTTTCCAAATCACCCTTCCTAAGCTCATCCTTATCGCAGGAAGCAAAACATAATAATGCAGTAAGTAATGCAAAAATGACAATTCTCAATTTCATATAATGACTATTTAGTGCAAATACGGAACTCCTCTTAAATACAATAGGGTCAATCAGAATTGTTTTCATAAATAACATAATATCCTATCTGTATGTTGCTTTGTCAGGCACTCATTCTAAAAATTTCAATAAGTATCCTTCAAAATTTTGATAAAAAGAAAGCTTGTAATGATTATAAATTCATATGAAAGAACATTTTATAATATTATAATGGGAAATTATGTATCTTTGCAGCACAAACAATAAGACAGTAAAATATTTGGAATCATGAAAAGTTTTTTTCGTTTATCAATGGTCAGTTTTATTCTGGCAATGTTGATAAGCTTTGAAGGTCAATCAGCTTCAATTTCTTCTTCAAAAACGGATATCTTAAAGATAAGCAATAAAGTAAGTTCAGAATTTTCAGAATATGTGATGCTGGACACTCTTAAATCCTATATCTCCGGAACCATTCTGACTCCTAGAGGTGATGGTCTAAAGGATGTCTCAGTTAAATTTACTGTTCATCCGCAATTGGCTAATTATCCTAAAGAGACTAAAAGCAATACATCAGGACAATATAATGCTGACCACTATCAAGGGTATGACTATACGATTGCTTTAGAAAAAAATGATGATCATAATAATGGTGTGAGTACACTGGATATGGTATTCATTCAGCGGTATATCTTGGGTATTGACACTTTTACTGTGTATCAAAAGGTTGCAGCTGATGCCAATGATGATGGCAAAATCACTGCAGCAGATTTAACCGAAATCAGAAAGCTACTTTTAGGAATTAAACCTAGGCTAACTAATCAAAGCTGGCGATTCTCACTTAAAGGGACTCCAATTCTTCTTTCTCCTATTAATTTTATGGAGTATGTTGCAGTCAAAAATCTGGCAAAAGATATGTCTGGTTATGATTTTACTGCAATCAAAATAGGCGATGTAAATTATAGTGCAGAAGTACACTTAAATGATCAACACATATCTAAACGCAGTACACAAAAATTACTGCTCTGTACTGACAATGTGACACTACAGCCTGGTGAGAATATACGCATTCCTGTGCGAGCAGAAAAATTGAATGATGTCTTTGGCTTCCAATATACATTGAATCTTAATAACGCATCATTTGTAGGTATTGAGAAAGGAGTTTTAGATATAACTGACGAGAATATATGGATAAAAACACCCGATCAAATGACTTTGAGTTACTCAGAAGCGTTGCCGATAAGTGCAAGTCAAAACGATGTGTTGTTTACGTTGGTAGTTAGAGCGGATCAATTGGCACAACTCAAGGATGTGATTCATTTGAATTCTGATTTTACTGATGCAGAATATTATGATAAAGCATTTAATGTTGGTGACGTTCAACTGCTGGTCAATAACAGTAATTTCAGTGCGGTTCAATTACACCAAAATATGCCTAATCCTTTTAGTGATGAAACAGTAATTTCATTTGAAGTAGCTGAAGCTCAGCCGATATCTTTAACTTTTTATGATTTATCAGGTAAAGTGTTAGGAAAATATGAGATGCAAGCCGTCCCGGGAAATAATATTATGAGATTAACCAAAGATATGCTAGGCGTGTCAGGAACGGTATTTTATTCTTTGCAAGCCGCAGATGCCGTTATTTCTAAAAAGATGATTATCATTGAATAGTAATCCCTTGATATGATATAACAAAAAAAGCGACCTTGCGTCGCTTTTTTTTTAATCCATATGTAAATCACCTTATTTCCATCCTCCACCAACAGCACGGTATAATTGTACCATTGCGTTCAGTCTTGAAAACGCTGTATTAGTAACAGCAAGTTGTGCATTCAATGCATTTTGTCTTGCAGTCAGCACTTCAAGATAATTTGCCAGGCCGTAATTCAACAATTCTTCAGAATATTCAATTGCTTGTGTATATGCCTGATATTCTTGCTGTTTTAATTGAATTTTCTCTTTATCTCTCTGCAAAGTGTATAGGGCATCGGAGACTTCTTTACTTGCTGTAAGTATGGTTTGCTTATAATTGAGATAAGCAGCTTCCTGCTGTGCCCTTCTTACTTCATATTGAGTTCTTACTTGCCTTCCATTGAAAATCGGTTGAGCCAGCGAACCGACAATGGATGCAAATAAGGAGTTGACATTAAACAGCTTTTCGAATGTTAGACTTTGTAAACCTCCTCCGGCAGTAAGCCTCAATGAAGGATAAAAGTTGCTTCTAGCCACATTCGTCAGTTCAAAAGCACTAATCAAGCCATTTTCTGCTGCCAACACATCTGGCCTATTGCTAAGTAGTTGTACAGGCACACCAATAGAAAACAAAGTATCCATAGTCTGCGATTCCAGTGCGTTTCTGTCGATACCATGCGGGGATTCACCCATCAAGACACACATGGTGTTTTCCATCAGTTTGATATTATTGTCAATATCAAGGAGCAAGGCCTGAGCATTAAAAAGTTGAGCTTCTGTTTGTTTAACAGCTACTTCTGTAACATATCCGGATGATT
Organism: Bacteroidetes bacterium OLB9; assembly: GCA_001567255.1. Lineage (GTDB taxonomy): Bacteria > Bacteroidota > Bacteroidia > Chitinophagales > Saprospiraceae > OLB9. The sequence continues at coordinate 65,278 of LNBW01000054.1, read as the reverse complement.
TTAAAGCATTGATAGTTTCTATGCTTTGCTTTCTTGTCTCAATAGTTTCCTCAGTTATATTTCGTTGAGCATCAAGAGATACTAACTGATAGTAAGCAGAAGCCACTGCCGATACAAGTCTTGATTTAATGGCTTGATGGGCAGCTACTGTTTGCATAAACTCAGCTCTTGTTGCACGGTCATTGCTTCTGATTTTACCCCAGATGTCAGCTTCCCATGACAAATTACCGAATAGTTCATATTGACCTAAGGTACTCCTTTCATCCAGGTTTTGCCCTGATAATGAATTGAGCGATGGGCTATTCATTGCATAGTCTGCACCGAGATTAAAAGTAGGAAAGTAGCCAGCTTTACCCTGACGAACATAGGCAGCAGCGACTTCAATTTGCTGCAAAGCCATGCGTATGTCAAGATTATTAGCCAAAGCTGTTGCAATGTAGTCTTGCAATTTTTCGTCTTTAAAAATCTCTCTCCAATCTAAATTAGCAATGCTGGAGGTGTCATCTGAAATTTGGTCTGATCTGAAATACTTTTCATCCACTACTTGCTCTGGTCTCACATAGGTTTTAGCCGTAAAACACGATTGCAAACTGAAAAGTACAACAAAAAGGCTTATATATTTTAGTGAATTCATATTTGTCAAATAAAATCGTGATTAAGATTGTACATTTTCTTTATTTTCAAATACCACTGGTGTGATTTTCTCCTGAATATACTGAAATATCACATAAAACACAGGTACTGCTAATACACCTAATACTGTTCCTACCAACAAACCACTGGCGGCACCTGTTCCGATAGAACGGTTGCCTGTTGCTCCGATTCCTGTAGCAAGCACCAATGGCAACATTCCAAAAATAAATGCAAATGAAGTCATCAGGATTGGTCGGAGACGAGCTTTAGCCGCATTAACAGCTGACATGCCTATAGATTCACCATGCCGTCTTCTTTGCAGCGCAAATTCAACTATCAAGATGGCGTTTTTAGCTAGAAGTCCAACCAGCATAATCAATGCTATTTGAAAATAGATGTTATTTTCAAGGCCTGCTAGTTTTTGTCCTAAAAAAAGCCCCCATCACCCCAAAAGGCAAAGAAAGAATGATTGATAACGGTTGTACAAAACTGTCGTACTGTGCAGCTAATAGAAAATATACAAAAATCAAACTCAGTAAAAAGATGATAATTGCTTGTGATCCTGCTTTAACTTCTTCTCTTGTCAGACCTGTATAATCTATGCCATAATCAGAAGGTAGTGCTTTGGCTGCGACCTCATTAACAGCATTAATCGCATCACCGGTACTATAACCTTGTGCATTGGCTCCAGTCACTTTTACAGAGGTAAATAGATTATACCGATTGATAGATTGTGGCCCAAATACTCTTTTGAGCGTAACAAACTGAGAAACTGGCGTCATTTTGCCGGATGATGTTCTGACATATAGCTGGCTCAGACTATTTACATCCATTCTGGATTCAGGCAGTGACTGTACCATAACTCTATATTGCTTGCCATATTTGGAAAAATCAGTCGTATAGATTCCACCGATGTAGCCTTGCATGACTGATAGAATACTAGCAACAGACACACCTGTTTCTTCAGCTCGCTCTACATTGATGACCATTTCGTACTGAGGAAATTTTGTATTGAAAGGCGACTGTGCAAATTGGATTTCAGGCCTTTGCATCAAATCTGAAAGAAATTCTTTAGACACTTCATCTACTTCGCTGATTTCATGGCCGCCTTTGTCTAGCAACACAATCTCAAAACCTGCATTTGCTCCAAATCCTGGCACACTTGGTGGAGTGAAGAAAATGATTTGTGCATCCGCAATGCCTGATACTGCTTTGTATAGTGATTTGACAATCTTATCAAAAGAGAGATTAGGATCTTTTTTTCTTTCGTCAAAAGGCTTCATACGGATAAATCCAAGTCCATTATTGCTACCAGTACCTGAGAAGAAGCTCCTACCTGTAGAAATCGTCATTCCTTTGATACCTGGAAGTTGGTTTACCGTTTTTTCGATTTCTCTCATGACATTATAAGTACGTTCCATTGAAGCTCCAGGAGGCAATTCTACATTGGTAAAGATAATACCTCGATCTTCAGTAGGTACAAAACCTTTCGGCATCGTGTTGTTAGACCACAGCATGATTAGAACAGCAAGAACAAGCCCTACGCCAACCAACCATTTATTACGTATGATATAAGACACCAACATCCCATATCTAGTGGTTGTAGCGTGGAAAGCTGCATCAAACTTATGGAAGAACTTCTGAATAAAGTTCTTATTGGCATAAGATTCATCTTCATGATTGCCTTTCAGGAATAACGCACATAGCATAGGGCTCAAAGAGAGTGCATTGACGGCTGAAATGGCTATAGCTACGATGAGCGTGATACCAAACTGCTGATAAAAAACACCTGTTGGCCCTTTCAAAAAGGTAACTGGAATAAAAACAGATGCCATAACAAGCGTAATGGAAATGATAGCACCTGTTATTTCGCTCATTGCACTGACGGTTGCTGCTTTAGAATCTTTCTCACCTTTTTCAAGTTTGGCGTGTACTGCTTCTACTACAACAATCGCATCATCTACTACAATTCCGATAGCGAGTACTAAAGCAAAGAGTGTTAAAAGGTTGAGTGAATATCCAAAAAGATTGAGGAAAAAGAAGGTGCCTATGATAGATACCGGAACTGCAATGGCAGGAATTAATGTTGATCTAAAATCTTGAAGGAAGATAAATACAACAATAAATACCAGAATAAAGGCCTCTATCAAAGTTGTGATGACTTTAGAAATCGATGCTTCCAAGAACTCATTTGTATCAAAATTTATAGTGTAGCTAATACCTTCAGGAAGGCTTTTTTCTACTTCTTTCAAATAAGCTTTGATATTATTGTTGATCTCTCGTGCATTAGATCCAGGCGTTTGAAATATTCCCATACTCATTGCTGGGTATCCGTTGTTTTCACCCACACCTGAATAGCTCAATGCATCAAGCTGGATTTCTGCCACATCTTTTAAACGTAAAAACTGTCCATTCCCTAGGGATTTGATAACGATATCTTCATATTCTTGTACTTTGTCATATTTGCCTTTGTATCGGATTACATATTCAAATGAACTTCCAGAGTTGCTACCTAAAAATCCGGCAGCTGCTTCGCGGCTTTGCTCATTAATGGATGAAGTAACATCTGTAGGCATAAGCCCATAGGCAGCCATTTTGTCAGGCTTAAGCCAGATACGCATAGCGTAAGTTTTGCCCCCAAAGGCATTAGCATCTCCAACCCCTTTAATCCGTTTTATTTCAGGAACAACATTAATGTTGAGATAATTTTGCAGAAAAATATCATCATAAATCGGGTTAGTCGAGTAGAATGATAAGTACATCAACGCACTCGATTGCTGTTTTTGTGTCACCACTCCCGATCTCGTCACTTCTGCAGGAAGCAATGGTGTAGCTCTGGCTACCCGGTTTTGCACATTGACGGCTGCAATATCTGGGTCAGTTCCTTGTTCAAAAAAAACCTGTATATTGGCAGAACCATCATTGGAAGCAGATGAAGTAATGTAAATCATGTTTTCTACACCATTGACTTGCTCTTCAATAGGAATAATAACACTTCGCATTACAGTCTCTGCATTGGCTCCTGGGTAATTAGTATTAATACTTACTGTAGGTGGAGCAATTTCAGGGTATTGAGTGATGGGCAGATTGATTAAGCCCAAGATACCCAATATAACGATCAAAATAGATACAACCGCTGAAAGTACCGGTCTATTTATAAATGTTTTTATCATGACCTAAATACCGGTTTTATTGCATTAACAATACTGTCTAAGGGAGTAGCGACACTTTGAATGACAGCTTTTGGTCTTAACTTACCTACACCTTTTCCTACTACTTTATCACCAACTTGAACGCCAGATCCAATTACTGCCATATTGTTTTCTCTAGCGATTACCTTAACAGGAACGTTAATAATGGTGTCGTTAGTAACCTTATAGACGTAAGTAGCACCTTGTTGTTCGAAAGCAGCGGATTCAGGTACGACCATTACATTTTTAAGATGCTGTGGAATGCGAATCGTTCCGCTGTTTCCATTGCTCAGTAGTTTTGCTTGATTGTCAAAAGTAGCTCTAAATTGAATGGTACCGGTTTGCGGATTAATTTGCCCTGTCACCGTATTGATCTTTCCTTTTTTGTTATAGGTTTGTCCATTAGGTAGTATAAGTTCAACTTCTGGTAAATTAATCAACTTTTGTTTGACAGTCTCGCCTGGTGTTTGATTCAAAAAGTCAAAATACTCACTTTCATTCATCGAAAAATAAGCATATACTTCTTCCGTTTCTGAAACAGTAGTAATAGGCATTGGATCACCAGGACCTACCAGGCTTCCCTCTCGGTAATTGATGGCGCCAACAATACCGCTAATTGGACTTCTTACGACTCCAAAATTAATATTTGCTTGAATAGCACCAAGGCCTGCACTTGCTTGTTTCTTAGCTGCATTGGCTTGCTCTAATTGGCCTTTTGAGCGTAATAAGTTAGCTTTTGCTGTCTCTAGTTGGACATTGCTGATGATGCCTTTTGCAACAAGTGGGGTCAGTTTATCTACTTCAACTTGTGCAGCTGTTACAGCGGCTTTAGCGGCAGATATAGTGGCATCAGCAGCAGCTACTGCTGATTGTGCAGCTACAGCATCTTCTGACTGAATTTTGGTTTCGAGCTTGAATAAAGGTTGTCCTTTAGAGACCATTTGCCCCTCATCTACATATACGTGAGTGATATATCCTGATATCTTTGCACGAACAGCATTATTGACCTTACCTTCAATACTCACCGGATAGGTCTGGTAAGAAGTAATATCACGCGTGACTACATCTACAACGGGTACTGCAGGCGGTGGTGGAGCCTGCATTTGACTATCTTTTTTGCAGGAAAGAATAGAAATGAAGAGGAGTGCAGCTAAGGCACTATAATTGAATATTCTCATACAAGATTAAATTGAATGGGTTATTTTATCTATTTTGTTAATTGTTTTTGTAAGGTTTTTGATGGCATAATCCAGATGCTCAATATATATACTGGTTTTTATGACAGCATCTTGATGAAATGTTGAATGTGCGTCTTGATGAAACTGTACCAACTTCTCAACAAGATATTTCTCTCTGATCAGATCTTTTCTTATTTTTTTAAGCCTGATTTCAAGATACTGAGAAGTAAGTTTGTACCTGCGCTTTCTTTCTCCGATCTTATTAAATTGAATAAGAAAATCATATTGAACAAGGAGGTTTAAATTGGTGGACACAGAACTTTTACTGACGTGGAATGTATCAACAAGCTCATCAAATGTAAAGCCATCAGGCCGATCATTCACTAAAATAAAAGAAAATATTTTAGCTGCCAAAGGAGGCAGTTTTGCCGACTCAATATGGTGTGTTACTAAATCTTCGATCAATGTTGTTTTGACTGAATCTTCCAATTTGCTCACAAAATTTTTGCAAATATACAGTTGGTTCGGTTAGAACCGAACTAAATAAAATGTGGTTTAACATATATTTAGTATTTGAGAAATATTGATATATGAATGTCTGCACTTAAAACACTGCATTGCCTTTAGTTTATAATTCTCTATAAGGTGCTATTCAAATCTTAAAATCCTTTGACATCATCATCACCACGATGGTCAGCTGCTCCATGAAGTTGGCCGCCATCATCAATCAAAATTGCTTCCACTCGCCCTATATTATCTCTATCTTCAAATTTATGGCCTATACTATAGAGTATTTTTCTTTCTGATTCAGATATCGCACCTTTTTCGCAATAGATTACATCAGGAAGCCATTGATGATGAAATCTCGGTGCTTGAACTGCTTCATTGATATTCATACCATAATCGATGACATTAATGATGGTTTGAAATACGGATGTAATGATGGTCGAACCACCTGGAGTGCCTACCACAATTTTCAACGAATTGTCTTTAGTCACAATGGTAGGTGTCATTGAGGAGAGCATACGCTTATTGGGTTCTATCTTATTAGCTTCTGCACCAATCAGACCGTATAAATTGGGTGTACCGGGTTTTACAGAAAAATCATCCATCTCATTATTCAGAAGAAAACCTGCTCCTTTGACGACGATGTAAGAACCGTAGGAGCCATTGAGTGTGGTTGTCACGGATACCGCATTACCGTATTGATCCACGATGCTGTAGTGTGTTGTTTCTTCACTTTCTACCATGCCATGTTTGATATCCTCACTTTTGCTAGCTTGCCTTGGATTGAAATCACTCATTCTTTGCTCTAAATAAGTAGGATCAATCAACTTTGATGTAGGCACATGAACAAAATCGGGATCTCCTAAATAGTAGGCTCTATCTGCATACACACGTCGTTCTGCTTCGGTAATCAAGTGAACAGATGCTGCAGACTGAAACTTCAGAGCGTCTATAGGGTAGGGCTCTACCATTTTTAGCAATTGGGCTAGTGCTATTCCTCCAGATGATGGTGGTGGCATAGAGATGATATCGTATCCGCGGTAGGTTGTTTTCAATGGTTCGCGCCACACTGAATGATAATTTTTTAAATCATCAAGTGAAATTAATCCTTTCCCTGCATTCTTTTCGTCCACTATGAGTTGCGCAGTTTCGCCTTCGTAAAAGCCAGCTCTACCATTTTTGCTGATTCGCTTTAGTGTTGAAGCTAGTTCTGATTGAACCAATAAGTCACCTGCAGCCCAAGCCTCTTTTTCAAAAGATGTCGTATGGCGATTGTATTTTTTAAAATTGTCCTGAGCTGCGTTTAGATGAGCAGCTTCAGCTTCAGTAATCCGAAAGCCTTTTTCGGCTAGCTCGATAGCAGGTGATATTAGTTTTGTCCAGTCACGAAGTTTACTGTACTTTTCATATGCCTGGTACATACCATCTACAGTGCCTGGTACACCTGCTGCAAGATGTCCGTATTTACTGAGATCTTCTATAGCATTACCATCTTTGTCAAGATACATATCCGTTGTAGCACGAGCTGGCGCCTTTTCTCTATAATCAAGTGTAGTGCTTTGGCCATCTGCACTTCGGTACACTAAAAATCCACCACCACCAATGTTGCCAGCTCCCGGATAACAAACAGCTAAAGCAAATTGCACCGCTATGGCTGCATCAATCGCATTGCCGCCTTGCTTTAAGATATTGATACCTGCAGCTGAAGCCAATGGATGTGCACTCACTACCATCGCACTATCTGAACTAATAGATTTTGTGCTGGTGTATGGAACTGGATTTTCCTTATTGATTTTGCAACTAACAATTAAAAATATTAAGAAAAAGTATAATATATTTCTAAGTGTCAATGAAAATGTTTTACTTTGCATCTTAAAATAATTTGGCATAAAGATATTGTTTTTTAAAATCTTTGCGTTAATAGCAGTAGTGAATTTTTTTTAAACGGCTATACGCTATTGATTAAGAGATAATATAAAATCACTATTTAAGATGATGATGCAAAAAAAATGGTACATTCTTATCCTGGTATTATCTATAAATACGCTAACATATGGACAGAAGTTTGTCAATGAATTTCTCAATATTGGAGTAGGCGCCAGGGCACACGGCATGTCAGGCGCTATAGTCGCTTCCGTCGATGATGGTACTGGAGGCTACTGGAATACTGCCGGAATGATAGGTGTAAATGGAAATCTGCAATTGAATGCGATGCATGCCAAGTGGTTTGGTGGTATAGCCAATTACGATTATATCTCACTGGCTAAAAAGATTGATGGTCACCGCAAGCAGGTAGCTGCTTTTTCGTTTATACGACTGGGCGTAGATAACATACCTAATACCCTCAACTTGATAGGCCCTGATGGTACGGTAGATTACAATCGGGTGACCAATTTTTCAGCAGCAGATTATGCCGGTATCTTTTCTTATGCGAGATCACTCGATGCTGAAGATAGACTAGCTGTCGGAGCTAATGTGAAGGTAATCCACAGGTCAATAGGTTCATTTGGTAAAGCATGGGGTTTTGGTGCAGATGTGAGTGCCCAATATAAGGTCAATGACAACTTTAGAGTAGGCGCATCAGCCAGGGACATTACAACTACTTTCAATGCATGGTCATTTAACCTTACTGATGAAGAAAAACAAGTTTTTGAGGCTACAGGTAATGATATACCAGTGAGCAGTACAGAATTGACCTTGCCACGATTAGTACTAGGTGGAGCCTATATGTTTACCAGTGGTAATTTTAGTTATCTAGGCGAATTAGACCTGAATATATCCACTTATGGCACAAAAGCGGCATTGGTTTCAGCCGATCATTTTAGTATTGACCCTGCATTAGGCATAGAAGTGGGCTACAATGATAAAGTTTTTGTTCGTGGCGGGCTCGGCAATATCCAGTCGGTGATAAATCCTGTAAATACTGCAAAAAGAAAATTTGAAGTACAACCTAATGTTGGGCTAGGACTTAAACTTGGACGGCTAAAAGTGGACTATGCACTTGCTAATATCGGGAGTGTAAGTGGCGTGTTGGTATCGCATATCTTTAGTTTAGGTATTGACTTTGTACCCAGAGACTAACTCCTGAAAATTAAGGATGTAATAGTTTGAATTGAAATTTTTAGGCCACAAATCAATTCAATTCATTAGCACATGACCGTATGTGAGTTAGGTGAGCATTAAGTGTCATTTTAATGTTGTATGCTTTAAATTTTAAGGCTTCACATGATTACAATTGATACAATTAAAAATAGAAATCAATATCAAAATTGGCATAAAATATTGGGTAGCGTATTGTTATTTTTTGAACATTTATTCAAATGCTTCTTTTACCAATTGATACAACGGATCAACTTAGTTATTATAAATTTAATCATCTTTGCATCTTTAATATACAATCACAATGCCTGTTACCGCTCAGCATCCGTCCGAAATTGCTATTGAAGATTATCAGTATGACTTACCCGAGGATCGAATCGCCAGATTTCCATTAGAGCAGCGAGATGCATCAAAGCTGCTTATATATAGGCAAGGCAAAATTGTCGAAGACAAATTCCAAAATCTTGTTGACTATCTTCCTGAAGATGCATTGATGCTCTTCAATGAAGCAAAGGTGGTACACGCCAGACTATATTTTTACAAGCAAACGGGCGGCAAATTAGAGATTTTTTGTTTAGAGCCGGACAGCCGGTATGCCGATATCACTACGGCCATGAATGAACAAAACTCAGTTTATTGGAAGTGTTTGGTAAAAGGTGCCGGAAAGTGGAGAAATGATGATGTGGCTACACTAGAAGTGAATTACACTGATCAACAACATCAGAAAGTTACGTTGAAGGCTACAGCTCAAAAAATTGAGCATATAGGCAACTCATTCATCATACGGCTTGACTGGCACACAGACCAAAATGTTCCAATGAGTTTTGCTGAATTTCTTGAGTATGCAGGAAAGCTTCCTATTCCACCATATCTTAAACGAGAAGCCCAAGCTTCTGATGAAGTGCAGTATCAGACTATATTTGCAGAAAAAGAGGGTAGTGTGGCAGCGCCTACTGCTGCCCTTCATTTTACGCCCAAAGTCGTGGAAAGGCTTACAAAAAAGAACATTACCCTAGAAAAGCTAACGCTGCACGTAGGTGCGGGTACTTTTATGCCTGTGAAGTCAGACACAATGGCAGGGCATGAAATGCACGCTGAGTGGATCGACGTCTCTCGAGAAGTAATACATCGTGTTTTGACTACTGTGAAGGAAGATAGAAAGATAATTGCTGTAGGTACAACATCAGCACGTACCCTGGAAAGTTTGTACTGGATCGGATTGCAGATATGTCGTCATGAATGGAGTGATGAAAAACTACATAGCATAGCAGTGCAGCAATGGTATCCTTATGGCAGGACAGAAGAATTTTCAACGGAAGAAGTACTTCAAGCCTTAATTCAATATTTGGATGATCGGCATTACGAACGCATTGTCACCCGCACCCAATTGATAATTGCCCCCGGATACACATTCAAACTCCTACACGGACTCGTGACTAATTTCCATCAGCCGGCATCAACGTTGCTCTTAATGGTTTCAGCACTAATAGGTGAGCAATGGAAAGAAATCTATCGGTATGCATTGAACCATGATTTCCGTTTTTTAAGTTATGGTGACGGCAGCCTGATATGGAAATAGACCATTGATCATTGAAATTCTTTTCTTTGACCCAAATCACACATTAGATTTTTAGTACCTCACATTACTACTTTATATCTATTTTGGTAGTCATTTTTATGTCTTGATATACTATAAGTATGCCTGCTGATAGAAATCTCTCAGCCTCATAGCTCTAGTTCACATCATTTCTTTTCAGAATAAAGTCAAATAATGAATAAGGGTCAAATGTTTTCAATGACTTTTTGCATCTTGGCTTGCACCTCAGTTGCGATGTTGCTTAAGGCTTCGTTTTCTACAGCCTGCATGGATGCTACTGGATCGATAGCTGATATTTCAACTTTGCCATCTTCGTATTGTTGTAGAATGACATTGCAAGGTAGCATAGTTCCAATGTGTGCTTCGTGGCTCAATGCTTTAAAGGCAAACTGCGGATTGCAAGCACCAAGGATAATGTATGGCCGGAATTCAACTCCCAGTTTATTATACAATGTTGCTGACATATTGATTTCATTCAGTACTCCAAAACCTTCTTGTTGCAAGGCTTTGGTAACTCTTTCTTTGGCCTGGTCAATTGTACCGGTTATAGTTTTTGAAAAATGATAAGACATGGTATAATGAATTATGTTATCATTATAATGTGTTTATGCAAGGCTTTGTTTTAAAATATTTGTGATAAAGGTTACATAAAGATTCGTTGATAGAGAAGGTATTAATAAATAAATTAATCCCCAGTATTGAACTTATATTTATCAATGTTCATTTCAAAATTCATTATTTTAGTTTCTTTAATCAGAGGTTAGTTTGTTTTAGTTATATGGATTAAAGATGGATTGGTTAGGCGTTTTCTATTGCGAATAATTTAATAGCATTTATAAAGATTGTAGTAATTTTCACGCCATTAAGTATATATAAAATCCTTATCTTTGCGTTTTTTCGTATTAAAAATAAAAGTTTAAAAAGAAAAAGTATGCTTTACAGATTGAATTTAATACTGATTTTCTGTTTGTTAGGTCTTAATATGCAGGCACAATCAGATGATCCAGTATTACTTAAAGTAGGTAATTCAGACGTTCATGTTTCTGAGTTTAAGTATATCTACGAAAAAAATAATGGTGAAGGTGCCGATTATGGTACGAAAAGCCTGACGGAATACCTTGATCTTTATACTAAATTTAAACTCAAAGTAGAGAAAGCACGAGAATTGCAACTTGATACCATATCTTCGCTTAAGCAAGAGCTCGAAGGTTATAGAAAACAACTGGCAGGGTCATATCTGATAGATAAAGAAGTGACAGATGCCTTGCTTAAGGAATTGTATGGAAGGATGGATTATGATGTAGAATTTGCACATATTTTTATGCCACTTCCGGAACATGCAGCACGGTCACAACAAGAAGAAGTGCTTGCTAAAATGAGAGAAGCCAAATCTAAACTCGTAGCAGGTGTAGATTTTAGCAAAGTGGCTTCACTTTATTCCGAAGATAAAAATACTAATGTTAATGGTGGATACATGGGATATATGACTGCCAAACTGCCTTCTGGGTTTTATAACCTAGAGACGGCCATTTATGAAACGCCTATTGGAGCTATTTCAGATATTGTCAGGACAAAGATCGGTTATCATATAGTTAAGGTAATAAACAAACGTAAGGCAAGAGGTATTGTTGAAGTAGCTCAAATATTAATAGATGGTGACAATTTTAAGCTTGCGGACAGTATTTACCACTTAGTTTTAAAAGGTGAAGACTTTGAAACACTAGTCAAAAAATATTCTATTGATAAGAATACGATTAGAAGTGGTGGAAGGTTGGCGCCATTTGGTATCAACACTTATGATACTGTATTTGAGACCACATCATTCCTACTCAAAAAGGATGGTGATGTATCCACACCTGTTAAGACTACATCCGGATATCATATCATCAAGCGTCTGCATAAATATGATAAAGACACGTATGATATATTTGTCAAGAAAATGAAAGCCCAATTAAGCAAGGATGAAAGGTTTGATATTGCAAAAGTCAAGCTGGTGGACGAAATTAAAAAATCTGCAGGTTTTAAGGAGAATAAAGAAGCATTAACTAAGTTTAAATCGACACTTACTGAAGAATTCTATACCTACAAGTGGATGCCGGATGAAAATATTAGTAAAGAAATGCTGATCTCAATAGGCAAGGATGAATATTCAGTAGCGTCTTTTGGTGATTTCTGTAAAAAGAACACTAAAATTAGGTTGAGATATGATCGATCAAAGCCTATTACTGAAACTGTTGATGAATTGTACAAGGAGTTCATAAATGAATCAGCTTTGAGTTATGAGGAGCAAAGTTTAGAAACAAAGTATCCTGATTTTAAATCACTCATGCGTGAATATCAGGAAGGGATTTTACTATTCGAAGTAACCAAGATGAATGTGTGGGACAAAGCCAATCAGGATACAATTGGTCTTAAAAACTTTTTCCAAGAAGTAAAAGATAAATACGTATGGCCTGAAAAAGCATCTTTGGCTGAAATTTCTATTTCAAATGTTGATAAAAAAACAGCCGATAAAATTAGAAAATATGTTATAAAAAATGACCTATCCCGATTAGATAAGAAATATAATAAAAAAAGTAAAATTGTTTCTTACATTACAAAAGAAGTAGAAAAAGGTGATCTTGAAATGGCAAATCTGAAATGGGAAAAGAGAGCAGTAAGTCCATTAATAGTAGATGAAAGCGGAATGAATTACACCTTGCGGAAAGTATTGGATATCTTACCCTCAAGGCCTAAAACTTTGGCAGAAGCAAGAGGTTACGTTGTTGCTGATTATCAAGAACACCTTGAAAAGGAATGGTTACAACAACTGTACAAAGAATACAATGTTGTAGTCTATAAAGATGTTTTTAATAGTTTAAAAAAGAACTAATTGAAGTATCAAAAGCGATTTATTGTCATAGGCGTAATTTTGATTGCTTTTCTCGGATGTGAAACATTTACTTCTAATGGAAGTGATGTAAAGGACTCTATTGTCGCTAAAGTAGGGAGTAAAGAATTATATCAGTCTCAGTTAAGCCAAATAGTCCATGAAGGTATGTCTAAAACTGATAGCGCCGCTATTGTTGATGGATTTATACACTCCTGGATAAAGGAGAATCTCATGGTTGCAGAAGCGGAGAAAAATGTTGCAGCAGATATTAATATCAACAAACTTGTGGATGAGTATCGTTCATCACTTTTAGTATATAATTTTGAGAAACGACTGGTTGAAACACGGCTTGACACCATTGTTACTGCTGAGGAAAAAGCAAGATATTACGAGGAACATAAGAACATGTATCTTTTGTCTCATCCATTATTTAAATGTATCATCGCAAGGGTACCAGCTAGATCACACGAAATACCTATTCTCAATAAAACATTTAGTAAGTCTGATATTGAATCCATTATGCAAGTGGCAAGAGAGCGTGCTGCTTTTCATTATCTTGACACTACGGCCTATATGACGATGGAAGATTTACAATCACTTTTACCGGAAGGTTCTCTTAAAAAGGAGGATCTGGCAGGACATTCTATGGTACACAAAAGAGACAAAGACCACGAAATATTTGTTAAAGTCCTTAGGTTTTACGACGAAAAAACGATTCCTCCGTTTGATTTTATTGAAGGGAAATTGACTAAGAGTATATTGAGCGAGCGCAAAATACAACTGCTTAAGAATTATAGAGAGGAGTTGTACCATAAAGGACTTGCTGATAAAAAATTTGAAATTATTAAATTTGAATGAGAAGTAGTAAATTAAAACTAACAAGATTGATCATTGTGAGTGCACTTTGTGTGTCATTTACAATGACACATGCACAAGTAAAATTGATAGATCAGGTTGTAGCTAAAGTGGGTAGTGAATATATCTTGCTTTCTGATGTGGAAGAAGAATATTCATATGCAAAATCGAAAAACCCATCGCTCAATGAAGATGTCAAATGCGCTATACTGGACAATCTCATTGCACAAAAACTAATTGTTTATCAAGCGAAATTAGATAGTGTAGAGGTGAGTGACTCCGAAGTAGAAGCGCAACTAAACTATAGGTTTGATGCAATTTTGCAACAGATGAATGGCGATGAAGCATTCTTTGAAGAATACTATGGCGCATCTGTTAATGAGATGAAGGATCGATACAGAGAAGATCAAAAGCAAAAGATCCTTGCAGAACGAATGCAAGATAAGCTCATGGCAGATATTGAAATTACACCTAAGGAAGTAGAAGCTTTTTTCAATAAGATTCCTACGGACTCTCTGCCATACTACAAATCAGAAATGGAAATTTCAGAAATAGTAACATTGCCTAAAGTTAATCCCATTTCTCGGCAAAAAGCATTAGACAAAATAACAGATATTCGAGATAAAGTTATCAAAGGAGAAATGAAATTTGAGGATGCTGCCTCTAAATATTCTATGGATCCTGGATCAGCTGTTAAAGGTGGTGATCTTGGATTTGCTAAAAGAGGTGTTTATGTGCCCGAGTTTGAAGCTACAGTATTTAGCCTCTCTAAAGATGAAATCTCAGATATCATTGAAACAGAATTTGGTTTTCACTTTATACAACTATTAGAAAGAAGAGGCAATTCGGTGCGCGCTAGACACATACTCATCAAGCCTGAAATTACAGAGGATGATCTTGAAAAAGTCCGTGTCTTGCTGGATTCTGTCAGAACACTAGTTGTAAATGATTCGATGACTTTCCCTCAAGCAGTACTAAAATATTCAGTGAAGACAATTCCATCATATGCTAATAGTGGACGAGTAAAAAACTATAACACCAATAATACATTTTTTGCTGCTGATGACTTGGACCCTGACACCTATTTTGCAGTGTACAATCTAAAACCAGGTGATATTTCTAAGCCTATTTTGATTACAATGCCCGACGGAATGAAAGCATACAGGCTAGTGCAGTTGAACAGCATATCTAAGCCACACAAAGCCAACTTTAAAGAGGATTTTGACAAGATTAGTGAGTATGCAAAAGACAGTAAGAAAAATGAATATTTTCTAAAATGGCTTTATGGCAAAAGAAACGAAACATATATAGAAATAAGTCCACTCTTTAAAGATTGTAATCTTGAAGCCCGAAAATCTTGATTGAAATAAGTGGAGAATACCGGATTCGAACCGGTGACCTCTTGCCTGCCAGGCAAGCGCTCTAGCCAACTGAGCTAATTCCCCCTTTTTAGAAGAATGTTGCAAAAATATAAATTTTTTAAAACTCAAGCGATTTTTCATTTAAAATTCTATTTACAGTAAGCATGACCTTTGACCAGATTATCAAGGATATCAAAGCCAAAAAATACAGCCCTGTTTATTTTCTGACTGGTGATGAGCCTTACTATATTGATCAGGTTGCGGAATTGATAGAAAATTCAGTGTTGAATGAAGGAGAGAAAGCTTTTAATCAGGTCATCGCTTATGGAAAGGATACTGAGTTTAAGACTATTGTTGATGAGGCAAGACAGTTTCCTATGATGTCACCATATAGGGTAATCATTCTTAAGGAAGCCCAGGATATGCGCACCTTGCCTGAACTTGAATCCTATATTGCCAATCCTGCTCCTAGTAGCATCCTGGTAATCTGTTACAAGTACAAAAAGTTGGACAAGCGCTTAAAGTTTGCCAAGACAGTAGTCAGTAAGTCGGTATTTTTAGAAACTAAAAAGCTGTATGACAACCAGCTGCCAGGATGGATACAAGATTACTTAGCAAAAATTGGGTATAAAGCAAGTCCCAATGTTGTGGCATTACTAGCTAATTATATCGGATCGGATCTGAGCCGACTCACAAATGAAATCACAAAGCTGATCCTTAATGTGCCAAAGGGTAGTATGATCACGGAAGATCAGGTCAGAGAGTTTATTGGAATCAGTAAGGACTTTGATGTTTTTGAATTTCAGAAAGCAATAGGAGAACGAGATTTTAAAAAAGCGACATTGATTATGCATTACTTTATACATAATCCGGCTTCTAATCCGATTCCTATGATTATAGGCAGTTTGTATAATTATTTTAATAAAATTTACATGGCTGCTTATCATTCAGCCCTGGGCAATGCTGAGCTGGCAAAGATTCTGGGAGTTGTACCGATTTTCGTTCAGGAATACAGAAATGCTGCAAAAAATTATCCTATTGCTCAATTACAAAGGGTAATGCAAGCCTTGAAAATAGCGGATGAGCAGTCAAAAGGTATTGGCTCTGGTCGTTCCCGTGATGGTGCTGTTCTAAAAGATTTTCTCATCGCATGTATGGGTTCAAATATAAGCCAATAGCTACAACCTTACGGTACGTTGCCTTAAAAGATGATCTGCAAGGACGAGTGCAGCCATTGCTTCTACAATAGGCACAGCCCTAGGCACCACACATGGATCATGTCGCCCTTTCCCATCTATCGTTGTTTCATTACCATGTATATCTACAGTTTCTTGAGAGCGCATGAAAGTAGAGACAGGTTTGAAAGCAACATTGAAAGTGATGGGCATTCCATTGCTGATGCCGCCCTGAATGCCACCTGAATGATTGCTCCGCGTTAGGATATGACCATCTTGATTGTAAAAAAGATCATTGTGCTCTGAACCTCTCATCTTTACAGATTCAAAACCTGACCCGATTTCAAAGCCCTTTACTGCATTTATACTTAGCATTGCCTTTCCGAGATCAGCATGAAGCTTGTCAAATACTGGTGCACCTAATCCTGTAGGGCAATTTAAAATATGGCAGCTAATTTTTCCACCAATAGTATCGCCGGATTTTCTTACTGAGGAAATAAGATTGACCATTTGCTTTGTAGTAGCTGCATCAGGACATCTTATTATGCTATCTTCAATTTTAGTATAATCTATCACCATTGTAGGGAGATGGATGTCACCTACCTGACTGACAAATCCATATATTTGTATATTGAAATGATTGAGAAAAAGCTTGGCAATGGCACCTGCAGCGACTCGGGCAGCTGTTTCTCTAGCGGATGATCTGCCTCCACCATTATAATCACGATTACCATATTTTGCTTGATAGGTGTAATCTGCATGCGACGGCCTAAATACTTCCTTAAGATGGTCATAGTCTTTTGACCTTTGATTAGTATTAGGAATAAATATGCTAATAGGTGCACCTGTAGTTTTACCATCAAAGACTCCGCTTTGAATGACAAAATTCTCTGCTTCGTGGCGCTGAGTGACGATCCGTGATTGGCCTGGTTTGCGCCTTTCAAGTTCGGATCTGATAAATACATCATCTATTTCCAACCCAGACGGGCATCCATCGATTACAACACCGATTCCCACACCATGACTTTCTCCATAAGTGGTCACTCTAAATATTTCGCCAAATGTGTTTGCTGCCATACAGCAAAGATAGCTACTAAACTTTAAATAATAGTATCGTACATACTAAAAAGAAAAGGCTGCCCTGGTGGGCAACCTTTAATAACTAACTAAACTTTAACGTCTAAATTTCCAAATTCACATTAGTTGATGGAGCCAGTGCCATCTTTAAAATTGAGCTTGATGGTCTGATTTCCACCTGATACTTTTACTCTCTCTTGGTCCCCTCCTGTACCGCGGAATTCTATCTTACCGTTTAAGATGATGAATTCTGATTGCCACCAGTCACAAGCTAATGTGCTAGCTGATACGTGCATTCTTAGTTCCTTGTCTGCTACAAGATTTTTTGTAATGCTGATGTCGTCTGTTCCATTAACGGTAAATCTGTTATCAGCACCGGCAGCATCCCAAGATCCTACTGCATCACCTATTAAATAAACACCTGGCTCTGTTACCTCTATGGTTTCATTCTTAAGATCTACTACAACCATGTAGTAAGCAGAAGCACCAGGTACCGCAATATTATCAGTACCTTTAGCATAAACACCATTAGTAGCATCACCAGCCTTACCAAAGTCACCTTTCCAGGCCTGCTCTGGTGAAAATTTAAATTCACCACCTTCGCTCATAGAGAAAATTCCCCAGAACAATTCAGGATGAGAGTGTACAGGGACTAACTTAACATCATTAACAGTCCAATCCCATCCGCCTACGGCACTTCCTATCAAGAATAAGTTTTCAGGATACTCCGGCAAGTCAGGTCCGTCACCTGTCTTTACTGCGCTTGCTGTATATCCTTTGCCAGCTTCCCATGTGAGTTCTATTGTGTAAACACCATAAACGTCATTGGCTATATTAGCTCCTCCTGCATCCAGATTATTGACAGCACCTCCAAAATTTGAATTTACCTTGATACCGGTAACGCCACCACCTAAATCAAACTCAGGATCAAGAATAATTTTCCACCCATTAGAGTATCTGAATTTCCACTCATTTTTCAAAAGAAGAAGATCAGTAACTTTAAATGTCATTTTGTTCAAATCAAAAGCAGATTCAGTCATTGGTGTACTACCACTCCATCCATTAGGAGTCGCACCACCGATAACGCCCCATTTAACTCTAGCCATTGCTACTTTCTTAATACCGAAATCAACAATAACATGGTAGAGACCATCTTCAGGAACGGTAAACTTATTACTACTTTCAGTAAGTGTTCCTTTCCACAAACCTTCAGTCGGTTCATCAACATCTAGCTCTTCATCAAGTTTCCAGTCAGCACCGGGGCCATACACTGTACGTGTGCTTCCGCTTACATCAACAATGTTAAATCCCTCGCCTCCGGCTTTGATAGCCATGTAAATCTCAAGTAGCTCCTTTCGAGGCTGCTGATTTACTTCATTTTTGCAGTAGTAAATAAAGCCTTTGTACTAAAGTCTGCAAAAGCTGTGGAACCTCCTTTAAGATAAACTCCATCTTCAACTAATCCAGTATCGCCACCTCCGGTGTCATCATCATCATCTTTAGAACAGCTAAAAAACACAAAACTTGTTAACAGTAACAATAAAACAGTTTTGGTTGAAAATCTAAATTTTAATAATCTCATGTTTTTGAATTTAGTGAATTAACAAATTATAAATTTATCAGTAATATAAAATTAATCAGCTAGGTTTGGATTAGCATCAATTGCCCACTGTGGAATAGGAAAGGTCTTGCGTTCAGGTTCTGAGGCAGCCTTTTCCCACCATGCATCATTGAATTTTCCAAATCTTATTAAGTCTTGCCTTCTGTGACCTTCACAAAACATTTCACGTCCTCTTTCTGCTAGTAATTGATCAAGTGTCGTATTGTTAAAATTAGGTACATTAGCCCTTTGCCTAATCATATTTACCCATTGATCACCATTTTTACCCTGACGAATCATAGCCTCTGCTTTCATCAAAAGTACGTCTGCATATCTAAACAAAGGAAAATCATTACTAAGATTTTCTAATGCGCCCTTTTTGATTTCGTACTTACCTACTCTGGCTGCAGACATCCTGATTTCAACAAAACTGTATGATCCATCAATAATAAGTGCAGGAATATGAGGATCAATAACCAGCGGTGCTTCAGCAGTCTGATCAAAAAGTGGCTGACCTTTAGAATCATATTGAGGTCCAACGATAAATCCTTTTTTCCTTGCATCATTATCATCAAATGAGTTATAATGGTCCTCCATAGCTCCAAAACCATTCCATGGGCCTACAGGCATATCATAGGTAAGATTACTCAAATAGTGTAGAGTACGCATGTGTAATCTAAAACCTTGTAGGTTTGTCTCATCAAATGGAATGGTGAAAATATTTTCTACAGAATTATCATTATTTGTACGGAATGGGCCTAGTGCTTCAGATTCAAGAGCGTAAACATTACTTTGAATAACACTATCGCAATATCTTTCAGCATCTGCCCATGCTGCTGTCCCTGTATAGACTTCAGCATTGAGATATAGTTTTGCCAGCAAGGTATAAGCCATACCTTTGGATACCGCAAATTTTTGTGATATGCTCGGTAGATAGGGCAGACTTTCTTGGACGTCTTTAATAATAAAATTATAAATTTCTTTACGGTCAGCCTTCTTAGGTTGCTTTTCACCTTTGGTAAATGAGGTTACTAATGGTACATCACCATAGTTGTCGATGAGCAGATAGTAGTAAAATGATCGCAAGGTCTTTAACTTAGCAATAGTAATCGGATCATTTAATCCCTCTAGATCATCAAGCGCTCTATTGGCTTCTGTAACACCGTCATAGAGTGCAGACCACATGCTATTGACCGCATCTATATTGTTGGTCCATTTATGCTGATGTAGCAGATACCATTTGCCACCATCTTCCCAGTCGGTTAAGCGTACCGGAAAAACAATCTCATCACTTGTAATTTCCTGAGCCCAGAACCACCATCCGTTGTCATCAATCAAGTCACCTAATTCTTTATAGGTAGGTATGACCTTCAATGCTGCCTGGTCTGAATTTTCGGGAAATTTATCACTTGGTATTCGGTCATATACGGTCTCATCCAGATTAGTACAAGCCATAAATCCCGAAATCAATATGAGTGCTATAAACTTTTTCATTTTAATATGATGTTTTATTTTGATGATTATAGATTAAAATTTGGCATTTATTCCAAAGGAAATGGTTCTTGTTCTAGGGTAAACATCGTATTGATCTCTACCAAATTCTGAACCGCCAAAAGCAATTTCAGGATCTATTCCTGTGTATTTTGTCCACAAAAACAAATTTGTACCGGTCGCATAAAATCTGATACTTTTCAAATATTTGCTATCAAATGGCAATGTATAACCTAGACTGACATTATCCAAACGCACAAAACTTGCATCTTCAAGATAATAACTGTTCAATGTAGGATTAGAGGAAAGACCACGATCGTATTCTTCTAGTCCTTCCTGCAATACATTGAGCGTTGGCATATCTGCAGGGTTACTGAATATCATTCGAGTTACATTGAGTACATCATATCCAAAGATACCTCTCAAAGTAATACTCATGTCGAGATTGTTGCCTAGATTGAAGAAATTGGACCAACCTAACTGAAAGTCAGGTTGTGCACTACCAACAATTCTCCTTTCTGCCTTAGTGACATCACGGGTTACACCTCCTGAAGCAGTATAAAACAAAAACTTGCCGTCATTACTCAATCCTGCATATTCTGGCATGACAAAAGTACCGATGGCCAGTCCCGGACGAATGACCTGAGCGTTATTAATGCCACCTACCAGACCACGTCCTGATACATATAATGTAGGGATCTCGCCTAGAGGGAACTCATCGCTACCTAGAGAGATGGTTTTTTGTCGGTTAGTGCTGAATGTCAATAATGTTTTCCAATCAAAATTTTGAGTATTAATTGCAAAGTAATTAAGGGATAATTCTATACCTTCATTTTTAATCTCACCAGCATTGCCTATGGTTGTACGCTGTTTATTAGGTGGTACGGGCACTTGGAAAGGATACACCAAGTCATAAGTACGTCTTTGATAAAGCTCAATTGACCCTTGTAATTTGCTTCTCCATAATCCAAAATCGATACCTATATTAGCTTCTGCGTTGGTTTCCCATCTTAAATTTGGATTGGGATTTGTTCCACCGGATACGATGTAGTTAATGACTTCTTTTCCTGTTTCAGGATTGATAGCGACACCACCCGGGCCAAATAATATCTTTTCGGCGTCACTAGGTATATTTTGATTTCCGGCCAATCCATAAGAAAGTCTCAACTTCAATTGATCAAAAAGATTTTGACTACTCATAAAGTCTTCTGCAGCAATATTCCATCCCAATGAAGCAGAAGGGAATGTTCCCCAACTGTAGTTATCTCCAAACTTGGATGAACCATCTCTTCTCACACTTAATGATGCAAAATATTTACCTTTGTAATCATACAATGCTCTTGAGAAAAATGAAATCAACAGGTCTTCACGCTTATAGCCAAAAGGTCGATCCGTCTGAAGATCAAGAAATGTTCCTAAGTTGTCTGCTCCGATATAATCGGATGTAGCATTTCTACCTGAAACACTGAAGCCATCAAAAAAGTCCTTCTGCCACGAATATCCACCCATCAATGAGAAGTTGTGCTTTTCTGCAAATGTGTTTGTATATGTTAGTGTTCCTTCTATGAGTTTATTGGAGTAATTATTATATGCTCTTCTTCCATAACCGTCTGTAAGATTTGAGGCGGCACCTTTAGGTTCGAAATACAGGCTTTCTTCATCATTTCTAATATATGCCAAATTGAGAAAACCTTTTAGATTCTTATGGAAATTAGCATCGAGACCGATATTGCCCAGTAAGCGCTTAGCATCTCTGTTATTTTCAATTTGCTCGATGATGGCTAAAGGGTTATAATACTGAAAGGAACGGTCTGTTTCATAATATGTACCATCCTCATTATATACAGGATCAGTAGGTGATCTTCTCAGTGCCTGATAAATTACATTAGTAGGAGAGGAACCACCTCCATAGTTGACATAATTATTTCTTTCTATAGTTCCTGAGAGCCTAGTATTGATAGTCAAAAAATCTCCAAATGCTTTCTGGCTATAATTCAACCTACCTATATCTCTTATTTTTGAAGAGTTTTTAATCACACCTTGAATATCCATATGAGAAATAGAAGCTCTAAAACTTGAATTTTCTGTCGCATTCATGACAGACAAGTTATGATCTTGTGTCAGTCCTGTTCTATATATTACGTCCTGCCAGTCTGTATTAGCACCATTATCAATAAAAGTACGTCCACTGCTAGCAGCAAAATCCCTCACTTGCTGTGCAGAAAGCAAATCGTACCTTCTGGCTACATTATCAACTGATAATTGCGATGAAAAATCAATCGACAAGTTGTCACCTGCTTTTTTAGCCGCATTTTTGGTAGTAATGATGATGACGCCATTTGCACCTCTTGATCCATAGATAGCTGTCGAAGAGGCATCCTTTAGCACATTGTATGATTCTATGTCCGAAGGTGAGATAGTAGTAGGGTCAACACCTGCTACACCATCCACCACAAATAACGGTCCAGTACCAGAGGTAAAACTAGCTGCACTTCGGATATTAACCGCAAAGCCACTATTAGGATCACCTCCTTGTTTTGAAATGGTCACTCCAGCTGCTTTACCTTGTAATGCCTCAATAGGATCAGAAAGTCTTCCCGAATTGAGTTCATTGGAAGAAACCGAGGCTACTGCTCCAGTTTTGTCTGATTTTTTAATGGTTCCATAACCTATGACAAGGACTTCTTCCAAAACCTCTCCTGGTTTTAGTCGGATGGTATAGAAATTGTCAATACCGATAGGTATCGTTTGTTGTGTGTAACCGGTATAGCTTATTTGAATTGCTTGAACATCACTGCCAATATTTAATGAAAAATTACCATCAATATCGGTGATGGTACCAATGGTTGTGCCGGGTACATTGACTGCTGCGCCAATGATGTCTTCATTACTTGAAGCATCCACAACCTTTCCGGTGATGGTTCTTTGGCTGAATCCTGAGAAGGATAATAATATGCCAAAGGCTAGAAAAAGAATGGTTTTTGTTTTGGTGATAATATGCATGCCGTTATGTTTTAAATGACCAATTAGTGTCTTTTTGACATTTAGTTAATAAGCCGTAAATTTATAGCGAATTTTGATATTTAACAAAATATTTACAATAAAATGTTATATGATGTTAACGTATTTGTAATGAGATTTGTCCTAATAGGTCCAATATTTATCTCAATATGGTTATTAAATCTGAGTAATCCATAATTTATTTCTTTTGAAATGGATATGATGAGCCTTTTATGCCTATTTTTGCAAGATTATAAATCCACTCCTATGGTACATTTAGGGCGCAAGGCCAGCTTAAAAATAGAACGATTGACTGATTTTGGTTTTTTTCTTGATGGTGAGAATAAGGGCGAAATACTCATGCCAAAGAGATATATCACTCCACAAATGAAAATAGGAGATTATGTAGATGTCTTTGTTTTTCTAGATGGTGAGGAGCGCATCGTGGCCACTACCGAGACTCCATATGCACAAGAAGGCGAATTCGGCTCAATGAGAGTCAATAAAGTCGAACGCGTAGGTGCGTTTCTTGACTGGGGTGTGAGTAAGGAATTGCTCGTTCCATTTAATGAGCAAAAAATCAGAATGGAAGAAGGACGGTACTACTTTGTATATGTTTATCTGGACAAGGTTACAGATAGACTGGCTGCATCTATGAAAATAGAAAAATTTCTGAATAAAGATAAAGTACCATATAAAGTTGGAGATCAGTTGAAAGCTTATGTGTGGACTAAAACCGAACTAGGATATAAATGCGTTACTCAGGATCGCTTTCAGGGCGTGCTATATAGTAATGAAATATTTAAACCCCTTAGGCCGGGAGATAAACTGACTGTATTTGTTAAGAAAGTCAGAGATGATGGTAAGCTCGATTTGTCAATACAACCCATCGGGTATAAGAAAATAGATACCAATGCTCAAAAAATCTTAGATTTACTGAGCAAGGCACACGGTAAACTGCCATATAATGACAAGACTGATCCCGAAGTAATTTATAAAATCTTTGGATTTAGCAAAAAAGTTTTTAAGCAGGCGATAGGGCATCTATACAAGCAACGCCTGATTAAAATTACAGAAAGAGGAATAGAAAAAGTAGGATAGCGATTTATTTGCCTTCGACCGCTTTCTGATACTGGTCGGTCATTTCTTTAGAAATAGCAGAGTTTAATACTCTGATAAAGGTTTTACTATCTACTTCTAACGTTACTATATTGTTTTCGATTTTACTGATTTGTCCGATTATACCACTTGCAGTAACCACTTCATCACCTTTTTGAATACTTGACATAAAAGCGCCTTGCTCTTTTTGTTTTTTAAATGTAGGTCGTATAAAGAAAAAGTAGAAGAATACGATCATGAGCAATGGGAATAGCAAACTTGACAATCCACCTCCGGCAGCCTGTAAAATAAAAGATAAAGTCATAAATTTCTTGTTTAGGTTTTAATAAGCACCGCAAATATAGAAGAAAATGCTTAATTTATAACATAATGATTCATCAATAATATTCTTGTATCTATTCGTATTCTATACCTAATTTTATGACTTATATTGTGATAATTGTAAGGTCAATGATTGATTTATTTTATTTGGTTTTGTATTTTTGCATTCTACCATATTAAAAGCGGTAAATATTCGACATTTATACATAATGATTTATTTTAATGAATGAGCAAAATCAACATGATATTGTTGAACAATTAATATCTGATCTTTCATTTGTACAATGGGTTCAATCAGAATTCACACAAAATGATGCGCACTGGTCTGAATATATTGATTTGCATCCGGAAGAGCATGATGCCATTAATTTAGCTATAGCGAGTGTCTGTTCAACATTATTACCCAATAAGCTTGAGGATCAGAAAGGAGATTTAGTGAAGAGTCAACCTAATGACTCTATATTGCGTCATTTTCTCAATTATGGTTATTTTTGGACCATTGGCCTTATCATGCTTGTGCTTACATTATTTTTCTTTAGGGAAAAAATTGGCCTGGCTGATAAATTAGTGTCAGTCACAGCAGGCAATGTTAACAATAAAGAACTGGTCTTGCCGGATGGATCATCGGCCTTAATGAGTCCGGGGACAACCATAAAATACGATCCCAAAACATGGTCAGAAATCAGATCTGTAACTGTGGATGGCCTGGCATATATTAAAGCCACTAAAGGTGAAGATATGATGATACACGTTGGCGATGTGAATATCAAAATGATCGGGGGCACTGCATTGAGTGTGGATTCTCGTTTTGGTAATTTTGAATTGACCTGCCAGAAAGGACATGCTGACGTTGTCACAGCAAGCCATGAAACAGCCAGTGTTAGTATCAATGAAAATTTACAATTAATACACGACAAACTAGTCAAAAGAAAATTTCCCCAAGGAGCTGTTGATATGATTCCCTGGATGAAAGGCGTTTATCTATTTAATGGCATTCCATATCGGCATGTTATAACTGAGCTGGAACGTCAGTTTGATATTCAAGTAGAAGTAGATAAGGCATATCTTGACAAAACATACAATGGCTTCTTCAAAAAAGAAAATATCAATGATGCCTTATTTGAAGCCACATGGCCACTTAAACTCAAATATCGCCTTGAAGGTAAAAAAGCATATTTAACACCTGATGAATAATATTTGTCTCCTGATTACTTGTTAAATAACAATTCGCGGTACTTGGTTAGTGGCCATAATTCGTTATCAACCAGCAATTCTAGTTTGTCACACGCATATCTGATGATAGCAAAATATGGCCTAACATGGTTACAATAGGCTGCTGCTTTTTCATCGGCATGAGTCAATTGGTTCGCTTTCTTACGTTCTTCCGTCATTAAATCTGTATTAGATATGATGTCATTGATATAGCCGGACACTTGCTTTATGAGCTGAATTTGCTCGCGTGCATACTGCTCATATTCGTCACCAAAAATAGATTTTAAACCCTCTACGTTTTTAAGTAATGTATTCTGGTATAATATCGCTGTCGGTATAATATGATTTTTAGAAATATCACCTAGCACACGTCCTTCAATCTGGATTCGTTTGATATATTCCTCCAGTTCAATCTCATATCTAGCTCTAACTTCTGTTTCATTCATGACGTTATATTTGCCAAATAAATGAATAGCTTCCTTAGAAATTTGGACTTTTAGTGCCTCTGGAGTGGAACCGAAATTGTGCAATCCTCGATTTTGTGCTTCCTTGATCCATGCTTCGCCATATCCGTCGCCGTCAAACCTAATCTTTTTTGAAGCTTTGATTTGCTCTCGGAGTACATTGAAAATTGCATCATCCTTCTTCATGCCTTTATGGTCAATAAGGTGATCAACCTTATTCTTAAATTGAATGAGCTGGTCTGCGACGATTAGATTGATGGTCGTGATGGCTTTTGCACAATTGGCGGAAGCGCCTACAGCTCTAAATTCAAATTTATTGCCCGTGAAGGCAAATGGAGAAGTACGATTTCTATCAGTATTGTCGAGCAAAATTTCAGGTATTTTACCTACCACATTGAGTTTGAGTTCTGTTTTTTCTTCCGGTGATAAGTTGCCATCAGATACATTTTCGAGTTCATCTAGTACATCTGTAAGATACTTACCTATAAACACGGAAATGATCGGTGGAGGAGCCTCATTAGCCCCAAGCCTATGGTCATTGCCGGCAGATGCAATAGCAGCCCTAAGTAAGTCAGCATGGTCGTGCACAGCCTTGATAGTGTTGATAAAAAATGTCAGAAATTGAAGATTGCTTTTTGGCGTTTTGCCTGGGCTAAGTAAGTTGACTCCGGTATCTGTGGCCAGTGACCAGTTATTGTGCTTCCCTGAGCCGTTTATACCTTTGAAGGGTTTTTCATGCAGCAAGACGGTATAGTTATGTTTTAAGGCAACCTTGCGCATCAAATCCATCACAAGAGAATTGTGGTCAACAGCTAGATTAGCTTCTTCATAAAATGGTGTTAATTCATACTGATTAGGAGCGACTTCATTGTGCCGTGTTTTGACAGGGATACCTAGTTTTAAGCATTCGATCTCAAGGTCTCGCATATAGGCAAGAGCGCGCTCAGGAATGGATCCAAAGTAATGATCTTCTAGTTGTTGCCCCTTGGCTGCCTGATGTCCTAGCAACATTCTGCCAGCCATTTGTAAGTCTGGTCTAGATGCTGCCAAAGCGCTGTCGATCAAAAAATATTCTTGTTCCCATCCTAGTGTAGATATAACTTTATTGACATTTTTGTCAAAATATCTTGCCACTTCTGTAGCGGCTTGGTCTATGAGTTGGATCGACTTCAATAATGGTACTTTATTGTCCAGTGCTTCACCTGTAAATGCAACGAAAACAGTAGGAATACACAATGTTGTGCCTATTATAAAGGCTGGAGATGACGGATCCCATGCTGTATATCCTCGCGCTTCAAAGGTGTTTCGGATGCCACCACTAGGAAAACTCGATGCATCCGGCTCCTGCTGTACCAGCAATCCTCCATCAAACTTTTCAATTGCACTACTGTCGCTCGTCGGCTCAAAAAATGCATCATGCTTCTCAGCTGTTGCACCGGTCAAAGGCTGGAACCAGTGCGTATAATGAGTTGCTCCTTTGC
This sequence comes from Bacteroidetes bacterium OLB9, assembly GCA_001567255.1. GTDB lineage: Bacteria > Bacteroidota > Bacteroidia > Chitinophagales > Saprospiraceae > OLB9. Next base: position 37,045 of record LNBW01000054.1, on the reverse strand, counting down.
TCACTGCCCAGGCTTTCATCGCAGATGCCACCTGATCAGCTGCCTTACGGTCAATTTTTTTACCTAGCTCAATTGCATCTTTTACAGCTTGGTAAGCTTCACGTGTCATAAATTGTTGCATGGATGCGCTATTGAAAACATTAGAACCGTATAATGCCAACCTTTTTTCAGTTGGCTCGCTAACTACTACGGGTTTTCTGTCAATTGTAGTTTTAATTGCTTCAAATCTAACTATTGCCATATTTTTTTAATTATTTACGTGCAAAGGTATATTTTTAGTAGGGTATTGTAAAAATATTATTTAAAAAATTTATCACTACCCCTAAAATTTATAGGGTATAGTTGATATTTTTATTTTTGCCCAATATGTTTTGTGAATTTTTATCAGTGTATTTCAGGATCACTCACTGATTTAGCCATTAAGTTTAAAGGACATTGATTAAAGTGTTACTGTTCCTAGTTTTTCAGCAATTTGATTCCTTTGCCCAATAAGATAGATGTAGGTTTTCATGTTGATTGAATATTCTTCACTAGATTTTACCTCATCGCTTGCATTATTAAGATAGTCTTCGATTTGGGCGATGAGCCTTTTACTTTTCTTAAGCTGTAGGCGTAGGATAGCATTAGAAGCATCGTGAATATAGTTTTCATCCGGCATTTTCTGATTTTGAAGTGGCATACTTCTACTGTCCCAATCCGCATATACATAAATGGTAGTTAAAGCATCTATGGCAAAATTGCGTATGCTCTCATCTTCATTTTGTGTGTACCATTGATGATCAGGGATACTGCATTTTGATAACAAATCTTGAACTAATTCGATGATTTTTTTAGGTATTTCTGTATCGAAATATTGAAGGATTTCACTTGTGTTGCTGATTATATATTGTGCCACAGTGATGTTTTGTTCTACATCGTACATTTCATGTCCATAGTTGATTAATATAGTCGCAACAGCTTTTTCTTGCCATGCATCGTTGATAACGAGTTCGGGTGGAATTGTTGACAAAACAGTCTTTTGTTTGAGCCACTCATCTTCATTCTTATCAGGATCAGGCTGATTGGGAATGCCTATTTTTTTTGCTTTAATGTTGGCACGGATAATCTTGTTGACTTCACTCACCAGCAAAGCTTCGCGCATATCCAGCAGTTCACTGCATTGCTGTATGTAAATGGATCGCTTCAATGTATCCGGTATCTTAGCTATGGAACTGATGACATCCTTGATGGCTATCGATTTTTTGATTGGATCACCAGCAGTTTCTTTGAGTAGAATTTTGGTTTTGAAATAGATAAAATCCTCTTCTTGGTCTTTAATAAATTGGTGAAACCCTTCACTTCCTCGTTCTACAAGAAAAGAGTCAGGATCATGACCATCAGGAAGCAACACCAGTTTGACATTCATATCGGCTTCAAGTACCATGTCCAGTCCGCGGAGTGCTGCATTGATACCGGCTGCGTCACCATCATACAGTATTTTGATATTGGATGTGAATCTTTTAATCAGTCTGACTTGCTCATGTGTAAGTGAGGTGCCTGACGATGCTACTACATTCTCAATTCCACCTTGATGCAACGAAATTACATCCGTATAACCTTCTACTAGAATACATTCGTCATTTTTTCGGATGGCTTCTTTAGCAAAGTAAATACCATAGAGAATATTTCTCTTATTGTATATATCCGATTCAGGTGAGTTGATGTATTTAGGCTGTTTCTTATCGGCTGACAAGGTACGTCCTGCAAAAGCTATTACCTTACCACTTACATTATGGATGGTAAACATCACTCTAGCTCTGAAAAAATCAGCATCAGACTTTGTAGTCAATCCTAGCGTTCGCAGAAAATCTATATTGTATTTCTTTTCTACTGCCTTACGCGTGAATTCATCTCTTTCGTCGGTAGCATAACCCAGCTGGAATTTATTAATAGTAGCTTCTCTAAAACCGCGTTCCTTGAAGTAGGAGAGACCTATATTGCGGCCTTCGTTGCGATTGAAAAGTGTGTCCATATAGTAATCACGGGCAAAATCATTAATGAGGTATAAAGAATCTGTTACTTCCTTCTTTTCTTTCTCAGCCTCACTATCTTCAGTTTCCTCAATTTCGATTTTATACTTATTAGCAATAAAACGAATGGCTTCCGGAAAACTGATGTGTTCATGCTCCATAATGAACCGTACAGAATCTCCACCTCGACCACAACCAAAGCATTTATAAATATTTTTGATGGAGACACTGTAAATGATGGCGTTTTCTCATCATGAAAAGGGCAATTGCCTATCAAGTTAACACCTCGTCTTCTTAGATTGACAAAGTCGCTAATAATATCTTCAACCTTTGCTGTATTGAATACTTCCTGAATTGTCCTTTGTGAAATCAATGAATCTACGTGATTTTATGTAATATTATGATTGAATCAAGAGCAAATAGTTGTGATTACCTTAATAATAACCACTATCTAAAGGTTTATGTTTGTCAAACTTCCAAAACATCCTTCATATCATATACGCCCTTTTTATCGACGAGCCATTCGGCTGCAAGAATAGCGCCTTTTGCAAATCCTTCTCTGGAATGGGCAGTATGAATAATTTGAATATCGTCTATTTCAGATGAATACGTCACCACATGAGTACCAGGGACTTCATCTTCACGCTTTGATTTAATATACAAATCGCGTGTATAGGGCATCTTAGGTTTTGAGATTGTCCAAACTTTTTTCCTTTCTACACTTTCTATGATGTCCTTAGCTAAAGATATAGCTGTACCACTAGGTATGTCTTGTTTTGTCTTGTGGTGCGTTTCTTTTATGACGACATCATATACTTCAAATTTATTCATCAGTTGTGCCAATTTTTTATTGATTTCAAAGAAAATATTGACACCTATACTGAAATTGGAGGTATAAAGAAAGGCTCCATTTTTCTCTCTACATAGTTGATCGACTTCTGACTTTTGGTTGAGCCATCCAGTAGTACCGGATATGACAGGAATACCGATCTCAAGGCATTGTGTAATGTTATTAAAAGCAGCCTCAGGAGTTGAAAACTCAATAGCAATATCTGCCCATTGCAATACGCGAGGGTTAAATTCATTTAAGTTTTTAGATGAAATCTTGCATACTATTGTATGTCCACGCTGTAGTGCTATCTTTTTCTATTGCCTGTCCCATTTTTCCGTATCCGATCAGAGCTATGTTCATATTAGGTGTTTTAGATAAGTGCAAATATAATTAAATACTATTTCATAATATCTGTTCTTGTCAATTTATGATTAAACAAACGTTGGGTAACCTATTTTCAATAACTTTACGGCTTGAATATTATCGAATATAAAAATAATGTACGATGAAAATGGTATTTACGGGACCTGAATCCAGTGGCAAAACCGCAGGTGCTGAGTGGCTAAGCACATACTACCAAATTGCACTGGTGCCTGAAATCGCCCGCGAATATCTGAATAGTATCCAGTTGCCTTATACAAAGGATGATGTCACTGAAATCGGCATTTTACAGCACAAGATGGAGCAAACTGCTGCGCAAATCCATCAAAATATCATCTGCGACACTGACTTACTGACTATCATCATTTGGCAGGAAGAAAAATATGGCAAAGCAGAACCTAGATTTTATATTGACTGGGAAAACGATAAAGTCGATCTGTACTTTCTATGCACACCGGACATACCCTGGGAATATGATCCTCTTCGAGAAAATCCGTATGATCGCGACCGACTTTTTATGGTCTATAAACAATGGCTTGAAGCATTTAACAAGCCTTTTGTCGTGCTGAGCGGTAATGAGTGCGATCGACAGAATATGATGCATCAAGTTATGAAGCAATTTAGTATTGAACTACCTAAGTGAATTATTTTGAATATGATGGAGTTCTTTACTATTTATTAGAATAGTATTTATTACATTTGTATCCATTAATACAAACTAAATTGATGAGAACATACATAAAACCATTAATCGCAATCATTGCGATATTTTCCGGATTAACAGTGAATGGACAGAATGAAGACGTCATGATAGAGAGTAATCCACCCGTATTTATGGAGACTTTTGTAGGTGATGATGGTTTAGCATTCCAAATGATTCTGGATAAACAACTCCAAAGTGCTCCTAGATTTGGTTTTTTCAGTGTGACTGATCTTCGGCCAGAATGGGGAAAAATTCAAATGGAGGATTACCTGGTGCAAGGAAAACTGACCTACACTATTTTAAGAGGGATTGATCTAGCTGCGGGTTTCAGTTGGAATCCAGTAGATGGAATTCGCCCTTCGGCTGCAGCGCTTTTTACATATGGCAATCCCCAATGGTTTGCATTGTTTAACCCAAGAATTGATTTATCAAAAAACCCAAATCTTGATAACTTAATTTTAGTGGAATACAAGCCGGAATTATCCATCAAGTTAAGTTTGTACTCCAGACTTCAGGCCTTATATGTGCATACTTTTGGTCTTGATCTCCATGCCAGAAGTTATGTTTTACTTCGAGCAGGTGTGACATGGAAGGATTTATCGTTTGGACCAGCTGTCAATTTTGACTGGTTTGGCCCTGATAAGGTATTTAAAAGCAATATTGGTGGCTTTATTGCAATTAATTTATTCTGATGGTTTTAGGATTGGCGGATCAATGGTATTTAACCTATTGATGTATGTTGGCTTTTTGTTTTTTTACAATACTGTTGTTTTAAATTCCCTAGATTAGAAATATTCGCTTTGTCACTTGTCTGATTTAATAATACTCTAGACCAACGCATGTATTATGCTCTTTGCGCCTATGCAATCTAGTTGAAGTCCAATCTTTGTTTTCATGACAAGAGACTAAATCTACAGTTAAATTCATTTGTTGTAACAGTTGTTACATACCCATTGGGCCAGTTGACTTAACTTTGTGACGTTTTATTACAAAACTTATAAATGGTTTTATAATTTTGATAATGATTAAATAAATTGATTACCGCAACGTTATGGAGTTTATAGGCTTTCTAGCTTCTGTACTTATCGGGGTTTCACTGGGACTAATTGGGAGTGGTGGAAGTATTTTGACGGTGCCGGTATTGGTATATCTTTTTGGAGTTGACACTGTTGCTGCGACAGGATATTCCTTGTTTATTGTTGGGTTGACTGCGCTGGTAGGTGCCATAGATTTCTATAGAAAAAACCTGGTCAATGTTAGAACAGCTATAGTTTTCGGTATTCCATCTATTTTAGCTGTATTTGTGACACGTGCCTATATTGTACCTGCCATTCCAAAGCAAGTAATGCAGATAGGCGATTTAGTTATTACTAAGAGTTTGTTATTGCTCTTACTTTTTGCTATTTTGATGGTGTTTTCTGCGGTAAAAATGATTATCCCTTCAAAGAAGTCAGAAGAAGTACGGACAAAAGAACAACATTTTAATTATCCGTTGATTTTTATAGAAGGATTAGTTGTAGGATTGGTAACAGGACTGGTAGGTGCCGGAGGAGGTTTTCTCATCATTCCGGCACTTGTCTTGCTATCCGGACTACCCATGAAGCAGGCAGTAGGCACATCACTCACTATTATTGCAGCTAAGTCATTACTGGGTTTCCTTGGCGAAAAGCCCGAATCGGCTATTGACTGGATGCTTATAACTAATGTATCACTTTTTGCGATTATAGGAATATATATAGGGGGCGCCCTTTCTAAAAGAATCGAAGGTCGAAAACTAAAGCCCGCATTTGGTTGGTTTGTGCTTATTATGGGCATTTACATCATTATAAAAGAATTAATGTTTTAACTTTATAAAATTGTAATCATCTTTAAATCAAATACATTATGTTATTTCAAAATGTCTATGACAAAACCTTAGCACAAGCTAGTTATTTTATTGGTTGTCAGGCGCACGGCGTAGCAGCTGTGATTGACCCCAAAAGAGATGTAGATACTTACATCGATATTGCTAATCAAAATAAAATGAAGATTACGCACATTTTTGAAACACATATACATGCAGATTATCTTTCAGGCTCTAGAGAATTGGCTGCATTAACCGGAGCTACAATGTTTCTTTCTGACGAAGGAGGACCTGACTGGCAGTATGAATTTGCTCACCATGGTGTGAAAGACGGCGATAAAATTATGATGGGCAATCTAGAATTTGAAGTCATGCACACACCGGGACATACTCCTGAAAGTATCAGTTTTTTACTCACTGATCATCCAGCCAGCCACGAGCCGGTGATGGCATTTACTGGAGACTTTGTCTTTGTGGGCGATATCGGCCGTCCTGACTTACTCGAGAAAGCAGCAGGAATGGTAGGTACTCAAGAGGTAGGCGCTGAGCAGATGTACAATTCTATACAACGATTTGCTAAATTGCCAGACTATATTCAAGTTTGGCCTGCACACGGTGCAGGTTCTGCTTGTGGAAAAGCACTTGGCGCAGTACCAAGCTCAACGATTGGTTATGAAAAAATAGCCAATTGGGCATTTAGATATGGTAGCGACAAGAAGGGTTTTATTAATTACCTACTTGAAGGTCAACCAGAACCTCCAAAATACTTTGCTATGATGAAAAAACTGAATAAGGTGGACAGACCATTGCTTACTGAGGTGCCTAAACTCAAAGAATATACAGGACAGGAACTCCTGGATGCTATGGCTAAAGGTATCAAAGTTATCGATACCAGAGATATTGCTGATTATGGCAAAGGATATATACCGGGTACTATCCATATTCAGGGTAATAATTCATTTTCAACTTGGGCAGGATGGTTCCTTAATTATGAAGAGCCTTTTATATTAATAGCAGCCCCGTCCACACATGATGATCTGGTGCGTAAACTGATGAGAATCGGACTTGACAATATTGTAGGTTACGTACCCGGTGTAGAGGTTTATACTGCTTTAAGTAAAAAATTAGATGTGGTCAAATACACAGATATCGACCAACTTAAATCAGAATTGACCAATCCTGATGTGGAGATTTTGGACTTGCGTGGAGCTTCTGAATTTAAGTCAGGCCATATTAAAGGAGCAAAACATGTATTTGTCGGAACGATTATGGACAACTTAAACAAAATTGCTAAAGACAAAAAAGTAATTATTCATTGCCAAGGTGGTGGAAGAGCACAGATTGGATATTCGCTGCTTGCTGCTCACGGATTTGACAATGTGTATAATTACTCACCAGGTATGAACGAGTGGGTACTCAAAGGCGAAAGGGTAGAAACTCATTAAATAATTTTATTTATCACAATCTAATAAATTTCTTTCAATGTTTGGATTCTTAAAGAAACTCTTTGGTGGTTCATCGGTGGATTTGGGTGAGGTCATGTCCAAAAAACCTTATTTGGTGGATGTGCGGACACCTATGGAGTATAATCAGGGCCACCCTAAAGGTTCGGTAAATATTCCTTTGAATACAGTAGGTAGTAATATCAAAAAATTTAAAGGTAAAGAGCATATTGTGGTTTTCTGCCAAAGTGGTAATAGAAGTGGACAGGCTGCATCTATTCTAAGAAGTAATGGAATCGAAAATGTGGTCAATGGTGGCTCATGGCGCAATGTAGCACGATATACCGGCCAATAATTTGAATTCACCTAACGAATAATAGCAATGTTTTTAGACAAAATCTTTCTGTCCGAAAACATTGCTTTTATAATTAAACTACTTATATAACACAACCTTCCAATATAGAAAGGTATGTTGTATATCTTCTTGTCTAAGCGTCCACACAATGATGTTCTTTGTTGGCAATGGAGACATTGATAATGCAGCAACTCTAAACAATCCAATATATTATTATAGATTATCTTGTAATCATCCTACCTTTGTAAGGTGTATTATAAAACGTATAATTTACGTCAAGATGAGAAAGTACATTTTACTGTTGTTATGGTTGTGCTCTAACGTCCTATATGGCCAAACCGGATTTGAGAAGGAGGAATTTATATCGTCAGCCGGTAAAAGGTTAGGGTATCAGGTATTAAAGCCAAACCATATTGGCAAAGGTAAAAAATATCCTTTAGTCGTTTTTCTACATGGTTCTGGTGAACGTGGAAGTGATAATGAAGCTCAAATGAAACATGGGAGCATGATGTTTACTAATCCTGTCAATAGAGAACGATATCCGTCTTTTGTTTTATTTCCTCAGTGCCCTGCTGAGCAGTACTGGACTTTTGACAAGCGCCCAGATGATTATTCTACTGATGTATTTGAATCCAATCCACCTATTACATCGACCCTTACGTCAGTGATAGAACTCATAGAATGGTATATTGCTAATATGCCGGTGGACACCAGACGTATTTACCTGATTGGTCTGTCAATGGGTGGTATGGCCACGTTTGATTTGGCATGTCGATATCCTGACCTTTTTGCAGCTGCTGTACCGATCTGTGGAGGTGTCAATGTCAGCAGATTAGCCAATACCGCAGGCAAGGTCAGTTTCAGAATTTTTCACGGAGATGCCGACACAGTGGTGCCGGTTGACTTTTCACGTCGGGCCTATACGGAATTAACGAAACACAATGCAAAGATTGAATATTTCGAATTTCCGGGTGCTGGCCACGACAGTTGGACTCCAGCTTTTAATCGAGATGATTTTATGAAGTGGATTTATCGACAGAAAAAACGGTGAGTTTGTAAATGGATTACATGAATTTTCTTGGCTAAAACCACTCATTATAAAAACACATAATTATTCATTGTAATATGTAATCTCATGCAAAATCTACATTTAACGATTGTTTAACGGTAATAATGTAATGTACAGCAAGAGAATTCCATATCTTTGCCCTGATGGTCAATTCATATCCGCATATTATTAGTTTTGGGCGTATGCTTGTCATATGGTTTGTTCTACTGGCGATGAGCCATGTGGAGTGAAGGCGGCATGGCTGATGGATCACCACACAGATTATAATAGACCACTCAATAAGACTAAAGCAGTTGTTGAGAATGATACTTGTCAGAATATAGGATTATATAATTCCTATATCACAAAGTCAGTGCAAAAATGCAGCCCGGATGATGCACCTTTGATTGCCCATTGGGCCGGAGAGACTTTTTTCCCTTCTTGCATTTTTAATGATTCAGTTGACCATAATAATAGATCATCTTTTACTCAGCAAAGCATTTCTAAATATATTTTATTCAAGCGACTTAAACTGGGGATGAGCTAATTTTTTTTGCTTCAGTACAACCATTTTATTCACTTATTAAAATATATAAAAACAATGAAACAACGTATCAATACAGCGGTCAATACTGCTGGGCTATTCACCTTGTCACTTAGATGGGTGATTGGCTGGACATATTTTTCAGCTTTCTGGCGAAGACTTGTATTAGCCGATAAACTCATACCTGAAGAAGCCGGATATATAGGTGAAAAGTTCAATCACTTCCTTCCCAATGCCATCGGGATCAAGCCCATTATTGAATATCTTGTGACACATCCAGAAGCATTGCAAACATCGATGGTTGCATTCACAATCATTGAAGCCATAGTGGGCTTATTTATCATTTTGGGACTCTTTACACGATTGATGAGTATAGGTGTATTTTCACTCGCAATGGGTATTTTACTAGGATCGGGATGGATAGGAACGACATGTCTAGATGAATGGCAAATAGGAATATTAGGGCTAGCAGGCGGTTTTACCATCTTTTTGACAGGCAGCAGTCATTATTCATTAGATCAATGGCTCATCAATAGGTCACACCCGATCGCTCATAAGAAATGGTTCTCATGGTTGGCTTCAGGTGATCTGCCAATGAATACCTTGAAACCGTGGATTTTAGGCGGCTCCATGATGATTTTCGGTTTGGCATTATATACTAATCAGGTATTTCATGGTGGTGTCTTCGGAACACTCCACAATAAGTCTGTAAAACCCAAAATAGAGTTGTCTGATGTTCGGTTTGAGGGCAATCAGCTTGTTTTCCAAATTTACAGAGTAGAAGGCGCTGATGTGTATGGTTCTTTTTTGATTGGTATTGAATTGCTTGATAAAAATGGGGTAGTACTTTTCAACCTTAATCAGGAAAAGCTTGCTCAATATCCTTCTAATAAAATCAAAAATCGCTATGTAGCTAAGATTAAACCCGGTAAGCACAGCCTTATTATTCCCTTAGGCGCTAAAGCGGATTTTATGATCGACCTTGATAATGTACAACCTATCGATATTGCTGAAATAAAGTTAACGGATATCAGTGGCATAGTATGGAAAGCACAAGTACACTAAGATTGATAAATCTTTTTCATCAATTCCCTCGCTTTCAACTTTAGATATCTTTAATAGGCTAATTGATGTGCGTTATACTGCATCAAGCAACAAACAATTTGGATTTGATGTTTTATTGGAAAATCAATTATGATGAATATAAAAAATGGTCTTTTTTTGATACTGATCGTCCTATTTGCATTAAGCTGTAATAGAGACGATGACCAACCAGGAGATGTAAATATTCGCTTTCATCTAGTGTATGGAGATCAACCGCTTGAGATGTTTAAAAATTTGGCCTATCCTGCTAATGGTGAAGAATTTTATTTCTCCAGGATATCATTTTACTTATCCGATGTCACACTCAAAAATGGAGCTACCAGCAATACCATTAAGGACATAGACTATCTTAATCTTACCTCTGCATTTACAGATAGCAGTGTAGGGTATGATTATAAAATTTCTAATGTCCCGCCAGGTAAATATTCAAAGCTTGAGTTTGGGATTGGGGTTCCTGCAGCATTGAATGCGAAGCAACCTAGTGATTTTGATCCGGGAAACATCCTTAGTTTTAACACCGAATACTGGTCGTCATGGCAGAGTTACATTTTTTTTAAAGCCGAAGGTACGATTCAATTGAATACTCCAGATGGTAACAATACTGATTTTGCTTTACATTTGGGCGCAGATGAAGCACTCAGAACAATAAGCCTCGACAAAGCGGTGGATGTCAAAAGTGGCCAAACAGCCGTCGTGGATGTCACCATAGATATGAAAAAGTTTTTCGATGGTAAGCAATTGTACGATATTTATGATACTCAAAAAATTCATTCTCTACATCAGTTGCCACTGATCAAAATTTTGATGGATAACCTTGCAGTATCATTCAAATAATACTGGATATTTGATACATTCGTAGTTAAATTTTTCTTTCTTTGCTGATACAAATTACCTGAATAGTATGAATAGAAAGATTAAAATGGGTATGGTTGGTGGCGGTATCGGAGCTTTTATCGGTACGGTCCATCGTATGGCCGCAGCTTTAGACGGCCATATTGAACTGGTTTGCGGCGCTTTCTCTTCAGATGGAGGTAGGTCAAGCTTGACGGGTAAAGAGCTGGGTATTCATCCCTCAAGGGTGTATAATAGCTACGCCGAGATGATGAAAAAGGAACAAGAACTCTCTGCTGACATGAGAATGGACCTTGTGTCTATTGTCACACCCAATCACTTGCATTTCGAACCTGCAAAATTGGCGCTCGAATATGGATTTCATGTAGTCTGTGAAAAGCCCATGGTATTTAGTATGGAGGAAGCAACAATATTGCAAAAGTTAGTAGATCAAACAGGTTTGATTTTTGCAGTAACCCACACCTATACCGGATATCCTATGGTCAAACAGGCACGTTATATGGTTAGCAATGGTGAGCTAGGCAAAATTCGCAAGATTATTGTAGATTATCCACAAGGATGGCTTTCTACTCTGCTGGAGACTACGCACAATAAGCAGGCAGCATGGCGGACGGATCCTACTCGATCAGGTATTGCAGGTGCAGTTGGTGATATTGGTACCCATGCGGCTAATCTTGCGGAATATATTAGCGGATTAAGGATTACAGAGCTCTGTGCTGATGTGACGACCTTTGTTGAAGGTAGGCGACTAGATGATGATGCCTCTGTTTTATTGCGATTTGAAAATGGTGCAAAAGGAGCATTGCTGGTATCTCAAATATCAGCAGGAGAGGAAAATAACCTAAAAATCAGGGTTTATGGTGAGAAAGGTGGTGTAGAATGGTCACAAATGGAGCCCAATACACTCACAGTCAGATGGCAGGACAAGCCTGTGGAACTGTATCGAGCTGGCGGTCCAGGTCTTTGTAAACAAGCGATGGCTCATACACGTATTCCATCTGGTCATCCAGAAGGTTATATCGAGGCTTTTGCCAATATTTACCGAAATGTAGCGCTTTGTATCCGGGCACGCCATCATGGGGTCAAGCCAGATGAGGTGTACACTGATTATCCTGGTATTGAGGACGGAGTCCGCGGTATGGAATTTATCTATAGAGTGATTGAGTCGGGCAGGAGTGACCAGAAATGGATAAAATTTTAACAACAGATTTTAGCTGATACAATTTAAATGATATGAAAACGATAAAAGGCCCTGGGATATTTTTGGCTCAATTTATGGGTAATCATCCACCTTATGATTCCTTGGATGGCATATGTGAGTGGGTAGTAAATCTTGGATACAAAGGCATTCAGATACCAGTCTGGGAGGAGCGATTGATCAATATTGATCTCGCTGCTGAAAGTAAAACTTATTGTGATGATCTTAAGGGTAAAATCAATAGTTATGGACTCGAAATAACAGAACTGAGCACTCATCTCCTAGGACAGTTAGTAGCTGTACATCCAGCATATGATCGCTTGTTTGACGCTTTTGCTGCTGATGAGGTTAAAGAAAATCCTGCTGCACGAACACAATGGGCCATTGAAAAGGTTAAAAAAGCAGGTACGGCAAGCAAAAATTTAGGCTTAACTGCTCATGCAACATTCTCAGGTGCATTGATGTGGCATACGGTATATCCTTGGCCACAGCGACCTAATGGGCTTGTAGAATTAGGTTTTAAGGAACTGGCAAATAGATGGAAGCCTATTCTTGATCATTTTGAAGATTGTGGTGTGGACGTCTGCTATGAAATCCATCCAGGAGAAGATTTACATGACGGACTAACCTATGAAAGATTCCTAGCGGCAGTCGGAGGACATGGTAGAGCATGCCTATTATATGATCCGAGCCATTTTCTACTTCAACAATTAGATTACCTCCAATTTATAGACTTTTATCACGATCGCATTAAAGCCTTTCATGTAAAAGATGCAGAATTTAACCCAACTGGCAAGTGTGGTGTTTATGGTGGGTATGCTGATTGGAAAGACAGAGCAGGTAGATTTCGCTCATTGGGTGATGGGCAAATTGATTTCAAAAATATATTTAGTAAATTGTCACAATACGATTACGACGGTTGGGCAGTGATGGAGTGGGAGTGTTGTATCAAATCTCCTGAGCAAGGCGCAAAAGAAGGAGCACCTTTTATTGAAAATCATATCATTCAGGTCACTGATAAAGCCTTTGACGATTTTGCTGGTGGTGCTATTGATGAAGATTTATTGAAAGGTACGTTGGGTATCGATTGAAATATTTTCTGAGGATAAATCGTTAAATGCAAGTTAGGTTTCTTTTGCATATTCTTGTCTAAATCACCTAGCGTCTAGCACTCACTAATATTAACGGTTGTAGCCAGTCCACCTTCGGAGGTTTCTTTATACTTACGATTCATGTCTATAGCAGTTTGCCACATCGTATGCACGACATTATCCAATGAAACCTTAGTGTCTCCGGGATTTCTGTCTAGCGCCATGATTGCAGCATTGATGGCCTTTATAGCTCCCATAGAGTTGCGTTCAATGCAAGGTATTTGTACTAGTCCGGCGATTGGGTCACAGGTCATGCCTAGGTGGTGTTCCATTGTGATTTCTGCTGCTATGGTACATTGTTCGGGTGTACCACCCATGAGTTCTGCAAGGCCGGCAGCCGCCATTGCCGAAGAAACACCAATCTCTGCTTGACAGCCACCCATTGCTGCTGAAATTGTAGAACCTTTTTTTAAATATGCTTCCTATTTCTCCACTTGTCAGCATGAATTGGAGAATCTCTTGATCTTGTGCCTCTTTATTAACAAAACATAGGTAATACATTATCACTGCAGGAATGACTCCAGCACTACCATTTGTAGGTGATGTTACTACTCTGCCTAGCGAAGCATTGACTTCATTGACAGCCATAGCAAAAGTACCTGTCCATTTAATGATTTCCTGAAAACTTGGATTCAGTTTCCGTATGGCCTCCAGCCATGCTTCCTTTGTACTGTAGTGGTCTAAGTCAGGCATCATGCTTTTGATGATGTCATGCGCTCGACGCTTAACTTTGAGTACGCCGGGAAGTGTACCTTGAGTCTGACATCCCTTAAAGATACTGTCAAACATAACGTCCCAAATCTTGAGCAGGCGGTCATTGATTGCATGTTCGTCTCTGTCATGGAGTTCATTGGACATGACGATTTCTGAAATGCGCTTACCTTGATTTCGACAATATTGGAGCAGTTCATCCGCTTTCTGAATAGGGAATGGATGATTATATAAAGCATCATTGGCAACATTGTCTTTGCCTTCTTGAAGTATGAAGCCACCACCGATAGAATAGTAGGTTTCAGACAAAACATCGTGCTCTGGTGTCTCAATGGTAAATGTAAGTCCATTAGCATGGAAAGGAAGAAACTCACGCTCGAAAACAACATCATTGATAGGATCAAAAGACACTTTTATTCCGTTGATATCAATGGCTTTATCTTCATTTATGGAATTGATAATCTGTTCAATGGCAGCAGTATCAACTGTTTCAGGATCATATCCCGCTAGCCCCATTGTTACTGCCAGATCAGTAGCGTGTCCTTTTCCTGTCAATGAGAGTGATCCATAAAGCGTGACTTTAAATCGTGCACCCAGCACGATCCGTCCACTGTTTATACAATGATTTCTAAACTGACCACCTGCTTTCCACGGTCCGAGTGTATGAGATGATGATGGGCCGACACCAATTTTAAACATATCGAAAACGCTGACAAACTCCATACTTCGTATATTATTTTTGCAAAGTTAACTCAACAATTGCTCTTTTGTAATCTTCTGGCACTCCAATATCAATAAAATACCCATCACTGATTACTCCTCCGATTTTACCTTCACAACTGAGCGGCTCAAGCACCTCTTTTTCAAATGAAAATGCATGGCCAACATTATAATTACTTAAGACTTGTTTTTCGATGAGATAAACACCTCCATTAATCAGTCCGGCGACAGTTGGTCTTTTTTCATTGAAGGCAACAATATTCGATTCGTTCAATTCTACGGATCCGTATCGGTTATAATTATTCATCGGCTTTAATGCTATGGTTACAAAGTGATCGTGGTTTACATGACTTTCTTCCATCTTACTCAGATTGACATCAAATAAGGTATCACCATTCACCACAAAAAAAGAATCGCCAGATATATATGATTCTGCCATTTTCAAGCCCCCACCAGTACCGAGTGGTGTATTTTCAATTGTATATTCATAATCTAGCTCTCTCCAATATTGCTCCAGATGGTACGTGATAAGATCAGCTTTATAGCCTAATGAAAAAACTACTTTTTCTATTCCTTGACGAACCAAATAATTAATTACAAAGTCTATAAATGGTTGTCCACTTATAGGAGCCAAACACTTAGGTAAATCCGGAATTTCACCCTGTAATCGAGTTCCTAATCCACCAGCAAGAACAACTACTTCTTTTACTTTCATTAATAACCAAAATATGCAGATTCAACCATTTGGCAAATAATGTGTCCAATCAAAATGTGAGCTTCTTGTATTCTCGGTGTATCGTCAGATGGAACATGAATTAAATGATCACATAGACCATTCAACTTTCCGCCTTTGCTTCCAGTCAACCCAATCGAAATCATTTGCCTATCTCTGGCCGCAAGTGCTGCGTTAACGATGTTCTGGCTATTGCCGCTTGTAGAAAGCAAAAACAGTACATCGCCCGGTTGCCCAATGCCTTCTATCAGTCTAGAATATATAACGTCATAACTATAATCATTGGCTACAGCGGTAAGATAAGAAGTATTAGTATGAAGTGCTTCTGCTGGCAAAGCCCTTCTATCCTTATAAAATCGGCCACTAAATTCAGCAGCAAGGTGCTGAGCATCCGCTGCGCTGCCTCCATTGCCACAAAATAACACTTTATGACCTGATCTGAATGCTTCTGTAATCAGGATCGTGGACTTTTGTATCATGTCAATGATGGCTTCATCATTGAGAATGCGCGTCTTTACATCAATTGAGGCATTAATCAGTTGCTTAATCCGGAGGTTATTGTGTTCTTCTGTCATATTTGTCTTCAATACAAAGCAAAGATAATTATAAATCCATTACAATATAACTATAAAGAATATTTACTTCCACTCCAGCTTGTTAGACCACGTGAAGTAAATAAGAAGGGTATCACATTTCCATTAAAAGCCTTGAGCGCTTTGATGACATCATATCTCGATGTCCTCGGACAATAGAACATCATAAATCCACCACCACCAGCTCCGCTAATCTTACCGCCAGTGGCTCCCGCTTTAATTGCTGTATCATAAATAGATTGGAGCTGAGCATTATTAATTTTTGAGGCCATTTTACTCTTATGCTGATGGCCAAAATCCAAAATCTCTCCGATTTTGCTCAAATCACCTAGCAAGATAGCTTCCTTCATCATCTGAGCCTGAATTTTTATGTTGTGCATGGCTTCTATTGATTCCTGATTTTTATTTCTGACGTTATTCACCTGCTCTTCAATAATGCTTGCAGACTGGCGACTTTGTGATGTATAAAAGAGAACAAAGTTTTTCTCCATTTCAAAACAATAATCCGGCTTCACCCTCAGTGGATTGACTATGATTTTATTTTCGTCATAGAATTCCATATAATTAAACCCACCAAATGTTGCTGCATACTGATCCTGCTTTCCACCGGCTAGATTAAGTTGAATTCTTTCTATCTCATAAGCATACTGAGCAATATCGTATTCCCCAAAAGGTAGGTTGAGCATCTCCGCAAAAGCACCTATTAATGCTACCACTAAGGTTGATGATGAACCAAGACCTGAACCTGGAGGTGCCTCAACATAAGTAGTAATTCGGAGACCGTTGTGTTTAAAAGGGTAGTCCGTCATAATCCTATTATACACGCCTTTTAGCAAATTGAGCTGACCTTCAACAGAGATATCACTATCAAGGTCATAGGATTCGGAAATGTCATAGTCTTTGGCAATAAATTCAATAATTCCATTATCGGTCTTTTCAATATCCACATAAGCAAATAGCGAGATGGTAGCATTGAGTACCGCACCACCGTATATGTCACTATAAGGGCTTACATCTGTACCACCTCCAGCCAGACCTAGTCGTAGAGGTGCTCTGCTTCTATAAATTTGCTGCATATCAAGATTCAATTTCTGCTTCTTCTAAAATAGATTTTACTAAGGCGTCCCAACTCAATTTTTTCTTTTCCTTCTTGATCTCAGAGCTAAAAGACGCGATGTCAAATTGTAAAAAATCCATTAGCGCCTTTGCTAGGTCGTCTTTGTTAGGCTGTGTAACTATTCCTAATGTGTGGGGCACTAACTCGGGCAAGGCGCCTACATTTGTTACAATCATAGGCACTTCAAAATGATAAGCCAGTGGAGTGACACCGCTTTGTGTGGCATGCCTATAAGGCTGAACGACTACATCGGCCGCACTGAAGTATAACCCTACGTCTTCATCTTTGATGAATCGAGTATGTTCAATGATGTGCTTTTTTACAGGAGATTGCTGAATTTGATCTTTGATTTCAGCTTCACCAGCATAGTATTCACCTGCAATGAGTAAATATTTATCATCTATATCCGGTAGTAATCCAAAAGCATCCACAAGAATATCCAGGCCTTTATACTTCCTAATGAATCCAAAAAACAGATAAATAGTTCCTTTTTCAGGAATGTCCAGTGCTTTTCTGGCTTCCACTTGTTTATATTTTGTACCAAAGTTATCATAGAGCGGATGATGTATGACACTAATGTTTTGTGCAGTAAATAGGCTGAGATCTTTTTTCACAAAAGGACTCATGGTCACAAAATATTGGACTGACTTTACAAAATAATTGGTAAGTAACCGGTCACCAGGTCGTTTTTCGTGAGGAATAGCATTGTCAACAATAGCCAAAACTTTTGAAACTTTATTCTTTCTAATCATCCGTGCAATACTTCCCAAACAGGGCCCCATAAAAGGTAGCCAAAACCTAAAAATTACAAGATCTGCATTGACATTCCGTATAGTACGCCCAACTTTCCACCAATTCAAGGGATTAATAGAATTAATAACTTTGTAGATTTTTAAGTCTGAAGGTGGATCACTTTCTGAAAGCTGGGTTTTGCCAGGGAATAAAAAGTTAGGATATTGTAGAGAAAAGGTGTAAATCACAACCTCATGGCCTAATTTCTGAAATGCGCGAGCCATTCTTTCATTGAAAGTAGCTAGCCCACCTCTGAGCGGATATGCAGGACCAATAATTATAATTTTACTCACCCTTATTTGAATCTGACCTTGAATATGCAGCAAAGGTAATAGATTCATAGATGGAATACAGTTGAAATCATAATTTTCTTAATTTGTGTAACCTTATTAGCTGAATTTTCGTTATATTTGTGGAAATAAATTGACTTTTAAAAATGAGAATCCTTGTAGTTTTATGTTTTTTATTCATAGGTATTTCCTTAAATGCTCAAATTGGACCTTCGGAACAAGCATATGTTCCTCCTGCACCAAAAGAGAAGGTGGAAAGGCCCACAACACCTGCAGCAAAAGCAAAACTTAATGCTGATAAGTTGACAAAACACCTTAAACTTACAAAAACTCAACATACACAATTACATAAAGTTTTTTTAGATTTTGAATTAGAAAAGGACAGAATCAATAAAGATCAAAAAATGACCAAAAGACAAAAGTTTTATAAGAATAACGAAATCTATCAAAAGAGGCAAAATGATATCAAGAAAATATTGACACCGACACAATACAGAGAGTATCAATTTAAATTTGCCTAAAAGCTTTTTTCTTCTTTACTCAGTATACGCAGAAATTCATTCAATCGAAAACCAGTTAATAAACCTATACTTAATTCTATACCTGATATGAGTGCAATAGGAATACTTGTACCCATAATAAATGCTCTTAGTTGAGTAAATATTCCAACAAAGGCAGCTATTGTACTAAAAATAACAATGTAGGTGTAAAGTCTTCTGTTTTTATTTTTCTTTTGAATGCGATAAGTGGTGTAGTTAATTTCATCTGTAAAGATGTGATGATCTATTGCGAGAAGCTTTAGGTAAAAAGTATATCGCTTTCCATATGAATAAATCATAAAGACACCTTTTCCAATGCAATAAAAGCAAAAAATATACATACCATAGCTTAGGTACTTGAATCCGGGGCCAAAAGCAAACAAACCTGCCATGAGACCAAAAATAAGAAGTATGGCTCCAGTGGCAATATATACCCACCCTGTGAGGATGTCTCCTTTGTATATTATGCGGCACTTTTCAAGCATTCTCTTTATTTTATCGTTTGATTGAGTAGGTCTTGGTCTGTTATATTTGGCAGCGTCACGTGAAGATCTTTATTATCTTTCATAGCTCGCTTTATGGCAAATATCGCTTCTTCATTTCTAGCCCAGCTTCTTCTAGCGATTCCATTATTTACATCCCAATAGAGCATACTTTTGATGTTTTTTGCAGCTTGCTTACTGCCGTCTATTACCATACCAAAACCACCATTGATTACTTCTCCCCAGCCTACACCACCACCGTTATGAAGCGACACCCATGTCGCACCTCTGAAAGCATCACCCACAAAATTATGCACAGCCATATCAGCAGTAAATCTAGAACCATCATAAATATTAGAAGTTTCTCTATAAGGAGAATCAGTTCCTGAAACATCATGATGATCACGCCCTAACACAATTGGCCCTTTAATTTTACCTGACCGAATAGCTTTATTAAAAGCTAAGGCAATTTTGATTCTTCCTTCAGCATCAGCATATAAAATCCTTGATTTAGATCCAACGATAGGTAAATTTGTCTTTGCATTGCTGATCCACATAATATTGTCATTAAGTTGCCCCTTAATCTCATCAGGTGCTTTTTTGAACATTTTTTTCAAGACCTTTTTAGCAATTTTGTCCGAAAGATAGAGATCCTCTTTATCTCCTGATAAACACACCCATCTGAAAGGCCCAAAACCATAATCAAAGCATAGTGGCCCTAAAATATCCTGGACATATGAAGGATACTTGAAGATGCCTCTTTTTTTGTCTTGCCAAATATCAGCTCCTGCATCACCTGCTTCTTTCAAGAATGCATTTCCATAATCCCAGAAATACATACCCTTTTCTGACATTTTATTAATCGCCTTTACGTGCCTTTTTAGTGTTTTTTGGACTTCTGCCATAAATTCATGCTTGTCATGTGCAAGTAACTTTTTAGCTTCTTCAAAAGTATATCCTACAGGACAATAACCTAAATCATCAATATTGTGGAGAGAGGTTTGGTCTGAGCCTAGTTCAACCTCTATGTCGCTTTCAGCCAGTGCTTCCCATAATTCCACAATATTACCATGATAGATAAGTGATATAGCATTGCCTTGTTCTTTATTTGTCTTAATTGCATCTAGGAGTTGAGGCAAATCTTTATATACATTATCTTTATTTATATATCCATCGATGATTCGTTGGTGGATAGCATCATCATCTACCTCAGCAATGACTCCTACTGTACCTGTAATCAGTGCAGCTATGGACTGCGCTCCTGACATGCCGCCTAGACCTGATGTAACAAAAACGGTGCCTTTGAGGTCGTCTTTACCTACACCTTTTCTCCTACCTGCATTCAGAAGAGTGATGGTGGTACCGTGTACAATGCCTTGAGGGCCGATGTACATAAAAGATCCAGCAGTCATCTGTCCATATTGGGTGACACCTAGCGCATTGTATTTATTCCAGTCTTCCTTTTTTGAGTGGTTAGGAATCATCATTCCATTAGTAACAATGACGCGTGGAGCTTTTTTGTGTGAAGGGAATAGCCCTAGTGGATGACCAGAATAGAGTACTAACGTCTGCTTATCAGTCATTTCAGAAAGATATTTCATGGTGAGCCGATATTGTGCCCAGTTCTGAAAAACAGCCCCATTTCCACCGTAAGTTATCAGTTCTTGAGGATACTTAGCTACTTTAGGGTCAAGATTGTTTTGTATCATGAGCATAATAGCAGCTGCATGTTGTGATTTTGCAGGATATTGGTCTATAGGACGCGCATACATATCATAGTCCGGCATGAATCGATACATATAAATCCTACCGTACTTTTTCAGTTCATCATAAAATTCATCGATGAGGTTTTCATGAAGTGAAATGTCAAAGTATCTTAAACTGTTGCTCACAGCCAGCTTTAATTCATCTTTTGATAAAAGACCTTTGATGTTCCTTTTAGGTGCATGGGCTACTTTTTTTATCGAGCTTTTTACTTTCAGGAAGATGTTTTGGAATACCTTCTGATATTTTGGATGAAAACTCTGATCGTGACATAGACATGAATTTTTACTGGTGTAAAGATATAGACTTTGATGGAATTTGAAAATTGATTAAGCAATAAAAAGGAAAAGGGATTAAAGTTAAGCCCCTCATCCCTATGCAGACATAAAATTTAAAATTCTTATTTAACACTTATAGCTATACAAATGAAAATATCAAATTTCTATCAACCATCAAAAACCTTTTCAGCAGGCCCTTCAAGATAGATGTCAGTGAATTTGCCTTCGTGTGTCTTTGAAACTTTGACACTTAAATCCCCTCCTTTTGTATTAATCTTAATAACGTAGTTTCCTTCCTTTTTGTTATGTAATGAAGCTATAGCTGAGGCTACTACTCCAGTGCCACAAGAGTAGGTTTCATCCTCCACGCCACGTTCATAGGTAGCTACCTGCAATTGATCAAGTTCTTTAACTACAAAATTGACATTGATACCTTCATCTTTAAAAATTGACGAATACCTGATTTTGCTGCCTGACGCTTTCACATCATCCGGTATTGATTCCATAAATTCCACATAATGTGGTGAACCGGTATCCAAAATAAAACATTGCGCTTGTGTATTGAGTAAGTTATTTACATCATTCATGCCTAAGCTAACCCACCCATTGGGCAATAAAGATGCAAAGTGAATACCGTCTATGGCTTCAAAAGTTGTTCTATCTTCAAATAGACCTAGTAACTTTGCAAAACTTACGATACATCGCCCTCCATTTCCACACATCGTGCTTTGTCTTCCGTCTGCATTAAAATATATCATTTTGAAATCGGCCGTAGTTGATTTTTCTAGCAAAATCAAACCATCACCACCTATTCCAAATCTACGATCACACAATCTGGCAACTTCTTCTGTATCACGAGTCGTGAGATACCGCATTTCTCTCTGGTCAATTAGGATAAAATCATTGCCTGTACCGTGGTATTTATGAAACGGAATTTTCATCAAGAATAAATCAATTTTAGAATATTCAGTGTTATAGAATGGGGTTTGAATAGCAAAATTACAAACATATCAAAAGTTTATTTTATATTTGCTAAAGAATTTTAAAAGAATTTGTTTTTGAATAATAAAAGGTTGTTTATTTCTTTTTTGCTTGTCAACATGGTTATAACGAGCGGTATGCTTTTATTTTACCATATCTTCATTCTCAAACCTGACACGATTGACAGCAAGATAGTTAACCGATCAATTCGAGCCGCGGAAAACGAAATTTTATTTTCTGATCGGTTTGAGAAGTTAATGAAGACTGCCGTGCCTTCTGATTTTATTAATGCGGCATCCATCAGCCGTAAAGCAGTTGTATTTGTTCAAGCTAAAGGTGACAGAATCCAAAATGCTTTTGGGTCTCCATTTTCATCCAGTTCCGGTTCTGGTGTCATCATTAGCGCTGATGGTTATATAGTGACTAATCACCACGTCATCAAAGATGCCTCAAAGATTGAAATCACGCTCAACGATAATCGCGTATTTGAGGCATCTGTTGTAGGGTCAGATCCTAATACTGACATTGCTTTGCTAAAAATTGTTGCTCAAAATCTCGATTTTTTGATTTTCTCCAACTCGGACTCACTGATGATAGGCGAATGGGTAATGGCCGTAGGGAATCCTTTCCGATTACAATCCACTGTTACTGCAGGAATAGTCAGTGCAAAGGCGCGAAATATTAATCTTTTGGAAAATCAAGGTATAGAATCATTCATTCAGACCGATGCAGCGGTCAATCCAGGCAATAGTGGTGGTGCACTCATCAATACTAAAGGCGATCTTGTAGGTATTTGTACAGCGATCCAAAGTAATTCAGGCCAGTATGAAGGTTTTTCATTTGCTGTGCCTTCTAATTTAGCTAGAAAGGTAGTAGCTGATTTGAGAGAATTTGGTGTTGTCCAGCGTGGATGGTTAGGTGTAGAGATTGAAAATGTCACCAACCAGTCTGCCAGATCATTAAATCTTAACGAAGTGAAAGGCGTCTTGATCGCATCAGTGGCACATAATAGTGGTGCTTCAGAAGCAGGTATCAAAGTAAATGATGTAGTGGTTAAAGTCAATCAAACTGAGGTGAGCTCTACTTCAGAGTTGATGGAGCAGATAGGCAATTATAGACCGGGCGATGCCGTCAGCCTGACCATTATCAGAAATGGAAATAAAATAGAGAAAGAAATCACCTTGCGCAATCAATTAAATTCTACTGATTTAATCGGTACATTGAGTGATGGTATTTTTGAAGAACTTGGAGTCGAAGTGCGTGATGCCGATAAGTATGAAAAAGCAGTATTTGCACCTTCTGGTGTGATTGTGGTCAGTGTAAAAAACAGATCAATAATTGGCGCTACCCGAATGGAGCGGGATACATTATTATAAAAGTTAATAACCAGCCAGTCACAACGGCTTATCAATTGCGACAATTACTTGAATCGTTGCGTGGAAAAGTAGTGGTGATGGATGGTTATTACCAGAAATTGCCAGGAGAGTACCCATATACCTTTACAATACCTTAAATAAAGTAAAACCCTGATATAAGTTATGAATCCATCAGAAGTAGAGAGAAATGTGAATGAAGATGCTTTGTTGCTCAAAATGGCAGATGTCAATAGAAAACTTGAGAAAATTGCCCTCGGTGGTGGCAAAGACAAGATTCGTCGGCAACATGAAGAAGGGAAGATGACTGCCCGTGAAAGGGTAGAGGCGCTCCTTGATGCTAATAGCACTTTTTTTGAGATTGGTGCCTTTGCCGGATATGAAATGTATGAGGAACATGGTGGATGTCCGGCAGGAGGCGTGATTGCAGGGCTTGGATATATTGAAGGCCGTTTGTGCATGATTGTAGCTAATGATGCTACCGTTAAGGCTGGCGCTTGGTTCCCGATCACTGGCAAAAAAAACCTACGTGCTCAGGAAATTGCTATGGAAAATAGAATCCCTATCATATATTTGGTTGATAGTGCTGGTGTTTATCTTCCCATGCAAGATGAAATTTTTCCAGATAAAGAACATTTTGGACGCATATTCAGGAACAATGCAAAGATATCTTCAATGGGTATTCCTCAAATTGCAGCCATCATGGGCAGCTGCGTAGCGGGAGGAGCTTATCTACCCATCATGTCTGATGAAGCATTGATAGTAGAAGGTACTGGATCAATTTTTTTAGCTGGCCCATATCTAGTTAAAGCAGCTATTGGAGAAGAAGTAGATCAAGAAGTGTTAGGAGGCGCTAGAACTCATTGTGAAATATCCGGAGTGACAGATTATAAGATGCCGGACGACAAGACTTGCCTTGAAACCATTCGAAAGTTGGTTTCGAAATTAGGTAAGAGAGAAAGAGCAGGTTTTGATAGAACTGATTCAAAAATGCCCCAATTCAGTTCGGCAGAAATTCCATCTTATATTCCGGATAATATGGCTAAACCATACGACATGATGGATGTCATCAATAGGCTTGTAGATGATTCTGATTTTACCCAATATAAGGAAGGTTACGGAAAATCTATTATTTGTGGTTATGGTCGGATTGACGGATGGGCCGTTGGCATTGTAGCGAATCAGCGACTTGTAGTTAAAAGCGCTCAAGGAGAAATGCAGTTTGGAGGTGTGATTTATTCTGACTCAGCTGATAAAGCAACACGTTTCATCCTAAATTGCAATCAAAAGAAAATTCCGCTTGTCTTTATTCATGATGTTACTGGATTTATGGTAGGCAAGCGTTCAGAGCATGGTGGAATTATCAAGGACGGTGCAAAGATGGTCAATGCTGTAGCTAATTCAACTGTACCGAAGTTTACTATTGTAGCAGGTCATTCCTTTGGCGCTGGAAATTATGCAATGTGTGGAAAAGCGTATGACCCACGACTCATCGTGGCATGGCCTACAGCAAAAATAGCAGTGATGGGTGGTACTCAGGCAGCCAAGGTGTTAACCCAAATTCAAGTGAGTGCGCTGAAAAAGAAGGGAGAAAAGCCTGATGCAGAAGCAGAGAATGCTCTTTTTGAAAAAATCCGAGATCGTTATGACAACCAGACATCGCCATACTATGCTGCTGCTCGGTTATGGGTAGATGCTATTATAGACCCGCGAAAAACTAGGGAATTTATTTCTTTGGGAATAGAAATGGCTGATCATGGAATTGTTGAAAAATTCAATCCTGGAGTAATTCAGACCTAACCATAGCTAGTATTCTAGTGCTTTTTGTAATGTAGCTGTTATTTCTTTAGAGGAAGGTCTCGGCGCATTGCTATCAAAGATTTTTCCTTCTTTGTCCAGAATGATGAATCGTGGAATTCCTTTGATCTTGTAATCCTTAACAATAGATGACTCCCATGCACGGTCTGCAATTAATTGAATGCCTGCTAGATTTTTAGACTTATCTTTTAGCATTTCCAGCCATGCATTTTTGTCTTTGTCTATGGATATACTTACAAATTGAATGTCTTGATTTGCAAATTGCTCTCTAAGCGTATGCATGGAAGGCAATTCTCTAATGCAAGGCCCACACCAAGTCGCCCATATATCTATATAAGTAACTTTGCCATTTAGTTCTGAGCTATTGAAAGCCTTATTATCTTTATCAAAATAAGTCCATTGAGGCGCTATTTCACCTTTGAGCAGATGCCGGATACTATCAAAAAGTGTATTAATCTCAGTACTATAGTGCTCATTAGATTCTAGGCGGTTGAATTCCGTCATCAATTCTGCTGCATCGTTAGGGCTTGAAGCGAATCCTTCTTTCATAATCTCGTAGTAGAGTAAATTCTTGATCGTTTTATTCATAAATTTCTTATCAATTGTCTTGAATTTACGATAAAGTGGGGATTCTTCGGCGTACGTTGTATCAGCATTTGCTTTAAATTCTACATACAAAGGTAAAAATTCTCTGAATGAGCCCGTCAGCAACTTGTCGGGATCGTCTGTATCAATATTTTGTAAAAAACTATCAAAAGTTTCAGAAAGAATCAAAGTGCTGTCAGGCTGAAAATATTCATAATACGTCGGATAAAGTAATTTATAAATGGCAGCATCATAAGAGATATCATCCATCAAGCATTTTGCAAATATTTCCGTAAATGGAGTATTCTCCTTTTGAAATGTTTGCTGATCATCAATGAGATAATGTGTCCTTTCTTCGATTTTATTGATAAATTGTTTTTCAGGAAGTGAATAAATATCTGCAAAATTATCTTTCATCGCAGCATCTTTAGTCTTCTCATAATGTACAAGGTAAGTATTTTCCAGCTCGTGACTTCCAGTAAAACGAGTATTAGCCGGATTTTGAAAATCAGCAGTCACAAATATACTATCACCAGGTTCTATATAAATATTAATGCTGAAATAATCTGCATATACTAATTTATAAACACCTGACTTATCAAGTTTTGTATTGAAGTTAAAATTACCTTGGTCATTTGGAGTAGTTACAATTTCATTGATACCCTGTAGTATGAGCTCGCCACCATCAAAATTAGAAATAACACCTTCAATTACAGTATCCGTTGCAAAAAAAGAAGTGTGTTTACCTTTACAACCGCCTATTATAAAACATACAGCTACTAATAAGATGAAAATTGAATTTCTAAATAATTGACTCATGATGATTTCAGATAAACTATTGGACAAATTTAAGCGATATTTTGCATCTTTGACCTTGTGTTCTGTATTGAGCATGATTCATTAACAAAGATTAACACGTTATTATAGGAAACTCCATTAATTTTAAGTCAAAGTACTGTTTGAGTAAATTTATTTCTAAGAATTAAACAATAATAGGATAATATGTGTATTAAGATTTATACTTTTGCACTCCTTTAAAAAATAGATGAAGATAAATGAGAACTAAGCTTTCTAATTTTAAATTTGATCTCCCTGACGAGCTGATTGCTCAATACCCTATCGAAGAAAGAGACCAATCACGTCTCATGGTAGTAGATAGAAAGACAGGAAAGATTGAGCATAAGATCTTTAAAGATATACTTGATTATTTTGATGACGGCGACGCACTCATTTTTAACAATACAAAGGTTTTTCCTGCCAGGATGTATGGTAAGAAAGAGAAAACTGGAGCTAAAATCGAAGTATTTCTACTTAGAGAGCTGAATGCAGATGTAAAACTATGGGATGTACTAGTTGATCCTGCACGAAAAATAAGGGTAGGGAATAAGCTGTATTTTGCAGACAACAAAGGTAATGATGTGCTCGTAGCTGAAGTCGTAGACAATACTACTTCTCGTGGTCGTACCATCCGCTTTTTCTTTGATGGTACAGATGATGAATTTAGAGCTGTGTTGAAAGAGTTAGGTAGAATGCCATTGCCTAAGTATATCAATCGTAGTCCTGAAGAAATAGATAATGAAAGATATCAAACAGTTTATGCTAAAGAGATCGGCGCTGTTGCTGCACCTACAGCCGGCATGCACTTTTCTAGAGAGCTGCTCAAAAGACTAGAGATTAAAGGTGCAGGACTGGCAGAAGTGACATTACACATCGGCTTAGGAACTTTTAGAAGTATTGATGTCGAAGATCTATCAAAACATAAGATGGATGCAGAATACTATAATATTCCTGAGAGTGCTGTAGAAATTGTAAATACTGCAAAGGAAAATAATAAACGTATTTGTGCAGTAGGAACAACTGCTATGCGGACTGTAGAATCATCCGTCTCTGCAACCAACTTACTAAAGACTTCCAGTGGATGGACAAATTTATTTATATATCCTCCTTACGAATTCAGTATTGCCAATTGCATGATATCTAATTTTCATTTACCAAAAGCAGTCTGATAATCATGGTTGCTGCATTTGGTGGATATGAACTGATTATGGAGGCTTATCAAGAAGCTATCAAGGAAAAGTATCGATTTTTCACCTATGGTGACGCCATGCTTATTATATAAATTGTTAATATATTTTTTTAATTAAAAGTGGGAACTTTTTTATAATAAAGGATATTTAATGATTGAGGATTGTAAAAATATTTACTTTCTGTCATTACTATTTTTAATTATCAAGTAAAAGATTTTTTTAATTACTAAATTTTTTTGAAAATTTCCTATGTATTGGACATTAGAATTAGCTCATAACCTTGAAGATGCGCCTTGGCCTGCTAATCGTGATGAATTAATCGATTATGCCATTCGATCCGGAGCGCCACTTGAAGTTATTGAAAATCTTCAGGAGCTAGAAGATGAATTTGAAATTTATGAATCAATGGAAGATATCTGGCCTGATTATCCGAGGAAAGATGACTTTCTTTTTAACGAAGAAGAATATTGATATATTCACTGAAGTGTAATATCAAATAAAAGCATAAAAGTCCTGGAATGTACAGTTTATTGCAGGACTTTTTTCTTTTAAAACATAATAGGTACTCAATTGAACCTCTTGAAAGATCATAATCCTTTAACTATTGCCATTGATGGTTATTCGTCTTGTGGCAAATCTACAATGGCTAAGCAGCTTGCCAAAGCATTGCACTATTCTTATGTAGATACCGGAGCGATGTATAGAGCTGTAGCCTTATATCTGCTGGAACAAGGTATTGATATTGAAGATATTCATAGCATTGAAGAAGCATTAAAGACTATAGATATATCGTTTATAAATGACAACGGAAAGAATACAACTATTTTGAATGGCAGAAACGTTGAAGATGAAATCAGATCGCTGACAGTATCATCTTGTGTAAGTGAGGTGGCCGCCATTCCACAGGTACGAAAAAAATTAGTCCTTTTGCAACGCAATCTAGCAGGTAAGCTAGGCGTCGTCATGGACGGTCGAGACATAGGTACTGTAGTGTTTCCTAATGCGGATATAAAATTCTTTTTAACTGCAAATCTAAAGATCAGAGCTCAAAGAAGGTATGACGAGTTGATATCCCAAGGCAAGGAAACAAATATGGATGAAGTATTAGCTAACCTTCAGCATCGCGACTTCATAGACACAACTAGAGAGGATAGTCCACTTGTTCAAGCTGATGATGCCATAGTTATCGATAATACAAATTTGACCATTGAAGAACAATTTGAAATTGCTATAGGTCATATCCGTAAAAAATTAAACCCTCAGTAGGACTTTTTTTTAGTATTGTCTTGTTTTTAAGTTTGTATTATATGTTGTAAAACCGATGATTCTGTCATATAAATCTCCTAAACCCTTGTAATAAACAATGACTTGATAGTCGTTTTCGGTTTCGTTCCAGCTGCCATCCATAGCAGCAACATCAACAATCCCGTCTTTTACCACTGCTAAACAGTAATTATAATACCCTTGCTTCAAAAACAAATTACCTACATACATACCTCTATTATAGTCAAGGGTCATCCTATACGCATCAGAAGGTGTCCAGTTATTGAACGCGCCTAAAATATAGATGTTTTCATCATCATCAAGTTGTATGTCATCTTCCAAATATAAAGTGATATAGGCATAATCTGAATTAATATTTCTGGGTTCGGCCACATTGTTTCTAAAAAACTCCTCGCTTGATTCTTTTAAATCTCCTACGATATTATTTCTAGTGGTTTGTATCTCTCCTGCATCGACATTATCACTTATGTCTAAATAGGATGCGCCCTGCAGTGCATCCCAATTTTCAATAAAAAATTTACCATTAAAGTCAAAAACCGCAATATGTACTTTATTGCGCCATGACTGTATAGGCTGTAACAGAATGTCTGTCTCGTCCCTTTTTCTTTCTATAAATTTAACGCCACGTCCTACCCGAAAAAATGATCTTATGTCAAACTCTCTAAATTCAGAATTTCCCCACCATTCAAATGTTCCTAACTTATTAAATCTCATCGTACTACCAGCTATAAAATTGGGCTTGGATGTTTTTGTATTATTCCAGTTTTCATTCTGCAACATCACAATATTTACTTCCTCGATAGGGTTGCGCATGGAGATTGACTCATTGATAAGATTGACATCAAACTCTTGCTTGTATCTTATATTCATAACATCCGATGGAAAAATGTCATTGACCTCAATGCCTACAATATTTTCGCTAACAATAAATCGCCTAGTAAGTACCGGCCTGTCTATGTTATCTTCATATATAACGAGCAAATAATTACCTGAAATTTTAAAATTAGTATCTTTATTAGGAAATCGCTGCCAGTAATGAATATACTGAATACGAGTACTTGTGGAATACTCATAGTTTCTGAGTCGCTCATCATTAAATCCATTGAGATAGTCAATTTCCCTCATGGCTGAAGGCTTCCAATCCTTGTCGCAGTGGATGATCCTATAATAAAGATGTCGCTCTACATTGTTCAAGTCATCAAATTTCAACATAAGAAAATCAGAACTACCCAGCTTAATAGCCTGAAAACCAACAGGTAAATTGTTGTGTTCAAAAGTT
Organism: Bacteroidetes bacterium OLB9; assembly: GCA_001567255.1. Classification (GTDB taxonomy): domain Bacteria; phylum Bacteroidota; class Bacteroidia; order Chitinophagales; family Saprospiraceae; genus OLB9. Next base: position 6,217 of record LNBW01000054.1, on the reverse strand, counting down.
ACAGTTGCAATAAAATCATCATATTCTGCATTAACAAATTCAAAATTATAATCATCTCCTGCATACAACTGAATGCTCAAAAGGAAGGTAAAAATGATGGCTAAATATCTCATTCTGTTATCTTTATTTTATTAGACGATATTTGTTTGTAGATATTGTTAATATTACTTTAAAATCCTTTGGAAAGATCTTTTAAATCCTTACGGACTTCCTGTTGCACTTGTTCTACTTCATTTAATTTCTTACCCTCATTTTCTAGTAACTGGTCAAACTCATAAAAATTAGCTTCTAGCTTTTGCCGAATGCGTAATGTATAATCTGTCAACTTTCGAGTTACTTCATCATGCAACTGATTGCGCCCTTTACCAATTTCGTCAGCAAATTTCTTGATAATTTTACTCCGGTTTAGACCAAGCGTAACTCCAGCAAAAAGTACTCCGGTAGCGGTCAAGACGCCTCCGGTGATATCAAAGACAGCACCCTGAGTCAGCGTGGCTAAAATGACTCCTACTATAGCAATGCCACTTCCGGCTGCCAGATTAGGTGTCATCTTGGATGATTCAGTCAAGATTCTCTCATCATAAAAGTTTTCAGCTGTACTCATGAATTGGCTGAAACTTTCCTGCAAATCTCTTAACACATTAATTCGGCGTTCTGCTATATCCGCAAAAATCTCATCGTTGTTTTTCAGAATAGTCTCAGAATATCTCAGTTTATTATCCACCAATTTGCCCATCATCTGGATATTCTCGGCTACGTCAATAATGCCATTCTGAAGTTTGTCTCTTAATGATGTATTGAGTTTCAACTCAAAGTCTTTGGCTTGTGTGGTCAGCCATTCTTTCAGACCTGTCTCTTTGCCAAATATGGATGAAAAGGATCGTTTTAATACATTGAAGAAGGATAATCCGGTTTCAAGATCATCTTGTTTCTGTCGAGTGATTTTATCATAACTATCCAGAAGATTCGAAATCAGAACTTCGATCTGCTTTTTAGTTTTGGTATGTTGATTTTCAATTAATTCACGAATCTCACCTCTGAATTTAATATCTACTTCATATTGTTTCTTTCGGTTAATCAGGCTATCATCCAGTTTTTGAGATATCGTCAGCAAGGTATTAATATTGTTCTGAAATTTAAGCTCAGGGGCTTTTCCACCAGTTATATTTCTTTCAATATAACTCCTGATTTCCTTGAAGCCTGAAATATCATAGTATTGTTCCTTCTCAAGTTTTGCCGAAACGGCAAATACCTGTGGCTCGCTTATGCCTTTATTTTTAGCATGGTCTATAACACCCTGAATATTGATGTTCAAATCAGATTCAGGCAACAAATCCTTTTGTTGCAATACAAAAATAATTTTCCTACGCCATTCAGCATTGATATAGTCAAAAAAGTCCCACGACGATTGTCGATATGGATTTTTAGCTTCAAATACAAATACGATTAGGTCTGAATAGGGTATAAACCTTTCTGTTATTTCTTGATGATGACGTACTATCGTATTCGTACCAGGTGTATCTACAATAGCTATTTCTTTAAGGATTTCTACCGGCTGAAATATTTTTTTAAGGTATGGATTAATTTCTACTATTTCCTCTTGTTCACCATATACAATTTGTTGGATTGTATCGGTCATTGGCATAGGCGCAACCTTACAAATTTCTTTGTCAGATTGTAAGAGGGCATTTACAAAACTACTTTTACCGGCCTTGACCTCACCGACGATGACAAAGGTAAATGGCGCATCTAGTTGTGTTTGTAAAACAGTAAGTGTTTCTTCTAGCGCTCCATGACCAATCTCTTTTGTGACTTGGAGCAACTTATCCACTGAGGTAGCGAGGATAGTGTATTTTTGATTGATATCTTTATTAAATAAACCCATTAATCCGAATTAGTTTGTATTTTGTTATTCAGTATTTTAGTCTGTCTAAGATTATGAACCGATTCAGGTCCCATACAAAATAAAAGGTCTAAGATACTGAGATTTGAAATAAAATCAAACTTTCCTGACCAAACCTGAGGATAAACCTCAAAATTTAAACTTGTCGGCAAAAGTTGATTTCGAAAATCTTCAATCAATTGCTCATCGTAGGTTATCAGATATGTATCTGTAAAATCGATGATGATATCTAATTTTAAAAATTGAAGCATGAGTTTCAACAATTCAGTATTAAACGTTAAGAGAGAACTATGCTTTTGCATATAAACATGTTGCAATCGGTCATAATAAAACTCAAAATATGCTGATTTTCCATAGGCTGATCTGAGTGCATGGAGATGTTTGAGATGCCAGGGTTCGTCATAAGAAATCGTGACCTCTGCTATATTTTTTTGTTGATTTTTTCCCTTTTTTAAGGGTATAGAAAGCGAGCAAAGCCCGTTAGCTGTAAGTATTTCGTACCTATTTCGTGGTGAACGCTTCTGGTAATTTTCATTTTTTTCTATAATTATTTTATGCCTATCTAGATATTGAACATAAGAATAAATTGGGCCTAATATCTGTGTTTCGTGCAGGATGGGCTTCATTTTTTTTAAAAATAATTATAAACGTGGCAAATATACAAAATACTAAAACATTGTTAAACTACAGCGTATTCATTCAGTTACAAAAATGACAATCCTATATTTGCAATAAATTTATTTTAGATATGAGAAAATTTTGGATTTTTGCCATCCTCATCGGAGTTCATTTTAATGCACACAGCCAGGAGTATATGAAAGGTAATTCATTTGCTTTTGGATGGGCTGTTGATCCTGTATTATTGCCATTACCAGCACCACAAGATATAATCTCAGTGGAGTCTGTGAGTAAAGTATTAAATATAGTGAAGGAAAATATAGAAATTAAACCCGTCAAAAAGCCTGGTGATCTGAAATCAAAATCATGTTTTTACAATTGGATTGACCCTTCAACACCTGATGCGGCTATGCTATTCCAAATATCTACTAATCCGGTGTATAGTGAAGTATATAATTATATTTCTATGACTGTGCAATCTAAGATTGAGAATGGAGAAAATTTTGGTGCTGGTGGAAACATTAATTTTAAAGAAGAATACATTGGTAAAGTCCGTATAGCATATTCCATTCAAAACCCTAGGATCTACTGGAATATAGGTGACAACTATCTGATGATGTTAGCATTTAATATGACCAACCTTTCAGAAGAAAAAATCCTTGAGTATGCGCATCGGTTTGTTCCTGAGATCAATAAAAATTTTCTAGCAAAGCTTCTGGAATAATTTTGGATCGTTTTCGAAAGAAAAAATATATGTAATTTTAATTTTATATATAAAATCCGTATATTTACCCGTTCTAAATTCATTTAACTTAAATTTTTAGTATGAGTAATATACTTGGAATAGGCTCAAGAGTGAAGCATCCAGCTTTTGGAGATGGCGTCGTCATAGGAGCAGAAGCAGTAGCTTACAAGGTGTGTTTTATCACTTATGGTATCAAAATGGTAGGCAAAGAATATGGTGCCTGGGAGATTATTGAGAAAATTGAAGCAGATGAGGCTGTGTCGTTTTCTGAAGCAGAAAAGTCACTCATAAAAATATTAAAAGCCTGGTCTGACATATCAGAGGTGGTACCTCTTGGCGATAAGTGGCAAAATGGCCTAATGATTTTACAACCGGAAGATAAATCGCTCAAGCCTAAAGAAATACCTATCGAAGCATTTTTTCACAAAATAGTGATGGTAAGAGATCGACTGAGGGTCATGGAGCAGCGTATCAACTCGTCAGATCTTTCCGATGAAGAAAAAGTGAATCTGCAACAATATATCACTCGAATTTATGGTAGTCTGACCACATTCAATATACTTTTCAAGAACAAGGAAGATAATTTTGTTGGCGAAAAAAGCGGTGATTAGGCCTACATGTGATGAGTTTACTTTTAAACAATTTCTTTAATATCGTGTATTTTATATCATAAATTATACGACATGAGATACTGGCCACTATTCATTGTGCTATTCATTGCTGGATGCATTGAACCTAATCAGACTTTTAAAAAAAATTCCTCCAGGAATATGGCGCGGAGAACTTTTACTGGATCGTACGCCCGTTGTAAAATATGGTGATGATAGAGATATTGTCAAAAAAGATGATATTGAATCCACCGTTCCTTTTAATTTTGAAGTTGTTTATGATAATGATTCTACATTTCATATTGTCATGCACAATGGAACAGAACGAATCAATGTGCCGGATGTCCAGTTTAAAACTGATCCATACACTAATAAAGATACTGTAATCATTGATTTTCCTATCTATGATACCCAGATAAGAGCGATATATGAAGACGGGATTATGGAAGGCGACTGGATTGTCAATTATAGAGATGATTACCGCATCCCGTTCAAAGCGGTACATGGCAAAGGTCATCGATTTAATGGTGTAAAAAGAGAACATAGTGATATGGCTGTCAATGGTAGCTGGGAAACTGTTTTTACTGAGGAAGATGGTAACACATTTAAAGCTTTAGGTTCTTTTTATCAAAAAGGAGACAGCCTCACCGGGACTTTCCAGACAGAAACGGGAGATTTTCGATATTTAGAAGGGATGGTTATTGAGGGTAAGATGTATTTGTCCGTATTCGATGGATCTCATGCCTATCTTTTTATTGCAAAGATGTTGTCTGACAGCACTTTAACAGGCACCTTCAGAGCTGGTAGTAAATACAAAGCAACTTGGGAGGCAAAAAGAACAGACAAGAATAGTCTAGCTGATGCTTACAGCATGACGAAGACAACCGGAAAGCCGCTCTCGTTCACTTTCCCAAATCAGGATGGGCAGCCTGTCAGTATCACGGATCAAAAATTTGATGATAAATATAAGATTATACAAATTATGGGAACTTGGTGTCCCAATTGTATGGATGAAACCGTTTTTTTACAAGATTACTTTAAAAATCATCCTGCGGATGATATTGCAGTCATCAGCATCGGAGTCGAACGGTACAAAGATACATTGAAATCGCTCAGTATGTTGAAAAAGTTTAAAGACCGTATGCATATTGACCATGATGTATTATTAGGAGGATATACAGGCGACAGAGCAAGCGTTGTCAAAGCATTAGAAATCGATGGTATCAAGTCGTTTCCTACATTGTTATTTGCTGATCGCAATAATAAAATAGTCAAAATCCACACAGGTTTCAATGGTCCAGCCACACCGGTTTATGAAGATTTCAAAAAAGAGTTTACAACAATTTTAGAACAATTGCGCAAGGATTAACTAGACCATACTTTAAAAAAATTTGCGTATGAATATCCCATCAAAACGAATTGCATTAATCACAGGTGCTACTTCTGGAATAGGTAGTGCAACAGCAAAAATACTCGCCAAAAACGGCTATAAGCTGATTATCACCGGCAGGAGACAAGAGAGATTGAATGAGATAAAGCATAAGCTGCACGCTAAATATGGCGCTGAAATCATCGAACTATGTTTTGATATAAGAGATCAGCAAGCAGTAGAAAATGCATGGAAATCACTAAGTCCGAAATGGCAAAAAGTAGATATTTTGATTAATAATGCAGGTCTTGCTAAAGGATTTAACCCAATTTTTGAAGGCAATATATCCGACTGGGAAACCATGATAGATACCAATGTCAAAGGATTGCTTTATATGACAAGGTTAGTATCTCCTATAATGGTAGAAAATAGAAAAGGGCATATCCTTAATATTTGCTCTACTGCAGGACACGATGTGTACCCAAATGGAAATGTATATTCAGCAACAAAGTTTGCAGTCGATGCGCTGACTAAATCCATGCGCCTAGATTTGTATAAATATGGCATTAAAGTCAGCCAGATCTCTCCAGGTCATGTAGAAGAAACAGAATTTGCTCTAGTACGCTTTGAAGGTGATCAGCAAAGAGCAAAAATTTATGACGATTTTGCACCGCTCAAGGCAAGCGATGTGGCGGCTACGATACATTTTATCCTTTCACAGCCAAAAAATGTCAACATTCAGGATGTTTTGATGATGGGTACCCAACAAGCTGGTAGTAACTTCATAGATAGATCCGGTAGAGATGACAAGGAACAAGAATAGCAATATCATTAGTTAGCTTTTTAAATTATACATATTGATTGTTTTAATTTGTATGTGATAAATGTAAAATTCAAATTTAATTTTCAATTGTCGGAGACCTTGATTTACAATATAATAGTGCGCATGATTAGGATGAGAAGTTATAAATAAA